>NZ_CP009312.1:1240367-1860551 GCF_001293125.1 Lawsonella clevelandensis
GCCGACAAAGTCAACCGCATCGGCATCCGCGTCCAGGACCTCTTCGACGAGTCCATCCTTCGCCAGAAGGTGGAAGGCACCCTGCGCTCCAAGAACGAACTGCTGGTGAAGCTCTACAATCGTCCTGCCTTCGATGTGGACGAAATGGTGGACTACTTCCTGCAGTACCGCGACCGCATCGCCCCCATGGTCTGCGACACCAGCCTGCTCCTCAACCAAGCCCTCGACGAAGGCAAGTCTGTCCTCATGGAAGGCGGCCAGGCCACCATGCTGGACGTCGACCACGGCACCTACCCCTTCGTCACCTCCTCCAACCCCTCTGCCGGTGGCGCCTGCGTCGGTTCCGGTATCGGCCCCACCCGCATCAGCCATGCCGTCGGCATCATCAAGGCCTACACCACCCGTGTGGGTGCCGGCCCGTTCCCCACCGAACTCTTCGACGAGTCCGGGGAATATCTGCGGGAAACTGGCCACGAGTACGGTGTCGTTACCAAACGTCCGCGCCGCTGCGGCTGGTTCGACGGTGTGGTTGCCGAGTACGCCACCCGCATCAACGGCTTCACCGATATGTTCGTCACCAAGCTGGATGTCCTCACCGGTATCAAAGAGATCCCGGTGTGTGTTGCCTATGAGGTTGACGGCAAGCGTTTCGACCACATGCCAGAAAGCCAGAGTGACTTCCACCACGCCAAGCCAATCTACGAGATGCTGCCCGGCTGGACCGAAGACATCACCGGCGCCCGCACTTTCGACGAGCTGCCCGAGAACGCCCAGAACTACATGAAGCGTCTGGAAGAGCTCTGCGGCACCCGCGTCTCCTACATTGGTGTCGGCCCCGGCCGTGACGAGAATGTCGTCATTAATGACCTCGTCGCCGAACTCAAGGGCTGCTAAGTTCTCGCACCCGACATCACACACAACACACCCCCCACTCATGCCACAGAAGGCCGGCTGGTAAGAACTAGCCGGCCTTCTGCGGTTTCAGGGTGGGAGAGGCGGGTGCGCCGTCAGGAAGGGGAGAGAGGGACCTCAGAGCGGGCAAAGTGCGCCCTTAGCACACAAAACTGTGCGCCTAATCCCAGCACTCCACATTGCGGGCCTGAGGAAGAGAATCCCGGTGGAACACCGGATCCACCCCAGCATCTTTCTGCCGGTTGTAGTCCCGCAACAGCTCAATAGCCAAGCCGCCCAACGGGATAATCGCCACCAGGTTGATGGTCGCCATAATTCCCATAAAGACGTCCGCCAGCCCCCACACCAACTCCACGGCCGCCAGCGAACCCGCAAACACGCAAAGCACCACCAGCACACGGAACGCCATAAGCACCTTCTTGGACTCGGTAATGAACTGGATGTTGCACTCCCCGTAGTAGTAGTTGCCAATAATGGAGCTGTAGGCCAGGAAGAACAACACCACTGCCAGCACCGGTATAGCCCAGTCGCCCAACTGGTGGGCGAGGGAATGCTGAGTGGCCACAGCCCCGTCTTTCAGCCCATACTCGGGGTTATTGAGAAGGATGATGAACGCCGTCACCGAACAAATAACAAGCGTGTCGAAGTAGACGCCCAGTGTCTGGACGTAGCCCTGCTTCACCGGGTGGGAGACAGCAGCCGTCGCCGATGCATTGGGGACGGAACCCATACCGGCTTCGTTGGAAAAGAGCCCGCGACGGATACCGATCAGCATGGCGGTACCAATACCGGCGCCGGCAACCTGCTTCGCGCCGAATGCGCACTGGAAGATGAGGGAGATAACGCCGGGGATCTTGTCGTAGTTCACTACGCACACGAAGAGGCCCAGCCCAATATAGACCAGGGCCATAATAGGAACCAGCACTTGGGATACCGCGCTAATGCGCCAGATGCCACCAAAGATGACGGCGGCAGTTAGAGCCGCCAGCGCCAGCGCCAGCCCCAGGTTAACCCACTTCATGTTGGCCGAGTTGTCCACTAGCGGCGCGAGGGCCTGCGAGGTGGTTTTGGTAATCGAGTTGGACTGCACCATATTAAAGACGAAGCCGTAAGTGAAGGTTATGGCTACCACGAAGAGCAGTGCCAGCCAGCGCTTCCCCAAACCGCGCTCAATATAGTAGGCGGGGCCACCCCGAAAGGCGCCTGTCGCTTTATCTCTCACCTTATACAGTTGGCCCAACGTCGATTCCACAAAAGCCGTCGCCCCACCAATAATGGCCAGTAGCCACATCCAGAAGATTGCACCGGGCCCACCCAACGCGATGGCGACCGCCACCCCCACAATATTGCCGGTGCCCACGCGGCTCGCCGCGGACACGGTGAAGGCGCGGAATGCACTGATGCCTTTCTTCCCGTCCGCTGACTTCTCCGGCTGCTCCACCAGCGCGCGCATCATGTCGGGGAGGTGACGGATCTGCACCACCACGGTGCGGATAGAAA
This sequence comes from Lawsonella clevelandensis, assembly GCF_001293125.1. NCBI lineage: Bacteria > Bacillati > Actinomycetota > Actinomycetes > Mycobacteriales > Lawsonellaceae > Lawsonella > Lawsonella clevelandensis. Next base: position 1,242,780 of record NZ_CP009312.1, read on the forward strand.
AGTAGAGACCGGCGATAGCCAGCAGCGCCATCAGCACATAGCCGTAGGTATTGTTGATGCTGCCCAGCAGCTCGGTGGCATTCTTCATGGGCAATAGTTTAGCGGTCAAGCGGGCTCTCAATGGTAGTGTCTTTTCCGTGCTCACAGACCTCGTCGCCCAAGTTGAGGGATTTATTTCCTCGCACATCCTCATTTTTGTGCTCGTCGGCCTCGGTGTGGCGTTTACCGTCGCCACCAAAGCTGTCCAATTCCGCCTCTTCGGCCATATGTGGCATCTTATGCTGGACTCCCGCAAACAGAAGGGCACGTCGCTCTCCAGTTTTCAGGCGTTCACGGTGGGTCTGGCTTCCCGTGTGGGCACCGGCAATATCGCTGGTGTCTCCCTGGCGCTCATCATTGGCGGTCCCGGCGCCCTCTTCTGGATGTGGATGGTGGCACTGCTGGGCATGGCCACCAGTTTCATGGAGAGTACGCTGGCACAAATCTTCAAGATTAAGGGGGAAGACGGGCTGTCCCGCGGCGGCCCCGCCTACTATATTGAGCGAGGTTTGGGCTCCCGCGTGTGGGGGTGTATCTTTGCCGGCTTACTGGTGTTCTCCTATGGCCTCATTTTCCCGATGGTGCAGTCCAACACCATCGCCCAGCAGTTCAGGTCCACTGCGGGGGTGCCGAAGTGGGTGACGGCGCTCATCCTCGTCGCCATCAGCATCCCCATCATGCTGGGTGGGTTGCGGCGTGTTGCGAAGGTGACGGAGAGACTGGTCCCCATTATGGCCATCGCCTACCTGGTGGTGGCGCTCGTCATCATCGTCATGAACATCACCGAACTACCGCGCGTCCTCTCCGATATCTTTGCCGGCGCCTTTGGTTTGCGCCCTGGCCTTGCTGGTATCGGTGGTGGGCTGTGGGCCACCATATTCAACGGGGCGAAACGCGGCCTTTTCTCCAATGAGGCCGGTCAGGGCTCCATGCCCAACGGGGCAGCCACCGCCGACGTTCCGCACCCGGTGGTGCAGGGTCTCATCCAGGCACTGGGCACGTTCGTGGACACCATCATTGTGTGTTCCATGACGGGCTTCATGATTCTGCTGGCCGGCCCTAGCGTGTATGTACCTGGCCAGAAACTGGAGGATGACATTCTGGCGCAGGCTGCCCTCACTCACCATCTGGACTATGGCACCGGCTGGACCGTCTGGTTCATGTCCATCGTCATTTTCTTCTTCGCCTACTCCAGCACGCTGGGGTATTCAGTGTTCGCCGAGATTAATGTCAACTACTTGGGGTGGAAGAAGCACGGCAGCACCATCCTCCATGTCCTCATGATTGCCGCCACCGGGCTGGGGGCCATTGCAGCCCTACCGTTAGCGTGGTCTCTGGCGGACTTGGCGCTGGCACTCATGACCATTATCAATATGGTGGCGGTGGCGCTCCTTATGCGCTATGTGGTGCGCTGCCTGCGTGACTACGATGCGCAGCGTAAGGCGGGTAGTACAGAGCCGGTGTTTGTGGAGACGCCCGGATTCTTCCCGAAGCCAGTTCCAGATTCCGTGTGGGTTCCTGTGAAAAATTCCCCGGCGGAAACCGACAAACCAGCGGCCACAGACAGTTAGGGTCAGAGTAGAGGTCAAACCCGGCCTCTGCCTGGCTAGCTTCCTGTTTCCGTCTAGCCCGTTACGAGGTGTGCAGCGACCCCGTAGCGTAGGGTGAGCCGCCGCCACGACAGCGGCCACCACCGCGACTATTCGCTATACCCACCTCGCCTCGCCGCTAGGCGCCCACAGCCTGCCAGTCGATTGAGCTGAGAGGACGACCCATGGTCGCATTGGCACCGTCACCCTACCCAGAAGTGCACCCCCGCACTCCCCGCTCCATTGCTCCCGCGCTCCGTATTCTCTCTCTGGCTACCGTCACCGCCCTGGCCTTTGGTATGGCGAATAGCAGCCCCGCCCAGGCGGCCACCTTCCGCCCCGTTATCGACGGGGGTGCCCGCTTCCAGGTCATCAGCCCCACGCTGGTGCGAATGGAATATGCGCAGGATCGGAAGTTCGAAAATCGCACCACCATCAATGTGCAGTACCGTCCACTGAAAACCCCCTACGAGACGTGGACAAAGGACGGCTACCGCTACATCAAGACCAGCAAGCTCACTCTCCGCTACAAGCAGGGGTCAGGGCACTTTACCCCACAGAACGTGAGCGTGACGTTGAAAGTGGCGGGGCAGACGACCTCCGCACACCCCCGCTGGGACGTCCAAGGGGACAATCTGGTGGTCCCCCACAATCAGTTGGGCGGCTGGCGCCGTGACCTCCGCGACGTGGGCGGCAAAGTAAAACTCAACCCCGGCATCCTGTCCCGCGACGGCTGGCAACTGGTCAACGATACCCGCACCGCCCTGTGGAAGCCTGACAGCTGGCCGGTCCCGCGTGCCCCCCAGATTCTCAAGGACCCCACGTTCTACCAAGACGGCTACTTCTTTGGCTACGGCCACAACTACAAGCAGGGGCTGCGCGACCTAGCCACCATCACTGGACCCAGCCCGGTGCTGCCCGCGTGGGCCTTCGGCAACTGGTACTCCAACTACCATGCCTTCACCCGTGACGACTACACCACACTGATGCGGAACTTCCACACCCGCAAGGTGCCGCTGGATGTGCTGGTGGTGGACACCGACTACAAGGCCCCCAACCGGTGGAACGGGTGGAATTGGAACAAGAAACTGTGGCCCGACCCGCAGGGCGAAATCCGTTGGCTGAAGAGTATGGGCCTTACCCTCGCCTTCAATACCCACGACGGTATTAACGATAATGACCCCAAGTACGCCATTGTGCAGAAGGCTGTCCACAATACCCTCGCCCCCAACGGCCCCAAGTACTGGGATCCTTTCTCTCTCTCCTACGGCTTCGACATGAGCCGGCCGGACCACGCCAAGTGGTTCCTCTGGCTGCATGAGGACTTTGAGAAGGCCGGCACTGACTTCTTCTGGTTCGACTACGGCTCTGCCCAAACCCGTGAAGAAGGCTGGGCCGTGGAGAAAGGCTGGGTGAATCCGCTGCCCTCCACTGGCGTCAACGGCGTCACTATGCCGGGTCTCAACGCCGAGCAGTGGCAAACCTACCTGTATGCGGACCGTCTGCGGAAACAAGGTAAGCGTGGTTTCTCGCTCTCCCGCCATCGTGGCCAGCTGGGGGAGCGGCGTAATAACGTCCACTTCACCGGCGATACCCTCACCACGTGGGGGACGATGGCTTTCGAGGCGGAGTTCACCGCCGCCGAGGGTGCGGCCATGGGCCTGCCCTATGTGTCCCACGATATTGGCGGCTTCAAGCTGGGCAATGTCCTCACCAATGACATGTATGTGCGGTGGGCGCAGTTGGGTGTGTTCCAACCCATTAACCGGCCGCATGGTCTGCAAGCAAAGCGGCTGCCCTGGGAGTACAGCCCGGCTGCCGAGAAGGCCGGCGTGCACTTCCTCAAGTTGCGTGACGAGCTGGTGCCCTACCTCTACAACCTGGCGTGGGAGGCACATATGACGGGTGTGCCGATGGCACGGGCTCTCTACCTCAACTACCCGGAGGACCCACAGGCCTACGTGCACAACACCCAGTACCTGTTGGGTGACGATATGCTGGTTGCCCCGGTTGCGAAGCCGGGCCGTACCGCCACTACTGAGGTGTACTTCCCGGCTGGCACCTGGCGCGACTACTTTACCGGCAAGGTGTACCGCGGCCCCGCCACCCATTCGATCACGACGAATTGGATGACGATGCCGGTGTTCGTGCGGGAGGGTGGCATCATCACTACCCTGGCGGAACAGTCGATGCGGGACGGTAAGAACTGGAAGCAGTCCCGCAAGAACCTCGTCGGCCTGCAGGTGAATGCGAATGTGGTAGGTGCCCGCAATAGCACCACCATTTACCAGGATGACGGCCAGTCGCTGGACTACTGGCAGGGTAAGGTGGCGCGTACCTCAGTGTCCGTGCGGACAGTGCGGCAGGGGCGCGACAAGGTGGCGACGGTGACGGTGGGCCGGACGACCGGCTCGTTCCGTGGACAGGCTGCGACCCGCGACTATGCCTTCCAGGTGTATTTCGATAATCCGCGGAAGGTGACGCTCAATGGTCGCACTCTTCAGGCGGGGACGTATGAGCAGGCGCGGCGTCAGCCTGGCCGCTACTACTACTATGATCCGCTCCAACACACAGTGTTTGTCTGTGCTGCTGGAGTGGCTAACCTCACCGAATCACAGCTGGTGCTGTGGGGATAACAGGTAAACCTGCTCTATCATGAGAGCTAGTAACGAGTTGAGAAGGGGACTCCTCATGACGACACCACGCGTCCTGCGACGCATCGGTACTGCACACACTCCCGGTGCAACACGGGTGATGCTGTTGGGTTCTGGCGAGCTTGGTAAGGAAGTCGCTATTGCTTTCCAACGGCTTGGTGTCGAAGTGATTGCCGTCGATCGGTACTTTGGTGCACCCGCCCAGCAGGTGGCGCATCGCAGCTACACCATCGACATGACGGACCCGGACCAGCTGCTGCGCCTTATTCGGGTGGAGCGGCCGGACTTTGTCATCCCGGAGATTGAAGCGCTTGCCACTGATGCGCTGGCCCTCATCCAGGATGAGGGTACCGCGACGGTGATCCCCACTCCTCTCGCAGTACAGCTCACCATGAACAGGGAGGGCATCCGTCGCTTGGCGGCGGAGCGGCTAGGTCTGCCTACCTCCCCGTACCAGTTCGCGTCTTCGCGGGAAGAAATGAAGGATGCCATTGTGCGCCTGGGGCTCCCCTGCGTGGTGAAGCCCATCGTGTCCTCTTCCGGTCACGGCCAAACGGTGGTGCGCCGGGCGGAGGATATGGATGTGGCCTGGGAGCGGGCGTGCGAGGATTCTCGGGTGGATCAGGGGCGTGTCATTGTCGAGGGGTTCGTGGACTTCGACTATGAGATCACGCTGTTGACGGTGCGGGGGATTGACCCGGAGACGGGGGAGACGGTTACCCGTTTCTGCGCCCCGATTGGGCACCATCAGGAGAATGGCGATTATGTGGCGTCGTGGCAGCCGCAGCCGATGACGGAGACGGCGTTGGCGGCGGCGCGAAAGATTGCCGCGAAGGTGACGAGTGCATTGGGTGGCCGCGGCGTCTTTGGTGTGGAGCTCTTTGTGAAGGGTGACGATGTGCTGTTCTCGGAGGTGTCGCCGCGTCCGCACGATACAGGGCTCGTCACCCTCGGGTCGCAGCGATTGAGTGAGTTTGAGCTGCATGCGCGGGCGGTGTTGGGTCTGCCTATTGACACCACCTTGTTGTATCCGGCGGCCAGTAGCGTCATTAAGTCGCCCTATGATGGCGAAGGGTTGGGCTTCTGGGGTGTCGATGCGGCATTGGCGACGCCGGGGACGGATGTGCGTCTGTTTGGTAAGCCGGAGGTGCATGTGGGCCGGCGTTTGGGTGTCGTGGTGGCGACGGGTGTGGATGTGGAAGACTCCCTGAATAAATCACAATCTGCCGCCCAGAAAATTCGCGTTGTCCGCTAATAACCGGGTGTTCTCCCCCTAACTTCACACAGTTTTCTGGCAGCCGAGCCCTCCAGTGGAGTGGCTCGGTTTCCATTTTTGTGTCATCTGGGCCGCGCTGTATGTGGTCTAGTACTCTCATAAAACAGCAATGTGACCCGCGTCTCGCAGGTCTTTTGTGAAGATGTGTGAAATTTCTCTCATCCCTGTTCAGCAGGCCACAAGATTTCGCTGGAAATTCACAGGACATCCCAGTTTCTTTATCGTCGCGAGCAAGGCAAAATTCCTTATAGTTGTCACAACGCCTTAGCTACTAAATCACAACAGGAAGCGAGGATTGAATGGTATCGGCACAACGGCCACGCATCGGTGTGGTCCGTGAGACCGTACCGGGAGAGCGTCGTGTGGCGCTCGTTCCCAAGGTCATCACTCAACTTATTGGAAAGGGACTGGACATTGTCGTCGAGTCCGGCGCCGGTGAGGCGGCACTTCTCCCGGATAGTGCATTCGAAGCCGCTGGCGCTGTTATTGGAAACCCCTGGGACTGCGACGTTGTCGTCAAGGTGGCAGAACCTAGCAGTAAGGAAATTGCGAAGCTTGCTGCCGGCACCCGGCTCATCGGCTTCCTGAACCCCCGTTCCCAGGAGAACCAGATTGGCGAGCTCAAGGCCAAGGGTGTCGAAGCCTACGCCATGGAAGCAATTCCGCGTATCTCCCGCGCCCAGGTGATGGACGCACTGAGCTCCCAGAACAACGTCGCTGGATACAAAGCCGTGCTCGTTGCAGCTGACCAGCTCACCCGCTTCTTCCCTATGCTCACCACCGCTGCTGGCACCGTGAAACCGGCCACCGTAATGGTGCTTGGTGTGGGTGTATCTGGCTTGCAGGCCCTCGCCACTGCACGTCGCCTTGGTGCCCGCACCATTGGCTACGACGTTCGCCCAGAGGTTGCCGAGCAGGTGAAGTCCGTTGGCGCCAAGTGGCTCGACCTCGGCATTGAAGCTGCTGGTGAAGGTGGCTACGCCCGCGAGCTCACCGACGAAGAGAAGGCCCTCCAGCAGGAGCGTCTAGCTGCTGCCATTGGCGATGCAGATGCGGTCATCACCACCGCCCTCGTCCCTGGCCGTCGCGCCCCCATCCTGGTCACGGCAGATGCCGCTTCCCGCATGAAGCCCGGCTCCGTCATCGTCGACCTAGCTGGTGAGACTGGGGGCAACTGTGAACTCACTGAACCCGGTGAGACCGTTGTCAAGAACAGTGTCACCATCTGCTCCCCGCTGAACCTTCCGGCCACTATGCCGGAGCATTCCTCGGAGCTCTACGCCAAGAACATCCAGGCTCTCCTGGAACTCATGCTCAACGACGAGGGTGCTATTGCCCCCGACTTCGAGGACGAGATCCTTGCTGGTGCCTGCGTCACCCGTGACAAGGAGGCCTAGTCCATGTCTGCTAATGACCTGTTGCTCCTTGTAGCCCTCATCGTGCTCGCCGGCTTCGTCGGCTTTGCGGTGATCTCCAAGGTCCCCAATTCCCTACACACCCCCCTCATGTCCGGCACGAACGCCATCCACGGCATCGTCGTGCTGGGTGCCATGTGGGTCCTCGGTTCCGTGGACCTTACCTCTGACAGCACCGGCATGAACGTCGCTCTTGGCATCATCCTTTTCGTGGCCGTCATCTTCGGTACCTTGAACGTCGTCGGCGGCTTCGTCGTTACCGATCGCATGCTCGAAATGTTCAAGCCGAAGGATCGTCAGCCGATTGAGGAGGCTCAAGACTAATGACTATCGCAGCTAACCTGCTCTACATTGTTGCCTTCATTCTCTTCATCTACGGTCTCTCCGGCCTCACCGGACCGTCCACCGCCGTCCGCGGTAACAAGATCGCCGCTGTCGGTATGGTGATAGCCTTCGTCGGTACCATCCTCAAGCTCATCGGCAAAGAGATGGCCCACGACGGCAACTACACTGTCAACTGGATCCTCATCGTGGTCGGTCTCGTCATTGGTACCGCCATTGCAGTGCCGGTTGCCCGCAAGACCAAGATGACCGAAATGCCGCAGCTCGTTGCTATGTTCAACGGCCTCGGTGGCGGAACCGTGGGCCTCATCGCCCTCACCGAAGCCATGGAATACCGCGGCTTCGACGGCACGCTCATCGCAGAAGAAGCTGGCGCCGCTAGCTCCTCCGCAGTGCTCACCACCACCGTCATCGTCGGCTCCATCCTCGCCGCCATCATCGGTTCCATCTCCTTCTGGGGTTCCATCGTTGCCTTCGCTAAGCTGCAGGGCCTCATCCCCGGTCGCCCGATCGGCCTCGGTAAGGCGCAGCAGATTGTTAATGCTGTGCTGTTCCTTGCCGCAGTGGCCTTCGCCATTGTTATCGGCGTCAACGTGGGAACCTTCGCCAACGTCTGGTGGATGCTGGGCATCATTATCGTCTCCGCTGCCCTCGGCCTCATGCTCGTGCTGCCCATTGGTGGTGCTGACATGCCGGTGGTTATCTCCTTGCTGAACGCTATGACGGGTCTTTCCGCTGCAGCTGCCGGCCTGGCGATTAACAACACCGCCATGATCGTCGCGGGTATGATCGTCGGCGCGTCCGGTACCATCCTCACCAACCTCATGGCGAAGGCCATGAACCGCTCTGTCCTCAACATCGTGGCCGGCGGATTCGGTGGCGACAGCGCTGCTGTCGCCGGCGGCGCTGCTGACCGTGGCCCGGTGAAGTCCACCTCTGCCGCTGACGTTGCCATCCAGATGGCCTACGCTAATGAAGTTATCGTCGTCCCCGGCTACGGCATGGCCGTCGCTCAGGCTCAGCACGCCGTCAAGGAAATGGCTGCCCTGCTGGCCGAAAAGGGCGTTCCGGTGAAGTACGCCATCCACCCTGTGGCTGGTCGTATGCCTGGCCATATGAACGTGCTATTGGCCGAAGCCGGTATCGACTACGACGCCATGAAGGAAATGGACGAGATAAACGGTGAGTTCAGCCGCTGCGACGTTGCCCTGGTGATTGGCGCTAACGATGTCACCAACCCCGCTGCTAAGGACGATCCGAGCTCCCCGATTTACGGTATGCCGGTTCTTAACGTTGCTGACTCTCACTCTGTGATTGTCTCCAAGCGTTCCATGAACTCCGGCTACGCCGGCATCGATAACCCGCTCTTCTACCTGCCGCAGACCTCCATGCTCTTCGGTGATGCGAAGGACTCTGTAGATGCCATCGTGGAAGAACTGAAGGGTATGTAACAACTCGCTGTTGAGGTGGACTAAGCAACGGTTTGTTGTCAGTTTGCAGCAGCGTAACGGATTACATCTTCTCAGGATTTGTCAACTTCCCAAGCTATCTACCGTCGCCCCCTGTGGTTATGAACCTACAGGGGGCGACGGCTTTTTTGATGCAGTGATTAAGTCACTCGAACACATAAATAATTAAAATTGTGGGCAAAATTCTTATGTTCTTTGGAAACTGTCAGTTTAGAGCGTTGCAGTCAGTATCCAGAAACTTAAGAATAAGTCCCAGCAGACTCCCTCTGTTTACCGTTATTTCGCCCTCTTTCCCAGCGCTTGTGGCGCATTCGGGAATTAAACGAAGAAAGGATCGGCAGTGTTCCAGACCACCAAAACGCTCGCTGCCCTCATAGCCTCCGCCGCCATCGTGGCGAGCTCCACCACCCTTGCCGCAGCAGCTCCCAACTACCAGAAGCTGCCCGAACTACCCTCCAGTACTGTGCGTGCCACCACCCAAGGTCACAGCCAGCCTGCAACCAGCATTGCCGACGCCATCCTCAAAGACGGTACTGATCCGGTTGCGCCTAAGGGTGTCAATGATTGGAGCTGCAAGCCCAACCCCAAGAAGCCCAACCCGGTCATTCTCATCCACGGTATGTCTATGACTGCCAACACCGCCTGGGCTGGGTTCGGTCCCGTGCTCAAAGACCGGGGTTACTGTGTCTACGCCGTAAACATGGCCAAGGATCGGGACGGTGCCATGTCCAAGGTTGTCCGTGACATCGGTGGCCTTGACTTCGGCGGCCTGGGCGACATCGAAGCCTCCGCCACCTTCACCGCCGCCTTTATCAACGAAGTCATGAAGACTACCGGAGCCAAGACAGTCGACATTATCGGCTACTCCGAGGGCGGTACTGTCGCTAACCTCATCGCCCATACCTACGGCCCCAGCTTTATCGACAACATCATCACTTTGGGCGGTATCAATGTCGGCATCAACCCCCTCGGTGTACAGGACGTGGGAGCCGTCTACGCCGAGAATGCTGAACCGGCTCTGGTAGGAAACATTCTGGAATTCGGCACTATCGCCGCTGCCCAGATGATGACCGGCTCACCCATCATCAATTCCATCACCAACCCTGACACCCTCCCCGGCATCACCTACACGAACCTATCCACCAAGTACGACCAGTTCACCGCCATCTCTACCCACAACCCGAACTTCCAGAAGGCTGTGCCGGGTGCCACCGTCACCAACATCACCGTGCAAGACGGCTGCGACAAGGACCACTCCGACCACCTCACCCTGCCCTACAACAAGCGTGTCTGGGCCATCGTGCTGAACACTCTGGCAGACAAGAAAGTTATCGAGGTACCGTGCCTGGTAGCGGTCCCGGCACTGCGGTCTATCGACGCAAAATAATGCTGGGCACCCACTGACGCTGGGTAACCCATTACGCTGGCCACGCAGTAACGCGGGCATCCGAACGTAGCCCGCACTAGGAGAGCGGCGCGCTAAGCACCTACGACACGTGCACTAACTACCCTCGGAGTACGTAAAGTACCCCTAGGCAGTGCGCTTGAAGGGGTGCTTAGCCGCCGCCAGCCGCTCTTTACGGAGCAGCGTAATAGCCGGAATCTCCAACGGCTCCAGTTCAGCTGCCGGCACCCCCAACACCTGCGCCACCAGATAGTCCGCCAACTGGGGGTTCCGGGCCAAACAAGGGCCATGCATGTAGGTCGCCACAATGCTGCCCTGCACCACGCCATCAACCAGTCCGGTATCCGGCACCGCAGACCCCGCCGGCACACTATTACCCACCCCGTACTTCACGCGGGACAGCGGGCGCGCATCAGGGCCCAACACCGTCGCACCCATATGGTTCTCAAACCCGGTGAGTGGCTCCGTCAGCCCCTCCACCACCGGCGTACCCACCAGCTCGCCGATCGAGCGAGTCGCCTGTGGAACAGTGGTCGCATCTAGTAGTCCCACACCCTCCGCATGGGACCCGTCAGCCACCTGGAACCACTCGCCCAGCAGCTGCACACCAGCACAAATTGCCAGCAGCGGGCGCCCCGCCTCGACTGCCGTAAAAAGCCCACGGTGCGTTCGTAGATGCTGCGATGCGAGGATCTGGGCGACGTCCTCACCACCTCCCATGGTGTAAATATCGCAGCTAGACGGCACCTCATCCTGCAAAGTAATGCGAACAATCTCCGCCTGGTAGCCGCGCCGACGCAACCGCTCTCGCAGCACCAGCGCGTTGCCGTCATCCCCGTAGGTGCTCATAATGTCGGGCAGCAGCGCCCCAATGTGAATAACAGAATCCCGCCCAGGCGTGGGGTTAGAAAGTGTACTCACTGTTGTTCTCCTAGTGGTCCCGTGAGGTCGGATCGTCGGCGGTACCTGCCCCAGCTCCCGTTAGGTGACGGAGTTCGCGGAACAGATCGCGGAACGACGTATAGTTTGCCAATACCTCCACGCGGCCTGGCGGGCAAGCGCGGATCGCCTCCAAAGGGTCGTGGATCAGCTCATGCTCCACACCTGCATAGGTCAACCGCACTGACAGGTCGGTGCCACGTTCGCCGGAGCAGAACACGGCGGTATCGGAGAAGTTCTCGAAGCGCACATCCCACAGCCAGCTGAGATCAATGCCGTCCGCCTCCTGCCCGTTCACGGAGATGACCAGCGAGTCGGCGGTACGGTCCACCATATTGAGAGCTTCCTGCCAGCCTGCCGGATTCTTCGCCAACAACAGGTGGATCTCGTGGTCGTCGAGCTGGAGGGTAGTGTAGCGGCCGGCCACATCATCCACCGACTCCGCGGCACGCACCGCATCCTCGGCGCTCACCAGCATGTTGACGGCAGCCGCAACCGCCTGGGCGGCATTTCCGCGATTAGCGCGGCCGGGTACCCGCAGATGCATGGGCAGGGAGAGTCCGTCGGGGCCGTGCAAGCCATCGTCATCCACCCACCAGTCCGGGGTGGGGCGGCGAAATTCGCGGCCGTCCTCCAGAGGTTCGGCCGCCCACCAGTCACCATCCGCATGCAGAATAGCGGAATTGTTGCGGGGGCTGGTGGTGGCATCGTTTGACCAGCTGCCTCCGGTGCTGACCCACACGACATTCTTGGCGTCGTAGGCGACGGAGGTCATCATCATGTCGTCACAGTTGGCGACGACGATGGTCTCGGGGTGGGCGGCGACGGCGGCCCGCAGGCGGCGCTCAATAGTGTTGATTTCGCCTACCCGGTCCAGCTGGTCGCGGGAGAGATTCAGCAACACCAGCACGGTGGGGGATATGGCATCCATCACATGGGGGACGTGCATTTCGTCCACTTCTAGACAGATGGTTTGGGCATCGAGATGCTGGTTGAGCGCGCTCACGATGCCGGCGTCCATATTGTCACCACCATCGTTGGTGGCCACTGTGTACTGGGTGCGCAGTGCGGTGGCTGCCATGCGGGTGGTGGTGGACTTTCCGTTCGTCCCCGTCACCACCACAGACATGCGTTCACCTGCAAGTTTAGACATAATGTTGGGGTCGACTTGGAGGGCCACCAGGCCGCCAATCATGCCGCCATTTCCGCGTCCCAATGTGCGTGACGCCCAGCGTGCTGCGAAGCACGACCAGCGGGCGAGAGTTCCGCGGAAACCAAGAGAGGCGTTCGTCATGCACTCATTCTAAAGGGCGAGAGAAGAGTGGTAGAACTCTTTCGCGGCGCGGCTGCTTTATAGAAACTGGGCGTGCCTTTCACAGAGGCCTCGGTAGGATGACAGGAGTGAGGAATTTACCCTAAGAACTCTCTAGGAGCGTGACGTGTCCGCTGTTATCGGGTGGTTCGCGGAACAGCCCTTGCTTGTGCTCATGATCATTATGGCACTGGGGTTTTTTGTTGGCCGCATTCGCATTGGTTCGTTCTCCCTCGGTGTCGCCGCAGTACTCTTCGTCGGCCTCATCATCTCCGCCATTTTTACCAACTACGGGCACCCCATCCAGCAGCTTCACATCGTCTGGGTAATGGGTCTCACGCTCTTCGTCTACACTATCGGCCTGGCCTCCGGCTCCGCCTTCTTCCGGGCCCTTCGCACCAAAGGCCTCGGCCTTAACCTGCTCATCATCGTCCTCGTGCTGAGCAGTGCCGGCTTCACCATCGGGATGGTGGCGCTCTTCAAGATGGAACCCATCATCTCCGCCGGTATGTACACGGGTGCCCTTACCAACACTCCCGCGCTGGCTGCCGTCTCCAACGCCCTTCCCAGCTTGGCGGACTCCGCTGCGGTGAAGGCCGCAGGCAGTGTGGATGCGGCACAAAGCCTCCCCACCGTGGGTTACGCCCTGTCCTATCCACTGGGCGTACTGGCCTCCATTGCCGCCTTTGCCCTTTTCCAGAAGGTGTTCCACATTAACCACCAGGAGGAAGCGGTGCGTGCGGGCGTGGCGGCCGTACCCATCTTCACCCGCAATATTCTGGTCACCCGCGATGATGCTACCCGCATAGCGGACCTCAACTCTCGCATTGGCCACCACATCATCGTCTCTCGCATGCTCACTCCGGACGCCTACGAGATCGACCCGCACCTGCTGGACGAGAAAGGCTACCCGGAGGAAGTAAGCATCGACGCCGGTAAGATGCGTATCGCCTCGGTGCGTGATGTTATCGAGAAGGGCATGATTGTGTGCGTCACCGGTACACAGGACGCCCTCGACGCGGCCACCGAATTCCTCGGCGAAGACTCCCACGTGGACCTGGCCTACTACGATGTCACTTCCGGTCTGCGCCGCATCTTCGTCTCCAACCCCAATGTGGTGGGTGTGAAGCTGGGCAAGTTGGGGCTGCAGCGTAAGCACGGCATCCTCATTACCCGTATTCGCCGTGGCGACATCGACATGGTGGCGACGGATGATTCCCGCCTAGAGCTGGGCGATCGTGTACGCGTTGTCACCAGCAAAGAGAATCTCACCCAGGCCGCTCGTATCCTCGGCGATTCCTACAAGAGTCTCTCTGAGATCGACGTCCTCACCTTTGCGGTGGGTATTACCCTCGGTCTGCTGGTGGGCAAGATTCCTGTCCCCATTCCCGGTGGCGGTGTCCTGGAGCTGGGTTCGGCGGGTGGCCCGCTTATCGTTGGCCTCATTCTGGGTGCCCTGGGTCGGACTGGCCCCATTGTGTGGCGTATTCCCTACTCCTCTAACCTCACCATTCGACAGTTCGGCATTACCCTCTTCCTGGCAGGTATTGGCGCAAACGCCGGTGGCGACTTCCTCAAAGCGGTGACGAACCCGGCGTCTCTGACAGTGATTGCCGTGGGTGGTGTTATTACCTTCTTGCTGACGTCGTTGACGCTGGTCATTGTCTACAAGGGCTTCAAGTTGCCCTATGGTACGGCGATGGGTGTGGCGGCAGGCCTCTTTACCCAGCCGGCAACGTTGGGTTATGCCAACGACCAGACGAATAATGATCTGCCGAACACTGGCTACTCGACGGTCTACCCGATGTCGATGATCGTCAAGATTGTGGTGGCGCAGGTGCTTATTATCCTCATGGTGAAGATGGGGTTGGGTGCCTAGCTAAGCCGCGGGGTTGGGCTTCTCCACGGATGTGGGTGTGTCTTTCGCCTTCGGCGTGGTCGACCGGGTGAAAGGGTCCTGCAGCTGTGCTGGGTTGGCTATCGGCACGAACCGCACCCCACTGCGGCGCAGAATGTCCTGCAGGCCGCCCTCGTCATACATGTCCCGCCGCCACAAGTTCCAGAAGTGCACTCCGGTGGGGTAGATAACGAATGTGGCTTTTCCATCGCGCAGCGCCTGCGGGTCCTTCTTCTTCACCACCATACGGAACTGTGACAGGGAGACACTCATTCCGGCTTCCAACCAGGTACCACCGTAGAGGCGCAGCAGGTTGTCGCCAACTTTGTGGTTGATCTCTCCATTCGAGAGGTCGAGTACTCCTGTGCTGGCGACGAAACGTGTGTGGAAGAGGGATGTCCGGTCTGCAAGTTCAGTGGGGGAATGCGCGGAGTAGTCGTCGTAAGCCCACATGTCGTGTCCGGTGTTGCCGCTGAGTCCGCTAATTACCCCGAGGGCAGTACGCCCCAGCGGTGAGGTGAAATTGTAAAAGCCGCTCAGAAAGTAGCCAGCGCGGTACACCTCAGGATGCCGGTACATCATGCTAGCCCCGCCTGCGCCACCCATACTGACGCCGAGTGCTATGGCGTTACGGGGACGTGGGGGAATACCGAAGGTGCGCCACAGGTAGTTGGGGAGTTCTTGGGTGAAGAACGTTTCCCACTTGATAGGTTTTTGTCGGAGATAAGGGTGGGGTTGCGCCAGTCCGTCCACATAGATCCGTTGGTGGGGGCGACAGGTGCGACAAATCCTACATCGGTGCTGCTGAGCGCGTGGGCAAGGCCACCGACGTGGGGCATGAGCATGCCCTGGTGCTCGTGCTGCCACATGCCACCGAAAACGTGCAGGATGGGAGCGGTGGGGCGGAGGGGTAGCTGGAGATCTACGGTGAGGGTGGTGCGCATGCTGGGGCTATAGATCCGGCAGGTTTGGGTGCGTGGTTCTTTTATCCAGCGGGTGCAGGAGCGGCCAAGTTTCTGGGAGTGCTAGGTGAGTGGTGCGCCATCGGCCGGAGTGGGGAGGCTGATGAGGGAGGTTCCGGTGAGGACGAGAGTAAGTGCTGTGGCGAGTGCGGGGTGGGCGTGTTGAGAGTACATCGTGCTGTCCTTTCTACGAAGCTGGTGAAGCTGGGCGTTCTGTACTTGCAGAAAAGGGGGCTCCAGCGGGCGAGAGTGGCGGTAATCCACGGCCAGAGGTGCACGATTTCAACATAGTTCGCTCTGATTGTTTTCGTAGTGGCTCCACCGATGGAGGACAGTACGCCTACAAGGAATGGGCCTTGCATGAAGGGGCCGCCGGAATCGCCCGGTTCTTGTTTTCCCCGTTCGGTGTAGGTGATAAACATTTTTCCGTGCGCTCCGTCGTAGTGGCCCACTACTTGGGCATTGCCTTCGCGCAGTGGGAAGCGGCCTTTGCCCCATCCGTAGGTGTGTCCGAAGGTTTTCTCGATGGCGGGGGCGGGGGACAGGAGCGCGAAGGGACGTCCAACCTGTGGTTCATGGAGATGTATAAGGGCGACGTCCCATTTACTGTGCTGGTAGGCGCCGGTGAAGCCGACAGTGTTGGTGGCTTTATTTCCGAAGCTGACGGTGCCAGTCACCGTATTTCCGTTGCGGACGCAATGGGCGGCGGTGAGCACCCAGGAGGGGGAGATGAGGGTGCCGGTGCAGAGTGCTCCATGGGAGATCACTTTGGTGACGTAGGGCAGATTGGGGGCGACGGTGCTGGTGTTGATAGCAGTGGCGTTGGGAGCAGTGCCTACTGCGGCACTCACGGTGAGGAGCGCCGCAGCGGCGACTGCGGGAAGAGCGGTTGATTTCATAAATTCCTTGGGAGAGGGGGAGTTAGCTGGCGGCGGGAGAGCGTCCGGTGAGGGCGCGGTTGACGGCGCTCACCACTGCGCGGAGGGAGGCCACGCTGATGGAGGAGGCGATGCCGGCACCGTGGACGGGAGTGCCGTTCACTTCGCATTCCACGTAGGCGGCGGCGTCGGCGTCGAAGCCGGCGGTGATGGCGTGCTCCTGGTAGTCGACGATGCTGACGTCAATGTCGAGCTGCTGTAGGGCGTCCACGAAGGCGGCCAGCGGGCCGTTGCCGACGCCGGAGATTTCGCATTCTTCGCCGTGCCACAACACGTTGACGGTGATGCGGTCGTTGCCGTCGTCGGTACTGGCGGCTTCCAGGGACTGGCTCATGCGTTCCAGTGGCTCGATGCGGTCCAGGTACTCCTCGGAGAAGAGGTCCCAGAGCTGCTTGGAGTTCATTTCGCCACCTTCGGAGTCGGTGACGCGCTGGACGGTCTTGGAGAACTCGATTTGCATGCGGCGGGGCAGGCGCATGCCATGGTCGGTCTTCATGATGTAGGCGACGCCGCCCTTGCCGGACTGCGAGTTGACGCGGATGACGGCCTCGTAGTTGCGGCCGATGTCCTTGGGGTCGATGGGCAGATAGGGAACCTCCCAGGTGACGTCGGAGACGTTTTTGTCTTCGCGGGCAGCGACGGCATTGAGGTCATCGAAGCCCTTATTGATGGCGTCCTGGTGGGAACCAGAGAAGGCGGTGAAGACGAGGTCGCCGCCGTAGGGCTGGCGCGGGGTAACCGGCATCTGGTTACAGTATTCGACGGTGGAGCGAATTTCGCGGATATCGCTGAAGTTGATCTGCGGGTCGACGCCGCGGGTCAGCATGTTGAGGCCCAGGGTGACGAGGTCGACGTTGCCGGTGCGTTCACCGTTGCCGAAGAGGCAGCCTTCGATGCGGTCGGCGCCGGCCATGTAGCCCAGTTCGGCGGTGGCGATACCGGTGCCGCGGTCGTTGTGGGGGTGGAGAGAGAGGATGGTGGCGTCGCGGTGGGCGAGGTTGCGGCTCATCCATTCCACCTGGTCGGCGTAAACATTGGGGGTGGTCATTTCGACGGTGGCCGGCAGGTTGATGATGATGGGGTATTCCGGGGTGGCGCCAACGGTTTCGGTGACGGCGTCGCAGACTTCTTTGGCGAAGGCGAGTTCGGTGCCGGTGAAGGATTCGGGACTGTATTCCCAGCGCCAGTGGGTGTCCGGGTATTCTTTGGCGATCGTGCTGACGAGTTCGGCGGCATCGGTGGCCAGCTTCTTGATGGCGGGCTTGTCCTTACGGAAGACGACGCGGCGCTGCAGGATGCTGGTGGAGTTGTAGAAGTGGACGATAACGTTGGGGGCACCGGCGCATGCTTCGAAGGTGCGGCGGATCAAGTCTTCGCGGCACTGTACCAGCACCTGGATGGTGACGTCGTCGGGGATGGCGCCGTCATCAATGATTTCACGGAGGAAGTCGTAGTCGGTTTGGGAGGCAGAGGGGAAGCCCACTTCGATTTCCTTGTAGCCCATGCGAACCAGCAGGTCGAACATGCGGCGTTTGCGGGCAGGGCTCATGGGGTCAACCAGTGCCTGGTTGCCGTCGCGCAGGTCGACGGCGCACCAGAGGGGGGCGCGGTCGATGACCTTGTTAGGCCAGGTGCGGTCTGGCAGCTCAACGGCTTCCACTTCTTCTGCGTAGGAGCGGTAGCGGAAGGAAGGCATAGAAGAGTTTTTCTGCTTGTTCCAGCTGGGCTGCTCGGTGGGGGCCGGTTTGGAGGGGGGAACGATGGTGGATGCGGCGGCGACGAAAGTGTCAGAGGGGGCCATGGTGAAAAAACCTCGTGTCAAAACTCGTATGTGAGGGGAAGGGACGCTGTTGTGTCACAGACGGTGTGGTCTGGAGACTGCTACGTCTTGAGAAAGGTGGGAGTGAACCGGCGCGCAAAACCCCGCGGCGGGGAGCCAGTTCTAAAAACGGGCCCCGTCGCGGCAACCAAGTAGCAGGAATGCCCAACGCATACAGCCAGTTTATACCGTTCGGCCCACTTTCGGCGACCCCTATTGTGCTATTCACAGTGATTCGTGCAGCTTATCGGCGTGTTCTAGCGCGTCGAGAACAGCTCGACGCTATTCTCCCGTGCCCACTGTCATAGTCGTTTGTGCTGGTGACGAGTACAGTTTGGGGCATGATATCCTCGCTCGTTGCTTCCCATTCCGGGGAGATGGATCAGCAGTCTAGTCGCCGTACTCTCACCAAATATGCTTGGCTGTCTATTGCTGCGGCCGTCATTACCATTGCTTTGAAGATGACGGCATGGCGCATCACCGGTTCTGTCGGCCTTTTCTCGGATGCTGCTGAATCTATCGTCAATCTGGTAGCTGCGGTGGTGGCCCTTATTGTGCTGATTGTCGCAGCGCGTCCGGCAGACAAGGAGCACCAGTTCGGCCACACGAAGGCTGAGTATTTTTCGGCGGTGACGGAAGGCGCCATGATTTTCGTAGCGGCCGGCGTCATTATTGTTTCCGCTGCGCAACGTCTCCTGCACCCGCAGCCGCTGGAGGATGTGGGCATTGCGTTGCTCATTTCCGTGGTGGCGACGCTGGTGAACGGCGGGGTGGCGCTGATCCTGCTGCGGGGGGCGAAGAAGCATCGGTCTATTACTCTGAAGGCGGACGGCAAGCATCTGATGACCGACGTCTATACTACGGTGGGTGTGTTGGCGGCAGTGGGCATTGTTGCGCTCACCCACTGGTATTGGATGGACCCGGTTATCGCTATTGCGGTGGGTATCAACATTTTGTGGACTGGCTGGAAAGTGATGCGTGAGTCCCTCGACGGCCTGATGGACGGTGCGATGAGCGAGGAGTACCAGGCGTCGATGGAGCTGGTCCTGGACAAGTACCGTGGCCAGGATGTGGGTTTCCATGCTGTACGCAACCGGGCGAGCGGGTCCTCGAACTTTATCGAGTTTGATGTGCTGGTGCCGGGCGACTGGACCGTCAAGCAGGGCCATGACCTGGTGCACGATATTGAGGAGCAGCTGATGCTCGTCATCCCGGATCTGCATGTGCAGACGCATGTGGAGCCGCGTGAAGATCCGTTGAGTTACGACGATTTGGGCCCGCTTGACGAGCCGTTCGATCCACAAACTTTCGATTTTCAGCCCAGTACGACAGAGAAGGGCTAATCCTGTTCGATGTCGTCCTGTGCTTCGGCGCGGGAGAGTTGCACAACCGAGACTACGGTGACGATAACTGCCACGATGAGGAGCCAGTAGAGGGATGCGGGGGTGGTGAAGCGTTCTTGGAACACGATGACGCCCAAGAGCGATGACGTGAGCGGGCTGGCGACTGTCATAGCGGGGAGCGACTGTTGGATAGCGCCCGCATTAAATGCGGCTTGTTGTAGCCAGGTACCCACGATGGCGGCAATGATGAGCAGGTAGAGCGCCGGGTGTGTGAGGACAGTGAGGATGCGGCCGGCGGAGAGGTTCATGACCACGCCTTTGGTGAGGAATGACATGTACCCATAGGTGATACCGGAGGCGAGACCGACGAGGAGAGCGCGGTCTTTCCGCAGCCCTTTCTTCGCGAGGCGCATGAGCAGCACTACAATAATGATGCCCATGGCGAGTGATCCGACCCACAGCGCCGGGTGTGCCTTTGCGTGGGTGTTGGTAGGGCGTCCCACGACGAGCAATACGCCCACGCCGAGGGTGAGTGCGACAGCCCAGATCCAGTCCTGGAGGCGCACCCGTCGGCCGGTGAACCGTGCTGAGAGGGGGAGGGCGAAGAAAAGGGAGAGGATGGTGATGGGCTGCACCAGCAGGATGGAGGCGAAGCGGAGTGCGGCGGCTTGGAGTAGGTAGCCGACGACGCTGACGCCGGCGCCGGCCCACCATTTGGCGGAAGTGAGGGTGGCTTTGGCGCTGCCGCCACCCTCTTCGGGGAGGGGTTGTTCATCGGCAACGAGGTGGCGGATGACGGTACCAGTTGCGACCACTAGAGCTGACAGAAGTGCCAGAACAGCGGCGATAAGCTGATAGGTCATGGGGCCTCATTCTTGTTGCCATTGGCGAGCGAGAATTTCCGAAGAAGCTCTTAGAATCGGAGAAGATAAGAGTTTTTCTCCCCTCAATACTATTGAGATCCTTCCGAGAATGCCCTTTTTTCACACAATTCTCCGTTGTGGGACACTTTCTTCCAATACAACTGCTCGCATACGAAAGGGATCGGTTATGCGGCTCAAGAAGTTTACCGCCACGATGGCGGCGTCTGTTCTTACCCTCGGGCTGGCCGCAGGAACTGCGCAGGCAGCACCACAACCCATCAAGGTTGATAGTGCGGGTGTGGTGACGGGCAGCTACATTCAGAACCAGTACTCCAACCTGGGTCGGTATGCCACCACGTCCACTAGGACAAGCCAGCCTTGTGGGCCGGCCTACTCCGTCTACAACTGGATCTTGAAGACCCAGCATAACAACAAGATGGACCACACCTGCTGGGGCACTTTCCCGGATGGTACTAAGAATCCTGTTGACGTGCAGTTTGTGTACCCCAAAAACATCGCAAAAATGGGCAAGCTGCCGGTCATAATCTATACCCCTGGCGTTGCTGCTGAGCCTGGTCAGGTTATTCACAACTATAAGATGTGGGCTTCCCATGGCTACATCGTTGCCGTAGCTTACACCTACGCTAACTGGACCGGCTACACCGATGTCTTGGGTGCTGCACATCTTCTCACTGAGTCCAAGGATGCTAAGTCTCCGCTCTTCGGTCACATTGACTCTTCCAAGGTGGTACTGACCGGACACTCCGCTGGTGGCGGTTCTACCGAGTCTGGTGCTGGCTGGCTCCTCCCCACCGTGGAGAAGCAGTTCCCCGGTCTCAAGGTTGTCGCTGCTGTGCCACTGCAGCCGGGCCCTGGCGTCTTCGTCATGGGTAAGTACGTCCAGGTGCCGACCTTCTACGTCACTGGTGAGAAGGATACCATCTGCTTCGACTCGGCTGTTCGTGCTCGTTACAAGGAAGTCACCAAGGTTCCTGCATGGATCGGAATGGTGAAGGGTGCCTATCACGGCCAGGCAATGGACCACTGGAAGTACTCTGCTTTCGCAGCTTCCGTGCTGGCCTTCGCAAACATGTATGTGAAGAACGATCAGACTGCGCGCCAGATTTTTGTCGGCCCGAACTACTTCCTGGCCAAGGATGCTGCCTTCATGAAGGTTGACCGCAATGCCAAGGCTGCTGCACTAAAGTAGTCCGAAATCCTACAATCTGAGTAAAGAATCCCAGCTAACAGGCGTTAGCCGGTTTCGGAGCTATGAGAGGGTACCCTCACGTGGGGGTGTCCTCTCATAGTGTATTTGAGGCTGCTACTAGGCAATATCGCAGGTCTACAGGTAGGATTACGCGTGAAATTGTTCACAGCACATGGAGGTATTTACCCGTGGCACTCGTCGTACAGAAGTATGGCGGTTCTTCTTTGGAATCGGCCGAGCGCATCCGTCGCGTCGCGGAACGGATCGTGGCCACTAAGAAGGCCGGAAACGACGTTGTCGTTGTGTGCTCTGCAATGGGTGACACCACTGATGAACTGGTGGACCTAGCAACGTCTGTCAACCCGGCTCCTCCGGAGCGCGAAATGGATATGCTCCTCACTGCCGGTGAGCGTATGTCCAACGCTCTGGTGGCTATGGCTATTGCCTCGCTGGGTGCGGAGGCCGTTTCTATGACCGGTTCGCAGGCTGGTGTTATCACCACTGCTAAGCATGGAAACGCACGCATTATTAACGTCACCCCGGGGCGTGTGGAAGCTGCCCTCGCGGAAGGCAAGATCGTCCTGGTCGCTGGCTTCCAAGGTGTCTCACAGGACACCAAGGACGTCACCACCCTCGGCCGTGGTGGTTCTGACACCACCGCCGTCGCCCTTGCCGTCGCCCTTAACGCAGATGTCTGCGAAATCTACTCCGACGTGGACGGCGTCTACACTGCCGACCCGCGCATCGTTCCCAACGCCCGCAAGCTGGACCAGATCTCCTTCGAAGAAATGCTGGAGATGGCCGCTGTTGGCTCCAAGATCCTGATGCTGCGTTGTGTGGAATACGCGCGCAGCGGCAACCTTCCTATTCACGTGCGTTCGTCGTACAGCAACAAGCCCGGAACCATCGTTTCCGGATCAATGGAGGATATTCCCGTGGAAGAAGCAATTCTCACCGGCGTCGCCCATGACGTGTCCGAGTCCAAGATCACCGTCGTTGGCATCCCGGATAAGCCCGGTTTCGCTGCTTCCGTGTTCCGCACCATCGCCGATGCCGAAATCGACATCGACATGGTTCTGCAGAACCTCTCTGATGTGGACAACGGTAAGACCGACATCACCTTCACCTGTTCCGGCGCCAACGCCCCCAAGGCTGTCGCCCTCCTTAACGACAAGAAGGACGAGATCGGCTTCGACCAGGTCCTCTTCGACGACCACGTGGGAAAGGTATCCCTGGTCGGTGCCGGCATGAAGTCCCATCCGGGTGTCACCGCCACCTTCTGTGAAGCTCTCGCCGAGGCGGGTGTCAACATTGACCTCATCTCTACCTCGGAGATCCGCATCTCTGTCCTCATCGACTCCGAGGACGTTTCGGCCGCCGTGCGTGCCCTCCACGATGCCTTCAACCTGGGCACCGATGAAGAGGCCACCGTCTATGCCGGTACCGGCCGCTAAAAACTTCTTTCAGCCACTCCTCGGTTGTGAGAATAACGACCACCGGGGAGTGGCTTCCCTATAACCCCGCAAAGGACACACAATGACTAATCTTACTGTCGCCGTCGTCGGCGCCACCGGCCAGGTGGGCCGCGTTATGCGCTCCATTCTCGAAGAGCGCAACTTCCCCTGCACCAAGGTCCGTTTCTTTGCTTCTGAGCGTTCTGCCGGCCAGGTGCTGCAGTTCCGTGGTGAAGATGTTGTCGTGGAAGACGTCAACGCCGTCTCCGATGAGGACCTCAAGGGTATTGACATCGCCGTCTTCTCTGCCGGCGCCACCACCTCTAAGGCACAGGCTCCCCGCTTCGCCGCTGCTGGCGCTGTGGTCGTCGACAACTCCTCTGCGTGGCGCAAGGACATCGACGTGCCACTGATCGTGACCGAGTGCAACCCAGATGAAGCTGATGACCTCAAGAAGGGCATCATCGCTAACCCTAACTGCACTACCATGGCGTGCATGCCCGTCATGCAGGCTCTCCACAATGTTGCTGGCCTGGAGCGCATGTTTGTCGCCTCCTATCAGGCAGTGTCCGGCTCTGGTCTGGCTGGTGTCCGTACCCTCGCCCAGCAGGTACGCGACAATGTCGACGGCATGGAAACGTTCACCCACGATGGTTCCGCCATGAAGGCTGAGGACCTGGGGCCCTACGTTGCCCCCATCGCCTTCGATGTGGTGCCGTTGGCCGGCAACATTGTTGATGACGGTTCCGACGAGACCGACGAGGAGCAGAAGCTCCGCAACGAGTCCCGCCGTATCCTCCGCATTCCGGATCTGCAGGTTTCTGGCACCTGCGTGCGTGTGCCGGTGCTCACCGCCCACACGATGGTGATCAACGCCCAGTTCTCCAAGGCCATTACCCCCGAAGAGGCCAAGGCTGCACTGGCTGACGCCCCCGGCGTTGAGCTGGTGGATGTCCCCACTCCGCTGGCTGCTGCCGGCATCGATCCTTCCCTGGTGGGTCGTATCCGTCAGGATCCCTCCGTGGAAGGTAATCGTGGTCTCAACTTGGTCGTGTCTGGTGACAACCTCCGTAAGGGTGCCGCTCTCAACACCATTCAGATCGCTGAGCTGGTCGCTAAGCGTCTCGGCGCCTAATTCGCGCGTCGCTTGTAGCGTTTAACGAAGAGCCGGGAACCGTGCAGTATCTGCGGTTTCCGGCTCTTTTTGGCATTTATGGGGGTGAAGTTGCAGTGCATTTGTGAAGGAACCTATCCGGCGTTATTGGAACAACCTATATATATAAAAAAACTATTGACAGTCAACAATTAATAAGGAACACTATAGATACAGAGCTTCTCAGCTCCCCTTCGTGAGACACCCTCCCCGTCTCTCACCCCGCAATCCGATTCCAGGAAGGCAAACCCTTATTATGACGAACGAGGACCCGATCGAGCGCGGCCTCCGCCCCGCCCCCCACAACTCCGCCACCACCACCGCCGCCGGCGCCCCTGTCGCCTCTGACGACTTCTCCCTCCAGCAGGGTAAACAGGGCTACATCGGCCTCCACGATGTCGGCCTCATCGACAAGCTCGCCCACTTTGACCGTGAACGCACCCCCGAGCGCGTCGTCCACGCCAAAGGGTCCGGTGCCTTCGGTATCTTCGACGTCACCGAAGACGTCTCCGCCTACACGGCCGCAGACTTCCTGCAACCTGGCAAGAAGACCCCAGTGCTGGCCCGCTTCTCCACCGTCGCCGGTGAAAAGGGCGCCGCTGACACCCAGCGTGACCCCCGCGGTTTCGCCCTCAAGTTCTACACCGAAGAGGGCAACTACGACATGGTCGGCAACAACACCCCGGTGTTCTTCATCCGTGACGCCATCAAGTTCCCCGACTTCATTCACTCCCAGAAGCGCACCTCGGACACCGATCTGCAGTCCTTCCACATGCGCTGGGACTTCTGGACCCTCTCGCCCGAATCCGCCCACCAGGTGGCCTGGCTCTTCGGTGACCGCGGCCTACCCTCATCCTTCCGTGAAATGGACGGATTCTCCTCCCACAGCTACCAGTGGATCAACGCCAAGGGTGAGCGTTTCTGGGTGAAGTACCACTTCAAGACCGACCAGGGCATTGGCTACTTGTCCCAGGCAGAAGCGGACAAACTGGCCGGCTCTGATCCCGAATACCACCGCCGCGACCTCTACCAGCACATTCAGGATGGTGACTACCCGTCTTGGACCCTCAAGATGCAGATCATGCCGGAGGCTGAAGCGGAGAATTACAAGGTCAACCCCTTCGACATCACCAAGACCTGGAGTCAGAAGGACTACCCGCTGATCCCAGTCGGCAAGCTCACCCTCAACCAGATTCCGAAGAACTTCCACGTGCAGATCGAGCAGGCTGCCTTCAGCCCGTCCAACCTGGTGCGCGGAATTGGCTTCAGCCCCGACAAGATGCTGCTGGGCCGTGTCTTCTCCTACCCGGATACCCAGCGTCACCGTCTCGGTGCCAACTTTGAGCAACTGCCTCCGAACCGCCCCGTCGTGGACGTCAACAACTACAGCCACCAGGGTCCGGCGGCCATGGAGTTCAACGATCCCTCTGTTCCCACCTACGTGCCTAACAGTGGCAATGGGCCCACCGCACAGCCCGAACTTTCCGCGGCCGACCTGGGCCGCTGGGAGCCCCACGGTGATGAACCGTACCGCGGCTACCCGCTTGAGCACGAGGACGACGACTTCTGGAGCCAGCCACACGTTCTCGTCCGCGAGGTCATGGACGATGCTGCTCGTGAGCGCCTCGTCTCTAACGTCGTCGGCACCCTCGATGAAGTGCAGGAACCTGTTCTCTCCCGCGTGTTCGAGTACTGGAAGAACATTGACGGAGAGGTCGGAGCAGCCATCGAGAAGTCCTACAAGGACAACCACTAGGAGCTAGCAGTGGGCGCGATCATCGCGTTCTACTCACCGCAACCTACTTTCATAACAGCAACTGTCCGTCCGGATACACGAACTGTGTAAACCGGGCGGGCAGTGTGCTATGCCAACGTGGGTTAACGGCGATTCTCGTCGGCAGTATTCTCCTCAGCGCCGTCTGACTCCTCGTCGAATTCTTCGTCATATTCCTCGTACTCCTCATACTCGGAGTACTTCTCCAGATGGTGATGGTGCTTCTCCGTCTCCTCACGGCATGTCTCAGCCGCCTCGTCCCGCGTAGCGGGGGAAACATCACGCAGGTCTTCCCGCACCGTACGTGGGTCTAAACGAACCTGGGAAAGCATCATGGCGCGGCCCAAATACATGGACCCCAACGCCGAGCCCACCGGCACAATAAAGGTGATGAGAAGAAACTCAATAAGGTGCGCCCAAGAGAAGCCGTTCATGGCCATATCCCCAATAAACAGTGCAAACGCCACCAGTGGGAAACCCACATAGATAGCTGGACTGTTCATATTTGCGCGGGTGACGGCGTCCTTGGCGCGGTTCATAGCGATACCAGTGTCCAGGAAGAACAACGCTCCAAAGATGGCGATAAGGCCCACCAGAACCTGCACAATAATGTTCATCGGTGCCCCCTGTTAATGACGCGCGATAACGCGATGGTGGAGACGGCCCCGAAGAGTCCGCCGATGAGTAGCACATCGAACACCACTTTGGAGCTATTGAGCACTCCAATGAAACCGACAATGCACAACATGCCATAGAAAAGCAGGTCGTTAATGGCGACGCGGCTCGCCCCATCCGGGCCCTTTATACCCCGGTAGAGGCCAAGCAGCATACCAACGATGATGATCGCAGAGGCAATCACGAGCATTATTGTCAGGATCATCATGCGGCAGTCACCTCCAGCCGGTGTGGTTCATAGGCTTTGCCGCGGCTGGCTCGCAGCACTTTATTCATCATGGTTTCCAGTTCATCCCGTACCGTATCCAGGTCTTCGGCATAGACCGAATGCACCAGTAGGAATCCGTCATCGCCAGAGACTGCCACACCATCCAAGGTCATGGTGAGGGTGGCAGAGCCGCGGTCGATAGCCAGCACTAGCGTGCCAGGCGTCAAGGTGATGGAGGTGGCGAACACTGTCACCTCCAAACTGTTCATGCGTTCCAAGGGAACACGCAGAATAGCGGGTGAAATTTTGGTGTTCGGGCGAAACATATCGAGTGCCATGCCGTCGGCATTAATGGCGACTTCCGCCAACAGCCAAGCACCATAGGCCAGCCAACGCCCCGCCGACGCGAAAAAGTCCACGAAGCGGCGACCGGCAGTGCGGGGCCGTTTGATGAGGTGCCAGACAGCTCGCACCAGTGTCATGGCGGCAGAGGTGAAGGAGGAACTTCTCTCTTCCCGCAGGTGAGTTTCCTCCGATTCGCGGTCGGTCAGGTCCTCGGCGTGTTCTTGTTGCTCCCACAATTCGGCTTCGGTGAGCTCGCGTGGGGGCGTGGCGTTCTGGGTCATGTCACTCATACGTGTAGCACCGCCCACATGTAATCCGAAATGTCGAGGAGGGAGAAGCCGGCCCGGGTGGTTTGATCCACCAGCCAGCCAGCCCCAAAGAAGGCCGCCAGGCTTAGCAGAAGAAGGAATGCACCGGGCAACAGTTGCTTCTTATTGATGACGAGGTCGTCCTCCACCGGCTGAAATTTCTCCGCCCCGATGGGCCGATACATGGCCATCTGTGGGCCCCAGAAGACACCCTTCCACAGGTACATCATGGAGAGTAGGGAACCGAGGGAGGAGATGATGATGACGGCGATGACGGTCCACCCCAGTGCCGCGCCGGCGGTTGCGGCGGACTGCGCAATACCCACCTTGGCCAGTACGCCGGAGAAGGGTGGGAAGCCCACCAAGCTCAACATACCGCCCGCCATAATGCCGGCGGCGAGGGGTTCGCGGCGCTGCAAACCATCGAGGCGATCGAAGCGGCCAGAACCATAGGTTTCTTCAATCGCCCCGGAGGTGAGGATAAGGGATCCCATAGTGAGCATGTGGTGGATGAGATAGAAGATGCCTGCACCCAGAGCCACTGCCCGCGCCTCAATGTCGCTGGTATTGGCAGCCAGTGCGAGGGCGATGAGGATGTAGCCCACACCGCACACCATCTGGAACGCCAGTGAGCCACGAATACGCTGTTCACCCAGCGACCCAAAACTGCCCACCAGCATGGTAAAGCACAGCACCACCACAATGATCCACTGCCCCCGGGTATCGAAAATGAAGATGGTGGAGACGATGCGGTAAATGGCGTAGATGGCCACTTTGGTGTGCAAACCAGAGAAGAGACCCATCACCGCGGCAGAGGTGGCCGGATAGGCACGGGGGAGCCAGCCGTGCACCGGTACCACACCTGCCTTCACGCAGAGGGCAATGAGGCAGACGGTGATGGCGATTCCCACCTGCGGTTCGTTGGCGGCGGAGCCGGCCAGTACCGCAATATTGACCTCGCCGACGGCGCCGTAAATGTAGATGACACCGAGGAGGAAGACAGAGGAGGTGAGGAGGTTCACCACCACGAACATGCGGTCCACTCCGATGCGCCGCCACGTGCCGGTGATGGCGAGGAGCGCGTAGGAGGGCATGAGCATGACTTCAATCCACACGAAGAGGTTGAAGAGGTCGGCGGTGAGGATAGCGCCGTTAACACCCGCCATCAGCACCAGGGTGAGGGTGGGGAAGAAGCGGTTGTGTTCATCCTCGCCGATGGAGATAGCGAACCAGGCGGAGGCAATGATGAGGATGCCGGTGGCGGCCAGCATGAGGGCGCTGAAGGCGTCGGAGGCGAACGAGATGCCGATGCCGCGGGCGAAGCCGCCTACTTGTTCGGCAATGACAGCATGGTTGCGGTGCTGGTAGAGCAGCACGAAAGCGCCGATGACGGAGAGGCTGGGAACTGCCAGGTAGATGACGCGCCGCAGTGCTAGGGGCTGGGCAAACACCATGAGGACAGCGGTGACCAACGGAATAGCCACCCAGAGGGGGAGGAGGGGGGCGAGGGTCATACTTCGTCACTCTCCGTTCCCGAGTCAGGGGTGGCTTTCACATCGTCGGTGGTGCCGATAACGGCGAGGACCAGCATGAACACAGTGACCGCCATAGAGATGACGATGGCGGTGAGGACAAACGCCTGGGGGAGGGGGTCGGCGGCTGCGGCGACACTGGTTTCCTGCAGGAGGGGCACGTCGCGGCGGTCGAGTACGCCAGAAGCCAGCACGGTGAGGTTAATGCCGTGGCTGATGAGGCCGAAGCCGAGGACGATGCGCATCATGTCGCGCTGCAGAATGAGGTATACACCTGCGGCGATGAGGACGCCAATGGTTAAGGCGAGAATCATTTCTCGTCACCTCCAGTCTGCGAGCGGGAATGGTGATAGCGGGCGTGACGCTCTTCTGCAGCCTTGTATTCTGCCGCGGAGAGAGCCCGCAGAGTCTCCCGATACTGGGGGATCTCTTTTTGTCGGATGGGGTCGTGATAGGAGTTCACGCGGCTGGCCGCCTGGGTGAGGGGCCCTTCCTCCTTTGCATCCATGTGCAGTGGGTCGTAGGGCGGCCACACTTCCACGCTGGGGGCACCCAGCGGGACCTGGCCTGATCCAAGCAGGTTGAGGGCTGTCAGTACCATGCCGAGCACGCAGAGGGTGACACCAAAGTCGAAGAACATGGCAGAGGGTACCGCGCCCAGCACCGGAATATCCCAGTGTTGGGGGGAGAGGAAGGAGTGCGGAGAAACGCTCCCGTCGAGGCTGTGGTCATGGGTGGCGAGGTAGCCGATGAGCCCCGTGATGGTGGCAATGGTGAGGCCGGTGGCGACCAGCACGGCGGGAGTGCGGCGGCGGGTGAGGGGCCGATCCACTGGGGTGGACAGCCAGGCCAGCACCAGCATGACAGCCAGAATGAGACCGGCGATGAAGCCGCCACCCGGCTCCTGGTGGCCGCGCCAGAACACCACTAGGGTAGTGATGAGCAGCAGCGGGGACAGCATCAGCACGAACACGCGGATGGGGTAGGAGTTGGTGATGCTGTCGCGGTACGCGTAGGAGGTGGGCAGTACGATACGGCCGTTTTTCTCCACTCGCTCCCGCAGTTCCTGGCGGATGAGGTGGAAGCTGGCGCTACCGGTGCGGCGGTATTCGGGGCGGACGGACAGCAGCACGGCGGCAATAGCTAGGCCCGTTACCCCAAGCACAGCCATTTCACCGAAGGTATCGAAGGCACGGAACTCGTTGATGATGGTGTTGGTGACGTTATTGCCGGTAGTGATGGTGGGTCCGTGGTCGAGGAAGTACTGGCTGAGGGTACTGCGGTCCCGTCGCCCCGTGAACGCCCAGACGGCACCGAAGGCGGCGAGCCCCGAGAAGGCGGCGATGATACCGGCGGAGACCCGCCGCTGCCGGGACGCTTTCTGGAAGGTGCGGGGGAGCCGCCGGAGGACCAGCATGTACATGACGGTGGTGATGATTTCGACCAGCAGCTGGGTGAGGCCCACATCGGGGGCACCGAGTGCGAAAATCTGGAGGGTGATGGCGACGCCAACCGCACCAAGCAGTACCACGGCGGCCAGCCGGGAGCGGGTGACGATAGCGGCGCCGGCAGCCACCAGCACGATGAGTAGCACCACCAGGTCAATGGGCCGGTCGACGGCGGGAATGCGCTCCGGGAACGCGATTTGTCCAGAGAAACGACCCACCGCTACAGTGCCCGCCAGGGCGGCGAGCACAATAACGAAGGCGCCCACGTGGCGGGTGGGGCTGTCGGAGCGGGTGGCGGAGCCAGCCAGGTTACCGGCCCAGCGCATGCTCTCCCACACGGTGGCCAGGTTGCTGGCGCCGTCGCGGGGAAGCAGTTCGCGGTCGAGGAGGGCGTCCACACGCTTGCGCTGCCACACGAGGAGCAGGCCGATCACGATGGCCAGCAGCGATAGCAGCAGTACGTCGTTAACGGCGATAAGGTGCAGGTGGGTGTTGTGGAGCTGGGGGCCGTTGTGGATGACGGCAGCCCGGTAGCTGGCGGTGTGGGGGTTAATGGCACTGGCGGCGATCTGCGACAGCGGGTGTCCGAGGGCCGTCACCGCAAAGTAGAGGGGGAGGCCGGCGATGGCGGGGAGTGCCGCGAACACGGTGAGTACCCAGGGCACTTTGTGGAGGACGAGTTCGTAGCTGTCGGGTTCGATGTCTGCGGCGGCTTTGCCTTCCACTACGGTGCGTTCACCGTCAAAGTAGCCGCCCAAGATGATGCGGAAGCTGTAGGCCACAGTGAGAGCGGCGCCGATGACGGCGACAGTGGTGAGGGCGATGGAGCCGGCGTTGTTACCCCAGGCACTGAGGAAACTTGTCAGCATGGATTCTTTGGAGACGAAGCCCAAGGTGGGGGGAATACCGGCCATCCCGATAGCGCCGATCACCGTCACCACCATCAGTCCCGGAGTGTGCTTCCACATGGGGGGAAGACGGCGAATGTCGCGGGTACCGGTGGCATGTTGTAGCGCGCCGATGGACATGAAGAGCCCGGACTTGAAGAGTGCGTGGGCGAGGGTGTGGAGGACGGCGGCGGTGAGGGCGGCGTGGGTGCCGATACCGATCGTGGTGACGATCCAGCCGAGTTGGGAGACGGTGGAGTAGGCGAGCAGCTTCTTGAGGTCCGTCTTTTGGAGGGCAAAGAGAGCCCCCATAACGGCGGTGAACATGCCAACAACCACCAGCAGGATCTGCCAGGTGAGGTTGAGGCGGAAAACGGCAGAGAAGCGCAGCAGCACGTAGATGCCGGCTTTTACAACGGCGGCCGCGTGCAAGTAGGCGGAGACGGGGGATTCTGCCGCCATGGCTTCGGGGAGCCAAAGGTGGAAGGGGAATTGGGCGGCCTTGGTGAAAGCGCCGATGGCGACCAGTACCGCCACGGTGGTAGTGATGCCGGGGTTCGTCACCCACACGCTGGAGGAGAGTGCCGTGGTGAGGTTAGTGGTGCCGGTGACGGCGATGATGGTGACGGTGGCAGCCAGAAAGAAGAGGCCACCAATGAAGGTAAGGAAGAGAGTGCGGAGGGAGCCTGCTTCGCCGGCGTGTCCGGAGCGCCCAATGAGCATGAAGGACATGAGGCTGGTGAGCTCCCAGCCGATGAAAAGAAGGGTGAGATCGTCGGCTGTGACCAGCAGCATCATGGAAAAGGTGAAGACCACCATGAGGAGGAAGAAGCTGCTGTGGTGGAGGGGTCTGCCGTGCTGGTCGTGGCTATCGAAGTAGCGGGTAGAGTAGGCCATGACAACAGCCCCGATAACGAGGGCAAGCATGGCGAAGAACCAGCTCAGCGCGTCGAGGCGGAGGCCTACGTGAATATTCCAGTAGGCGATCCAGGGGATGTCGGCAGTGATAGTGTCGCCATGCAGCAGGCGTGGACCCAGGGGAGCGTAGATTCCACAGGCGAGGGCGAGATCAATGAGAGCGATCACCCAGCCGGCGTTGCGGCCCAGGAAGCGAGTCAGTAGCGGGGTTACTGCAATAGTCAGCACTAGGACGACCAAACTGTACAGCACAAGCACTGACTTGGCCTCCTCAATGAAGTTGACATTTTTCCTGACTTTTCTACAAGAATACAGACTTTACGGTGCACTCTAAAGGTGATAAGTCGGGGTCGATTGCTTAGGCTAGAGACATGAGTCGACGCCCCTCCCTGAAAAAGAGTTCCGCAGCTGGAACGACGAAAAAGGCCTTCGGTAAGAAATCTGGAGAGAGTTCTGCCGACGGTTCATCGACCACCCTGCGGGGGTTGTCGGTCTTTGGCCGGCTCTTCGCCATGCTGGTGCCGTCGCTGATCATCGCGGCGATTGTGGCCGGTTTGGGTATTCACCTGTCCGATTCGTGGCAGGTGGGTGCCGCCTCGGGACAATCCGCTAATGAGGAAGCTCGCCAGGAACTGCTGGCTGGCGAGAAGGCGCAGTCTAATCTGTCGCGCGCCAACGATGCGATGTCGGCGGCGAATACTTCTGCGGGGCTGTTGAAGACTGGCGTAGACCAGCTGGATGAGGGTGCTGGGAAGCTGAAGAATGGTTCCGCCCAGGCCCGCTCTGGTTCGGCTGAGTTGTCGAATGGTATGGACCAGGTGGCGGACGGTACTCGCCAGCTCGGTTCGGGTGCCAAGCAGGTGGCCGGGGGTGTGTCGGAGGCCGTCAATGGGGTGATTTCGTTGCGTCGTTACCAGGCAGCCGCGGCTGCTGTGGTGGATGCCACCATCCCCACGCTGGTGGGGAATGATCCCGATACAGTGCGAACCCGTAAGGCTTTGCAAGAACTGTCGAAGACGCTGCACGACTCACGGCAGACGGATCAGGCTATTAAAGATCTGCGTCGCCTGCAGGCCGGGGCTAATGAGATCTCCCGCCAGCTGAACCCGGGTGGGGCGTACTACAGCGGCGTGATGAAGGCCCAGTCTGGTTCGAAGCAGTTGGCGTCAGGTCTGGTGCAGTTGGATAACGGGATGGGCGAGTTGGTGTCCGGTGTGTCCAAGTTGCAGGGTGTGGCGACGACCAATGAGCGCAATACGAAGAAGGCCCATACGGCCATGTTGGAACTGATGAAGCTGTCCAACGACCAGAAGGTTGCGCAGATGGCGGAGGAACAGTTGGCGCTGCAGTCGAGGGGTCAGAAGCCGAGCTTGCCGTTGGGCCAGGCCTATTTGGTGTCGGCGCTGCTAGCGTTGGCGGCAGCGGTGGCTTGGTGGTCGCGGCTGCGGTTGGGGCGGAAGGAAATAGCGGCGGTGTGGCTGCTTATGACGGTCATTTCGGCGACGGCGATCCTCACTGCCATGGCGGGTCTTAATGCGATGGTGGGCACCTTTATGGTGTCGACGTTGGCGGTGGGTTCGGCGGCCTTGCTGTTGGGGTCGGGTGCCGTGGTGCTTTTGTTGGGCCGCAAGTGGGGTCTGCTTCTCAATATCTTCCTGGTGTTTGTGCAGGCGTCGGTGTCGGGCTTCGTGTGGTTGACGGAGTGGCCCTCGCGGATGAGCCGTTTCTTCGACTCCCTCATGCCAGTGTCGTATATCACCTCGGCGTTGGCGGCGATCGGTAATGGCGGCGATCCGGCCATGGCCTGGTTGGCGAATGGTGCCCTGTTGGCGTTGACGACGATTGCGATCTTCGTCATCTTGACGGTGCTGCGGCGCCGTCCGGATGCTGGTATTCCGACGGATATTCGCCCGGTGAAAGTGGGGCGGAAGGTTCCCACGACGGTGACAGCACCGGCGTCTGTGGTGCAGGAGGGCTCCGCGGTGGAGACGGGCGTGTTTACCCGGGTGTCTTCGGCTACACCGTTTGCGCCGATGGACACGGGATCGTTGGCAGATCTTGAGGTGGCGACGACGATGCCGGAGGACGGCACGGAGGATCTTCCCACCCAGATCATTAATCTGGATGAGCGGCCGGAGCAGCCGCGCGATCAGCGGCGCTAGCTGCTGCGCCGGGCTATTTGCCGACCCAGCTACTGCACGTCTGACTGTTGCGCCGGCGCTAGCTGCTGTACCGGGATGCTACGCCCGGCTAGAAGCCTAGCGGTGTGTACATGGTCACGACGTTGTAGTCCTCCCAGATGGAGAGGAGGAAGAACAGGTTGGGGCCACGCCGGTTGGGGAGTAGCTGCGGTGCGTAAGCGGAGTACGTGGAGGAGCCCGTGCTGTAGATTTCGCGGCCGGGGCTCCACAGCACACCGTCCAGACTGGTGGAGAGAATGACACCGCCGTCTTGCATGCGCAGCATGTTGAAGCGGCGGAAGAGCGGATCCCACTGCACACTCAGCTCACCGTGGATGAAGGCCATGACGTTGAAGGCGCGTTGGGGTGCGTTCTTGGTCCAGCGAAGGCCGGTCCAGTATTCACGGGCGGAGAGGTCGCCCACTTTGCTTAGGGGAACGCGGGCGACGGCTAAGCCACCGACTTCGCGGCCTTGGCGGCTGCCGAATTCGTAGAGGTAGTCGCCGCGTTTAGCGAAGGATACTTGCTGGAATTTGGCGTAATTTCCTTGTGGGCGGATGAGGATGGTCTGCCAGGTTTTGCCGTGGTCGTAGGAGGCGGAGATCCCGGAGCGTGAGGTGAGCCATTTGCGGCTGTCGCCGACGAGCCGGGAGACCGACTGCCAGCCCACGTATTGCACGCCTTTGTAGCTGAAAGCGCCGGTAGGGATCTTGGAGCGTTCGAAGCCGTTGATATGGGCGGAGTGGATGGCTTCGCGGGCTTTGCCGTCCTTTCCCACTTCCCAACGTTCCAGCTGGAGACCGTCACCGTAGGCCAGGTCGTGGGTGAAAGCAAGGGTGTTGGAGCGCATCCGGCGATTGCCGTAGTAGTTGATGCCGATAGTGTCACCGAAGATAACAAAAGTGCCGCCTTTACCATCATCCCAGCTGACAGCGACGTCACCTCCCCACACATCGGCATTCCGACAAGGGAGACAGGAGACCCCCAAGAGGGGGAAGACGCCCACTTTGAAGGTGCCGCCGTAGGGGTAGGGAGGAAGAACGACAAGTCCGGTGCGTCCGTTGCGGAGGGGGACCGGGTCGGGAACGAGAGGGAGGGTGGGGACGGGGATAACGGGTGCTTGGAAGTTGGTGTGGAGGGCATCGGCGGTGCGCGAGCGGCCTTCGGTGAGCCAGGAGGGCACCTGTGCTACTTGGGGTAGATCGCGTTGTGCGAGGGCGCTGTCGGTGACGGGGCGGGCTTGGCCAATGGGCATGGGCTGGCTGCGCAGAACCCGGTTGAGGTGGTTGGCAGCAGCGGGGGTGGTGGGGGAGAGGAGCGTGAGCCCAAGTGTAGAGATGACGCCAAGGCTCAGGGCAGTGGTGCGCAGGAGTCGGCGGTGCAGCGTCATAAGTCGTCCTCTTCATTCAACTTTCGGTGGACCTGTGACAGGTGTATGTACACATGATGGCATAGAAATGGATGGCTGGAAAGGAAAATTTTGGGCAATGGGACAACAAAGAAGTGACGTATGTGACTCGTGAGACTTGGTTAATACGCTGAAAATGCTCGCCCATAGCGATACCAACCTCATGCCGCCGGTGTCTCCCTTGGACGAGGGTATAAAAAGACCGCCCTCCTTGAGGAGAGCGGTCCTCACCTGGTCGGGGTAGCGGGATTTGAACCCACGGCCTCTTCGTCCCGAACGAAGCGCGCTACCAAGCTGCGCCATACCCCGGTTGATGCTTCACTAACTTTAGTACACCAAACAGAAAATAACGAAAATAAGCGCGGCTACTGGCGCGCGGTCAACTCCAGCAGCGTGACCTCCGGCGGACAGAATAGCCGGAAGGGAGCGTACGGGGAGGTTCCCAGACCGGCCGAGACATTGAGCCACAGGTGCGCGAAGCGGTGCAGCCCATGGGCTCGCTTCCGGTCGATCCCACAATTGGTGACGATGGACTTTCCATTCGGTAAACATACTTGCCCACCGTGAGTGTGGCCGGCCAAGGCAAGGTCGTAACCATCCTCGGAAAAGCGGAGCAATACCCGCGGCTCCGGGGCATGAGTGAGGCCGATGGCCACATTTGTGCCGGGGAGGGGCCTCCCTGCAATGGTTTCGTAGCGGTCGCGGTCGATATGTGGGTCGTCCACACCCGACACCATGATGTTCACTCCACGAATGTTGATGGCATGGCGTTGGTGCGTGGCGTCCTTCCATCCGCGCTCGTGGAAAGCGGCCCGCATTCCCTGCCAGGGGAGGGGTGGCCGCTTACGGAGAGTTGATTCCCCCCGCAGATAGCTCAGTGGGTTCTTGAAGTCGGGGGCAAAGTAGTCGTTGGATCCGAAGACGAAAAAGCCCGGCACATCGAGCAGTGTTCCCAACGACTGGACGACGTGGGGCACTGCTTTCGGATGAGCCAAATTGTCCCCAGTGTCGATGACGAGATCCGGGTGGATATCCCCCAATAAGCTCAGGAAATGCTGAAGTTCCTTATTCTCGGGCGTCATATGGAAATCACTGAGGTGGAGGATACGGATGGGGTCGGAACCAGCTGGCAGTAGGGGAAGGGTTTCCTGTTTGACCACAAAGTGCGTCCGGCCCAGCGTGGCCGCGTACGCAGCTGTCACCACACTAGACACTGCACCTGCGGCAATGCCGCTGGCTAGGGCATACAAGGGGGGACGCTTCGGAGACATGCACCAAGGGTACCTGCTTTTGAATCTGTTTGTAGCAAGGCAGTCTCATTGAAACGAATGAGACATAGATTATCCTTAAAAATTGCCATGAGTGTATTGCATCTTTGGTATAGGCACGTACGATCACTGTTATCGCCTTATATTTCCCAGCGAAGACTGTGGGCGACCGGATCTCGACATGGAGGAGCGGCCGATGACGACGATCGACTCCCGTCGACAGTATGTCGACGCCGATCAGCAACCCTCGTCTACCTCCTCTGCCCCTGCCACCCAGATGCATAGCCCGGCAGATAACCTCCCATCACTTTCCACCAAGCGCCAAGGAATTTACTCCTGGGAGCGTTCGGAATGGGTTGCCCACGCCCTCTGCCGTGAAGACGGTGGAGATTCCCTTTTCGTTAAAGGTGCCGCACAACGCGCTGCCGCTTTGCGTTGCCGCGACTGCCCCGTCCTTATCCAGTGCCGCTCGGATGCCCTCGATTCCCGCGTGGAATTTGGTGTCTGGGGCGGTATGACGGAACGCGAACGTCGTTCCATTCTCCGTCACTTCCCGGATGTGCCCTCCTGGCGTGATCTTCTCGATCCACTCAGCCGCAGCGCCACCATTGCGGAAGGGGAAGGGGATCCGGAAGGCGCGCTGGAAGCTCTCAAGACCTTAAACGTCAATACGGAACGCCGTTTCAAGCGTCATAAGTCGTCCCAGATTCAGCAGTTCACCCGCGTCCTCACCGACATCGCTAACCGGCTGGACGCTGCCTCGGAGGATGACGACGACTCCGAGATCGAGACGCTGGAAACCCTTGAGACGCTCCGCAATTTCGGTGGTCGCGCAGAACTCGACTAACGGCACCGGCAGATTCCCCCTCTTTGGTAGAACAGTCGCTACACTTGTGTCATGCGATTCGAATACGCCACTGTGCCTTTGCTCACCCACGTCACTAAGCAAATCCTCGATCAATGGGGTGCTGACGGTTGGGATCTCGTCACCGTGCTGCCTGGCCCTACCGGGGAACAGCACATCGCCTACATGAAGCGCCCACTGGAGGACTAAATGAACTGGGAACAACGCCTTAATGAGCTCCACATCGATCTTCCCCCGGTAGCGCCGCCCGTCGCCGCCTATGTACCTGCCAAGCGGGCCGGTAACGTTGTTTACACGTCCGGCCAGCTGGCCTTCGTGGATGGCAAACTGGGTGTCACCGGTAAAGTGGGCGACCAGGTCACCGCCGACGAGGCCTACGCAGAAGCTCGGGTGGCAGTGCTGAATGCTGTTGCGGCAGCTGCCTCCGTGTGTGGACTGAACAACATCAAGTCCATCGTGAAGGTGGTTGGGTTTGTGAACTCAGCCGAAGGCTTCACTGGCCAGGCCGGCGTCATCAATGGTGCCTCCGAGATGCTGGGGGCAATCTTTGGCCAAGCAGGCCAGCATGCACGCTCCGCGGTGGGGGTCGCAGAACTGCCTCTCGATGCGGCAGTGGAAGTGGAACTCATCGTTGAGGTTGAGGACTAACACCACTCTTTACTAGGTAGTGGCCCGGCTAGCTAGTGGGCCACAGTGAAACAAAAAGGTGCCCCTTCCGCTTGCGGAAGGGGCACCTTCATAAGCTATCAGGTGGTGCACAGTATGGTGGAGCGTTTAGCGGGCGCGACGGGCCAGGTGCTCGCTTTCGCAGATCACCACCGCTTTGCCGTCCAGGCGGATCCAGCCGCGGTGCGCGAACTCTGCTAGAGCCTTGTTGACGGTCTCCCGGGAAGCACCCACCAGCTGGGCAATCTCTTCCTGAGTGAGGTCGTGGTTGACGCGGACGGTGTTGCCTTCCTGGCTACCGAAGCGCTGGGCCAGCTGCAGCAAGGCCTTGGCGACGCGGCCTGGCACATCGGTGAAGATGAGGTCTGCCAGGCTGTTGTTGGTGCGGCGCAGGCGGCGGGCCAACACGCGGAGTAGCTGCTCGGCAATCTGGGGACGGGCGTCGAGCCAGCGGCGCAGGGCCTGCCGGTCCATGGTGTAGGTGCGGACGTCGGTGACGCAGATACCGGAGGAGGTACGCGGGCCCGGGTCGAAGATGGAAAGTTCACCGAACATGTCGGAGGGGCCCAGGATAGCGAGGAGGTTTTCACGGCCGTCGGGCGCAGTGCGGGACAGCTTTAGTTTGCCGTCCACAATGATGTAAAGCTTGTCGCCCGGTTCGCCTTCGCGAATGATGGTGTCGCCCTTGCTGAATGATTCAGGTACCAGATCCTTCAGCAGTGCAGA
This sequence comes from Lawsonella clevelandensis, assembly GCF_001293125.1. Lineage (NCBI taxonomy): Bacteria > Bacillati > Actinomycetota > Actinomycetes > Mycobacteriales > Lawsonellaceae > Lawsonella > Lawsonella clevelandensis. The sequence continues at coordinate 1,282,067 of NZ_CP009312.1, forward strand.
AACGGAAGCTGCATCCATACCCTGGAAAATGCCAGCGCGCGCGAGAATATCCTCGTCCACGGGTTACCTCTTCTCGAGTGGAACTAATACGAAAAGTGTAGCGCATCGCACAGTTTTTTCCGGAATATCGGGCAGTTCTGAAGGGGTGTCTTTGCTGCCGCACAACTACCCACCGATAAGAATATATGCGGAAAACCTTATGCTGCACGGGTGGGTTGGCTACTCCGCTGTAGTCGGTTTGTCGTCAGCCGGGGCGTTCTCCGGCTCGGTAGTCTCCAACGGGGCACCATCCTCCACCACAATGATGGCCGTCTCCGCGGTTGCCGGAGACCCCTGTGGGGAGGTGGGGATAATAGTGACGGCAGGAGTGGTCACCACCCCAGGCTCCGGAGGGCTAACGATGGTGCGCTCCACACGGTCCATAATGAGCGCGAAGGCACCTACCGCAAAAGGCATCAGAACGAGAGCTAGTGCATACAAACCCATACCTTAAGTAAACACCATCCGGGCGGAAAAAGTATTCTGTGGTTATGGCTGCCCCACAATCCCTCACCCCCTCCCCGGTGGAGTCGCGTCCGCGGGGGCCCCGTCATCCGGCCGCGACCGGTGCAGAGTCTCGGCGTGGACTTGTCACTCGCGCCCGCCGCATGACACGTACGCTCGCCGTCGCGTATCCCGAGGCTTACTGCGAACTCACCTTCCGCAGCCCCTTTCAACTGCTTGTAGCGACGGTGCTGTCCGCCCAGTGCACGGATGTGCGGGTGAACCAGGTTACCCCCGAATTGTTCCGGCGTTTTCCCGATGCACACGCCATGGCGGCGGCCCGTCTCGTCGAAATTGAGGAGATCATTCGCCCCACCGGCTTTTTCCGTGCCAAGGCGGCTAATATCCATGCCCTCTCCACCCAACTAGTAGAGCATTGGGACGGCGAAGTACCATCCCGCTTGGAGGATCTGGTGGCGCTTCCTGGCGTTGGTCGCAAGACTGCCAACGTGGTGCTGGGCAACGCCTTCGACACCCCTGGCCTTACCATCGATACACACTTCGGCAGGCTTGCCCGACGCTGGAAATGGACCGAGAGCGAGGACCCCGTCCAGGTGGAGAAAGAAGTAGGGGAGATTATTCCGCGGCCGGAGTGGACGGTGCTATCGCATCGCATCATCTTCCATGGGCGACGGGTCTGCCATTCGCGGCGTCCCGCCTGCGGTGCCTGCTTCCTGGCTGCGGATTGCCCCAGTTTTGGGCTCGGCCCCACCGACCCCGGTACGGCAGCGGACCTGGTGAAGGGAGAGAACCGTACAGAGTTGCTGCGCCTGGCGGGAATTGAGGAAGAAGCACAGTAGCGGGGAAAGGCACAGTTGTGAGCAGCCATGTTGGCATGTGTCCAGACGTGACTCGGCTGTTTTCTCCGGTAGGATTTTGAGAGATAACAGAGGAGAGGGCAGCGTGGGCTGCGCGGATGGGGCAGGAATAGGCTATTCAGCCACCATCTGGCGTAAACCCGCCCTGGTGCACGCACGAAGGAGGCAGAGGTGTCTGCACTGACATTCGACATCTTGGCCTTGCTTGCCTTCATCGTCTTCGGTGCCTACGGCTGGGTGACGGGTTTCACCCCCAGCCTGTACGGATTCTTCGGTGCCACCATCGGCATCATCATCGAGTATTTCACCCTCCCCTATATCCTTTCCGCCACCACCAACGGGCAGCTCCGTTTTATCGTGGGCATTACCTATGGCTTTGTGCTGGTGTCTTTCTGCTCGGTGGGGGCAGAGATTCTGGGCCTCTACATTCGGGATCGGCTGGGGTTGCAGAAATCCCGCATTTCCCGCATGGCCGGCTCTTTGTTCAAGATTTTCCTGGCTGCCGTCCTCATCTGGGTGTTTTTCTCGCCCCTTTCGGTCCAACCCAATACGCACTTGGGTAAGGTGATGCGAGAATCCCGCGTGATGACCGTCATCGACACCTTCGCCCCTAATGCGGCGCAGAAAATTCCCGAGATGCTGGACGATTCTGCGCGCACCGCATCCCTCCAGCAGATGACCGGTCGGTCCTCCCAGTTCGCCGGTTCGGGTATCCCAGACGAAAACATTGTGGAGACTCCTGCCATCGTGAAGGCCCGCCGCAGCGTGGTGAAGATTGTGGGCGAGGCGACTGACTGCCACCGCAAGCTGGAAGGCACCGGTTTCATCTACTCTCCGGGCTTGGTGGTGACAAATGCACACGTGGTGGCGGGTGCCCGGATTATTCGCGTACACACGGTAAAGGGTGTGTTCCGGGCACGCCCCATTGTTTTTGACGCTATGCGAGATGTAGCGGTGCTGTGGGTGCCGGAGATTTCCTCGAACCGCCTGGTGCTGCCAGCGCTCTTACCTACCGACGAAACTACTGTTGAGGCCGGTCAGGCAGTGGTGGTTCCGGGCTTCCCCAACAATGGCCCCTACCGGGTGGCGCCGGCTCGTCTCCTGGAACACTTCATCCTGCAAGGGCCGGGTATTTATGGCACGACCATTGTGGAACGACAGGCTTATGCGCTGTTGGGTGGCGTGATGAGCGGTAACTCTGGTGGCCCGCTGTTGAACCTCAAGGGCCAGTACCTGGGCATTGTGTTCGGGGTGGCGACGGACAAGAACAATACCGCCTATGCGCTGAGCTACAGCGAGGTGGAGCCGGTGCTTCGGAAGGCGATGACAACCCGCGAGAAGGTGTCCACGGGGCGGTGTGTGCCGATGGAGACGGAAGTCACTCAGACGACGGTGAAGCAGAGCTAGCGTAGGGGAACTGCGGCTAGACGGGGCGCCCCCAGGTAGTGCACGAGCAGGCCGGAGAAGAACTGTGGAGCCTCAAGCTGGGGGTAGAAACCGCAGTGCGGCACCGTCACCACCTGCAAACTTTCGGTGTAGCGGGTGCACTCCTTGAGTGCGTCGAGGGAGACGACGGGGTCATGTTCACCGCGGAAGGCGACGACGGGAAGGGAGAGGCGCCGTTTCATCTTTTGGGAGTAGCGGAAACCGTCTGCGCGGAAGCGGGAACGGCCCAGCCAGCGTAGGTATTCGTTAGCGCAGTACCCCACGTTGGCGATGCGGAGGGCGTCGCCGAAAACCTGCACGGTTTCTTTCCCGTCGGTGGTTTTTGTCCAGCCGGCGCTGGCACGATGCCCTAAGTAGTCCTCGATCCAGCCGGGTTGTCGCATCCGCCATTCGGGGAGGCGGGGAACTTGGGCGCTGACGAGGGGGCCAACAGTGCGGTTGTTGGTGAAAATCTTTTTGAGAAGGTCAACGCGTTGGATAAGGGGGTGTGGTGCCCCTACCACGATGAGTTTGGTGACGCCTTTACGGAACATGCGGGCCATGGTCCAGCCCACAGCGCCGCCAAGCCCGTGCCCGACGACAATGACTGTGCGGTGCCCGGTGGCACGGACTAGGCCGGCCATGTCGTTCGCGGCGGTCACCAGGTCGTAGCCGCGTGGGGGTTTGTCGGAGTTTCCATAGCCGCGAAGGTCGACAGCCATGGCGTGAAAGCCGGCTGCAGCGATGGGTTGGAGTTGGTGGTGCCAGGTCCACCAGTGTTCGCCGTAGCCGTGGAGGAGGAGGACGAGGGGCGGAAGTTCGCCTGGGGGGTGGTTGTGTTCCCAGTTGTTGGGGAGGACGTCCACAGCATGGAGGTGGATGCCGTTGGCGGAAATAAGACGATGCCGCCATGGGCCCGGGATGCATACACTGTCCGGTTCGGGCGGTGTAGCGGGGGTCGCGTGGCGGCTATCGTTCATGCCATTGAGAATAGCCCACCTGTGCGGTTTCTGTCGCGGTGTGGTGGATAGGTGCTATTACTGCAGATAGGTGTATCCGCTGGGGGCAGGCTTGGTGCTGCTGGGGACGACTTCCTTCAGCTTTTCAACAGACTCGATGGTCTTTTCGGGCTTCTCGACCTGCTTCATCTTCCAGATGCCGATGCCGACGAAGATACCAGCGAAGACCAACAGCAGCAGGAAGACGATGAGGTAACCGCACCAATCCCAGGTCTCAGTACCGAGCCAGAGGGAGAACAGGTTGGCCCACATCATGATGAAGGGGAAGAAGGACATAAGGGCAAAGACAGCGGCGACGATGAAGAAGATGCTGCCTATGGCGCCACGCTTCACCTGGAGGCCGATTTCAGCCTTGGCGAGCTCGATTTCTGAGCGAACGAGGGTAGAGACTTGTTCCGCGGCGGTCTTGGCAAGCTGGCCGATGCTGGCATCCTTGGGTTGCGGGATGGCGTCGTACATCGCGATGCCAGAGATCTGAGCGGAGGCGGCCGTATCTGCAGCCGAGTCTCCTCCGAAGCGGTCCTTGATGCTCACTGTTCCTCCAAAATAAAGATTGGGAAATTCCCGTAACTTCTATGGTGCCACGAAATGCTGGGCTATACCTAGAGTCTCGGAAACAATGTTGTGTACATGGGGGGCTGTTCTTGCCCGTATTTTACCCCGTCAGCCCAGTGTGGGAATCCCCTGTGGGAAAGCTTCTCGGAGCCGTTTTTCTACATCGCGTTGGATCTGTTGCTGCACCTCAGGTGGGATGAGCTTGCGAATATCGGGGATATCGTTCTGTTTGATGGTGGGGAGAGATGGCAGATTGGCAGGCTTGTCCCCCAAGTCTGGTTTGGGTTTCTTGAGTTTTCCGTGGTTGGTGAGGGCCAAGAGTTGGGCCTCTGTGCCATTGAAGGTGTTGAGATCAATAGGGGTGGCAACGCCGTCAACCCATCCGCTGCCGGTGTATTGCCAGAAGGTCCAGTTGGTCCAGCCGCCGGGGAGGGGGAGGGTGGGGCTGTTTTCCCCGTTGTAGTCGGCGATCCAGAGGGGACGTTCGGAAAACTCTTTGGTGTTGGCCATTTGGTAGCGCCAGAAGCCGGGAGAGACGTAGATGATAGTTTGTCGCCCAGTGAGTGTGTCCAAGGTGGTGAGGAAAGTACGTACCCATACTTGCAGGGCGACGGGTCCGAGTCCGCCAGTTTCTTCGAGGTCCAGGACGGGTGGGAGGTCGAGGTCGGTGGTGTTGGTGGCGAGGACTGCCGCGTAGTGCTGAGCTTGGAGAATAGCAGAGTATTGGGGCAGAGCGTAGTGGTAGGTGCCGCGAATGAGGCCGGCTTCCCGCATGGAGTCGGAGTCTTCTCGGTAGTGCGGGTTGACGTAGCTGATGCCTTCGGTGGCTTTGACGATGGCGAAGTGGTGGCCGGCGGCTTTCACACGGGCCCAGTTGATGGCTAGGGAACCGGGGTGTTGGTGGCTGGCGACGTCTGAACCTGCGAGGAGGGCGACGGCGGGTCCAGCGATGGCAAGGCTCACGGCGGTTGCGCCTGCGGCAATCAGCATCTTAGTACGGCTTAACCGGTGACTCATGTGAATGATGTTACCAGTGTTACTAATGTGATTTGTAATGAATGGGTGAGGTGTTAGAGAAAATTCCACCGATATGACGTGGGGTTAAGCCATCCCGGTAGCGATTTTTCACAACGCCGAACGGCTGGACCGCGACGGAGGGGAAGTGACGGAGGGGGAAAGCAAATAAAAACCCGCCTCGGACGCTCCGAGGCGGGTCTCTTTCACTGTAGATGTCAGTCGTGGACTGAACTGAGGTTCAAAATGTGGAATAGCGGCGAACATCTCGTCCGCCGCCTCCGCACGGTAACCGAATGATCAGATCGTGCCACAGTGGAGTCGTCATTGAGATTCAGCCGGCACTCCCACAAAACTCTCCAGCTCCATGGGACCGGCAACCTCCCGCTCGTAGGTGCCCGTCGAGACAGGCGACACGTGGGTATCCGATTACCGTGCAGGAAACCGTGACAGGGGGTCGAACCTTCTCTTCTGATCCGGCCTTTGCCGTCCTCGTTTTCCGTACTTTCATCATGCCTCGGTGCTGTAAAAGCAGCTATTGGGGGGTACTACAAACGAGCCGGATGGAAACAAGATAAAAAAACAATGGACGTTTTCCGACGAAATTATAGAAAAGCGAACAAATAGTATCAATGCAGGTCAAAGTGTATAAATTGAGAAGACATCAGTCATAGCGATGCTGAAATAAGCTCGAAAACTGAATGTCTAAAAGATAACGAAACGGTCGAGATTGCCATATCGTGTGACTCACACCACAAGAAAACGCTCAAAAAGGTGTTGATAGAGTTCTGTTGCAGCAACTCACCTCCGGCCCTTGGTGACAACTGAGAACGGGTAGACTCTCTCGCCCGCCCATTTAAAGCGACCGGCTGTTATCCACAACGCCGTGGTTATCCACATAACCTGCCTGCCAAGCGTCATCCAGCCCCCTTTAGAGTGGCCTCGCTGTGTCATCATGAGCACACTGACTGACCTATCGACCACGTTGTGAAACATTCAGCAGACTCATAGCAACCATGCGCCGCCCCCACCTGAAAGGAGGACCCATGCCCCGCGCCGACCTTTGGGGACCCCTCACCGGCCTCCTTACCGATCCCGCCATCGCCCCCACCCTCACCGACCTTATCGTTGGGCCACGCGGAGCAATCTGGGTCGACTGCGCTAACCACCCCGGAATGCGCCGCTACTACCAGCTAGAACTCTGTGAAGAAGACTGCCGCGCACTCGCCGTCCACCTCATCCGAAGTGCCGGCGGCCGCCTCGACGACGCCCACCCTTGGGCAGACACAGTCCTCCCCCTCGACGAGGACACCCTCGTACGAATCCACGCCATTCTCGCCCCCCTCGCGCACAACGGCACCACGCTGTCACTCCGCATCCTCCGCAGCAGCACCCACAGCCTGGGAGAGCTCGTCAGCAACGGCATGATGACCGAAGAACAGTGCGCCGGGCTGCTCCGCGACCTCCACCACCACCGCACCATTCTTATCTCTGGTGCCACCGGTGTCGGCAAAACCACCCTGCTCGGGGCCCTCGTCTCCGCTCTACCCGCGCACGAACGCATCATTTGCGTTGAGGACACCGCCGAACTTAACCTTCGCCACCCCCAGCTTGTACAACTCGTCACCCGACACGACAACACCGAAGGAATTGGCGGAATCCCCATGTCCACCCTGGTACGCCAAGCACTCCGCATGCGGCCAGACCGCATCATCGTCGGAGAAGTACGAGGCGACGAAGTAGTCGATCTCCTCACCGCCCTTAACACAGGCCACCATGGCAGCCTCGCCTCCCTACACGCCAATAGCACCGCGGACGTGCCACCCCGGCTACTCGCCCTCGCCCTCAACGCAGGAATGCCTGAAACAGCCGCCCACGTCAGCATTAACTCCACCCTTGATGTCATCGTGCACCTCGCTCGCGACGCCCACACTGGCCACCGCTACGTCGCCCAACTATGGCGCCGGGAAGAAGAGACTGCCCATGGGTAAACTCGCCATACTGCTTGCCTGCCTCATCTGGGGAGTCTGGGGGTGGAAAGTACACCACTGGGCAGCCGCTCAAACCCACCAACACACCCGGTGGGTCAACCAGCTCACCACCCTCCAGGAATCACGCACCGCACTCTCCACCGGCGGAACCGCCGCATACGAGACACTCCGCAACCTCCCACCAGACTGCGTACCGCAACTCCTCCTCGGCTTGCTCATCCGGCGAGGCACTCCTCTGGACGGCACACTAGCCGCTGCGGAAGAAACCCTACGTACCACACTCCATGCCGACTCCCAACGGCGCAACGCCCTCGCGGGGGTACGCGCCACTGTCCTCATCATGGTGGCCCTTCCCGTTTTCGGGATTCTGCTGGGCATGGTACTGGGAGCCCACCCCCTGCGCTTCTTTGCCCATGGCGGCGGCAGCCTTGCTTTGCTTGCCGGAGTAGGGCTACAAACCGCTGGACTGTGGTGGATTCGCCACATGGTTGACGGCCTACCGTCACCCTTCGACGCTTCCGTCGCCCAGCTCCCCCATCTCGCGGCACTCCTCCGGGCCGGAGTACATGTGGACGACGCACGAGCCCAACTGCCACCTACCCCCGCCTGCTGCGCCAACCTCCTGCAACTCTCGGCTCGGCAGGGTGCACCCATTGCCGACCAACTCGAGGCGCTCGCCCGAGACCGGCAACGCCAGGCCCTGGCCACCTGCGAAGAAGCTGCCCAGGAAATGGGAGTGCTGCTCGCCCGCCCGCTAGGAGTCTGTTTCCTACCCGCCTTCATGCTGTTGGGCATACTGCCCACCGTCCTGGAGCTAGGAGGTGAGTTTATCCACATCGTCTAAGTGCACCCGTCGGTGCGGCCCCCATATCCCCGTACATCCCCTGACTCTAAGGAGTTTTTCCATGCCCCACCCCTCTACTTGTAACAATTCCCGCCACAATGATGCCATGTCGGCAACGGGCACACGCCCAGGTTCCTACCGCTCCACTTCCACTCGTCCGTCTCTTGTCGAGCGCTCACCCTTCATGCAACGCCTCCTCACCCGCGCAGATTTTATCAACCGGCGGACTGAGACGCTCTGGATGGATGATGCCGGTATGAGCACCGTGGAATACGCCGTCGGTACTATCGGTGCAGCCGCTTTCGGCGCGGTCCTTATCGCAGTGGTGAAGTCTGACGGTGTGCAGCAGGCACTGCTGGATATCATCCAGCAGGCGCTCACTATCCGCTAACGAGACGCGGCGGCCGCCGAATTGGATAAGCAGTATCGGGGCGGCCGCACGCGGAAGGATGCGTCCGAGGGAGGCTTTGGGAAGCAAAAACTACTCACTGTGCTGGAATATCTCCTCGTGGGAAGAAAAACTCGAAAAATTCTTGTTGTGCGGAAGCCCCATTCCGTGAACTTTTCCCATTATCTACATCACACGCGCAACCAGTAGGAAGAGGGAACACGTGAGTTTCTCCCTCAAACCCACGAGCGTTCCCGACACAGCACACCAGGAGACGACTGCTCCTCCGGCAAACCAGGAGATGACGGCCAGCGAGGCCCGCAACGACTCCGTGGGAAGGGTTCCCCGCAGCTGCATCCCCCCGGTTATCCACAATGCCGCTAAAAGTGGGTAACCGGGGTTATTCTGTGCGATAACGGCAGTGCCCGCATGGCGCGGAAGGCACACTAGCGGCATGGTTTCTTTCCGCAATCTGCTATCGCGCACCACCCAGGTTCCTCCCAATGCCTTACGTTCCCTACACGCGTGGCCATCCGATGCAGGGATGGTGACGGTGGAAGCGGCCCTCGCCGTAGTCACACTTATGGCGGTGGTTGTCGTCAGCCTCGCCGGAATAGGAGCGGGTCTCACCCAATTGCGTCTGTCGGATGCTGCCCAAACGGTGGCCCGCAGCGTGTCCCGTGGTCAGACACTGCCCAGTGCGACCTCGTTGCATCTTCCCGCAGGTGCCCAGGTGCGGGTGGCCACACAGACAGGTTCCGCACAGGTGACGGTGGAAGCTCCGGCGGGTATGTTGCCGTTCACTCTGCATGCGGAGGCAACAATGCCGTTAGAGAAGGTGACGGAATGATGCCGTCTGCCGCGCCACTATCGCGCCACCCTTGTGCCTGCCGCTTGTCTGCCTGTCCTCCTTCTGTTAGCCGTCGTCCTGCTTGCCGACCGTGTGTTCGTTTTCTGAGCCCGCTAGTGCACCTACTTCATGATGAGAGCGGGGTAGCTACGGTTTGGGCTGCCTGTGCGTGCGCCGCCATCATTACTCTGTTGGGGCTGATACTGGTGGGTATCTCCGCAGTTCAAGCCCGTCATGAGACTACCGGATGGGCAGATGGGGCAGCTCTTGCAGCAGCAGTCAGTGTGCGCGAGGGAGAGCCGGCTGCCTGTCAGACAGCCGCCGCTTATCTTGTGCGGGCAAGTGGGGAGCAGGCGGCAACTATGGACCAGTGCGGAGTGTTCACTCATCCGGATACTCAGATGCCTGCTGTACGGCTGGTTATCCACCGATCTTTTGGCCGCTTCACTATTGTGGGGCGAGCCTGCGCCGGGCCGCTGCCCCGCCCACTACAGCCCCGCCCACTACAGCCCCGCCCACTACAGCCCCGCGTACCGTAGTCGCATATACCGTAGTCGCGTATACCGCAGCCCAGGACACTGCAGTCCGTACACCATTGCTGTACGGGCCATTGATTGCATGCACCGTTGTGCATTCGGAGGGGCACCTCAACCACAGGACTTTAGCAACAGTCCCCTAGAACGGGGGCAGACCATGGGAGCGGGATGGCGGGAGGTAGCCGTCATCCTCTGCGACCACTCGCCCTAGCGCGTCGAGAAGCTGCACCGCACCGGCTTTAGAAAGCGGCCTGTTGCCATTGCCGCACTTGGGGGACTGGATACAACTGGGGCAGCCCTCCTCACAGGAACACGCCGCAATGGCGTCTCGGGTAGCGCCCAGCCAGGTTGTGAATTCCCGGTATCCACGAAGCGCATAACCGGCCCCGCCCTGGTAGCCGTCGTAGACAAATACTGTTGACTCTCCAGTATCGTCGTGCAGCGGCGTTGACAATCCACCGATGTCGGCCCGGTCGCACCCCGCCAGCAAGGGCAGCATCCCAATGGCGGCGTGCTCAGCAGCATGGAGTGTGCCCGGCACATCCACATCATCAATTCCGAAGTGGGCGAAGAAATGTGGGTTGACGTGGTAGTACACGGCCTGGGTGTAGAGCTCGGTGGGAGGCATCTCCAGCTCCACCACATCGATAATTTCTCCGGTGGTGGCTTTGCGCTCGTACTCTTTCACCTGGCGTACCACCGTCACATCTGCAATTCCTACAGTGGCGGCGGTCGCACCCGAACCGAAGCGGCGTTCTTCAAGAATACGCTCCACATGGACGTCCGTGTCGGCCCGCGAGTAGGTGGTCCATGGGGGGACGGTGGCAGTCACACAGGCGATACCGTTCTCCAGGTCCAAGTCGGTTACCAGGTAGCTGTCCCCCTGGTGGAGGTAGATGGCGCCGGGATGGAGTTGGGCAAAGGCGCGGGGTGCATCGGCGGTACCCAATAGCTGACCGTCGTCCATACACACAATGGAGAATTCGTCGGCGGCACCACCGCGTAGCGACACCTGCTGCCAGGAGGAGTCGTAGCGTCCGGCCGGATACCAGGCACCACCTGTCCGCCTCGTCTCAGAGACAGTACGGTGACGAACCATCCCGTGGTCTTGCATTTCGTACAGCAGGGCCTCCACATCCACCCCATCACGCGCAGACCAGGCGGCTACTTCCCTGTCATCCAACGGTATTTCGGCTGTTGCACACCATAGTTGCGGCACCAGCAGGTTGGGATTCGCCGGATTGGTGACGGTAGCCTCTACCGGCTTATCCAACAGCGTCTCCGGATGGTGGATCAGATAACTATCGAGGGGGTCGGAGCGGGCAATAAGCACCACTAGTGACCCTTGGTTGCGACGCCCCGCCCGACCAGATTGCTGCCAAAAGCTGGCGACAGTGCCGGGGAACCCAGCTATTACCACCGCATCCAACCCCGCAATGTCCACCCCTAGTTCGAGGGCAGTGGTGGTGGCGGCCCCCAGCAGCGTGCCATCGTTGAGTTCTCGTTCTAGCCGGCGTCGATCCTCGGCAAGGTAGCCTGCCCGGTAGGCGCCAATCTGTTCCGCCAACGCGGTTGCTCGGTCGTGGGGCAGTTCCCCGCTTTCCCCTTGGCTGATAAGAGCGTGCTGGGTAGCCAATGCCGTATTTTCCGCCCCTCGTCTGCTGCGTACGAAGGCGAGGGTACGGGCGCCTTCCGCCACCAGGTCTGCCATGATGTTCGCGGCTTCCTTGGTGGCGGCCCGCCGGACTTGCGCTCCGTTTTCTCCCTCCAGTCCGGGGATGACGGGTGGTTCCCATAGGGCGATGGTGCGCTCCCCTTGGGGTGAGCCGTCCTCGGTAATGGCGGTGACGGGCATGCCGATGAGTCTGCTGGCGGCCTCTGCGGGGTGTGAAGTGGTGGCGGAGGCAAGGATGACGGTGGGTGTGGAGCCGTAGTGGCGAGCGAGCCGGAGGAGACGTCGCATTTCGATGGCGACGTTGCTGCCGAAGGCTCCCCGGTAGGCGTGGCATTCATCGATGATGAGGTATTTGAGGGTGCGGAGGAGGCGTAGCCAACGGCCGTGTTTACCGAGGATGGAGAGGTGCAGCATGTCGGGGTTGGTGAGGATGAAGCGGCTGTGGTAGCGGATCCAGCTGCGGTCTTCGGCGGGAGTATCGCCGTCATATTGGGATGGGTAGGAGGCTTGGAGGAGACGGCGTTGGGTGGCGTCCTCGGCCATGTTGGTGGCTCCGTTGAGTAGTTCGGTGAAGGAGCGGAGTTGGTCGGCGCCGAGGGCTTTGGTGGGGGAGAGGTAGAGAGCGGAGGCGGTGGGGTCCTCTGCCAGCATGGTGAGGACGGGGAGTTGGTAGCCGAGAGTTTTGCCGGAGGCGGTGCCGGTGGCAACGACGACGTGGGTGCCTTCCCAGGCGAGGTTCGCGGTGGCGGTTTGGTGGGTGTAGAGCTCGTCGATTCCTTGGTCGGTGAGCCAGCGGTGGGCAGCGGGGAGTACCCATTGTGGCCAAGGAGCGTACTGGGGGTCACGGCCCGGGAGCTCTCGCAGGTGAGTGACGGGGCTGCGGGTTGGGTCAGTGGTGCGGAGGAGGTGGGTGAGTAGACTGCGCCCATAGGTGTGGGGTGGTGGTGCAGTCGTCATGGCTCCATAGTAAAGAAAGCGTGTGACATGGGGGAGGTGTGTGGCTAGGTAAACACGTCTCAGCAATGGTGAGATACCGTCGGATGGGGCGAACACGTTGCGGCAGGACAAACGCCCCCGCGGGGCGAGGGCGTTTGTGTGAGGCTGCGCGGCTGTGGTGAGCTGCGGTGGGGAGAATGGGGTGGTGTTTTAGTTGGCGGGAATGTTGTTGAGTCCAGCGTTGGTGTAGGGCTCGTTCAGCCAGTGAATGTCGAGATCGTTGCGGGCTTTGTTGAGGTAGTCGCAGACTTTTCCAGCGCGTCCACCGAGGCGGCAGTGCACCCACACTTCGCCGGCGGGGATGTCGTTGGTGCGGCGCGGAATGTCACCCATGGGGATGTTGGTGGCGGCGAGGAGGTGGCTTTCGGCCCACTCTTCGGGCTCGCGGACGTCAAGGATGAGGGGAGGAGTGGTGCCGTCGTCGAGACGTGCTTTGAGCTCTTGGAAGGTACTGACGGTGAGGGACATTGTCGTCTCATTTCTGTGGAATAGTCGGCAGCAAAAGATGTGGCCCTCACAAGGCGGGCCACAACCTCGTTCTTCCAGTATAGCGATTACCCCTAGGGGTATAATGGGATATTGTGATGAAGGGTTAGTGTGTAGGCTCGTCAGCCGAATCGGTCGGAGCTACCTGCCGCGCCTTTTTCCCCTTCTCCGCTTTCTTCGCTACCGACGTTGCCGAAACAGCATCCAAGCCCGCGGCTGCAATATCAGACTGTGCCAACGCGGTCGCATCCTCGGCAGCCCGCGCATCAGCCATTTCTTCCGCAACGTTTGGCTGCGCCAACTGTTTGCGGCTCATTCGCTCCAGAATCTTGGCAAGAGCACCGTCACCTGTCACGTTGGTCGCCGTGCCGAAAGAGTCCTGCGCCAGGTAGAGCGCAATCATCAGGGCAATCATGGTGGGGTTAAAGCCAAGGATGGACTGCAGTGCGCCCACTGCCGTCATCACTGCACCGCCCGGAACGCCAGGTGCGGCCACCATCATCACGCCCAACACTAGAATGAGCGGAATCATGGAGCTAAAGCTAGGGGTGCGCCCGTGAGTCATGGTGACCACCGCAGCAGAACAGCTGGTGATGGTGATAATAGAGCCCGCCAAGTGAATATTGGCGTTGAGGGGGATCGCGAAGTCCGCGATACGCGAGTTCACCCCGGCTTCCTTCGCAGAACGCAGCGTCACCGGAATAGTCGCCGCCGAAGACTGGGTGCCCAAGGCAGTGAGGTAGGCGGGCATCATGTGGCCCAGTAGCGCAAAGGGGCTCTTCCGGTTGGTTGCGCCCGCCACGCAGTACACCAGCACCAGGAACACCCAGTGCAGGACGATGACCATGAGGAAGACCTTGCCGAACACCTTGAGAATATGCTGAACCTGCCCGGCATAGGTCATGTTCGCGAAGACCGAGAGGATGTAGATCGGCAGCAGTGGGATGATGATGTAGCTGAGGAACTTCTCGACGATGGAACGGAAGTCCTCGGCCAGGTCATACATGCGGGTGGAGGAAAGACCCGCCATGCCAAGCCCCAGCAGGAAGGCGAGAATAAGGGCGGTGGTGACGGACATGATCGGTGGCAATGAAAATGGCAACGATTCCACCCCATTGGCGTCCACCGTCACCCCATAGGCCTTTACCAAGGATGCGGACGGGTCCGAAATGGCCGTCACCGTCGCCCCCTTGAGAATGTGCGGGTAGAGTACCAACGCCACCAGCAGTGCCATCGTCCCGGCGAGAATGGTGGACGTATACGCCAGGGCTACCGCTTTGCCCAGCAGTTTGCCGGCTCCGCGCCCAATAGACCCAATACCAGGGGCAATAAAGCCCAGGATAATGAGGGGGATGGCGAAGCCTAGCAGTTGGCTGAAGACCATGCCAAAGGTCGCAAAAATGCGAACAGGTACATCGCTGCCGGTGCGCTGGCTTGCCCACCCCACCAGGATGCCCAGGAGTATAGCGACAAGAATCCACACCAGCAACGGAATCTTCCGGAGTATGCGCATGGTACACACCCTACCTTAGGGGGAAGGTATCCTATACACCGTGGATCAGCTGACGTTCTTCGATACGGGACTCGTCCCTGTTACTGCCTATGACCTGGGGGCAGTGCTTGTTGCCCAGGGACAATGCCAGCTGCTCTTTGGGGACTCCGACACCACCCGCGGGAAGCGCCGCAAACCTACCCCACAGTCGGCCCGCCTGTCCGTGCTGCTCCACAGCGAATGGAGAGCCCGCCAACTGAGCGACCTCGCCCAGTTGGCGGACTGTGAGGTGACGGTTGACACCCCGGCGGAACGCAGCTGGCTGGTACGCATGGCAGGGCCGATGCTGCTGCCTGTCGCCCAGGCATGGACAAAAGGCGCCGTGAAGACGGTGCCGGCCCACTGGGCGCTCTCCGATCGGGCACTGCAGATTTGGGCGACAGTGGCGGGAACGCTGGAAGAGAACGGGATGCAGTTTGGGCTGGATCCTTCTATTGCCAGCCATGAACCTCTACGCGAGCGGGCTGCGGCAGCACTGGCACAGCTGGGTGCAGCAGCCTCCTATGTGGGTCCCCGGGCAGGTGGACCGGCCTTACGGGTGACCGGGCAACGGCGTCTGGGGAACGTGATGACCATTTTGGGCGAGCCGCCCGAGGACGGTTCCTGGGACGCCTAGTGGCCCCCGCGTGGACCGGTGTTGAGCAGGCCGGGTGGCAAACCTGTTGCAAATTTTTTTGTGCGTATATATAACGTGTAGTTTTAGACCCCCATTTTTCGCCTATGCTAGCGAAACGTAGGGGTAGGCGGATCTTCCGCCCTACTCATCTTGAGGAAAGGTCGCGATTTAGTGGCAGCACAAGCAGCAGGCGAGCACCATCTGGTGATTGTCGAATCGGCAACGAAGGCCAAGAAGATCCAGAATTATCTGGGCAAAGGCTATGTTGTGACCGCATCCATTGGGCATATCCGAGACCTCCCCTCCGGCGCCGCCGATGTTCCCGCCAAGTTCAAGAAAGAGAAGTGGGCCCGTACCGGCGTCAATGTCGACGACGACTTCACCCCCCTCTACGTCGTCAACCCCGACCGCAAGGCCAAAGTTCGGGAACTGAAGGATCTGCTGAAAGACGCCGACGAACTCATCCTCGCCACCGACCCCGACCGGGAAGGCGAGGCTATTGCGTGGCACCTCCTGGAAGTCCTCAAGCCCAAGGTACCGGTTAAACGTATGGTGTTCCATGAGATCACCCCGGAGGCTATTAACGAGGCCATCAACAACACCCGCGACCTCGACTTTGACCTCGTGGAAGCGCAAGAAGCGCGCCGTATTGTGGACCGCCTCTACGGCTACGAAGTGTCCCCCGTACTGTGGCGCAAAGTAATGCCGCGCCTATCCGCCGGACGTGTCCAGTCGGTCGCCACTCGTATGGTGGTGGAGCGGGAACGCGAGCGCATGGCCTTTGTCTCTGCCGGATACTGGGACATTACCGCCCAGCTGTCTGCTGCTGACCGCGCCCGCGAGAATACTGCCCCCACACTCTTCCCCGCCAAGCTGGTGGAAGTGAACGGGCAGCGTATCGCGCAGGGCCGCGACTTCACCGACAAAGGCGACCTGAAGTCCGGCAAGTCCACCCAGAATGTCATGGTGTTGGATGAAGCCGGGGCATGCAGTCTGGCAGAAGCCCTGCAAGGGGGTACTGCGGACGGTGACGGGTCCACGGCTGGCCAGCGTCTGGCCGTCACTAGTGTGGAGGAGAAGCCCTACACTCGCCGCCCCTACCCGCCGTTTATGACGTCGACGCTGCAGCAGGATGCCGCCAATAAGCTGCATTTCTCCTCCGACCGCACGATGCGTATCGCGCAGCGCCTCTACGAAAACGGCTACATCACCTACATGCGTACCGACTCCACCACGTTGTCTGCGGCCGGCTTGAACGCGGCCCGTCAGCAGGTGCAGGAGGTCTTTGGGGAGAAGTATCTCTACCCCAGCCCCCGCCAGTACAACCGTAAGGTGAAGAATGCGCAGGAAGCCCACGAGGCTATCCGCCCCTCCGGCGACCACTTCGCCTCGCCGGACTCCCTGCGTGGTGTCCTGGATGCTGAAGAATTTAAGCTCTACCGGCTTATTTGGCAGCGTACCTTGGCATCCCAGATGGCCGATGTGAAGGGCTCCACCATGACGGTGCGTTTGGAAGGGGATGCTCCCACCCACCCGGCCACTCCGGTTGCCTTGACCGCCTCAGGACGCACCATCACGTTCCCTGGTTTCCTCAAGGTGTACGGCGCTGGCTACGGGGATGAGCAGGACGGCGAGTCCTCCGCTGGGAAGGACACCCACGTGCCGCAGCTTGCCGAAGGCGACACTGCAACGGTGAACTCGGCCACGCCGGAAGGCCACACTACCAACCCGCCCGCCCGCTACACCGAAGCAAGTTTGGTGAAGGCGATGGAAGAGTTGGGTATTGGCCGCCCCTCCACCTACGCCAGCATTATCCGCACCATTAATGATCGCGGCTATGTGGTGAAGCGTGGCTCCGCCCTCGTCCCCAGCTGGGTAGCATTCGCAGTGGTGGGGCTGATGGAGCGCGGCTTTGACCGTCTGGTGGACTACAACTACACCTCCGACATGGAAGACGAACTGGATGCTATTGCGGAGGGACGGGAGAACCGCAGCCGCTGGCTGAGCGCCTTCTACTTCGGTGATGGGGAAGCCTCCCTGCAGAAGTCGGTGCCCGGCAAGGGCGGCTTGAAGGGGCTCATTGAGCAGAATCTGGAATCCCTGGATGCGCGAGAAATCAACTCGCTGCACCTTTTTGACGATGCTCATGGGGTCCCGGTGTATGTGCGGGTGGGTCGCTACGGGCCTTACTTGGAACGCACCATCAACTCCGATACCGCCGCCCCAACAGTGGAGCGAGCCAATATTCCCGATGCCGTCACCCCAGACGAACTGACTCGCGAGAAGGCGGAGGAACTGTTTGCAGTGCCCACCGATGGCCGCGATCTGGGCCGCCACCCGGAGACGGGCCACGAGATTGTCGCCAAGGATGGCCGCTATGGTCCCTATGTTCAGGAGGTGCTGCCGGAGGAGGATCCGGGTAAGCCGAAGACGGCGTCGCTCTTTAAGTCCATGGACCTGAAGACCGTCACCTTGGAACAGGCGGTGCAGCTCTTGAGTCTGCCGCGTCTGTTGGGGACAGACGCGGATGGCGAGGAGATCGTTGCCCTCAATGGTCGTTATGGCCCATATGTGAAGAAGGGGAAGGAATCTCGCAGTCTGGAGAAAGAAGAAGACCTGTTCACGGTTACCCTTGAAGAAGCCCAGAAGCTGTTGGCGGCACCGAAGTTGCGGCGCGGACAGAAAGCTGCGGCGGGACCGCTGCGGACGCTGGGTGAGGACCCGGCTACCGGTAAACCTCTCGAGGTAAAGACCGGCCGCTTTGGACCTTATGTGACCGATGGTGAAGTGAATGCCTCACTTCGGAAGGCCGACAGTGTCGAGACGATGACGGCGGAGCGCGCCAGTGAGCTGCTGTCAGATCGACGTGCCCGGTTGGCGGCCGGCGGAGGTAAGAAGCCGGCCCGGAAGGCTGCTGCGAAGAAGACCACCGCCAAAAAGACCACTGCGGCGAAGAAAACCACTGCGAAAGTAGCGGCTTCCAAGAAGGCGGCTACTGCCCAGGAGTAGGCTCTTCCTGCTGCAGTCGGCGTGCCATCCAGGTGAGGGCACCCGTCCGGATCACGAGGAAGAGCGTCATCGCCGCCAGCACGTAGATGCCCATCGCCTGCGGCGATTCCATCACCCGCGTGGCGATGAGGACGATGCCGACAATAATGGCGAGGGTCCAGTAGACGCCGGTACCGATGTGGAGGGCGCGTCGTTCTCGCTGCAGACGAGGATCAAATTCTCGCTCTTGCAAGAGCACTCGCTCAGGGAAGTAGGTGGACAGGCTCCACACCAGTAGTGCGGCCGCTCCCGCCACTACCAGCAGTACGAGGGAAATGAGGAGCGGCTGCGCCCACACCGCATCATGGGGCGACACTGTGCGGTGGGAGACGAGAAGCGGAATGGGAAACAGGGTGAAGAGGGCTAAGCTCATCCCCAACACCAGAGTTTTGCGCTGCCGGTAGGTGCGACGCCATTCCTCGACCACTGCGCACACGGCTTCCGTGGTGCACCGGTGGGTGGTGGCCAGTGCGTCGAAACGGTAGAGATGCTGGGTGCCCACCATGAGGAGCGCCACTCCCGCAATAATCATGAGGGTCGTGAGGATACCGCCTATCACCGTGGAGATGCGGACGCTCGCCCCCATTCCCTGTACCAGCGACACCCCGACGAATTGGGGATTGCCGCACCGCACAGGAGTGCGACGGCACCGGAGAAGAGCGGTTGGGTGTCCTGGGCACGCTGCAGATATCCCTCGGCTTCTGCCACAGTGAGAGTAGCGGGAGAGGTAAGGGTCGGGTCGCTGGGCTGCATTATCGTTCCTTTCACTAGCGGAACCGGTGGGGAGCGCGAGTTTCCACTAGCGGACTTACCATAACCAGTAACAATGCTGTTACGGGCGTTTTTCTCCGCGAGCTCACAGCGGCGTGAGCAAACCAGCTAGGCTAGACCCGTGAGTGTTTTCGATCGCCTCGCCGGCCAAGAAGATGTGGTGGCGCAGTTGCAGGCCGCTGCCGCAGCAGCCCGTCAGATGGTGGCCGATACTGCCGAAAACACGTCTTCACCTGCAGAGAATGGATATTCTGGGGATGGTGACGGGCTTGCGCGGGCGAAGATGACGCACGCTTGGCTTTTTACTGGCCCGCCGGGGTCAGGGCGCTCTATTTCCGCCCGTTGTTTCGCTGCTGCGTTGCAGTGTGAGTCTGCGCAGGGGCCAGGGTGCGGGGAGTGCGAGGTGTGTCGGGCGGTCATGGAGGACCGTCATCCTGATGTCACGGTGGTGCGGCCGGAGGGGTTGACGATTTCCGTCAAGGAGATTCGTGGCATTGTGGCCCGCGCCAGTACTTTCCCGGCGACAGGCCGATGGCAGGTTGTCATTATTGAGGATGCAGACCGGTTGACGGAGCAGGCCGGTAATGCGCTGCTGAAAGCGGTGGAGGAGCCTCCGTCGCATACGGTGTTTATTCTCTGCGCACCGTCGGATGATCCGCAGGACATTATGCTGACGCTGCGTTCCCGGACGCGCCACATTTATGTGCGTATGCCCACCACTGAGGCGGTGGCGCAGCTGTTGGAGCGGGATGGGGCGAGCCAGGAGCAGGCGCGCTGGTCGGCGGCGGTGTCGGGCGCTCATATTGGGCGGGCGCGGGCGCTGTTGAACTCGGAGGATGCACGCAATAGGCGGCGTCGGGTGTTGGAGTTGGGGCAGGCCACCGCCCAGCCAGGGCACGGTTACGACCTGGCTGTGCAGATGGTGCAGGATGCGCGGGCGGCCGCTGCCGCCGCCAATAAAGTGTTGTCGGAGGGGGAGACAGAGGAGCTGCGAACGGCCTTGGGGGCGGGCGGTACTGGGAAGGGTGCGGCGGGGGCGCTGCGCGGTTCAGCGGGGGCATTGAAGGAGCTTGCGGATGCGCAGAAGCGGCGCGAGACCCGCATGGTGCGGGATTCGGTTGATTTGTCGTTGACGGATTTGGCTACTTTCTACCGGGATGCGTTGGTGCAGGCGACGGGTGCGCGGGTGCAGCCGGTGCATGTGGATGCACGACGGGTGACGGCGACGATGGGGCAGACGTTTTCCTCGGAGGCGTTGCTGCGGTGTATTGATGCGGTGATGGCTGCGCGGGTGGAGATTGGCCAGAATGTGAAGCCGGAAGTAGCGGTGGGCGGTATGGTAGCCCGCATTAGTATGGCGTTGGCAGCTAGCCCCCGCTAGTGTCCGCAGCTAGCTCCCGCTTTGTGTTTCAATTAGCTCCGTTAGTGTCTTAGCCGCGTCCTAGGAAGTGTCTCTGAGGGGTCTTGCGCGTCACCTGCCGCAGGGAACTGCTGTGGACACGCAGAGGTTGGGTTTTTCTTTACCTGGGGTTCTCCGCTAAAGTTAACGTGCACTCTTTGGTGGGTGCAGGCCGCTTTAGCTCAGTCGGTAGAGCGATTCACTCGTAATGAATAGGTCAGGAGTTCGATTCTCCTAAGCGGCTCATCACACACAATTCACCGTATCGTCGGTACGCAAAACGTGAGCAGATAACAGTCCCCGCCGGAACGCAGCGGGGACTTTCTGTATCTTGGTGGTTGTGCGCCTGTTGTTCGCCCGGGGCGGGTGTTCCGGCCGCGTGAAGGTTGTCCGGCCAGGTAGGTTAGGGCTGTGATGGGTGGTGGATAGCTCCCATATAGACCGGCACATCCGTTTTTTCGTCGCGGATCACCAAGAGGAACGGGTGGTCGCAGACCAGCGGCGGGCGCGGTGTGCGTGCACCGCTATGAGCACAGGTCAGCATTACCATCTCGACGGTGGCAGCAGCTGTAGTTTCCCGCTCGTCAACATCGAGCAGCACCTGCTGGACGCAGTCGCTGATCCCGCTGACCTCCGGGGACATGGCGCTGAAGTCGGCATTGTCAAAGAGGCTTCCTAACCCCATGCGGGTGAGGGCGTTGCGGAGGCTCTCGGAGGAACTGGTGTTCACCTTGGGCAGTTTCACTTCGAGCGGCAGCCGGGAGGACTCCAGCATCTCCTGGAGTAACCCTAGGAGGAGTCCGGGCGTGGCCTTGAGGGGGCTGGTGCCGTCTGGAGGGACGATGATGTCACAGGTGAGGCCCCCGTCGTAGGGGAGGGTGGTGGCACGCCATCCTTCGTAGTCGCCGTAGGGGAGGTTCCGGGTGGTGTACATCATGCGGCAGGGCTGGCGTTCCCCACTCATAAGGAAGAACTCGTCATCTTCCGTATCGTCGACACGGAACGGTTCCGCCCAGGGAACAATGAGTGCGAGCGCCGACTGCAGCACCATATCAATAGCGGGGGTGACGGTAATGCCGGAGCGGGGGATGAGCCCCTTGGTGTTGCGATAGACCCAGCTATCCAAGTTCTCCTGGGCTTTCGCAGTGTTGGTGAAGTCCAGCCGATGCATGGTGCCGCCCAGGTTAGCCATGGTGGCGGCGAACCCACGCTCACATGTCAAGCCTTGTCGGGCGACGGCGCGGCAGGCAGTGGAGACCAGGCGGGAGCCTTCCGCGAGGGTGTCAGCTATCTCCCGCAGCTGTGCCTTTTCCGCCATCCCGAGGACCGATAGGAGGTCCTGTAGCGTCTGCCCAGCGGCCCCGGCGGCGGCGGTGGCGAGTGCCAGCTGTAGGCAGGTGGGGGAGGTGAGAAAATTACGACTCTCCGCCACCCGATCGGAGATGGAACCGGGCTCGTGGGCGATGGACTGCAGGGTGCGGAGCCCCAATTGGTAGGCCTTGGGGGCGAGGGCGGTGCGCAGTGGACCGTTGCAGGCGGGGCGGGTGTTTCGATTCACTCTTCTACCCTACGTCCTTAGCCTCTACTGGCCTGGGAGGCGCCTGCTCTGCTGGGTAGAATGAGACGCATGAATGCACAGTCTGGATTGTTTGCCTTTGGGGCAACAGAACATCTCTATCTCACTTTCGACCTGACTGCCGGGGCCGATGTCCAGGAGGCGTTGCAGACTCTCGCCCAGGCAGGTAACCCTGCTACTACCGACATGGTGAATGTGGTGGTGGGTGTACGCCCGAGCCTGTGGGCGGAGGTTGCGGACGCTGCGGACGTGCCGGCTGATGTCCACGACTACACAGAGGCTAAGGGCGAAGGCATTACCGCTATGCCCGCCGAGCAGCATGACTTTTGGATCTGGATCAGCTCCGCCGGCATGGATGCCTGCTGGGACTGGGCTAAGCAGGTCATCAGTGCCTTCGGCTCGAATGCGGAGCTGAGCTCCGAGTATCGCGGCTGGGGCTATCATGGCAACCAGGATCTGACGGGGTTCGTGGATGGCACCGAGAACCCGGGCCGTCTGGAAGCACCTCAGCATGTGGCCGTCCCGGAGGGGAAACCGGGCGCTGGCGCCTCCATTCTCCTTTTCCAGCCCTACGAGCACACCAAGTTCAACTGGTACGAGACCAGCATCGAGGAGCAGGAAAAGGCCATTGGCCGCACCAAACTCGACAATATTGAGTTTGATGATGATGTGAAGCCGCTGTCTGCCCACGTTGCTCGTACCAATATCGATACCGATGAGATGTCTGTGAAGGTGTGGCGCCGCAATGTGGCCTACGGCGATATGCACCGCCACGGCACATTGTTTGTGGGCTTCACCAACGAGCAGTGGAAGCTGGAGGACATGGTGGACCGGATGGCTGGCGCCGACGGTGTGCACGACTCCATCATGAACTTCATGAAGGTCACCGGTTCCGCCTGGTTTGTTATCCCCAGTGTGGAGGCCATGCTGAAGTTCCTCCCCGAAGACGACGAGGACTAGCCGCGCACGCACCCGCGTTGCGGAGGACTCGTCACCACCCTGACTGCACACAACTGCCGCCCCGGACCGAGATCCGCGGGCGGCAGTTGGATATTATGGGCCGATAATGACGAGAGCGTACGAGGGCGGAGTATTAGCCCTGCATGACGCGCGCCACGAACGGGGTGGAGTCCTTGAGGGATCCGTTGACCGTCTGGCTGTGGTCATAGTTGGGGTAGAGGTAAAATTCCACCGGTTCCCCACGCAGGTACATTTCTGTCACCAGGCTGATGGCGAATGGTGCGGGGACGTCGACGTCCTTCAGACCCTGGCCGACGAAGATTGGGCGATCGTAGCCGGAGGCCGGGGTACCCATATACTCCTGTAGAGCCTTATGGATGCCGGGGAGGGAGAGCAGCGGCTTGGCGAAGAGGGTGTGTAGAGACACGTTCTGGTCCTCGAGTGCCTTGTGGAGGGAGCCGTAGCAGAGGGTCTCGGACTGCTTGACCCACTTCAGACCTTCCTTGTTGAGCACCTGGTTCACCTTCATGTCGGGGCGGGCGTCACGGAACCCAGCCAGCACATAGAGGATGTAGGTGGTCATGCCCGCGCCCACGTCAAAGGGAGGGAAGTGCGGGCCAGCAAACTGCAGAATATCTTCAATGTGGGCAGGGGTGCCGGTGGAGACGCCACCGCGGTAATCCACGCCGGAGCCTTTACCGAATTCGGTGGCGTAACGGGCGGTGTTCATGGCCACGCCGCCACCCTGGGATTGGCCCACCACAACCCACTTGGGGGAGAACTTGGCGAGGGTGGAGCGCTGGGCGGCGATGACGGAATCCACCACGTTATGGGCGGAGGTCTTGCCGTCCAGGTAGGCCATCAGACCAGGAGTGCCGAGGCCCACGTAGTCGGTGGCGACGACGGCGTAGCCCTGGTTCAGCCAGTGGTCCAGGTACTTGACGTCGCGGAGGTAGCGGTCACCGGCGGAGGGGGTACAGGTGTCACCGAGGCCCACCGTGCCGTGTGCCCAGGCCACAATAGGGTAGCCGCCGGCGGGAGCAGGCTTCTTGGGGAGGAAGATGGCGCCGGTGGAGACAGCCATCTTGCCACGGGAATTCTGCGAAGTGTAAAGGATACGGCTGGCTTTGGAGGCAGCGGGGAGCCAGGCTCCCTTGTCGAGGGGAACCTCGCGGAGGAGGGTGCCGTTCTTCTGGGGGATATGTCCGCGGTAGTGGGAGACGTCCATGCCAGACCAGAGGGGGACGGGTTGGCCTGGTTCAATGGGGTCAGCTCCAGCGGTACCCAGACCGCTAGCGAGGAGGGCGGCGGTCGTTACCAGTGCGGTAGTGCTGGAAAATATACGGTTGCGAATGGATTTCTTCATAGTTACTAGAGAAGCACATAGTGTGGGAAAAATCCGACTTTAAACCTCGTTGAGCAGAGCTTCTTTAAAAGAAAATAATCGATAACAAACTGGTCAAGCGTTTATTATTTTAGGTTGCGAGTGTCTTCCCTGTTGGTAAATTGTGGCGTATTCCCAGCTAGTGTTAGTTCTCGCTGGCAGCGAAACGGCTGACAACCACCTGTGTTTTCCTTACACTAAGAGGGTAAGAACGGGTATTTTGCTCGTAGCAAATTCCTCCTCGTGAGGCTATATACAGAAAGTCCCCCTGGGGACTGATGAAAGGAATAGCTCATGGAGCTCGCATTCGGTTTCCTCGGTTGGATTATCTTCGGTGGCATTGCTGGCTGGCTCGCTTCTAAGGTGATGAAGACCGATGAGCAAATGGGTGTTTGGGCCAACATTGGCGCTGGCGTTGCAGGTGGTCTTATCGGTGGTGCCATTCTTGGCTTCGTGCTCGGTGCGGAAAGTGCCGGCTTCTTCTGGAGCTTCGTCACTTCCTTCGTCGGTGCCTGCTTGGTCATCGGCATTATCAAGGCTGTGAAGGGGCGCAAGTAGTCAACGCACTGCGTCCTCCGACGCAGCCCATACAGATATAGGAATGCCCCCGCAGATGCGGGGGCATTCGCTGTTTCTAGAGTGAGCTTTGTGCTAGCAGAACGCTAGGGGGCAGTGTAGTCGGATTGGCCAGCGTCACCAGCAAAACCGTTGTTTTCGCCCTTGTGGCTCTTACCGACCCACCCGTTGGGAACCTCCCACGGGGTGCCTTTGCAGTTGGCGGGCTGGTTGCGCAGGGCACGCAGAATAACCGGGCGCGCAATGGGG
The DNA here is from genome assembly GCF_001293125.1 of Lawsonella clevelandensis. Lineage (NCBI taxonomy): Bacteria > Bacillati > Actinomycetota > Actinomycetes > Mycobacteriales > Lawsonellaceae > Lawsonella > Lawsonella clevelandensis. The sequence goes on from NZ_CP009312.1 coordinate 1,307,338, forward strand.
TCCTCGATCATGCCTGAGTGCGTGATCTCATGATCCACCCGACATACATCCTGGATGACAACATTCTGCACGGTGGCACGGGGTCCGGCTTTCATCATGCCGGTGGTGTATGGGGTAGCGGTCTTATCGTCCTTGGTCATCAGGCTGGCGTAGTGGACGCCAGGCATGGTGTCCGGAATGGACTTAGCATAGGCGATGGTGGGGGAGTCCCAGAGCTGGTATTCCGCCGGCAGCGAGGCGAAGAACCCAATAGCCTCTGGCAGGATGGGGTACTTGTGGGGGCCAAATGCACCCATGCTGTCCATGTCGGTGCCCTTCAGCGTGGGGGTGATGAGCACTGCATTGTTGACGTAGCGGTTAGCCTTGTACTTGTAGATCCACAGCTTGGTGAGCAGACCAGCCAGAGAGTGGGCTGCCACATTCACCTTCTTGGCACCGGTCTTCCGCATCACCATCTTGACGTAGGCGTCGATCTCTTTGAGGGAGGTGTCAACATCCTGGACGGCGTAGCGTTCGCGGTACTTCTCGAAGATGGCGTCCTCGTTGTAGCCGAAGTTCAGTGCCCACACGCACATTCCGTTGTGACGCAGGTAGGGGGTGAGGTACTTCCACTTCTGGGCGTTGGCCCACGTGCCGTGAATAAGAACGACCGGGTAGGGGTCTTTCTTGGTGAGGGTGCAGTGGGGGTCGCTAATTTCGGGGACGGTGTATCCCGGGCCGGGGAGGATAGCTGCTTGGGCCACCGGGGTGGTGGTGAGACTAAAACCGAGCACTGCAGCTAGGGCTGCAGACACGCATGCAAGAGTTTTCTTCATAGCTTTCATTCTATACTTATAGTGCCCACTGGGTGTCGGAACACGTCACCTGCTTGTTCTGTAGTGCCCGCAGTACAAGCACCTGAACAGCCTGGTTCGTGGTGAGCTTGTTGTGGTCGAGCATTTCGCCGGGCTTGCACACGTTTTCCACGGTCACATTGGTGACGGTGGTGCCGCGGACAGGCTTCAAGAAGGTCGCGTCGTAGGGGGTAGAAGTGGTGTCGTGCTTGGTGGCTAGTGCGGTATAGCGCACACCCGGCATGGTGTCCGGCAGCGAGTTGATGTAGCGCACCATGGGGGAGCCGACCAGCTGCTGAAGGGCAGCACTTGAGAGGACGGCGGAAAGACTGGTGGCGAGGGTGGGGTTGTCCCAGACGGGGAAGGTCGACAGACCCATCATGGTGACGCCGGCTGCCTTGCGGGCCTGTGTGAGGGTGGTGTCGGGGCCGTACTGTCCGCGTTGGACGGGGACAGTGGGGGCGGTGCGGAGGAAGCCGTCATCGGTGCCGGGAGTGGTGGTGAGGGGGCTGCCTGTGCAGCGGTGATGGTAGCGGTGAGGATGGCGCAGCTGGTAAGAAGGCCGGCTGCTACGCGAATAGTGTTGTTATGCATAAGGAGATCCTGGTGATATGACCCTGCTGCGGTGTCTGTAAAGGTCAATAGGTACATGGGTAATCGTTGACGAGCGTAGTGAATCGGTCAAGGGATATTACCGAGAGTGGCAATTATGTGACGCGGGAGACAGCTGGGTGGCGGAGGGGAAGGAGAGTGTTGTCACCTCTTGCGAGCGCACACCAAAATGGTATCATTTTGACGTCATACTATGTGTACAGACACAGGAGAAGTGATCGACATGAAGCGCACCCTCACCCCCGTATCACCCAACAACAACACCAACCCCGCACCCGCCACCCCACCACACACAGAAGCGGACGTAGTTCTCGACGGCACCCCCGCAGCCACCCCAGCCCCCGGAAAGTTCGGAGGCTTCGACATCGAAGAAAAGCGTCTCCCCCACCTCACCGGTGGGCATGCTGCCCTCATTTTCCTCCTCCTCATCGTGCTCTTCACCGGCAGCATCGCACTCATCGCTGCTACCGGGGACACCGCCTCCCCCGCACTGACAGCAGTAATTGTCATCGTCATGCTGCTCAGCATCATCACCTGCACCGGATTCAGCATCATCCAGCCCGGCCACACCCTCGTTAGCCAATTCTTCGGCAAATACATCGGCACCATCCGTACCGATGGCTTCATCTTCACCTACCCCCTCACCGCCCGGAAGAAACTCTCCGTCCGCGTCCGCAACTTCGAAACCAACGAACTGAAGATCAATGACGAAGACGGCAACCCCGTCACGACCGCCGCCATCGTCGTCTGGACCGTCGGCGACACCGCCCGTGCCAGCTTCGCCGTCAAAGACTACGAAGCCTTCATTGAAACCCAAGCCGAAGCAGCCCTCCGCCACGTCATCTCCACCCATCCCTACGACGAAGGCAGCCGTACCGACGTCGTCAGCCTGCGCGGCTCCACCGATGACGTCAGCCAAGAGCTCGCCGACGAAGTCGCTGCCCGAGTCGCCTCCGCCGGCCTCACCATCATCGAAGCTCGCATCAGCTCCCTCGCCTACGCCCCCGAAATCGCCCAAGCCATGCTGCAACGCCAGCAAGCCGCCGCCGTCGTCGCCGCCCGCGAACGCATCGTCGAAGGCGCCGTCTCCATGGTGCAAGACGCCCTCCACCAGCTAGAAGAACACGACATCGTGGAACTCGACGACGAACGCCGCGCCGCCATGGTCTCCAACCTGCTCGTCGTCCTCTGCTCCGACAACCACGTATCCCCAGTAGTCAACACCGGAACCCTCTACAACTAAAGGACCCGGCCACCCACACCCCACCACCCGAAAGAACCACCACCATGGTTAACCGACGCATCTCCGACACCGCCCGCAAAACACTCTCTCTGCGGCTCACCCCCGAAGTGTATGAAGGAATCGCTCGCTGGGCTGCGGATGATCTCCGCTCTATCAACGCCCAAATAGAAATGCTGCTCCGCGATAGCCTTCAAGAAGCAGGTCGACTCCCCGCAAAAAAAGACCGCGCCCGGAGTGACACTTCGGCTGCTTAGGCAGAGCCGACAACGATGACACATGGGAGAGTCCAGATCAACGACCTGGACTCTCCCACTTGTTTGGAATAAGAACACCGCTCTCAATGCCGTCACAACGAAAAGGCACCCATAGGAAACCTATGGGTGCCTTTTGTGTTATCGATTGGGAATGCTTTTTTAAGAGTGGATGAGGGCGATAATGGGGAGCACGACAATGATGCCAACAATCTTGAGAACACGTCGGACGATCTTGCCGGCCTTGGCCTTATCGAACTCTTTCTTTTCCTTTTTTTCTTTTGCCATGCGGTTATTTTATCCAACATATGTCGGGAGATGTGGATAAAAGGTGTGCGAAGTTGCCGTTATCCCTCTAACCGTATGGTGCATGAACTCTTTTTTCGGCAGTGACAGGGGTTAGCCCTGGTAGCGTTCCTTGGCTTCTTCCAGGATCTTCTCGGCAGCAGCCTTGTCGCCCCAACCGGTGCCGGAAACTTCCTTGTTGGGCTCCAAGTCCTTGTAATGGACAAAGAAGTGCTCGATCTCGTTGCGGAGATCCTGCGGTACGTCATCGATGTCGTGGATGTGGTTCCAGCGCACATCGTCCAGCACAGCGATCAGCTTGTCGTCGCCGCCGGCTTCGTCGGTCATGTTGAAGACGCCGACCACGCGGGCGGGCACAACGCAGCCGGGGAAGACGGGTTCCGGCAGAATGACGAGGGCATCCAGCGGGTCGCCATCCTCACCCAGGGTGTGGTCAATGAAGCCATAGTCGGCCGGGTAGGCCATGGGGGTGAAGAGGTAGCGGTCCAGACATATGCGACCAGTCTCGTGGTCAACTTCGTACTTGTTGCGGGACCCCTTGGGGATCTCAATGATGACGTCGAGGCTCATCAAGTAACCTACCTTTGCAGCGGAAACTAACGGTTTCCTATAAGGATAGACCAGGCTCGCACCGAGCCCGTGATTCATGAAAGAATGAAGCGGCAATACGCCCACTCACTTGGCAAAGGACTGTCTATGAAAGACCGTAAGCGTCTCACCATTGCCCTCTCCGTGTTGATGGTTATTCTGCTCGCGGTCGGTACCGCACTTGCCTTTTACATCGTGCCGCGGATGCGGGGTGTGAACGCCACCGACTCATCCTCCTGGGTGAAAGGTATTGCCCTGCCACCCACCATGGAAGAACGCGATGACGTGTTCCAGCCGGTATCCCAAGATGCCCCCATTCCCGATGCAGACATCCTCTCCGCCCGCCTGAACGCACTGCTCAGCGACTCCACCATGGCGAACTTCACCGGCTCCGTCCACGACGCCATGAGCGGGAAAACCTTGTGGGAGCACCAGCCGGACAAAGCCCTGCAATCGGCCAGTGTGATGAAGCTGCTCACCGCTCAGGCGGCCCTCCTGGTACTTCCCGATGAGCAGCGGGTCAAAACGGAAACCCTCTTGCTCGGTAACGGCACTGTCGTGCTGCGCGGCTACGGGGACGTCACTCTCTCCACCGCCCGCACCGGCCAGGACAGCTTCTACCATGGTGCGGCACGCCTCTCCGAGCTAGCCAAGCACACTAAGGTTGCCCTGCAAAAGCGCGGTATCACCGCTACCAAAGTGGTCGTAGATACCTCCCTCTACCAGGAATCCGCTATGGCGAAGGGCTGGAATTCTGCCGACATTGGCGGCGGGTTCATTGCCCCCATGTCCCCGGTGATGGTGGACGGTGCCCGCCTCAACGCCAGCTGGGAGGATTCCCCCCGCGCAGAGAGCCCGGCCACCCAGGCAGGGCGCGCGCTAGCCCACTATCTGGGCGTGGATACCGTCACCGTCACCAGCACCCGTACCAAGACCTCCACCGTGTTAGGTACGGTGTGGTCCGCGCCGCTTCTCACCCGACTCCATGACGTCCTCATCCACTCCGACAATGTGCTGGCGGAGGCCATCGGCCGAGAAATCGCAGTGAAGGAAGGACAGCCCGCCACCTTCCAGGGAGCCACCATCGCCATCCGTCATATCCTGGAGAAGAACGACATCAACACCTCCGGTCTCAAGATGTTCGACTCCTCGGGGCTGTCGTTGCGCAACCGGGTGTCCTCCCATACCCTCGTCGACGTGCTGCGACTGTCGGCAAAGAAGAGCCAAAGCCGGGCCCTGCTAGACGATCTGCCTGTCTCGGGTGGCTCCGGCACACTCTCCAATCGGTTCTATGACGGGTCCTCAGCGCGCGGCTGGATCCGTGCCAAAACTGGCACGTTGAGCACCGCCAGCAGCCTGGCCGGTATCGCCGTCACCCAAAACGGCCGGGTGCTGGTGTTCGCGTTCATTATTAACGGCGAGGGCCCTTCAACCGCCCGCCCAGTCCTGGATGCCCTGGCCGCCACGCTCCAGGCTTGTGGGTGCCAGCCCAAGTAGCCCAGTAGCATGGGGGTATGCGCACACCCCACGTTCAGTTCCGCCCCCGCTCTGCCACCGCAGGCCTCCTGGTAAGCCTGCTGCTGTGCGCCACTGCGGTAGCTTTTCCGGCTGACGGGCAGGCCGCCCTCCCACCCGACCACAGCCACCCGCCCGCCACAGCTCTCCCCACAGTCTCCACACAACCCGGACAAACAGCCCTCCCCGCGCAACCTGCCCCAAGCGGCTCCTGCACCCTCACCATGCGGAAGGCCCTCACCTCGACTCTGCAGGCCAGTGGTATCACCTCCTTCGGTGGGGTGGTCTCCAGCAGCATCGAGTTGTGGCAGAGCGGCGCCAGCCGTCCCCTTGCGCCCGCTTCCGTCACTAAACTCCTCACCGCCTCCGCAGCCCTCCACACCCTCAACCCCAACCGGCGCCAAGAAACCGGCGTCTACCTGGCCATTGACGGCAGCCTGGTCGTGCGCGGAACTGGCGACGTCACCCTCTCCCGGCGCGCCACCGGCCCCACCTTCTACCGCAACGCCGCCCGCCTCTCCGACCTTGCCCGGCAGGTATCCGACAAAGTAAAGCTGCTGCCCATCAAACCCAAGCGGCTCATCGTCGACACCTCCTACTACACCGGCCCCACCATGGCCCACGGGTGGGACCGCTGGGATATCGGCGGTGGCAGCATCGCCCCCATCGTCCCCGCTATGCTGGACGGCGCCCGCATCTACGACACCGGCTGGTACAACCCCCGCACCGCCACCCCTTCCCTCCAACTGGGTGCCACCCTCGCCCAGTACCTCAACGTCAAAGGCCTCACAGTAGAAGTAGCGGACAGTACCCCACTGGCCCTCCTCCCCCTTGGCAAGGTCTATTCCGCCCCGCTCACCGACCGCGTGCACGACATGCTGCTGTACTCCGACAATGTGCTGGCCGAATCGATCGGCCGGGAAGTGGCGAAAGCCCTGGCGAAACCTGCCAGCTTCCATGGCGCAGCCTCCGCCGTACTCACCGCCATAGGCACCAACGGCATCCCCACCACCGGCGCAATCCTGCACGACACCTCTGGTCTCTCCACCTACAACCGGCTCACCGCCCGTACCGTGGCAGAAACTCTGCGCCCCCACACGCTCGTGGACAAAACGCAGGTCACGGACATCATCGAGGCCAACCTGCCAGTTGCAGGGCAGAGCGGTACCCTCCGCTACCGCTTCGGTGGGCAGAACGCCGCCGCCCGCGGCCATATCCGTGCCAAGACCGGCTCCCTCAACAACGTCAGCACCCTGGCCGGCATTGTTTACAGCCTCCGCACCAGCACCCCCTACTACTTTGCCTTCCTCGTCAACGGCACCGCTTACTGGCCAGCCACCAGCTTGGTCGATAACCTGGCTGCCGCCCTTTACCGCACAGGCTGCTAAGTATGTCTGACACCACCCGCCCGCTACCCCACGCTGACACCTTCGGTGGCAGCGGAGACCCCCACATGTGGGCCGTCACCACAGCAGTCCGCACCTGGTGGGAGAGCTACGGCCGACCTAGCCGAATCTGCGTCGCGCTTTCCGGCGGGGCAGACTCGCTCGCCCTCACTGCTGGAGCCATCCGCACAGGCGCCCAAGTGACGGCACTCGTCGTTGACCACCAGCTGCAGGAGGGATCCACCCAAGTCGCCCACCATGCAGCTGACCAAGCCCGCCAACTCGGCTGCGTCGACGCCCTCGTCATCCCCATCATCGTCACCGATGAACAAGGAGCGGGGATGGAAGCCGCTGCCCGCGAAGCCCGCTACGCAGCCCTCGACATGCTGCGCGCCGGGCAGCCCGTGCTGCTGGGCCACACCCAGGACGACCAGGCAGAAACCCTGCTTTTAGGGCTACTACGCGGCTCCGGCCCGCGAGCGATCGCCGGTATGTTGCCCTGGGAGGAACCCTGGGGACGCCCGTTGCTCGGTCTGCGCCGCGCCGATACCCAGGCGGCCTGCGCCGAACACACCATTGACGTGTGGGAGGACCCACAGAACAGCGACCCCGCCTTCACTCGCGTCCGAGTGCGCCATGAGCTGCTGCCGCTGCTGCGCGACATTAGTGGGGGAGACGTGGTACCCGGGCTGGCACGCACCGCCCAACTGGTGCGGGAGGACACCGTGCAGCTAGATGCGCAGGCCGCTGACCTCCTCGACCGCCTTACTGCGGAACTTCCCCTGTCTGAGCCAAACAGCCTGCCCCCGGCTGAACCCACTAGCCTACCCGTGTCAGGGCTATGCGACCTGCCCATATCGGGGCTGTGCGACCTGCCCGACCCCACCCTGCGGCGGGTGCTCCGCCTCTGGCTGCACCGAAACGGACAAACCCAGGTGGGGTACCCACACCTCACCAGTATTGCCCGGCTCCTCACCGACTGGCACGGCCAAGGGCCTGTCACCATCCCCGGAGGTGCCACGGTGCGACGCCACCACCAGCAGCTGACCCTCCAAGCCCCCACCTGCGGAGAACACTGCTGCGGCGACACCTACCCCCACCCCCCAGCGCCCATTTTTAGGTGATTTGCCCCCCAAGAAACTATTCTCGAAGAAGAAGGACGCACCCCGTGCGGCCTGCCCACCCCAACGGATCAGCCACTTCAGAGGACACCGATGAGTACTGTGCCGGAATCAGCAGCCTCCTACTATGCAGATGCGATCGAAGAGATTCTCATTGACGAAGAAACTCTCGCCCAGCGTGTGAAGGAGCTCGCTGAAGCAACAGCCGCCCGGCACGCCGATGACCCCGAGGATCTCATCCTCATCTGCGTCCTCAAAGGCGCCGTCATGTTTCTCACCGACTTCTCCCGCGCCCTCCCCATCCCCAACCAGATGGAATTCATGGCCGTCTCCTCCTATGGTGCCGGCACCAGCTCCTCCGGCGTAGTGCGCATCCTCAAAGACCTCGAACGCGACATCACCGGCCGCGACGTCGTCATCGTCGAAGACATCCTCGACTCCGGACTCACCCTCTCCTGGCTGCTCCGTAACCTCTCCTCCCGCAACCCCCGCTCGCTCGAAGTCGTCACCCTGCTGCGCAAGCCGGAAGCACGCCAAAGCGTCAACGTGGACTGTGCCGACGTGGGATTCGATATCCCTGACGAGTTCGTCGTGGGCTACGGCCTCGACTTCAACGAGCAGTTCCGTTCCCTCCCCTTCGTCGCCAAACTGAAGCCCGAAGTATTCCAGTAACAGCCGGCCTCTCCGCACCCCTACTTTCCCTCCCCACAGGCTTTCGCGAAGAGCGCTCTCGCCTGCATCGTTAGCATCTAACCGGTAGTGTGTACGTAGACACAACAGAGAAGGGATGGGCCATTCCCCACGGCCCGCATGTGCATGGATCGTAAGAAGCTATTCCGCAACATCGGCATCATTGCCTTTATCGTGCTGCTGTTCGTCGGCCTGTCGTTCTTCGGCGCCAACAACTCCGTCGACTACCAGTCCGTCAACACCTCCGTTGCCCTCCAACAGATCAAAGACGGCAACGTGCAAAAGGCAGTGCTGGAAGATCGTGAGCAGGTTCTCAAACTCACCCTCAAAAAGAAGGTGAAGGTCGAGCCCGCCACCCCTCAGAAACAGAGCCTCTTTGCACCCCCCAGCCAACCCGGCACTCTCACGGGAGACAAAAAGACCAAGACAGTCGAGGCACAAGCCCTCACCACCCAGTTCCCGGCTGCCGCTGCCGACGACATCTTCACCCTCCTGGAAAGCTCCAAGGTAGACGCCTTCACCACCGAGGTTCACCAGTCCAGCTGGTTCACCCAGGCCCTCATCTACCTGGGCCCCACCCTGCTCCTCATCCTCCTCATGGTGTGGTTCTTCGGACGCATGCAGAAGAACGGGCCCATGGGCTTCGGTAAATCCACCGCCAGTGGCATCAACAAAGACCGCCCTACCACCACCTTCAAAGATGTGGCCGGCGAAGACGAAGCGGTGGAAGAACTCAACGAGATCAAAGACTTTCTCCAGCACCCGGATCGGTACGAGAAACTAGGCGCCAAGATCCCTCGCGGCGTGCTCCTCTATGGCCCGCCCGGTACCGGTAAAACCCTGCTGGCGCGCGCCGTCGCAGGGGAAGCCGGCGTGCCCTTCTTCTCTATCTCCGGTTCCGACTTCGTCGAAATGTTTGCCGGTGTAGGGGCCTCCCGCGTCCGTGACCTCTTCGAGCAGGCCAAAAAGAACAACCCCTGCATCATCTTTATTGACGAGATCGACGCAGTGGGCCGCCAGCGCGGCGCCGGCATCGGCGGTGGCCATGACGAACGCGAACAAACCCTCAACCAGTTGCTGGTCGAGATGGACGGCTTTGATGACCGCCAAGGCGTTATCCTCATTGCCGCTACCAACCGCGTCGACGTCCTCGACCCCGCCCTCCTGCGCCCGGGCCGCTTCGACCGGCAGATCCCCGTCACCAACCCCGACCTCAAAGGACGACAGGCCATCCTCAAGGTGCATGCCAAAGGCAAGCCCTTCACCAAGGACTGCGACCTTGACGCGCTGGCCAAGCGCACGGTTGGTTTCTCCGGCGCAGACCTGGCCAACGTTCTCAACGAGGCGGCACTGCTGACGGCCCGCCAAAACCAGAAGGCCATCACCCCCGACAACCTCGAAGAGGCCACCGACCGGGTGATCGGAGGACCGCGCCGCACCGGCCGCATCATCTCTGAAAAGGAGAAGAAGGTGACGGCCTACCACGAGGCTGGCCACACCATCTGCGCCTGGGCAATGCCACAAATGGACCCCGTCTACAAGGTCACCATCCTGCCGCGTGGACGCACTGGCGGCTACTCCATGGTGGCCGGCGAGGACGACTCCGGCCTGCGCACCCGCACCCAACTGCTCAGCCAAATCGTCTTTGCTATGGGCGGCCGCACCGCCGAAGAACTGGTGTTCGCCGAACCCACCACCGGCGCCTCCAACGACATTGAGCAGGCCACCAAGATCGCCCGCGCCATGGTGAGCGAATGGGGCATGAGCGCTAAACTTGGACCCGTCAAGTATGGCGAAGAGGAAGGTGACCCATTCCTGGGCCGTACGCTCGGCACCAAATCCACCTACTCGCACGAAGTCGCCCGCGACATCGACGAAGAAGTGCATCGCATCATCGACGCCTGCCACACCGAGGCCTGGGCCACCCTCTCGCAGTACCGGGATCTGCTGGACACACTCTCCTTTGCCCTCCTGGAGAAAGAAACCCTCCGCCGCCCCGAGCTGGAAGAGATCCTGGGAAGTATCGACACCCGTCCACGCATCACCGAGTTCGATGACTTCGGCGAGCGTATCCCGTCCAGCCAGCCGCCGGTGAAGACCCCGGGTGAACTAGCCAAGGAACGGGGGGAAGAGTGGCCTCCGAAGATGGAAAAAACCACTCTTCCCGAGATTAGCGAAGACGATATCGTTCACTACCCAAGTCCGGATAAGCCCGCCCAGCCGGGCCGCCCCAAGCCGGTATTTCGCCCGATCCCGCACGGTCCCCGCTCCAGCGGCGCCGACGGCAAGCGGGGGGACGGCGCAGGCAACAACCAGCCTGGTGGTTCGGGTGGACCCACCAGCGGCACCGGACAGAGCAACGGCACCGGCAATGGGCAGGGTGACGGAAACAGTGGTCGTGACGGGCTGGGCGGCCTATTCGGCGGCTGGCGCCCCGGACCCCGGCGGCACTAGCCTCCATCCAGCGCCCACCTCCACACCTAACAGCACGAGAATCGACACCATTATGAGCTACGGAGAATACGACGCCGCGCGGGTAGAACACGCCATCCGCGAGCTGCTCATCGGCATTGGCGAAGACCCTGACCGGGAAGGACTTCGCGACACCCCCAACCGTGTCGCTCGCGCCTACACCGAAATCTTCGGCGGTCTCCACTGCGAACCTTCGGACGTCCTCGCCACCGCCTTCACAGAAGGCTACGACGAACTCGTCCTCGTCCGCGACATTCCTGTCTACAGTATGTGTGAACACCACCTACTGCCCTTCCACGGCGTCGCCCACATCGGCTACCTCCCCAATAAGGAAACTGGCCGTATTACCGGGCTTTCCAAACTGGCTCGCCTGGTCGACCTCTACGCCAAGCGCCCACAAGTACAGGAGCGTCTCACCGGTCAGGTTGCCGACGCCATCATGGAGCGCCTGGACGCCCGCGGTGCCGTCGTCGTTATCGAATGCGAGCACTTGTGCATGGCCATGCGGGGAATCCGCAAACCTGGCTCTATCACCACCACCAGTGCGGTGCGGGGCAGCCTGCGCACCAACGCCACCTCCCGCGCTGAAGCACTCGCCCTCATCCGCGACCCGCGTCGCTAACCGCCCTGAGGAGGAGTTCCCCCATGTCCCGCTCCACTACCCGCCTCGCTCTCCCCATACTGGGGGAGGGCAGTGACTTCGGCAGCGTCCCCTGCCAGGTGATGGGTATCCTCAACATCACCCCGGACTCTTTCTCGGACGGTGGCCGCTGGACTACCCTGGACACGGCCCTTGCCCATGCCCGCGATATGGTTGCCCAAGGTGCCCACATTATCGATATTGGCGGTGAATCCACCCGCCCCGGCGCTACCCGCGTAACTGCCGAAGAAGAGACAGCTCGCGTGGTCCCCGTCGTCACTGCACTTCATGCAGAGGGGGTGACGGTCTCCGTCGACACCATGCGAGCGAGTGTCGCCGCTGCTGCGTTGGACGCGGGGGCTGACCTCATCAACGATGTCTCCGGTGGGGAGGCTGACCCGGATATGCGGCGGGTGATGGCCGACGCGCACCTGCCCTACTGCGTGATGCACTGGCAGACCGACACCTTCGGCAATGCTGCCGGCGCCAGCTACAGTGATTCGGACATTATCGGCAAGGTCGTGGGTGACCTGCAGGTGTTGGTGGAGCGGGCGCTTGCCGCGGGGGTGGAGGAGCGCAATATTGTGCTCGACCCGGGTCTGGGGTTCGCTAAAACCCGCAATCAAGACTGGGAGCTGTTGCGCGGCCTGCCCTACTTTGTGAACAGTGGTTTCCCGGTGCTGGTGGGGGCTAGCCGGAAGCGCTTTCTAGGGGAGTTGCTGGCGCATGCCGATCCTCGCTACACGCCCGTCACCCCACCGGAACCTGTTGAGCGGGATCTGGCCACCGCGGTTGTCTCGGCGATCTGCGGCTATGCCGGAGTGTGGTGTGTACGCGTCCACGACGTCCCCGGTACTGTGCAGGCACTTGCAGTGCAGCGAGCCTGGCAGTTGGGCAACAATCCTTTTGGAGGCGAACAGTAGACGATGGCCGAAATCGGTAGCTCTTTTGCAGAAACTGCGGCGGTGCTCGACTGCATTACTCTCACAGGCCTCTCCGCGCACGGCTACCACGGTGTGGAAGCTTTCGAAAAGGAAGCAGGGCAGCTGTTTTCCGTGGATGTGTCATTTTGGCTCAATACCCGGCAGGCGGGAGCCACCGATGACCTCACCCGCACCATTAACTATGCGGAGGTCGCCGCGGCCGTCCACCAGGAGGTGACGGGCCCCAGCCGCGACCTGGTGGAAACCCTCGCCCAGCAGATCGCCCACCGTCTTCTCCACGACTACCCCCTTATGCAGCAGGTGGAAGTGTGCGTGCACAAGCCTGAAGCGCCCATCTCGGTACCCTTCCAGGACGTCGCCGTTACCATCCGCCGTACCCGTTCCGATGTCGCCCAGGAGTGCCCCCGTCGATGACCACTGCGTTGCTCTCCCTTGGCGCCAACATTGGCGACCCCCTCGCACAACTGCAAGGCGCCGCCCGCAGCTTCGCACCTTGGGCCTATGCCCACGCCAGCATTTACCGCACCGCCCCCTGGGGGGTCACCGATCAGCCAGATTTTCTCAATACTGCCCTGCTGGTGCGCGACCCCACTGCCACCGCCGAGGAGTGGCTCGTCCGCGCCCAGGCTGCCGAACAGGCGGCTGGCCGCACCCGTGACCGCCACTGGGGTCCCCGTACCCTCGATGTTGACATCATCTCCTGCTGGCAGGATGACGCCGCCCGCACCCCCATTGTTTCCACTGACCCGCACTTGCTGCTTCCGCACCCGCACGCCACCGAACGTAGTTTTGTGTTGGTGCCAGCATTGGAAATGCTCTCCGCCCACCACCCGGATCTGCCCCTGACGGGAGAATTCCGGCGGGCTCTCGCCGCATTGTTGGCGCACGACCCGGCGGCGGCGACTAGCATTCAACGCGACGCCACCCTTCATCTCGCCCCCGAAGGAGCGCTGTAATGGAGCATCACCCTCAGCCTGATTCCCCCCAGAAGGCAGCGGGGCAGCAGGACAACAAACTGCACCTCACCGCGATCAGTTCCCTCCTCGTGTGGGCTGCTGTTGCTGCCTTTTGTGCTTGGTTGATGGTCTCCACCTTTTACTCCAATTTGGCGGACTTTACCGTTTGGGTGAGTATCCCCATCATGCTTCTTGCCATCGTGGATGGTGCCATGGCGATCTACATCCGTCGCGCCATTGGGCGAAACCGATTGGGCCAGGACCGCCACCAACTCCATCCGGTGCGTGCTGCCCGGGCGTTTGTGGTGGGACGGTCGTCTGCGTTTGCCGGCGCCATCTTCTTCGGTGTGGGTGTTGGTTCGGGCATCTACGTGTGGCCGCGAGTCCATATTCTGGCGGCGGCACAAGCAGATTCACCGGGTGTCATCGTGTTTACGGTGGTGGGCTTCCTACTGGCGGCGGCGGGGTTGGTGTTGGAGCGGTCTTGCCAGGTCCCACCGGACAAGATCGAAAAAGATACGGCGGGGGCGCACGCGTAAACAGACTGCCGGGGCGCACTCCGAAATGATGCTACAGGTAGGTATACGTTAACGATTCGGTGGGGCGAGCACACGTTTCCCAGGTCCGGTGGCGGTGTGCGGGGGTAGTCCGTGCAGAATGGGGAGAGAAACTTCTCTGGTAATCCACCAGCTATGTGCCGGCCACGCTCCAGTTCCCTGCCAAAAACCGGTATCCTCGACGGTATGAGTGCACCCATATCAGCAGATCCAGAAGAGCGTAACGGCAGTCGTGCGAACCGCCTCCCGCAAGCTCACAACACGTGGCCCACGGTGGCCCTCATCGTGTTGGTCATTTTGGCTGCCTTCGCCACCATCGTCATGCTGGTGACGGACTCTAGTGTGTGGTTGCGGGTTGCCATCGGCGTGGCCCTGTGGGCGGCCGTACTGGGTGCCTTCCTCATCATGTACTACCAGCGTCGCGCCAACCAGTTCACCTCCCGCAATGGTCTTCTCGCCGAGGACTACCAGCGGGCTCTACAGCGCGAACTGGACAAACGCGATGAGCTGGAAAAGAAGCGCCGCGCAGAAAGTGGAGAATCTGCGCAGGAAGAACTCGAACAACTCCGCCAGGAACTCACAGCACTCCGTATCTCCCTGGCACAGCTTTTTGGCCCCGACTTTGAAGACCAGCTGGCCATTGGGGACGGGCAGGAGGGCTACTACTTCGACGGCTACTACGACTACGACTACTCCGACTACGGCTATGGCGCCGACTTCGACTACGGGGACTACAACAACTACGGGTATCGCGACGATGGGGTGACGGAAGCCGAAGTCGTCCACGATGCCCAGGTAGTGTCCGAAACCCGCGAAGCCGCAACCGATCCTGCCGCCAGCGCTGCCATGGTCCGCGAGCAGCAGCGGGAAAGCCAGGCTGCCGCCGCAGCCGCCCGTGCCGCTGCGGAAGAACGCCGCGTTGCACAACTCCGCAAGGAGGAAGAAGCCCGCATTGCCTCCGAAGCCCGCCGCGCCGAGGAAGCCCGTAAAGCAGAACAGACAGAGGTTGCCCGCCGGGAGGCGGAAGAGCGGCATCGAGAAGCCGAGCGGAAAGCTGCCGAGGAGCAAAAGGCCGCACAGGCCCGCCGCACCGAGGAAGCCCGCCGGGCAGCCGAGAAGCGTCGGGCGGAAGAGGCCCGTAAGGCCGAAGAAGCCCGCCAGGCTGCGGAGCTGCGTCGCCGACAGGAAGAAGAGCGCCTCGCCGCTGTTCGTCAGGCCGAAGAGGCGAAGAAGGCGGCAGAACGTGTTGCGGTAGAACAGGCGGCCGCCGCCCGCCATGCCCAAGCCACCGAGGTTGCCCGCCAGGCGGAGGAAGAACGCCGTCAGGCCCTCTACCGGGAGCGTGCTGAGCAGGCCTTCCGGGCTAGTGGTACTGTCGCCTCGCACACCAGCGGTACCTCCTCCCATGCTGCTGCTTCCTCCCACGCGGCCGGGTCCACCCACGCGGCCGCGAACGCTCGGGGCACAAGTGCCAGCAGCACCGAATACACCCCGCGCCGGGCGCGTCGGGCCGCTGAGGAATCCTCCTCGAATGCGGTCTTCCCCAGCTTCGGGCTGGGCGCCACTGGTGGCGCATCTCCTGCTACTGCATCCACAGGTACTGGCTCCCACAGCGGTGACTCTCACACCCCCCGCCGTCTGGCTGGCACCACCTCTTATACGCCTCCCACGACGCGCAGTAGCCATGCTGCGGACCGCAGCGCACCCTCCACCGGCACCACCTCCAGCCGGTCCGCCTCACAAAGCCGTGCCGCTGATGCCGCGACTCCAGCTGCCACCACTCCAGCTGCCGAACCGGCTAAGCCCGCCCGCCGGAAGCGCGATGGTTGGCCGGACTTTTCCACCCAGTTCGAAGCCCCCGAAGCTCCAGATATCGACTGGTCTGCGTTGACGATGGATCCTTTCACGCCTAAGCAAACCAGGGCCGCCAGCAGTACCGCCGCACAGAGTTCTGTCGGGCATACCTCCGCTGCGCAGGGTGCACGTACGCCCGGACATTCCGCCCCCACCGCAGGTAGCGGTCGCCGTACCACCGAAGAGCAGGGGTCGCACACCTCGGGTCTCAGCTTGGCAGACATTATGAAACGCCTGGAGCAGAACAAGTAGATGCGCTCTAACCCCGGATACCACCCAGGCACCGTCACCCGTCACAGCAGCCCCGACACCATTGCCCAGGTGGCCCGGGCGCTCCACGCCACCAGCCATCAGCTCATTCTTATCCCCACCCGTGGAGGACTACACCGCGGGCATATCGGCCTCATCGACACTGCTGCCCGCGTCCCCGGCAGCATCCTTGTCGTCACCTCCTTAAGTTCCGACAACAGCCACCTGGATCAGATCGAGCACGATGTAGAGGTGCTGCAGAGTCTTTCCGGCTGCCCACCCCTCTTCTTTGCCCCCGCCTGGGAAACCCTTTTCCCGCACGGTCTCCGGACTCTCGTCACCCCCCAGGATCCGACGGTGGCGGTGCCCTCCCCACCCGGGCTGGCGGAGTCACTCACGATGCACGCAGCCCTCCTCTCCCTGCTGCGGCCAGCCCGCATGTTTGTGGGGGAACGGGACTTCTACCAGCTGGTCACCCTCCGTCATCTTGTCAAAGACCTCTCTCTCCCCACTGCCGTCACCGGTGTCACTACGCTGCGCGACAGTAACGGTATGGCGATTAGCCGCGAGCACACAGACCCACGGATGGCACCGGCTCTGGCCCTGTCCGCCGCTCTAGTGGCTGGTGCCCATGCGGTGAGAGACGGGGCTGCTGGCGTGCTGGCGGCCGCCGAGGCCGTGTTGGCGTCCGAACCTGGGCTGTCCCATCAGCAGGTGGTGCTCACGAACTATGATCTTGGCCCGGCTCCCGCCGAAGGGGACGCCCGGCTGCTGGTGTCTGCCTGCCTGGCGGACGGCACCTACTGTCATGACAATATTGGCCTTTTACTCGGCACTTCACAGGAGTAACGACAATGACGACACCTTCTCCCCGGCTGCTGAGCGGCACACTAGCCGCATTGCTGCTCGCCTCTGGTGCCCTCATCCCCTCGGCAGTACCGTCTGCTATGGCGGTGGAACAGGATCCGAATGGCCCAGTGAACGAACCCTACCCGAAGGTGCCTGTGGGGGTACCGCTGGTGGGACACCACTACACTGCCCACCGGAGCTACCTGCGTCCTGGCTGCCGGTGGGATGTGTTTGGCCGTGGTCTGCAGCACTGCCAGGTGTATTCGCAGGCTATGAAGCGATCCATCCCCGTGGAGATTCTGCCCGCTAAGACGGCCGGTAACCCGCGCACTATTATGGCGTTAGATGGGCTGAATGACGATAACAACCACAATGGCTTCGTTATCGCCGGCAATATGCAGGCCCGGTTGGTGAACTATGACGTCACCTTGGTGGCCCCGATCTCGGGGGATTACGCGGCAGGAACCTACTACACGGATTATGTGGCACCGTTGGATAGCGGGAAGATCATCCGCTGGGAGACTTTCTTGGTGCGGGAGCTACCCGCCTACTTGGAGCGAAACTTCCAGGTTCCGAACCGGCGTAAGTCGACGGCGTTGGTAGGACTGTCGATGGGGGCGGTGGGAATTTTGAACCTTGCCCAGCGTTTCCCACAGCGCTACACCGCGGTGAATGCCATGAGTGGTTTCTATACCTTGTCGCGGCCTTTGCGGGCGGGGGGGATGGCGATTGGCAGCCAGATGGTGGGCTACCAGCCGCGCAACATTTGGGGGCCCTGGCCCAATGGCCAGTGGAAGGCCCACGATCCGTCCCTCAACATCACTCGGTACACCATGCCGGTGCGTGCGTCGTGCGGCAATGGCACGTCTCTGACGGGAGTAAAGCCGCCCACCTTCGCAGTGGTTGCGGAGGTGGCCTCGCATGTGGATACGGAGGACTTCCAGGAGATGGTGGCGCAGGCGCCGAACCGAAAGAACTTTACCTTCCG
This sequence comes from Lawsonella clevelandensis, assembly GCF_001293125.1. Taxonomy (NCBI): domain Bacteria; kingdom Bacillati; phylum Actinomycetota; class Actinomycetes; order Mycobacteriales; family Lawsonellaceae; genus Lawsonella; species Lawsonella clevelandensis. Next base: position 1,325,391 of record NZ_CP009312.1, read on the forward strand.
TATCGCTAACAAGGGGGCCCACAACTGGGCGTTCTGGGAGAATGACCTGTACCACCATGGTGGTTTTGTGTTCCTGCTGCGCAGTTTGGGGCTCTCCCACTAGTAGGAAGGCCGTCAGGGGCCCGTGGCCTAGAGTTCTTTCTTCGTCCAGTGCTGGTCTGCTCCACACGATAGTAGTGAGGCGGCCCGCTACCATCAGCTGCTGGTAGCGGGCCGCCTCTGTCGTCCGTTATGACGTTATGGACACGGAGTGTGCACTAGTTGCTCTTAGTGGTTGCTCGGCGGGGTACCGAGGTCTTCGATGGCAACCTCGAGCTTGGCCGCACGGGCAGCGTCACGCTTGGCGTGGGAGTTAGCCAGAATGACCTTCTCCTTACGGTGTACCAGCGCCAGCAGAGCAATGGACAGCACCGCGCAGATCACCAGGAACACAAAGGCAGCATGCCACCCAAGGTGCTGGGCAATGGCGCCAACACCGGTGGAGGCCATGGTGGCACCCAACACGTAGCCGAAGAGGCCGGTGAAGCCTGCGGCGGTGCCAGCAATGTGGGTGGGGGAAAGATCCAGTGCCTGCAGGCCGATCAGCATGACGGGGCCGTAGATGAGGCCGCCGGCGAGGGCAAGGGCGGTCCAGGGGACCCACATCGGGGTGTCGGTGGGGGGCAGCCAGTACAGCAGGACAGCGAGGATAACGCCGGCCATGAAGACAATACCGGTAATGGAGCGGTGGCCCTTGAAGACGCGGTCGGAGACCCAACCACAGAGCAGGGTGCCGACGATGCCGGCGATCTCGAAGATGGAGAAGCCGGCAATGCCTTCACCCACGGAGCCACCGCGCACCTGCACGAGGTAGAGCGGGGCCCAGGACACGATGCCGTAGCGGAGGGTGTAAACGAACACGTTCGCCAGCGCCAGGAACACCATGGTGGGATTGCGGAGGATGTGGCGACGAATGGTTTGCCAGGTGGACTCGGAACGGTCGGTGTCGTCGATCTCCACTGGGGCGGGGTCGTTGTGGTACTCCTCGATAGAGGAGAGGCCCATGGACTGCGGATTGTCGCGCACCAGGAAGAAGGTGATAATGGCGAGCACGAAGCAGATGACGGCGGGGAACCAGAAGGCGGATGCCCAGTTGTTGTGACCAAAGTGGTCGAGGGCGAAGGCCACGAGCACACCGGAGAGAGCGCCACCAACGTTGTGGGCCACGTTCCAGATAGCCATCTTTCCACCACGTTCGGAGGTGGAGAACCAGTGAACCATGACGCGGCCGGAAGGCGGCCAGCCCATACCCTGGAAGATGCCGTTCACTGTCATGAGGACGGCAAAGATACTCACCGAGATGGTGGCACCAGCGGAGAAGCTGATGAGAACATTGGTGAGGCCCGACAGGATGAGGCCAAGCGGCATGAAGTAGCGGGCGTTTGCGCGGTCACTGATGGTGGCGGCAAAGAACTTGGAAAGACCGTAGGCCACGAGAAGGCAGTTGGCGATAATGCCGATGTCGGTCTTGGAGAGGCCATTCTCGTACAGAACGTTGGAGACGAGGCTGACGTTGTTGCGGATCAGGTAGAAGGAGGCGTAGCCAATGAAGATACCGATGAACACCTGGAAACGCAGGCGCGGGTAGAGCTTATCGATTTCTTCCTTGGGAAGCAGTGGCTTGGGCTGGGGCGCTCGAAGCCAGCGCGGGAGCCGAGACTTAGGCTCACCCTTCATTTGGGCTGCGGTGGCGTCCACGGCAGCGTTCTTATCACTTTCGGAAGTAGTCACCCACTTATATCTACCGTATGAGCACCATATTGGTACAACCCTGATTACCAGGAATTGCCTTAGCTTTTATACAAGTTATACAGCTGGTAACCACCGCAACATCTCCGGATTCATCTAGCTGTAAAAAGGCACTATCCTAGAGAACGTGACTGATCTCAAGAAAACCTCGCAGGACCCAACCGCCGCTGCCGCCGCAGTTTCCTCCGTTCCCGCTGACGACAAGTCCCCCGAACAGATCCGCATCCGTAAGGACAAGCGGCTCCGTTTGTTGGATGAGGCCACCCAGGGCCATGAGGATCGCCACCCCTACCCGGTAGTGGTGCCGCGTACCCATACTTTGCGCGAGATCATCGACAATGCTGACTATGACGCCCTCGGTAATGGTGACGAGTCCACTGATATCGTCACGATCGCCGGCCGGGTGCTCTTCGTCCGCAACACCGGCAAGCTTTGCTTTGCTCGCCTGCAGGAAGGTGTCACGAATGACACTGCCGCCACCACCGCGCTGGGTGAGGCCGCCCAGTTGCAGGTGATGCTGTCCTTGGCTGAGGTTGGGGAGGATGCGCTGGCCGCCTGGAAGGCCGATGTGGACTTGGGGGACTTCGTCTATGTGACGGGTCGCGTGTGCCGCTCGAAGCGCGGTGAACTTTCCGTCATGGCGACGCACTGGGCGATGGCCTCGAAGGCGCTGCGCCCGCTGCCGGTTGCGCACAAAGAGATGAGTGAGGACACCCGGATTCGTCACCGTTACACCGACCTCATCATGCGGGAAGAGGCCCGGAAGAACGCCATCGTGCGGATTAAGGTGGTGCGCGCACTGCGCCACGCGCTGGAGCGTCGCGGCTTCCTGGAGGTGGAGACCCCGATGTTACAGACGCTGCATGGTGGTGCCGCCGCCCGTCCGTTTGTCACCCACTCCAATGCTCTGGACATTGACCTTTACCTGCGTATTGCGCCGGAACTGTATCTGAAGCGCTGCATTGTGGGCGGACTGGATCGGGTGTTTGAGATCAACCGTAACTTCCGCAATGAGGGCGTGGACTCGTCCCACAGCCCCGAGTTCGCCATGCTGGAGACCTATCAGGCCTATGGCACCTACGATGACGCCGCCGTGATGATGCGGGAAATGATCCAGGAGATCGCTCTGGAGGTGTTTGGCTCCACCACGGTCACCCTGGCGGATGGCAGCAAATACGACTTTGGTGGCGACAGTTGGAAGACCATCGAGATGTACCCGTCTCTGAACGAGGCGCTGCACCGCAAGTTCCCGGAGACGATCGGGTTGGAGGTGACGGTGGATACGTCTGTGGAGGAGCTGCAGGACATTGCCAACGTTATCGGCCTAGAGGTACCCAAGGATGCAGGCTGGCTGCATGGCAAGCTGGTGGAAGAGATGTGGGAGAACCTGTGTGAGGACCAGCTGGAGGGCCCCATTTTTGTGCGGGACTTTCCGGTAGAAACTTCTCCGCTCACCCGCGACCACCGCTCTAAGCGGGGTGTAACGGAGAAGTGGGATCTCTACGTGCGCGGCTTTGAGCTGGCCACCGCCTACTCCGAGCTGGTGGATCCGGTTATTCAACGGCAGCGTTTCGAGGATCAGGCGCGGCTGGCCGCTGCCGGTGACGACGAGGCCATGGTGCTCGATGAGGACTTCCTGGAGGCTATGGAGCAGGGTATGCCCCCGGCCTGCGGTACCGGTATGGGGATTGACCGCTTGCTGATGGCACTCACCGGCCTGGGTATCCGTGAAACGGTGCTCTACCCGATGGTGAAACCCCAGCAGCCCAAGTAGGCGCCGAGCAGCCCCAACTAGGCCCCGCGGCCCAAGTCGGCGACGGGCAGCAGTTTAGAGTGCGCGCCCTAGGCGTTCGGCCGCCTGCACCGCTTCCATGACGCGGCCGGGTTTCACCGCGTCCGCGATGACGTTCACTTCGGGAATGTGGTGGGCGCTCTGTAGGTCCGTGAAGAGCTGGTGGTCTGCCGCCAAGCCGGAGGCGAACACGATGAGGTCGCCCGGCAGTTCCTGAATCTCGTTCTGCTCCTTGATCTTTGGTGCGAGCGGATTCTCGATGTTGGGTGGCAGAATGGGGTGCCAGGTCTCATAGGGGTTGGGGACGGAGGGGTGCAGATTGCGTTCCACACGCAGCCCACGAGGCGTGATCTCCACTGCCTTGGTGCAGTTGAGCAACGGGACGCCCGCTCGGCCCAGATAGTGGATGAGCATGCCGCGGTTGGATGTAACGGTGTGCTCCATAAAACGAGGCGCCATCTCGATCACCGTCACCTCTTTCTGATGCTCCATGCGCAGCCAGTAGGCCACTTCGCAGCCCACATCACCGCCACCCACCACTATGACGCGCCGCACGCCCTCCAGTTCTTCAGGGTGGACGAGGAGATCGGTGGCCAGCATGGTGCGGTTGGTGTTCTGTCCGGGAATGGGCAGGGTGACGGGGCTACTGCCGACGGCGACTACGACGGAGTCTGGTTGCTGGGTGAGTACCCACTCGCTAGTGGCTGTGGTGTTCATGAGCACGGTGAGGTTGTTATCGCGTTCTGCCTCGGCGACCTTGCGTCGCAGCCAGTCCAGGTAGAGCTGGATGTCGAACTTAATCGCGGGCTGGCTGCCGGGCACAATCTGGCCACCCAGCTGGTTAGTCTTTTCTATCAGGGTGACGTGGTGGCCGCGTTTCGCCGCAGTGATGGCGGTGAGGCAGCCGGCCGGGCCACCGCCAATCACGTACACGTTCTTGGGTTGTTCGGCGGGGAGGGGGTCCTTCGGCATGTCGTATTCGAAGGCGGTGCGTGCGTTGACGGCACAGAGCGGGTGGCCACCCGCCACAAATTCGTGTACGCAGCCTTCCTGGCAGCCGATACAGGGTCGGATGTCGTCGACGTCGCCCCGGTAGGCTTTGTTGGCCCATTCTTCGTCGGCCAGCAAGGGACGGCCGAGCATCACCATGTCGGCGGAACCGTCCCGCAGTACTTGTTCGGCGGTGTCGGGGTAGTTCAGTTTTCCGACTTCCACAATGGGGACGGGCAGTCCAGCGTTGGAGAGTACGCCGTCGCGAGCGAATGCTTCTTTGACGTAGCGGGAGACGGCGGCGAAGCAGGCTGGTGGCATGGCGTTGGGCATGTGGGCGAGCCACCAGTTGTCGTAGCAGCCCAGGTCCACGTCAAACATGTCGACGCCGGCCTTCACCAGGTTCTTCATATAGTCGAGGGTCTGTTCTATGGTGCGGCCGTTGACGTACTTTTTCATGTCCGTCTCGAACATGGTCTGCCCGTATGTTTCGTTGAGGGCATGGGAGAGGTCGATGCGGTACATGATGGGGTACTTGGGGCCAACCCGGCGCCGAATTTCCTTGATGAGATCCAGCCCGAAGCGTTGTGGATCGCGGTAGCGGCCGAGTTTGCGGCGGTTCCAGGCACCACTGGTGAGCTGGTCCAGTAGGTAGCCTTCATGGCCGTGGAGGTAGACGCCGTCCAATCCGCACTCTTGGGCGTTGGCGGCGGCCTGCCCACCCAGTTTCACCATCTTTCTGATTTCGCGGTTCGTGAGGCGGCGACAGGGGACGGTGCCCATGTAGAAGTTGGGGTTCCAGGAGGCGGAGACGGGCAGTTTGTGGTCGTTGAGGAGGCATTGGGGGTTGCCGACGCGTCCCAGTCCTGCCGTCAGCTGAATGAACACTGTGGAGCCGTATGCGTGGACTCCTTGGGCGAGGTCGCGCCAGCCGGCAAAGTTGGTGCGGGAGTTATCGATGCGGGGAAAGTAGGTGAGGTTTCCGGGTTCGATAAGAGAGGGGTCGACGCCGAAGGTGAAGGGGATGAGGCCAGTGGTGATGAGCCCCACTCCGCCTTTCGCGCGCTCGACGAGGTAGTCCACCATCTGTTCGTTGGGGCGGCCGGATTCATCGCACATGGTGATGTTGCCCATGGGGGCCATGACGATGCGGTTTTTGATGAAGACGGAGTTCACCTGGATGGGGGTGAAGAGGTGGGTATAGGGCCACAGGTTGCGTGTCATCTCTCCCGAGTAGGGCCATCGTCCGGGTAGGAACCAGTCGGCGTAACTATCGACGAGTTCTTGAATGAGGGGATCTGTGTGCAGTGCGGGCATGACGCGCTCCTTGTGTCGGTACCTGCTTTTTACGCTAGTAGCGTAGGTGTCTCAATTCCTGGAATTGGCGGGGTGGTAAGTCGCAAAACTAGGTATGATCAGGAATTTCTAAGGTGGTTTGTGACGCATTTCTCAGCCCCGTAGGCTGTGAGGTGAGCATTTAAAAGCACCCTGATGCGAATGCAACAATTTAGCCCGCTCGCGCGTTCTATAGAATAAGAACGTAGAGACAAGTAGGGAGACCAATGTTCGAACGGTTTACGGATCGCGCTCGCCGCGTGGTTGTGCTGGCCCAAGAAGAGGCTCGCATGCTCAACCACAATTACATCGGAACCGAGCACATCCTGTTAGGACTTATCCACGAGGGTGAAGGCGTTGCCGCCAAGGCCCTTGAGGCCATGGACATCTCCCTCGAATCTGTGCGCGAGCAGGTCGAGGAGATTATCGGGCAGGGCACGCAAGCCCCCTCCGGCCACATTCCTTTCACCCCCCGTGCCAAGAAGGTCCTGGAGTACTCTCTCCGCGAGGCACTGCAGCTAGGCCACAATTACATCGGAACCGAGCACATCCTGCTCGGCCTGATCCGCGAGGGTGAGGGTGTCGCCGCCCAGGTGCTCACCAACCTCGGTGCGGATCTGCCGCGTGTGCGTCAGCAGGTCATTCAGCTGCTCAACGGCTACCAGGGGAGCTCTTCCTCTCTGGAGGCTACCCAGGAGCCAGCGGCCGCTGCTTCAGTACCCTCCTCCTCCCCGTCCCGCGGCCGCGGGGGCACCCCCTCTACCTCTCTGGTGCTTGACCAGTTCGGCCGTAACCTCACGGCAGCTGCCCGCGAAGGCAAGCTCGACCCCGTCATCGGGCGTGAGAAGGAAATCGAACGCATCATGCAGGTGTTGTGTCGCCGCACCAAGAACAACCCCTGCCTCATTGGCGAGCCGGGTGTCGGCAAGACGGCCGTGGTGGAAGGCCTCGCGTTGGCAATTGCCCACGACGATGTGCCAGACATCCTCGCCAACAAGCAGCTCTACAGCCTTGACCTCTCCAGCATGGTGGCGGGCTCCCGCTACCGCGGTGATTTCGAAGAGCGTATGAAGAAGGTGCTCAAGGAAATCACCCAGCGCGGTGACATTATTATCTTCATTGACGAGATCCACACCCTGGTAGGTGCGGGTGCCGCCGAGGGCTCCATTGACGCTGCCAACATTCTGAAGCCGCGTCTCTCCCGTGGTGAAATTCAGTGCATTGGCGCCACCACCATGGACGAGTATCACAAGCACATTGAGAAGGATGCCGCACTGGAGCGCCGCTTCCAGCCCATTCAGGTGCCGGAGCCGACCCAGGAAATGGCTATCGACATTCTCAAGGGCCTGCGCGACCGCTACGAACAGCATCACAAGGTCACTATCACCGATGCTGCTATTACCAGCGCCGTAGACCTGTCTGCCCGTTACATCACCGACCGCTACTTGCCGGATAAGGCCATCGACCTGATCGATGAGGCCGGTGCCCGCCTGCGCATTAAGCGTATGACCGCGCCGCCGGACCTGCGTGAGTTCGACGACAAGATCGCCGAGGTGCGCGGCCGCAAGGAATCCGCCATCGACAACCAGGACTTCGAGAAGGCCGCCGCTCTGCGCGACGACGAGAAGAAGCTCATTGCTGAGCGGAAAGTGCGCGAGCAGCAGTGGCGGGACGGCGAATCCGCCTCCGATGCGATCGTGGACGACGAGAACATTGCCGAGGTGTTGGCCAACTGGACCGGTATCCCCGTCGCCAAGCTCACTGAGTCTGAATCCAACCGTCTGCTGCATATGGAAGATGAGCTGCACAAACGCATCATCGGCCAGAATGAGGCAGTGCAGGCCGTGTCCCGCGCGATCCGCCGCACCCGCGCCGGCCTGAAAGACCCGAAGCGTCCCGCCGGTACCTTTATCTTCGCCGGCCCCTCCGGTGTGGGTAAGACTGAGCTGTCGAAGGCATTGGCCGAGTTCCTGTTTGGTGACGATGATGCCCTCATCACGGTAGATATGGGCGAATACCACGACGCCTACCAGGTCTCCCGCCTCTTCGGTTCCTCCCCCGGATACGTGGGCTACGAAGAGGGTGGCCAGCTCACCGAGAAGGTGCGTCGCAAGCCGTTCTCCGTGGTGCTCTTCGACGAGATCGAAAAGGCCCACCAGCGTGTCTACGACTCCCTCATGCAGGTTCTCGACGAAGGTCGCATGACGGACGGACAGGGTCGCGAGGTGGACTTCCGCAACACCGTCATCATCTTCACCTCCAACATTGGCACCCAGGATATTTCCAAGCCGGTCGGCATGGGCTTCCAGGATTCCGCCAATGCGGACGAGAACAACTATCAGCGAATGCAGAACAAGGTGCGCGAGGGTATGAAGAAGCACTTCCGCCCCGAGTTCCTCAACCGTATTGATGATGTCATCGTCTTCCGTCAGCTCACCGAGGACGAAATCTTGGAGATGGTCGACCTCATGCTGGGCGGTGTGCAGAAGCAGCTGCGCAACCAGGACCTCACCTTGGAGGTCACTGAACTGGCCAAGTGTCTGCTGGCCAAGCGCGGCTTCGACCCGGTGCTGGGTGCCCGTCCGCTGCGTCGCACCATTCAGCGCTACGTGGAGGACGAGCTGTCCGAGATGATTATCTTCGGCGAGTTCGCGCCGGGCGACACCATCCAGGTGGGAGTCGACGGCTGGGACGGCGAAGACTCCCACGACAACGCCCTCTTCACTTTCACCGTTGTGAAGCCTGAGGCACCCCGCGATGTCGTGGATGCTGATGATGGGTCCGCTACTGGTGCCGATGCCCCCGAACTGGTGGCGGAGCCGGAGCAGATTGTGCCCCTTGCTTCCCATAGCGAGGAGCTGACGTCCGCGGATGGCGCTGCTGTCGCCGAGTCGGATGATGAGGAGTTCCTCAGCTAGCTGAGGAACATGTCAGAACGTGAAAAGGTGCTTGCTTCCCAAGGGAAGCAAGCACCTCTCGTCTGTTGGCCTGTCTGCGTCTGTTGGCCTGTCTGTGCGGTCTGTGTGTGGCCAGTATGCAGCTTATATGTGGCCTGTATGGCTAGTGTGCGGCTGCCTTAACCGAGCGGGATGAACCCACCAAAGTAGAACGGCACCACCCCGCGTGGCATCGTCCACGTGATACGCGGGTCGAGGGCGTGCACCACCTCGTAGAGGGCGTACGGGTCATAGGGCAGCGCATAGTGGTCGGCGAAGTCCAGCGGGTATGTGCTCTGCAACGTGATGTTCGTAACGTTGGAGGCTTTCGGTAGGTAGCTGGACCACTGGGGCACAACCGCGTCCTCATAAATGGTGGCGATGGAGGTGTAGTGCACCGCCGGGTGTGTGGGTGTACCGCTGCTCCATAGCTCTTTCACAAAGTCCGACGTGGGCAGCATCTGGTCGAGGGAGGGCCCCAGCTCCATGCCAAAGAACTTGGCGGTGATGGAGTTGAACGTGCCCTTGTTGGCGGGGGCTAGAGCCACAACGTTACGCACGTACTTCCATCCATCTAGTTTGGTGAGGTACCAGTGCGGCATGAGGCCGCCCAGCGAGTGGCCCACCAGGTCGACTTGGCGGGCGCCGGTGAGAGCACGGACTTTAGCCACTTCAGCAGCGAGTTCTTTGGCGGAGTCGCGCAGGTCGCCGATTCCGCCTGCGGTGGATTGTGCGCTCATTCGGCCGTAGTTGAAGGTGAAGACGTTGAATCCGGCATTGCGGAGGAGGGGTGCCAGGGCGATCCAGCTAGAGCTGGCGTTCTCGTAGGTGCCGTGGACGAGGATGATGGGTCGCGGATGGCGGGCAGCGAGGGCGGGGTCAAAATAGTTAGCGCCGGCAGGGGTAGCGTTTTTGTCTTTCAGCCCGGCCTGCTGTGCTTTGAGCTTGTTCATCACTACCGGTTGAGGGCCGTAAAAAGCCTTGGGCAGAGCCTTCTTGGTGGCTGTTGCGGCAGTGGTTGTCCCCTCTTGGGGGAGCGGAACGTACCCACCAATGTAGGGGAAAGAGACGCCGCAGGGGACAGTGCCGTGGTAGCGGTGGTCGAGGGCGCGGAGGACGGTGTTGAGGGTGGTGGGATCAAAGATATTAGCGTAGTGGTCTGTCAAGTCCGTGGAGCAGAGATCCTGTACCACAATGTTTTTCACATTCCTGGCAGGAGGCAAGAACTGGGAGGTATAGGGGGTGACGACATCGTCATAACGGGTGGTGATGACGGTGTAGCCCACACTGGGATGGGTGAGCGGACGCGTGTGCAGCTTGCGGAGGAACGCAGAGCCTTTCATCTGGTCCTTCTGTGAAGGTGAGATGAGGTCGCCGCCCAATGCCGTCACCCGATCCGTGGCAGCCTGGTCGTTGAGGAGGCCGAAGGCATCGGTACCGCGCAGGGAGGGGGAGATAGCCACCACACGGTTGACCTTCTTGTACCCGTCGAGGAAATTCATGTAGTAGAAGGGCATCATGCCGCCCTGCGAGTGGCCCACAATATCGACCTTCTCGGCACGGGTTTTGGCCAGCACTAGCTCCACCCAGGCTTTCAGCTGCAGAGCGGAATTCTCGACCTTGTCCATGGCGCCGTCTCCATTGCCACCCAGGATAATGCCATAGCTGGGGGCGAAGACGCAGTAGCCAGCGTTTTTGAGAAGCGGAGCGAGGGCGTTCCAGGCGTACACGGGGCGATCGCTGGTGCCGTGGACAAGGATGACGGGGTTGGGGTGTTCTTTGCTGGGCTGGCAGTTCCAGTCGTCAGCTCCAGGGGGAGCTGCGTTGGGGTGGTGGGCGTGCAGGGTTTTTGCGTGCGGAGCCGACACGTCAATTTTCCGTGGTCCCCGGAAGGGAGCGGGCATGCCGGCAACGTCATTGACGTACCAAGGGGTGGTGGGGAGCACCTTGTAGACGGGGCTGGGGCCGGCCTGCGCGGTGCCCGCGAGGAGCCCGGTGGTGAGGGCGAGGGCGGCGGTGGCGGCGGCAGTGCTGCGGACTGCCCGGCGCGTGGTGGTGCCGTGGTGGTTAACGATAGTCACGGGTGTTGTCCTCACAGTGAGGCGGAGGGGATGGCTTCATCCTACCCAAGGAAGGGGAGCCACAGTCGGGTAGACTGGGGCCAGTTTTATCGTCACCAGATCTGCTACCCTTGTCTTCCCTGCGGCGCAGGTTGTCTATCTGGGAGGTTCACATGTTGGACGAGACCATTCGCGACCGGGCTTTGGGCGCCGTACTGGGAGCTGCGGTGGGTGACGCACTGGGGGCCTCCTATGAATTCCTGTCCGCCACCGAGATCGCCGATCAAGGCGAGATTGAGATGCGTGCCGGGGCCACACGCCTGGAGCGGGAGAAAGGCGAGTGGACGGATGATACCGCCATGAGCACCGTCATCCTGCAGACGGCTGCTACTCACCATGAGCTGCGCTCTGCTACAGCGCTGGATAGTGTTGCTGCAGGGTTTCAGGACTGGGCAGAGAGCAACCCGCCCGCGATCGGCGCACAGACAAAGCGGGTGTTGGGGGCGAGCGGCGCTTGTACCGCCGAGGCACTATTGCGGGATTCCAAACATTTGCCGGGCACTCGTAAAGGGGGCAATGGGTCGTTGATGCGGACTGCCCCGGTAGCACTGCCGTACCTGGGGGAGGGGAAAGGCGGCGAGGCTGTCGAGGCGGCGGGGGCGATTTCTGATCTGACCCACTACGACCTGCGCGCCCGGCAGGCCTGCCGGCTGTGGACGAACGCTATCCGCCACGCCATCCTGGTGGGAACGGTGCAGGGTGTGCCAGCTTACCTGCAGAATTATGCCGATACCGAGGAGCAGCGTTTCTGGGTGAAGCAGTTCCAGGTGGCGGAACAGCCCGATGTCTCCGCCCATGTGGAGACAAATGGCTGGGTTGTGGATGCGCTGGTGTGTGCGTGGCATGCTATTGCCACGACGCCGGGTCGGGGTAGCGAACACTTCCAGGCGGCACTGCGGAAGGCGGTGTCCTTGGGCCAGGACACCGATACGGTGGCGAGCATTGCCGGCGCGTTGTTGGGAGCCTGTTGGGGGGCTTCGGCTATCCCGGAAGAGTGGACGGTGTGCTTGCACGGCTATCCGGGGTGGACGGTCTCCGACCTGGAGCGTCTGGTTGATGCGACTCTCGCCGCACAATAGGTCCTACGCTGCTGCCCACTGCTCCCAGGCATGTTGTTCACGATGGTAAATCGGTGCGCTACCGGCCGGCAGGTGGGCGAGTTTTTGCCGCGGCTAGCTTAGTTCTCCGGCTAACCCATAGAGGCCCGCCGCGGAGCACTCCATCAGCCCATCTGCCAGCAGGGATTGCAGTGCCCGTTCGCGTTGTATCGCATCCGGCCACACCATATCCAGTACCGCTTTTTTCACTCCACCGGGCTGCTCCCGCACCACATCCAGCAGTAGACCCCGCACCTGCCGGTCGGTGCCCGTAAACTTCTGTGGGGTTGGGCGGCGGCCATGCGTGTCGTCATCCCACACGGGTTTCCCGGCGGCCAGCCACGCACAGGCATCGGACAGTACACACTCCTCACAGCGGGGTGTCCGGGCGGTACACACCAGCGCCCCGAACTCCATCAGCGCGGCTGAGAATCTGGCCCCCGTGGCTGAGTCCTCCGGCAGCAGAGCTGCCACTTCCGCCAGGTCCGCTTTCTCGCGGGGCTTCCCTTGGTCTGGTTTGCCGTGCTCCACGCGGGCGACGACGCGCCGCACATTAGTGTCAACGACGGGCACATTATCGCCGTAAGCGAAACAGGCCACTGCCCGCGCGGTATACGAGCCGACCCCGGGGAGGGAGAGTAGCGTCTCCACGTTTCGCGGCACCGTGTCCTGGTACTGTGCTGCCACTACTTGGGCGCATTCCCGGAGGCGGAGGGCGCGGCGTGGGTAGCCGAGCTTGCCCCATGCCCGCACAACCTCCGCAGTGGGCTCTTTACCCAGGTCACTGGGGTGGGGCCAGCGTTCCATCCAGTCCCGCCAGAGGGGCTCCACACGGGTCATGGGGGTCTGTTGGCTCATGACTTCCGAGACCAGTACACCCCAGGCGTTGGTACGAGGGTCCCGCCAGGGAAAGGGGCGGCGTGCTTCCGCAAACCAACTGAGGATACGCTGGTGGGCTGCGGGAGTGGAGAGATAGCTGGTCGTCACGTGGCCAGTCTAAGACACAGGACGGCAATGAGCAGCCAGCGCCCCCAATTTTGGTTATCGTGAAGGTGTGAGCATGGAACACCGCGATTACCGCGATCAACAAGGTCAGCTGCCGCCCGAGATTTACCGGCGTCGCCGTATGGTGGCGATTGCTGTCATTGTTGTCGTGCTCATCCTCATCGTGTGGGGTGTTGTGAAGGCCGTCAACAAGGGTGGAGACAAAAACTCTTCTGCCACTGGTCCTTCGACAGTGACGGTGTCCTCTACCGCGATGGTGACTGAGAAACCCTCCAACGCCCCCGAGTGTGCCTCCGGGGCCCTCAAGATTGAGGCTCAGGTGGGTCGTCCTAATGTAGCGCAGGGTAATAACCTGCCACTCATTATGAAGATCACCAATACGTCAAAGAAGGCGTGTAAGGCTGAATTGGGTGCTGCCCACCAGCGCTACGAGATCTACACTATGAAGGCGAACCGCCCGGTGTGGAAGTCGGAGATCTGCTACACCTCTGCCGAGAATCGCAAAGAGGTGCTGGAACCGGGGGAGACCCGCCGCTTTACCGTGAACTGGGAGGGCACCCGCCAGAACGCCGACGGGAATTGCTCTGCGCAGGCTGCCCCGGTTGGTCCAGGCGCCTATAAGCTCTACACTTTGCTGAACGCACAGATGGGTGAGCCGGCTACTTTCAATGTGGTGCCCGCGGGCGAGGATGATACTGCGGTGACGGAGAACGGCGACGACACCACCGCCCCGTCTACGTCTGCAACGACGAAGAAGAGTACACAGAAGCGCACCCCGCAGAAGACCTCGAGCGGCTCGCAACCGGCTCAGTAGCGGGCAGTCTTTTCAGCGGTAGCAGCGGCACTCCTTTTCGCTCCCCGCTAAGAGCCTACCAGTGCATTAAAAACGCAGGTCAGGAACGTGGTAGAATGGGGCGGTTGAAAGGGGAATACACCACATGGAATTTAACGTCGGCGACGTCGTCGTCTACCCCCACCACGGGGCAGCCCAAATCGTCGAAATCGAAACTCGTACTCTTAAGGGCGAGCCCACCGAGTATTTGGTGCTTCACATCCAGCAATCCGATCTCGTCGTTCGCGTCCCCCGCAAGAACGTGGAAGAAGTTGGCGTTCGGGACGTCGTCGACGCGGAAGGCCTAGAGCGGGTCTTTGACGTGTTGCGTACCCCCCATGTGGAAGAGCCCACCAACTGGTCACGACGCTACAAGGCCAACCAGGAAAAGTTGGCCTCTGGTGACGTCAATAAGGTGGCCGAAGTGGTCCGGGACCTCTGGCGCCGCGAGCAGGATCGTGGGCTGTCCGCAGGTGAAAAACGCATGCTGTCGAAGGCCCGCCAAGTGCTGGTCGGTGAACTTGCACTAGCGGAAGGCTCACAAGAGACCGAGCGCGACGAACAGATCAACACCATTCTGGCTGAGGGAGAGCGTGCTCGCCAGGCCGCTGCTGAAGCTGAAAAGGAAGCAGCGGATAAAAAGTAAAACAGGAGGAGGGCGACGGGTCCGAAATGTGTCCCGATACTGGGCTCATCTCTACTCCCCTTATTACTGGAGTACATAACTCGAATCACACCGATCAACGTCTATAACTCGATACCCTATTTCACTACCAACTGTTCCTAGGGAGCCCCTCAGTTAGAGGAGAGGAAGCTTATGGTTGAATCTGCTTCAAGCCGGAAAGATGGGAAGGTTGTCGCCATTGTTGCCGCCGCTGGCGCAGGTCATCGGCTTGGTGCTGACCGTCCCAAAGCCTTCGTCCGGGTAGGCGACTACACCTTGCTGCAGCACACATTGCGGCGCATAGACGCCAGTACCGCCGTTGATGAAATCATCATCATGGCCTCTTTCGAGATGTGCGCCACTGCCCAAGAACAAGCCCGCGAGCTGTCCCTGTCCACCCCCATGCGAGTATTCCCCGGGGGCGTACTCCGCTCCGACTCCATCTATGAGGGTCTCAAATACCTCATGCGTGACGATGCCGATGAGACCGTCGGTATCGTCCTCATTCACGATGCCGCCCGCTGCTTCGCCCCCACCGAACTGTTCACAGAGGTGACGGAAAAGGTTCGAGCTCTCATGGCGGAGGATATCGCCGCCGGTGTCATTCCCGTCCTCCCCATGGTCGATACCGTGAAAATGGTAGACAGTGCAGACAATGTCTTGGGCACCCCGGACCGCACGCGCCTCCGCCGAGTGCAAACGCCGCAAGGCTTCGACGCTAAACTTCTCTGGACAGTCCACCAGGCTGCCAAGGACGAAGAGCTCACCACCACCGATGACGCCACCCTGCTGGAGAAGTACCAGCTGGGCGTCGCCACCGTGCCGGGGAGTGAAGAGGCCTTCAAAATCACTACCCCCACCGATTTACGCCTCGCCCAGCTTCTGGCAGATGAGGAATGCGAAGGATAACTCTCTATGGAGAACGCGAACTGGCGCAACTTCTTTCCCCGCGTCGGGGTAGGCACCGATGCTCACCAGGTGCAACCCGGGCGGGCCTGCTGGATGGCCGGCCTGCACTTCCCTGACGATGACGGATGCGCCGGGCACTCAGACGCCGACGTGGTCGTCCATGCGCTCATCGATGCACTCCTCTCCGCCGCCGGCATCGGGGACCTCGGTACCATCTTCGGTGTCGGGCGCCCCGAATACGACGACGTCACCGGGGAGCGGCTGCTCACTGAAACCCGCGAACTCCTTGCCGATAACGGCTGGGTGGTTCTCAACGCCACCGTACAGATGGTGGGAAATCGCCCCAAGATGGGCCCACGCCGGCTGGAAGCAGAACAGGTCCTCACTGAGATCCTGGGTGCCCCGGTTTCCGTCTTGGCTACCTCCACCGACAAGCTCGGCTTTGCCGGCCGTGGAGAAGGCGTGGGGGCCGTTGCCACCGCACTCGTTATGTCTAGCGAGTATGCTCAGGCGGTTTCTCAAGTTATCGCCGACACTCTGGGAGTGGAGTTGGGTGACGGCGTGGATGCCCCCCTCGACGAATAGACTCGCCCCGTGGTAAACACCCTGGAAAGTGTCTTTACGCGGCGGATTCCTCTAAAATTGACCGTGTGACCTTGCGACTTTATGACACTGCTAGCCGAACCATCCGCGACTTCGAGCCCGTCACACCCGGGCACGTCTCCATCTACTTGTGTGGAGCGACGCCGCAAACCTATCCGCACATTGGCCATGTGCGTTCCGGCGTAGCGTTCGACATTCTCCGCCGCTGGTGCCTTGCGAAAGGTAACGACGTCGCCTTTGTCCGTAACATCACCGACATTGACGACAAGATCCTCACCAAGGCAGCTGAAAACGGCCGTCCCTGGTGGGAATGGGTGTCCACCTTTGAGCGCGAGTTCACCAAGGCCTACAACATGCTGGGCGTGCTGCCTCCCTCCGTAGAACCACGCGCCACCGGGCATGTCACCCAAATGGTGGAGTACATCCAGCGCATTATTGACGAAGGCTACGCCTACGCCGCCGAGGGCAACGTCTACTTTGACCTCGCCAAATGGTCCAAGGACCCGAAGGGCGACTACGGTTGCCTGTCCGGCCAGAAAATTGACGACATGGAAGAAGGGGACTCTGCCGGCACCGGCAAACACTCTCACCTTGACTTTGCCCTCTGGAAAGCCGCCAAGCCCGGCGAACCCAGCTGGCCCACCCCGTGGGGGCCGGGACGCCCCGGTTGGCACATCGAGTGCTCCGTCATGTCCACCACCTACCTCGGCGCTGAATTCGACATCCACTGTGGGGGCCTGGACCTGCAGTTCCCTCACCACGAGAACGAGATTGCCCAGGCCCACGGCGCGGGTGACGGCTTCGCCCACTACTGGCTGCACAATGGCTGGGTCACTATGTCCGGGGAAAAGATGAGCAAGTCCCTCGGCAACACCCTCTCTATCCCCAACATGCTGGAAAAGGTGCGCCCCGTGGAACTGCGCTACTACCTGGGCTCCGCCAACTACCGCAGCATGCTCGAGTACTCTGAGGAAGCCTTGCAAGAAGCCGCCGTCGGCTACCGCCGTATTGAAGCCTTCCTCCAGCGGGTAGTCAGCCGCACCGGCAGTGAACCCCAGATAACCACCTGGACTGACGCATTCGAGCGGGCACTCGACGATGACCTTGGCGTGCCTGCTGCCCTTGCCGAAATTCACACCCAGGTGCGGGCTGGAAATGCTGCCCTGGAATCCGGGGATCAGCAGCGAGCCCATGAAATCGCTGGTAACGTCCGTGCTATGGCAGATGTGCTGGGTATTGACCCGCTGTCCGAGCAGTGGCGGGATAACAGCACGTCCACTAGTACCCGCGCCATGGAGGCGCTGGATGTGCTGGTGGGCGCAGAACTTGACCGACGTGCCGCCGCCCGCGCAGAAAAGAACTGGGCGGTCGCCGATGAGGTGCGCGATCGCCTCAACGAGGCCGGTATCGTCATCACCGATACGGCAGCTGGGCCGGAATGGTCCCTGCAGGAGGAGAAGTAAATGGCAGGCAACTCTGGGCGCCGTGGCGCCGTCCGCCGCGCCGGTACCAAAAAAGGCCAGGTAAAAGGGTCTGGGGGGAAGGGTCGTCGGGCTCTGCAAGGCCGGGGTGCCACCCCTAAAGCGCAGGATCGGCACTGGTATGCCGATAAGCAGGAGCGCGTCGCCCGTAAACGGCAAGTCGGCCAGCGTCGCCGCAACGTCAATATGCGTGACCTGCCGGAGATGGTGCTGGGCCGTAACCCGGTACTGGAGTGCCTGCGAGCAGAAGTCCCCGCCACCGCCCTCTACATTGCACAGGGCACCAGCAACGATGATCGCCTCACCGAAGCCATCAACACCGCCAAGGCGCTAGGACTACCCATCCAGGAAGTATCCCGCAAGGAACTCGACCGACTCTCCGAGAACGGCATGCACCAGGGTATTGCCCTGGAGATTCCGGCCTACGAATACGCTGATCCTGCCGAGCTCATCGACATCGCCCGGGAGAGGGGGGAAGCACCTCTCATCGTGGTGCTCGACAACATCACCGACCCACGCAACCTAGGTGCGGCGGTGCGTTCCACTGCCGCCTTTGGTGGGCACGGTGTAGTGATTCCGGAGCGCCGGAGTGCCTCCATGACGGCGGTGGCATGGCGTACCTCTGCGGGTACCGCCGCCCGTCTGCCCGTCGCACGCGCCACTAACCTCACCCGTACGGTACAGGCCTTCGCTAAGGCTGGCTGCCAGATTGTGGGGTTGGATGCGGGTGGTGACGCGACCCTGGACACCTACGACGGCAGCGGTCCCGTAGTAGTGGTGGTCGGTTCCGAAGGGAAGGGTATTTCCCGTCTCGTGTCGGAGAACTGCGACTCCATTATGTCCATTCCGATGGCCAGTGACGTGGAGAGTTTGAATGCCTCCGTGGCCTGTGGTGTAGTGCTGTCCGAGTTTGCCCGGCAGCGGCGCCTTAAGCCTTTTGCGGGATAACTCGACAGATGAGGTAGATGAGGAAGCTCAGGAAGGTCACAAAGACCGACAGGGGCACTCCCGGGGCGAGCGACAAGAGAATGCCGCCCACCGCCGAAATCTCCGCGAAGACTACTGAAAGCAGTACCGCCATGCCGGGGCGCTTCGTCACTTGGAGAGCTGCTGCGCCTGGTGTTACCAGTAGGTTGAGCACCAGCAGGGCACCCACAATCTGCACGCCCTCTGCGGCCACCAACCCCACCAAGACTGCGAACACTCCGTTCACCAGCCGTACCGGCACACCCCGGGACTCGGCCACATAGTCGTCTACAGACGAGAACAGCAGCGGTCGACCAATCACCAGCAGTGTCACCACAACCACCACCGTCACCACCCCAAGTGTGGTCAGGTGGCTGTCGGAGACACTGACAATCTGGCCGGTGAGCAGCGAGAACTGGCTTCCCGTACGGCCAGGGTAGAGATGGAGGAAGAGGACGGCCAGACCGAGGCCAAAGGACAACACCACCCCAATGGTGCTATCTCGCTCATGCGCCTTCTTTCCCATAATGCCGAAGATGAGGGCGGCGATAACCGATCCCACAATGGCACCCACTCCGACGGACGCACCGATAAGGAGTGCCGCCGCCGCGCCGGTCAGGGCCAGTTCGGAGGTACCGTGGACGGAGAAAGACATTTGCCGCATCACAATGAACGGGCCGATAAGGCCAGAGATGAGGCCCAACAGTACCGCCGCGATAAGGGCATGCTGCACGAAATCATAGGTAAGCAGGCGACTCGTCATCGACCAGTCGACAAAGCCGGAAAAGAAGGTGCTCGACTCATTCACGGGGCGCCTCCTCGGTACCTACCACCACAAGCTGGCCCGCTACGCGCGCCACGGTGATGGGGGAACGGAAAAGCGCGCTAAGCGTCTCCGACGTCAGCACCTCGTCGACCGGGCCAATACGATGCCCGGCATCCGTTAAATAGAGAACGCGATCCACAAAGGGAAGGATCGGGTTGATTTCGTGGGTGACGAAGAGAACCGCCGTGTGGTGTTCGCGTGCCTGCCGTACGATCAGTTCCACCACCCTCTTCTGTTGGGTGAGGTCCAGGCTCAGGAGCGGCTCGTCACACAGCACTACTGTCGGGTTGGAAACGAGTGCCTGGGCTGCCCGAATGCGCTGCTGCTCGCCGCCGGACAGCGTGCCCACCGCCCGGTCCGCGAACGCTTGTGCACCCACCTCGGCAATGGCGTGGTCCACAAGTTCGCGGTTGCGGCGCCGAGCCGAGAGTCCCGCCCACCCCCACTTGTGGCCATCGATACCCATCTGAATGAGATCCCGGCCCCGCATGGGTAGGTCGGCATCCAAGGTCCGTTGCTGCGGAATGTAGCCGACGGAGGGTAGCCCTCGCCGTACCGGTTCACCATTCACGAGTGCGCTTCCGCGGGTGAGGGAGGTGAGACCCAGGATGGCGCGCAGCAGGCTAGTTTTTCCGGAGCCGTTGGGGCCCAGGATAGCGATGAATTCACCGGGGTGGACTTCCAGGTTGAGGTTCGTCCAGAGCGTGCGGGTGTCCACGCCGCTAGGGCCGGGGTGACGCAGCGGGACGTCAAGGCCGGCCCCATACAGGGTGAGAACAGGGGATGGGGGCATAGGGAAGTCACAAGAGGTGGTGGCGTGGAATGGGGTGCTGACAGTGGTTACTTCACGCCAAGGGCAGTGGCGAGAGCTTCCACATTGTCGAGCATCCAGGTGGTGTAGTCCTTTTTCTCGGGCAGGGTCTCGGTGAGATCGACAACGGGAATGTCATTCTTCTCCGCCAGTTTGCGCATCTCCTGGGTGGTAGAGTTGGCATTCTGCGTGTTGAAGAGGAAGACGTCTACCTTCCTTCCCATGATGGCGTCGCGCATCTCGGCTACCTGTAGGGCGGACACGTCAGCGCCTTCTTCAATGGCTTCGGCAAAGCCGTGGGGGGTGGCGTCCACCATGTCAGCCATATCTACTAGGTGGGTGGCAAGGGGCTCAGTCTGCAGGAAACGAGCGTGGTCACGCTGCTTCTCGATCTTCTCCAGAACAGCCTTCACCTCGCCGATACGTTGGGCGAAGTTCTTTTCATTGTCTTGGTAGGTGGTCTGGTTGGCGGGGTCGAGTTCGCTTAGTTTCTTGGCGAGGTCAGATGCGAGATCGTTGGCGACGTCCACGTTGTAGAACACGTGCTCGTTGGGGGCACCAGGGGTGTGGTGGTGATGGTGCCCGGCATGCTCGTCTTCAGGGGAGTGCTCGTCGGCATGTTCCTCAACGTAGTCGGCCTCGTTGTCAATGAGCTCATTGTCGGGGTCCGGCAAGCCGTCGGCTTTGGTATCGCCTTTCAGGAAACTGTAGGCATTGATAATTTTCTTCTGGTCCTGGTTGGCAAGGGCCTTCACGGCGAACTCGTCGTAGCCACTACCGTTCACGATGGCAATGTCAGCATCCTGCAAGGTGGCGATATCTGTGGGGCTTGCCTCGTAGGAGTGTGGATCCGCAGAGGGGTCCTTGATGATGGAGTGGACGGTCGCATGCTCGCCGGCAATAGCCTTGGCGATGGAACCGTAAACATTGGTGCTGGCAACAATGCTGATGCCTTCAGCCTTTGAGGTAGAAGAGCTATCGCAGGCGGTGAGGCCACCCATGCCTACAGCGGTGGTGAGGGCGAGGAGGCTGGCGGTGAGGCGACGGCGGAAACGGGGGAGATGACCGGACATGTGGTTCCTTTCCGAGAAAGTCTGCACTTCAATGGTAGTTTCTGGAAACATCACCAACTAATGCGTATTGGCGTATATCTGCCGTTTTCGCGGTCCTCCAGCGAAAAAACTGTCTGTTATCTGGCAACAATTGCGAGAGGGGGCAGTGTCCGTGCCGTCCAAGCCGACCATAATGAAGACATCTCAGCGTTGCGTGTGGCGATGGAGGCCCCTGTCTCTGTGCTGTGAGTTACTCACCTGTTGCCACTCCGTGGGAACAATCGCTCCGTGGTCGGAATCTGATCCAAGGATCGATCAAGTCGAGGAATTATTTTAGGGATACTGTAACCATGCCGAAGTCCAGGTCGAAGCGTGCGACCCTCGCCTCTCTCGCTGAGGAATTGAACGTTTCCCGCACTACCGTCTCCAATGCCTATAACCGGCCAGACCAGCTGTCGGAAGAACTCCGCATGCGTGTCCTGGAGACTGCCAAACGTCTGGGCTACCCGGGCCCAGATCCAGTTGCCCGATCGCTGCGCACCCGCAAAGCCGGGGCCATTGGGCTGCTCCTTACTGAAGAGCTTGCGTTCGCCGTACGGGATCCTGCCGCCGCCCAGTTCCTCTCCGGCCTTGCCGAAGCTTGTGGAGCACAGGAAAGCGGCCTCACCCTCATTCCTGCCTCTGAAGTAGGGGACCCCAGCCGCGCCGCCAATGTCGTCCATCAGGCGAGCGTCGACGGATTCGTCATCTATTCTGTGGCAGAAGAGGACCCGTATCTGGAAGCTGTTGTCGCCCGCAATATGCCTATGGTGGTGGTGGATCAGCCGGCGGACCTGGAAGGTATCCCCACTGTCTCCGTCGACGACTATGCCGCCATGAAGACGCTGGCAGACCACATCTTCGATCTTGGGCACACGCGGGTAGCGATCCTCAGTATTCGTCTTAACCCAGTTCACCACAACGGCCCAGTGTCTGCGGAGGATGCTTGTAATGCGCGAATGCACGTGCAGGCCACCCGTATTAGTGCGGTGCTTGACTCCGCTGCTGGGCATGGAATCGATGCGGACGATGTGGTGATCTTCGAAAGCTTCGAAAACAACTACTCCTCTGGTGGTTGTGCTGCAGCGGAAGTGCTGAAATCACACCCGGAGACCACGGCGCTGCTCTGTACTTCTGATGTGCTGGCGATGGGGGCCATGCAATACGCCCATGATCAGGGTATTTCCGTGCCTGAAGAGCTCACCATTACTGGCTTTGACGGTATCCAGGAGGCTATCGAGCGAAAGTTCACCACTGTTGTGCAGCCATCGGAGCGGAAGGGGCTGCGTGCGGGTGAGCTGCTGTTCGCCAGCGAGCATGGACCGGTGGAATCGGAACGCCTGGAGTGCTGTTTCCAAGTTGGAGAAACGTCCGCTCCACCGCGCGCTTAACGTGTTGTGGCTTTGCGTATCCTCATCTAGTCATAACGAACCCCGCAGTCCTACGACCGCGGGGTTCGTCACTAGGTAATATTCTTTTGTCTATCGGCCGGGGACGGTGGCAACAATGCGCTTCACCGTGCGGTTGCGAACATTCTTGCGATGTTGCTTCCGGTCTCTCTTAGTGAAGTGATCCTCGGCGAAGCGGTCACGCTCCTCGCAGAGGTAGTCGATGGCAGCCGCGGCAATGAGTTCATTGTCCACACGGTACTGTGCGGCTGTCTCGCCCTCGCCTACCTTGACCGTGATGATCTCGGTAGCGGGGCAGGCGAGGCGGGCCGGCAGGCCGGTGAAGATGTGCTCGTCGGTAACGTCATCACCTAGGTAAAGAACAGCATCCGCGCCCTTTTCCCAACGCTTCGCGATGGATTCCAGTGCCGCATCTTTTGTGGCGCTGATGACGGCAAATTCCGACACCATCTTGCCTCGGGCCACGGTGACTCCGGGGATGGCTGCAAGCCGATCTTCCAGGGCAGCAGCCTGCTTGGCCGCATTTGCGGACTTCTTGGCAGTGCGGATGTGAAGGGCTACCGCATACTTCTTTTCCTCAACGTGGGAGCCGTGGATGAGCTTGGATGCCTGTTTCACTTCCTCGGTGAGGTGTTTGAGGAGTGCTTCCTGTTCTTTGCTGAGATCCTGCTCTTCATCGGAGATTTCCGCACCGTGCGAGCCCACTAGGGTGACTTCGCGGCTTACCGGTGCCACCTTGCGGAGGCTGGCAAGGTCGCGGCCACTGACTATGGCGGCCTTGGTGTGGGGGACATCTGCGAGAATTTCCAGTGCCTCCAGTACGCCGGGGATGGGCGTGGATTTCTTCGGGTTACTCACTAGCGGGGCGAGAGTGCCGTCGAAGTCGGTGGCGACGAGTAGGTGCCGGCGGGTGGCGGCCTGGTCGAGGGCAACCATCAGCGGAATTGGGATGGAGTGCTTGGCGTTGTTGAGGGCTTCTTCGTCCTTCTGGGACTTCACGGTGTGGAATCCGGGAGCCCAGAAGGCAAGGATGATAGCGGTAACGATCTGCAGGATGGCCAGCACGATAGAGGCCCACATTTGGCCATCGACGAAGGCGGTTTGAGCGTCGCTGACCAGTTTTCCAGCGAGTTGCTGTGTCATCGGGTTGTGGGTGAGTTGTTCGGCGACGGATTGGGCGCCTGCGAGGCCACCGGTGATGGCGTCGTGTGCCTTGGCGCCGCCACCGGGTTGTCCTGCCCCCATCTGTGCAGCCATGTTGAGCGAGTCGCGTACCTTGTTGGCGATGCTCGTCACCTGGTCACTGTAGAAGGTAGTGAGGATTGAGCCGGTGAGGGCAATGCCAAGGGCGGCACCGATCTCGCGGGCGGCATCGTTGACGGCTGAGGCTACGCCGTACTTCTTCTCGGGGGTTTGTAGCATGATGGCGGTGGTGGCCGGGGCAGCAGTGAGACCGAGGCCCGTCGCGAAGATGAGCATGTGGACGGTTATGTACCAGTAGCCGGTATCGCGCGTGACGCCGATCATCATGAGGAGAGCAGCCGCCAGGATAAGGTGACCCAAGACGAGCAGCCACTTCTGGCCGATCTTACGGGTGGCCCAGATGGAGATGAGGGCGAAGATGATGCAGGGCGGGACTAGAGGTGCCATGGAAAACGCGGATTTAATGGGGCTGTATCCCTGGATGAGCTGCATGAACTGCACCAGCGTGTAGAAGACACCGAAGGTGGCGGCGAACTGCACGAGGAGGGAGAGGGAACCGGAACCGAATCCGCGGTTGGCGAAGAGTCGGACATCCAACAGCGGGTGGTCACACTTTAGCTGCCAGGCGATGAAGCCACTAATGAAGGCGATGGAGGCAATGAAGCACACGATAATGCCGGGGTGGCCCCAGCCTGCTGTCGGGGCTTCGATAAGGCCCAGTACCAGTAGCGCAATGCCAATGGCGGAGAGGACGGCGCCTAGCGGATCAAAGCGTGGAGGGTTTTTTTCCTTGCTTTCTTCGATGGTGAAGGAACAGATGGCAATGAGTGTGGCGAAGGCGGCGAGGGCGACGAAGATGCCCTTCCATTCAAACTTCAGCAGGATGACGCCGGAGCCCACGAGGCCGAGGACGGCGCCGACGCCAGCACTGGCGCCCCAGATGGCGATGGCGAGAGGACGCCGGCGACTGGGTACTCGGGAGGCCAGAATGGAGAGGGTGGAGGGCATGACGAAGGCGGCACCCAGGCCGGAGACGGCGCGGGCGGCAATGAGGGCGTTAGCGGTGTCCCACCAGATAGGGACGAGGCAGCCGATGGTAAAGACGATGAGGCCGCCGATAAAGACGCCTTTACGGCCGAACCGGTCACCGATTGCACCGGCCGGCAGGAGGAGCCCGGCGAGAGCGAGGGTGTAGGCGTCGACAATCCAGGTGAGCTGGGATTGACTGGCCTTGGCGTCCATGGCGATATCGGGGAGGACGGTGTTAAGAGAGGCCATTGCGGCCATAACGAGGACGACACCAAAACACGACACAACGAAGAGCCAGATGTCATCACTAGTGTACTTATCGGGATTCCCGATCCGGTAGAGTTCGCGGAGTTCCTCTCGGTTTTTAAACCGAAGCTTTTTCGCGACAGCCTTCTCGCGCTTTGCCTCGAGCGCGATAGCTTTCTCTGGAGTTTGAGAGCGCTTCATAGTCGTCTTCTATCGGTGTTATATTGTGGATATTTTCCAGCTGTTTCCAGATTAGCGAAGTATGTAATACCCGGCTACGGGTTGCGGCCTAGGCTGCTAGACCAGGTAACTGTCCGGAAACTATCATGGTGGCAGGGCACTCATTGCCCGTCACATAGGTAGCGTAGGTACCCCATCCGCTGGGGTGAACTTCCACCCAGGTGCGCACACAGGTGCGGGGGTGGTCGGCGCTGAACGCGGAAGATCCGGCCAGCGCACCTCCCATAGCCGCTACCGGGTCACCAAGGATGGGGACGGCTGAGCCGGCTTGGGTCATCTTTTCGCCAATCTGTTTTTTGTGCAGTTGCACAGTTTGTTCACGGGTCAAGCTGACCACGATGATGAAAGGCTTGATGGGGCCGGCGGGACTCATGACAGGCACCCCGAGCGGGGCGTATTTACTGTCGAGGTTGGTTTGGGGCAGGACGCTGCCAGGCTGGATGGGAGCGGGGTAGGCAAGAATGGGAGTGCTGGGAATCACCTGGGGAGGAGTGGCGGGACTGACAGTCCGACTACCGTTCGGGAGAGCGGGAGTGAGCGCGATGGTGCTGCCGTCGGATCGGGTGGAGAGAGTATCGTCCGAGGCGTTGGGAGTGGTGGCAGGAGCAGCACCTTCACCATTCTGTTGGGTGGTGGAGGTGACGGTGGAGGAGGACTGAGGGGCGGGGGAGTTGGTTGAGTCGTCGCAGCCGCATCCACTCAGCATGGTGGTACCGACCAGGGCGGTGGCAACCAGTGCGGTGATGGGTGCACGGAAGCGTCGTTGGCGTCGGCTTGCGGGGATGGGGTGCACCTGGGAAGCGGAACTCAACGGGCTGCGGCGATTGCGGAACATGGGACTCCTGAGAACTGGTTGTTAGCCCTAATGCTACTGGAGGGGGAGTATCTCTACGCGGTGTCTCGTCCGTAATTTAGCTTTCAAAATGGGGTCCTGCAGGTGAACTGCAGGACCCCATGGCGAAGAGTTTTTTAGACGACGTTGGTGAACGCTTTGGGAAGGAATTGCACGCAACTGGTGCCATCCTCCCGGCTGACGGTCTTGCAATCGTCCAGGCTGTGTCCGGTTCCCTCGACCACGCCACGCAGGACACCAGCGTGAATCTCGGAGAGCAGGTTGCAGCGGATTTTATCCTCCAGTCCCAGTGGGCAGCTACCCAGCGTGAGAGTATTGGAGGAACTGTGCCAGGATGCGTCGAAGCCCCAGTCTTGAGCAAGTCGCAGGAGCTCGAGGTAGAGCGGACGTTCCGAGTTGAGGGTGGTCGCCAGGTACCGTCCCATCTTCTCTCCCATTCGGCGGGCCTCCACTTCGGGGAGGGGGGAGGTCTCGTCGAGGTGATCGAGCAGCATGACGATGAGGGCGTTGGAGGTGCGACGATCCGGAGTGTCGGTGTCGCCCGGCGGTGTCATGTAGGCGATGGCTGGCCGGCCTCGCCCCGCATGCGGCACGGTTTTACGGATCAGAAGGCCTGCCTCGACCAGGGCGGCGAGGTGGTCTCTGATGGTATTGAGATGAAGATGGAGTTCGCTGGCGATTTCCCGGGGTTGCATCGGCGCATCTGCCTCTCGGATTGTGTCGAGAATCAGTTTGCGGCGCGGCGGGAGCTCATTTCCAGCAGGGTTTGCAGGGGGGAAGGGGTATCCCGGACTCTGCACTGCGCCAAGCTTGGCCATTACCTATTCCTTTAATTGGGTATTCACTTTAGGCGTCGAGTTCTCTGGGAGAGCATCTAAGAACGAACGAGCCCACCGGTTGACATCGTGAGTGAGAACCTGGCGACGGAGAGCCCGCATACGGCGGCGGCGATCCTCGTCGGGGTCCGTGAGCGCACTCATAATCGCATCTTTCACACCTTCGATGTCGTAAGGATTACATAAGTATGCAGATCGTAATTCACGGGCTGCACCTGCGAACTCGGATAATACCAGAGCTCCGTTACCATTGGTGGTAGCCGCTACATATTCTTTGCATACAAGGTTCATGCCGTCTTTCAGCGGGGTCACAAGCATGACATCCGCACTGCGGTACAGTGCCAGCAGCTCTTCAAATACAGCAGATTGATGCAGGTAAGATACCACGGGTTTGCCGACAGTACCGAACTCGCCATTAATACGAGCTACCTTCTCCTCCACCCGGGAGCGCAACTCCCGGTAGGCGTCTACGCGCTCCCGGCTGGGGGTGGCCATTTGCACAAAGACGAACTTGTCAGGATCAATCCGGCCTTCTTTGAGAAGCTGATGAAGTGCTTCCAGTCGCACCTCAATGCCCTTGGTGTAGTCCAGGCGGTCTACACCCAACGCAAGTTTCTCAGGGTTGCCGAGGCTGCGGCGCAGTTCCAGACCACGACGGCGGATGGTCTGTTTGCGGGCGGTGGAGTTGAAACTGGGGGAGTCGATGGAGATGGGGAAGGCGCCTACGCGGACAGAGCGGAGTCCGCCTTCACCATCGGGGACAGCCACTTCACCGTAGTGGCCAGGGGTGTTGATTTGGCCGCGGGTGATGGCGTGCTTGCGGCGGACGAAGGTGAGCCGCTGGAAGTTGACGGCGTCGTGGGGCAGGTGGAAGCCCACCAAGTCCGCACCGAGCAGGCCGTCGATGATCTCGTCGCGCCACGGCAGCTGGTCGAATAGCTCCAGCGGTGGGAAGGGGATGTGGAGGAAGAAACCGATGCGTACGTCGGGGCGAAGCTCCCGCAGCATTTGCGGCACCAGCTGCAGTTGGTAGTCGTTCACCCAGACCATGCCGTTGGGGGCGGCCACTTCGGCGGCTCGCTCGGCGAAGCGTCGGTTCACTTTCTGGTAGCTTTGCCACCAGTCTTCCCGGTAGGTCGGGGGGACGATGCAGTTGTGGTAGAGGGGCCACAAGGTGTCGTTGGAGAAGCCTTCGTAATAGTGTTGAACTTCGTCGGCACTGAGGGCGAGGGGGACGACGGTACTGCCATTCTGTTCGAAGGGTTCGGGGGCTGCGTCGGGGACGCCGGGCCAGCCGATCCAGGCACCGTGGTTTTTGCGGAGAATGGGTTCGAGAGCGGTGACGAGTCCACCGGGGCTGCGCTTCCACTCTTGGGAGCCGTCTTCATTGGTGACGAGGTCGGTGGGAAGCCGGTTGGCAACGACGAGGAAGTCGGCACACTTAGTGGCGTCGACGTGTTTGACGTCAGCGACGTCGACGGTGTTCTGGGAGCTTTCTGCGGTTTCGTTCTGGTCGTTAGTGCCCGTCATAGTTACTCCTCTGAGTCGGGCAGTCCCACCCCAAGCATGTTCATGAGTTCGAGGCTTTCCTCGGGGTTCTCCGCGTAGCCAGCGACGACGCGGCGGGCACGACGAGCTGTTTCCTCTTCCAGAGGGCCGTAGTTGTCGTGGTTGGTATGCGTGATATCGCTAGTCTTCGGAGGCATAAACACTTTCCTTAGATGAGTGTGTAATTAGTTACATGGTAGGTGAGTGAACTGCTTTTTCCCAGTGAGGAGAAAGAGTTCGTGAAATTCCTGTCTGACGGGCTTTATCCATTAGGATAGGGAAAGCCTTGCTAGAGTGGCGCAATTGGTAGCGCACCCGACTTGTAATCGGAAGGTTGCGGGTTCAAGTCCCGTCTCTAGCTCCAGAAGTAATAACACTGTGGGGCGCTCCGTGCGATGGAGCGCCCCACAGTCGTATGGTCACTACGGTGTTTTGTCGGGGGTGGGTCGGTATTAGGCAGCGGGGGTAACGGTGGCGGTGCTGGTGGCACCCGCAGTGTCAGAGGCGGACCCGGTGGCTGGCCCCGTCGTAGTAGGCTGCGGCGATTGCTGTACGAGTAATTGCTTGCACTCGGAGAGGTTTTCGATGCGTTCGCGGGTCTTCTTATTGCCCATGCCGATGGCGGAGGTGGATTTGGAGACTGCCTTGGAGTAGCGCTCGTAGACGCTCTTCAGTGCGGCGGCCAGTTCATCCATTTCCGCCTGGGTGCGGATGGGGTGGGCTCGCAATTGCTTGGCGCGCTCGGTAAAGACCTTGTCACCTTCGCGCAGCACATTCACCAGGTTCTGCAGGTCCTTCTTCTGTTTTTCGGAACCCTTCATCATCACCGAGCTGGTGTTGAGGGTGAGGGCGGCGTCGCGGAAGTCGGCGGCTTGCCGTTCCAGGGTGGAGCTCAGCCGGTCGAGATATGTCTCGGTGTTTTCCCCTTTGTTGATGTTAATGGCGTCGGCATCCGCCACGATGGTGTTGTGGACGGGGCAGAAGCTGGTCCAGAATCCGAGGATGGAGGTGGCCGGCAGGGCCTCGGGGGTTTCCCGGCTGTCTGGACGGTTATCGACGAAGGTGGTGATCGCCAGGATGAGGATGATGACGAGTCCGAAGGCGAGCCCTGCAAAGATCTTCTTGCGCCGGGCGGAGCGGTATTCGGAGGATTCCTCCTGCGGTGCCGCGTCCTGTGCCGGGGTAAGGGAGGGGGCACCGGGGCGTCCGGTGGGCTTGTCCTGCTGTGGACGGTTCGGCTGGACGGGGGGCTGTGCTGGAGTTGTCATGATTCCTCGGTCATCGTGGGTACGCAGTAATGGGTGATAATGGTGTCCGCTGCCCTTATCTTAGAGGAAAGGCCGACATTCTTGCAGCGCGCGGATCCGCTTTGCGGTGCCGGGGGAACCTGTACCCAGGTGGGTGAGTCCCACCGTCAGTTGATCTTCATAAACACGATAAATGGTTTTCAGTTGGCGAGTTGATACGTAGAGGCCAGGAACGTGGTGGGCCTGCTGGGCGCTGGGGATGGGGGCGGCGGAGATGGCTTGGATGGCTTGGCGGTGAGCTTCCAGAATCTCTTCGCGGCCGTGTCGCTGACGCAGGGTGGGGTGGTGGAAAGGACAGGAAAAAGGTGGGCAGTTCTCGGGCGAGAACTGCCCACCTGTGGAGGTTGTGTCCACGTGGGGGTGACTTGCTACTTCAAGATGGCGCGGGGACCGTAGACCTGCGGCGGGTTGACGCAGGAGCGAAGGCCTTCGGATAGCGGGCAGAAGCGCAGCGGCGACTTCAGCTTGTAGTTCTGAGGAACACCGCCGTTCTTGGTGATCTGGCGGAAGGCGGCCGGACCGTCGGTGGGCTTGCGCTTGAGAGTAGGGTCTTTCAGCACGTCGACGGTGTAGAGACCGAAGCGGGAGTCGTACTGGCCCCACTCGTAGTTGTCGGTGATGGACCAGTAGTTGTAGCCCACCACGGGGTAGCCGTCAGCTACTGCACGCTGGATCCAGAACACGGTGTCGTTCAGCCAGTTGCCCTTTGTGAAGCCGTCGGGACGGTGTCCGTTGTAGCTGGGGATACCGTTCTCCACGATGTAGACGGGCTTGTCGGGGAAGGCATCGGAGAAGTGCTGGATGGCGAAGTAGATACCTTCCGGCTGGGGGTCGATCTTGTCGAACTCGGAGGTGGCGCCGTAGATGGCGGAGAGGTTCGAGAGGGCGACAGTGTAGTAGTAGTCGATGCCGACGAAGTCGAGTTCTTTCTCTACCGGTTTGAAGAAGAATTGGTCGGCAGCGGAGGTGACGAGGGGTAGGTAGGCTTCGTTGGAGCCGATGTGGGCGCGCTTGTCATACTTCTTGATGGTGTAGTACGCGATCTTGTGGGCTGCCTGCACGTTCTTCATAAAAGGGACCATGTCGGCATTGGTGATGTTGCCGATTTCCACTTCGTGGCCGAAGAAAACGAGCGGCTCGTTGAAGGTGATCCACATGGTGCCGTTGCCGGAGTAGCGCTTGGCGAGGAAGTCAACGAAGCGCTTGTAATCCTGCAGGGTTTTCTTGTTCATGAAGCCGCCCTGGTCCTGCACCCAGCCGGGGTACACGTAATGGACGGTGGTGATCATCGGGGTTATGCCGTGCTTGCGCATGGTCGTGATGACATTGTCGTAGTAGTGGATCTCTTTCCAGTTCCACTGCCCCTTCTTTGGCTCGATACGGGACCATTCCATGGAGATACGGAAGGTGTTGAGCCCCATCCAGGCGGCGTTGCCGAGGTCTTCCTTATAGCGGTGACGGAAGTCCGTGGCGTTCTTTACGGGGTTGACCTTCTTGGGGTCTTTCTTGGATGCGCGGTTGACGTAGCGCAGCCAGTTGCTGTCATAGTTGCTGCCTTCCACCTGGAAACCAGCAGTGGCGGAGCCCCAGTAGAACTTATCCCAGCCCTTGGTGACGTCCTTTTGGGCGGCCTCGGCGGGGGCGGCAGTGGCGAGGGGGGCAGCCAGCATGGCTACGGTAGCGACGGCGGCAACGAGCTTCGTGGAAAGCGAGCGCAGCTTCATTTCGTTCCTTTGTATGTTGGTGTCAGCGGCCTGACAGTGTCCGTTGCGGGTAGTGGACGGGGTGGGCCAGTGACGGACTCTATGTGCTAGGACGGTGGCAGTGCGGCGTACTGCAGTTGTGTAAAGAGTGAGGAGAGGTGGACTAGTGTCTCAAAAAATTTTGGCAACTTAGCGCTGACTTTAAGGTTAAAGAGACTATTACGTGCAGTTGTTTCCATGGATTGCCAGTTTCGGTGGCATCCAGTGAATTCCCAGCAATGTCCTAGAAACTGTGCAGCCACAGCCGCCACAATGGACGTATGACTGCTGCAGACAATGGTGGTTTCCCCGACTACACCGGTACTAAGATCCTCGTCGTCGACGATGAACCCTCCATCGTCGAACTCCTCATGGTTAGCCTGAAGTACCAGGGGTTCGACGTGGCCACGGCATCCTCGGGCGAAGACGCCATGGCCGTGGCCCGTCGGTTCCACCCCGATGCCTTCATTCTCGACATCATGATGCCGGGGATGGATGGATTCCGCCTGCTCTCGCGGCTACGGGAAGACGGACATGATGGCCCCGTCCTCTTCCTCACCGCCAAAGACGGAGTCGAGGACCGTGTCCGCGGCCTCACACTGGGAGCTGACGACTACGTCACCAAACCCTTCAGCCTCGAAGAGGTCATCGCCCGCCTCCGCACCATCTTGCGCCGTAGTGACCGCAGTTCCCTTGGACAGATCAGCAACCACCTCACCTTTGCCGATATTGAGCTCGATGACGAAACCCATGAAGTGTGGAAAGCGGGCCAGCTGGTCGAACTCACTCCCACCGAATTCGCCCTGTTGCGCTACTTCATGGTGAACGCCGGCGTGGTGCTCTCCAAAGCCCGCATTCTCGACAACGTCTGGGACTACGACTTCAACGGAGATGCGAATGTCGTGGAGTCCTACATCTCCTATCTGCGCAAAAAGATCGACACTGGAGATGTGAAATACCTCCATACGCTGCGCGGAGTTGGCTATGTCCTACGCGAACCACGCAAGTAACCTCTACGACACTGCCGCCTACCCGCAGCACGAGCGGGTACCCCTCGTCGCGCGCCTACCACTCCGCGTCTCCCTCACCATCGGCTGCCTTATCTTGCTGTTTATCGGCATTGTCGCCTCCAATGTGTTCGTGGCGACAGCCCAATGGAATACCAGCATGAACGCCCTCGCCACCGACCTTAAAGATGCCCGCTACGGGTGGGCCGCCCACCCCGGTGCACTGGCACTCGCACAGTACGGTGCCGGCGACACCATGCACGACCTCCGGAACGGACACAACCACGACGACGACGTCGACGTCGACGTCGACGACAACGTAGCGACCACCCCGCCGTCACACTTCTTTCTCTCCCTCACTTTCCCAGATGGGGACACCGAGATCTATAACGACAACCGTGCCCTGCCCGACGTCAGTAGCCTCCCGGTGGACAACGCCATTCACGAAGTGAAGTCCGAAGGCCCCGGGCCCACCTGGCGAGCAATCTGCTATCCTGTGGACCTCATTGTCGGCTGGGACAGCCCCGCCGGGCCTCGCATTGTCCCGGGCGTCGCCACCCTGGCTCTCCCCATGGATGCCGCCCGCAACTCGCTGCGGCGTCTCATCACCCTTCAAGTGCTGGTAGGACTCATCATCCTTACTCTGGCCGGAGGCCTCAGCTGGCTGCTCGTCAACAGTGCCCTCGCCCCCCTCCAAAAAGTCGAAGATGCTGCTGTCGACATTGCCACCGGAGACTATTCGCGCCGTGTTCCCCTCACCGGCTACAACACAGAAGTAGAATCTTTGGGCTACGCCTTCAACCGTATGGCATTACAGGTGCAGAATACCTTTGCGGAGCGGGCGTCTTCAGAGAATCGCGCGCGCCTCAATGAGAGCAGTATGCGCCGTTTTGTGGGGGATGCCTCGCATGAGCTGCGCACCCCGCTGACCGCCGTGCGCGGCTTTGCCGACGCTGCCCAAATGGGAGCCATCGATACAGATACGGCGCTGGAACGCATTAGTGAGGAAAGCAGCCGCATGCAGGTGCTGGTAGAGGACCTCCTGCTGCTGGCGCGTATCGACAACGACCGGCCCTTCGACCTTTCGGACATTACCGAAGTTGACCTCGGGACACTGCTCACCAACGCGGTCGATGCGGCACGCGTGTCCTGGCCAGAACGTGAAATCTCGCTACTGCTCCCCGAAGACGGTATTGCGGTGGGCGATGAGACGCGTCTCCGGCAGGTAGTGGACAACCTCATCACCAATGCGCTCCGACATGCTGGGACAGACGCTCAAGTGTGGGTGGGATTGCGCATCGACCACGACCATGACAACGCCCTCATTATGGTCTCCGACAACGGCATCGGGATGGATGCCGAGACCACCGCCCACGTGTTTGACCGCTTCTTCCGCGGCGACAATTCGCGCGCCAGAGACACTGGGGACCGCACCGGTGGACGCGGCTCCGGACTCGGGCTTTCCATTGTGAAGTCCCTCGTGGAGTCGCATCGCGGCACCGTCACCGTGGCAAGCAGCCCGGGTGCCGGGACGCAATTCGTGGTGACGCTGCCCCTCGCGGTGGAAAGCGACGACTAGACTCCGCCTACTGCCGGGGAAGGCAGGAAACACGCCCCAGCGCACCATTCCATCAGTGCACCAGCTAGAGTACGGAACCGTCTTCCCAGTTCACGCCCAGCTCTGCGAGGGCCGCCCGAATTTTCTCGGCTGCCTCGTCCATATCGGCAGCGGGAACATCGTGGGCGGCCTGGGAGAAGTCGTAGTCCGACATGTGCCAGGCGGGGAAGATGTGGACGTGTGTATGCGGAACGTCAAAACCGGCAATAATGTTGCCAGCACGCGGTGCATCCCATGCCCGGCAGACCGCCTGGCCGAGCAGCTGCGAGACTTCCGCCACATGCGTCCACACATCGGTCGGCAGATCGGTCCACTTGTTTACTTCCTGGCGTGGCACCACCAAAGTGTGCCCCGGCTTAAGTGGTTCAATCGACAAAAAGGCCACGACCTGCTCGTCCTTATAGACAAACCGGCCAGGCAGGTCGCCATTGATAATCATGCTGAAAACAGAAGCCATGCCTCCACCATACTCAGAAAGGGGTGCGGGTGGTTCTTTCCCCGCCTAATTACCCAGCTGAGAACTAGGTATCCTGGGCGTTCACCCATTAGGGTAAGGGGCATGCGAGTACTTCTAATCGGCTCTGGAGCCCGTGAACATGCCCTCCTCCTCGGTCTAGCCCGCGACTCGGAGGTCACCGACATCCACATTGCTAATGGCAATGCGGGAACTGACGCGGCCCCCGCCGGCTCCCATGCCACAGTCACCCGCCACTCAGTGGTAGAAACCTCCCGCAGTGGCTGCGTGGCACTCGCCCAGGACATCCAACCCGACCTCGTCATCATTGGGCCGGAAGCGCCGCTGGTACGCGGTGTCGCTGATGCTCTCCGCAAGGCCGGATTCAATGTTTTCGGCCCCAACAAGGACGCTGCCCGCATTGAAGGTTCTAAGGCCTTCGCCAAGGACGTCATGAAGGCAGCCGGGGTGCGCACCGCCCATGCAGAGATCATCTCTGCCGATTCGGAAGGCGTGGCTGCTCCTTCAGATGCTGTCATCGACGAAGCCCTCGACCACTTCGGCCCCATCTGGGTGGTGAAGGATGACGGGCTAGCTGCCGGCAAAGGCGTTGTCGTCACCGACGATCGCAAAAAGGCCCTTGCCCATGTCAACGAAGTTTTGGATGCCGGGAACCCGGTGCTCCTGGAGAGCTACCTGGACGGCCCCGAGATTTCCCTCTTCTGTCTGGTTGACGGCGAAACTGTGGTGCCGCTGTTGCCCGCCCAGGATCACAAGCGCGCCTATGACAATGACGAAGGCCCCAACACTGGGGGTATGGGCGCCTACTGCCCGCTGCCGTGGCTGCCCGAAGGTAGTGTAGAGCGCATCGTGAAGGAGGTGTGCGAACCCGTTGCTAAGGAAATGGTGAAGCGTGGCTGCCCCTACTCGGGACTCCTTTACGCCGGCCTCGCCTGGGGCAAGGAAGGCCCCGCCGTGGTGGAATTCAACTGCCGCTTCGGCGACCCAGAAACGCAGGCAGTACTTTCCCTCCTGAAAACCCCGCTGGGTCAGCTACTCTACTCGGTGGCTACCGGTACGTTGGTGGACCAGCCACCACTCGAGTGGGAGGACGGCTCTGCGGTGGTGGTTGTGCTGGCGGCGGAAAACTATCCGGCGGAACCCCGCAAGGGAGACATCATTATGGGCATCGAGAAGCTCGAGAAGAAGCACCCCGCAGCGGTGCTGCATGCCGGTACAGCTCGTGATAAAGATGGCAACTATGTGTCAAATGGCGGACGTATCCTTGGCGTGGTAGGCAAAGGTTCTGACCTCACCGCAGCGCGTGCCCAAGCGTACAAATACTTGGATCGAATCGACCTCGACGGAGGCTTCAGTCGTCGGGACATTGGGCAAAAAGCTGAAGAGGGAAAGATCTTCATTCCTAAGTAAGTGAACGTTCATAGGATGACTGCATATTATGGTGGTAGCGCCTGCCTCACGGAGGTAGGCGAGCTAGCCATGGAACGCCAGAAGCGTTCCGGGACAGAACAGGACCCACTATGAAAACTTCTCCGCTGCGTCGTGGCGCGACCCTGGCACTCACCTTGCCGCTAGTGCTTGGGCTCGCCGCGTGCTCCGATAACTCTGGTGACAAGAAGGACTCCACGGCGACCGTGACGTCCACCACTACTACCGCCGCCAATCACGTGAAGGGGCTTCCGAACGGCTTCGATCTGCAGGCTCACCGTGGTGGCCGTGGAGAGAACACCGAAGAATCCGCACAGGCCTTCCGCCATGCGCTAGAGCTGGGTGTCACCACTCTCGAATTCGACGTCGTGATGTCCAAGGATGGCGTGCCCGTCGTCTGGCATGACCCCGAGGTACAGGCCGAGAAGTGCCGCGATACCGCCCCCGCCACCCCCGGCGACCACTTCTACCCCTATGTGGGTAAGCTGCTCCACCAGCTGACCTGGGCACAGCTGCAGACCCTCCGCTGTGACAAGAAGCTTGCCAAGTTCCCCGCCCAGCAGGCGGCCAAGGATAACCGCATGCTGCAGCTGAAGGACGTCTTTGCCCTTGCGAAGAAGTACGGTGCCACCAAGGAGATCTACTACAACATCGAAACCAAGGTGGAAGGCGAGCACCGTGACTGGTCCGCAGCCCCCTCGGTCTTCGTCAACGCCATTCTTGCCGCGGTGAAGGACGCCGGCGTGCAAGACCACGTCATGATTCAGTCTTTCGACTGGCGCACTTTCCCCCTTGTGAAGGCCGCTGCCCCGAACATCCCGCTGGTGATGCTGTGGGATGAAACCACCTGGTTGAAGGGATCCCCCTGGATCGGTGATGTGAGCTACGAAGAGGTTAACGGCGACATCCTCAAGGCTGCCAAGAAGCTGGGTGTGCAGGTACTGTCCCCCGGCTACACCAACCCCTATGGGCTTCTCCCCGGCCAGCGGGAGTACAAGCTCGTCGCGGACAAGGAGTTCGTGCAGGCTGCCCACAAGGAGGGCTTCCGAGTTGTACCGTGGACGATTAACAACAAGGATGTCCTCGCCCAGCAGATCGAGGCCGGTGTTGACGGCATCATCACCGACTACCCGACCATGCTCCGCAAGGTCATGGAAGATAAGGGCATGCCGCTCCCCAAGTCCTTCACCGTAAAGAAGAAAACGAAGGAAGTCACCAAGCAGGACTAGCCCCTCTCCGGGCTGTTCCTGGGGCTTACCTCCAGACGGAAACGAGTAACAGCATGAAGAAAACACTCCTCGCCGCCCTCTGTGCAGCTGCCATGATTCCGGCATCTGTGACGCCCGCGATGGCCGCCCCCAACCCGGCACGTAACCTCCCCCAAGGGTTCGATCTGCAGGCTCACCGTGGCGGCAAGGCGGAGACCACCGAAAGTTCTCTCGCTGCCTACGAACACGCCCTCACATTGGGTGTCACCACTCTGGAGTTGGATATTTCCCTCTCCAAGGACGGCAAGCCGATGATCTGGCACGACATGACCATTCAGAAAAAGAAGTGCCGGGACACCGCTCCGGCCTTCCCGAATGATCCCGCCTACCCCTATGTGGGAAAGTTCATCACCGAGCTGACATGGCAGCAGCTGCGCACCGTCCGCTGCGATAAGTTCCAGGAACAGTACAAGGACACTCTCCATCGGGTACCCGGTGCCACCATTTACACCTTGGACGAGCTGTTCACAATGGTGAACAAGAAGGCCACCTATCCGGTGCACTTCAACATCGAGACCAAGGTGGTGCCTGGCAAGGAAAGCGATGCCAAGGCCTACCAGACAATGAAGACCATTGTTGATATGGCCCGCCGGCACAAGGTGCTGAACCGTGTCATGCTGCAATCCTTTGACTGGCGGACGCTTGCCATGGTGCGCAAGTATGCCCCCAGCGTGCCCACCGTCATGCTCTTCGGGCGCATCCAATGGGTGCCCTTCACCCCGATGAGCGGTCCGGTGAGCTACCTTGAGGTAGGCGGTGACATCATCAAGGCTGCCAAACAGCTTGGTGCGCAAGTACTGAGCCCCGACTACGGCAGTGCCGATGACCTCTACGCCAACGCCGCATTCTGCGCCCGTGCACACAAGGCCGGCTTGAAAGTCGTGCCCTACACGGTGGACTCGGAAGAGGCGATGCGCAATCAAATCAAGGCGGGTGCTGATGGCATCATCACCAACTACCCGTCTCGCGGGATGAAGGTGGCCCGCCAAATGAAGAAGCTCTAGGCAGCTTTTTATACGTTGTCGTGGCGCCGGTGCTCTGTGTACCGGTGCCACGACGCATATGCGGGGGACGAGTATCGATCCATCCCGAGGACTCCGTATTTTCGCTCACGGCAGGCATAATAGAAACCGTGGAAAAGAAGCAGAAGCCGCGAATCGCGAATGTCCTAGCCAATCGTTACGCCTCCCCGGAAATGGTGGAGCTGTGGAGCGCCGAACACAAGATCATCATGGAGCGCGAGCTCTGGATGGCTGTGCTGCGTGCCCAGACGGAACTGGGTGTCGGCGACCCCCAGGTTGCCGAGGAAGCCCTTGCCGCCTACGAATTTGTTAAGAACCAGGTTGATCTGGCCTCCATCGCCCGCCGCGAAGCCGTCACCCGCCACGATGTGAAAGCTCGCATCGAAGAGTTCTGTGATTTGGCCGGGTTCGAACAGATCCATAAGGGCATGACCAGCCGCGACCTCACCGAAAATGTGGAACAGCTGCAGATCAAGCGTTCCCTCGAGCTTCTACGAGGCCGCGCGATCGCAGTGGTCACCCAGCTGGCTGAAATGGCCACCACGTACAGTGATGTTGTCATGACGGGGCGCAGCCACAATGTAGCCGCCCAGGCCACCACCCTCGGCAAGCGTTTTGCCTCGGCCGCTGACGAAATGCTCGTCGCTATCGAGCGTCTCGATCACCTCATCGAGACCTTCCCGCTACGCGGCATCAAGGGTCCTATGGGCACCAGCCAAGACATGCTTGATCTGTTAGACGGTAATGAAGCCAAGCTGCGCGACCTGGAAATGGGTATTGCGGCCCATCTAGGATTCTCCCAGGTGCTTGACTCGGTTGGCCAGATCTACCCGCGTTCCCTGGACTACGACGTGCTCAGCGCGCTCGTCCAGCTGGGTTCCGGACCCTCCAGTCTGGCCACCACTATCCGCCTCATGGCGGGCCAGGAACTCGTCACCGAAGGCTTCAAGCCCGGACAGGTGGGTTCCTCCGCTATGCCGCATAAGATGAATGCCCGCTCCTGTGAGCGCGTCTGCGGTTTTCAGGTTATTCTCCGCGGCTACTCGGGGATGGTTGCTGACATGGCCGGTAATCAGTGGAACGAGGGTGACGTATCCTGCTCAGTCATCCGCCGTGTTGCTCTCCCGGACGCCTTCTTCGCGCTGGATGGCATGTTTGAGACCTTCCTCACCGTGCTGCAAGAGTTTGGTGCCTACCCGGCTGTCATCAACAATGAACTGCAGCGCTACCTGCCCTTCCTGGCAACAACCAAGGTGCTCATGGCTTGTGTGCGCCGGGGTGTGGGACGCGAACAGGCCCACGAAGCAATTAAGGAAAATGCGGTGGCGGTTGCCCTCAACATGCGTGAGAACGGTGGCGACCAGGACCTGCTGGACCGTCTTGCTGACGATGAGCGCATTCCGCTGACCAAGGAAGAGCTGGAAGAAGCTCTGGAAGACAAAGAAGCCTTCATTGGTGCTGCCCCCAGCCAGGTGCAGCGTGTTATCGCCAAGGTTGACGAGTGGGTGAGTCGCTTTCCTGCGGAAGCCACCTACCAGCCTGGCGAGATCCTCTAACCCCTTTCTGCCCCGTATCCCGAAGACTAGGCTGACACTATGCGTCCTCAACTTTCCGATTACAAGCATCTTTCCGCCGGTAAAGTCCGCGAGCTCTACGAAATCGATGGCAACACTCTGCTGATGGTCGCCACCGACCGCATCTCCGCTTATGACTGGATTCTCAGTACCCCGGTCCCCGATAAGGGGCGTGTGCTCACCGCCATGAGCTTCCACTTCTTCGATATGCTCGACTTCCCCAACCACCTAGCCGGTGGCCCGGAAGACGAGCGCATCCCCGAAGAGGTCCTCGGCCGCGCTATGGTCTGCAAGAAACTGGACATGGTTCCAGTGGAATGCGTAGCCCGTGGCTACCTGACGGGTTCTGGCCTGGTCGACTACAACGCCACCCAGCATGTGTGCGGTGTGCCGTTGCCCACCGGACTAGTGGAGTCCAGCCAGCTGCCCACCCCCATCTTCACCCCTGCTGCCAAAGCCGAGCTGGGCCAGCATGACGAAAACGTCACCCTCAAGCAGGTAGCCACCATGGTGGGGGAGGAGCTGGCCGAAAAGCTCAAGGACGCCACCCTGCAGATCTACACCCAGGCTGCTACGGCTGCGAAGGAACGTGGCATTATCCTGGCCGATACCAAGTTCGAGTTCGGCCATGACAAGGACGGCACACTGGTTATTGGTGACGAGGTCCTTACCCCGGACTCTTCCCGCTACTGGCCGGCAGAGAGCTACCAGGAAGGCCAGGTGCAACCGAGTTTCGACAAGCAGTATGTGCGTGACTGGCTGACCAGCCCCGCCTCCGGATGGGACCGTGCAAGCGATACCCAGCCGCCGGCACTACCGGAGGATGTCATTGCCGCTACCCGCGCCCGCTACATCGAAGCCTATGAAAAGATCTCCGGTAAGAGCTTCACCGATTGGCCCGGTAGCGCTTTCTGAACCGTTGGTATTCTTCCATTTTCCACAAGTGTGGAGCGCCGCCATGTGTCCCGCCTAGCCTCCCAGCCGGTCTGCCCCATCCGGGGACGGACCGGCTGGTGCGCACTCACCCCCTTTGAAAGACCACTGTGAGCACTTTTCAGACTCCCAACACCCCGCTAACCCCTCCTCGTGCTGCCCGCCACCCCCAAGTGCGGGAAGTGCATGGCCGTCGCTTCGTCGACGATTACGAATGGTTACGGGACAAGGCTAACCCCGAGACTATCCACTACCTGGAGGCAGAAAACGCCTATACAGAACAGCAGACTGCTCACCTGAAACCCTTGCAGGAAAAGATCTTCCAAGAAATTCGGGGGCGTATTAAGGAAACTGACTTGTCAGTCCCCACCCGGCATAAAGGCTGGTGGCACTACGCCCGTACCCAGGAGGGCAAAGCCTACAGTGTGGTGTGCCGTCTCCCCGCGGGCCCTGCCGATGCCCCCGATGCGTGGGAACCTCCACAGCTCATCCCCGGCCAGCCTGTGGAAGGAGAAGAAGTTCTCCTCGACTGCAATGAGTTGGCGGAGGGCACTGACTTCTTCGCACTGGGAGGTGCCAGCGTCACCCTTGACGGGCGCTACCTGGCCTACCTCACCGATACGGTCGGCGACGAACGCTACAACCTCTACCTGCGCGATCTGGTGACGGGTGAACACCTCCCCGAGGTCATCACCAATATTGCCCCCGGTGCAGAGTGGTCCAACGACGGCACCTATCTTTTCTACCAGCGCGTCGATGAAGCCTGGCGGCCCGACTCGGTATGGCGGCACAAGCGTGGCACCGACCCGGTCGAGGATGTGAGGATCTTCCACGAGCCGGATGAACGCTACTGGGTGGGTATGGGCTCTACCCGCGACGAGAAGTACTTCACCATCGCAGTCTCTTCGAAGATCACTACCGAACTGTGGTTCCTTGACGCCGCCACCCCCGCGGGTGACTTCCAGTGTGTACGCCCGCGTGAAGAAGGGGTCGAGTATGGAGTGGACCACTTCAGCCTCCCCGCCACCGACACCCAGCCCGCGCGAGACGGCTTCGTGGTGGTCCACAACGCCAGTGGCCCAAACTCCTGCGTAGCTCTCTCCGATACCTGGCAGTTGAGTGAGCTGGCATCCCTTAACGACCTGCCGCAACTCCTTCCGCATGACGATGCCGTGCGGATCGAGGACGTGGATGCTTTCACCGGCTACCTGGCCGTCTCCTACCGCAAGGACGCGCTGCCGCGCCTCGGCCTCATTTTCTTCGACCGCGCTCCAGCAGTGGGACAGGAGACGAGCCTGCTTGACCTCTGTGGGGAGATGCAGGATATCGAAGTGGGGGAGGAGCTTCCCAACATCGGTATTCATGCCAATCCAGAGCCGACGGCACCACTGCTGCGTCTCTCCTATGGTTCCTTCATCACCCCGCCGACGGTGGCTGATTATCGGCTCGCTGATGGTGCCCTCATTATCCGTAAGCAGGCGGAAGTGCAGGGTGGCTACGATGCCTCCCAGTACGAGCAAAAACGACTGTGGGCCACAGCTTCTGATGGAGAACGGATCCCCATTTCGCTGATTTCCAAGAAGGGTACACACGGTACGGATCCGTACCGTCCCGAACCAGCTCCGCTACTGCTTTACGGTTACGGCTCCTATGAGGATTCACGAGACCCGGGGTTCTCGGTGTCACGCCTCAGCTACTTGGACCGCGGGATGGCGTTAGCTATCGCCCATGTGCGTGGTGGGGGAGAAATGGGGCGACGCTGGTATGACGACGGCAAGCTGGACAAGAAGGTCAACACCTTCACAGATTTCATCGCCTCCGCTGATTACCTCATTGCGGAGGGCTACACTACGTCCCAACAGATGGTGGCCAATGGTGGGTCTGCTGGTGGCCTGTTGATGGGCGCAGTCGCCAATATGGCACCAGATCGTTTTGTCGCTATCGAAGCAGATGTCCCCTTTGTTGACCCTCTCACCAGCATGTTGATGCCGGAGTTGCCGCTCACCGTCATCGAGTGGGATGAGTGGGGAGACCCGCTGCACGACCCCGCCATCTATGACCTGATGGCGAGCTATTCCCCTTACGAGAATGTCACTGCTCAGCAGTATCCGGCGATCCTCGCCACCACCAGTCTCAACGATACTCGCGTGCTGTATGTGGAACCTGCCAAATGGGTGGCGCGACTGCGAGCGGTAGCGGGCCCCGTCACCGAGCATGAGATTCTGTTAAAGACAGAAATGAATGCTGGACATGGTGGCGTCTCCGGACGTTATGCACGGTGGCAGCAGACGGCCTTTGAGCTGGCCTGGATGCTCTCACAAACAGGCCTCTGAGCATTATAGAAACGAGCTCCTGCAGAGTAAACTGTGGGTGAAATCCTTGTTTTTTCAAGGTTCCACCGTGACGTCCATGTAAGAGGAGAAGAGCGTGGCTCGCGTAGTAGTCGATGTGACGATCAAGCCGGTAATCCTGGACCCCCAGGGCAAAGCCATTTTGGGCGCAATTAAGCGCCTGGGATACGAAGGCTTTGACGATGTTCGCCAGGGCAAGCACTTTGAGCTGGAGGTGGCCGATAGTGTCACCGACGCCCAGCTCGAGGAGATTGCCGAGAGCCTGCTCACCAACACGGTGATTGAGGAGTACGTCGTCCGTCGCGTGGAGAACGAGGCGGAATAACCTATGGCGACCCGAGTTGGTGTAATTACTTTCCCGGGCACCCTCGACGATGTCGATGCTGCCCGTGCCGTGGAGTACGCCGGAGCTGAAGCTGTGTCCCTGTGGCACGCCGACTCTGACCTCAAGAACGTTGAAGCAGTAGTTGTCCCCGGAGGTTTCTCCTACGGCGACTACCTGCGCTGTGGCGCTATCGCCTCCCACGCCCCCGTCATGCGGGAAGTGGTTGAGGCCGCCAAGAAAGGCATGCCCGTCCTGGGTATCTGCAACGGCTTCCAGATCCTCACCGAATCTGGCCTGCTGCCTGGTGCCCTCACCCGTAACCAGGACCGCCGCTTCATCTGCCGTGTGCAGCCCCTCGAAGTGTGCACTGCCGATACTGCCTGGACCAGCCGTTTCAACAAGGGCGACATTATGACCGTCATCCTGAAGTCTGGGGAAGGTCGCTACGTCGCCGAACCCGACACCCTGAAGATGCTGGAAGAAGAGGGCCGCGTGGTCTTCCGCTACGCCGATGAAACCCTCAACGGCTCCGCCAACGACATTGCCGGTGTGTGTTCTGAAAATGGTCGCGTCGTCGGCCTCATGCCGCACCCTGAGCACGCCATCGACACGATGACCGGCCCCACCACGGACGGCCTCACCATGTTTAAGTCCGCCCTTGACGCCGTCCTTTCGGTCTAGCGTTCCCACCGGAAAGGATTGATGAGAGATGTCTGAACAGCAGCAGCTTGATACCGTTGCCTACGCGGCAGCCACCCCCGACATGGAACAGCCCTGGAAGGAACTCGGCCTCAAAGAAGACGAGTACCTACGCATCCGCGAAATCCTCGGCCGTCGCCCCACCGACGCAGAACTCGCCATGTACTCCATCATGTGGTCCGAACACTGCTCCTACAAGTCCTCCAAGGTGCATCTGGGCTACTTCGGTGAGACCATGACCGACGAGATGCGCCAGAACCTCCTTGCCGGTATCGGTGAAAACGCCGGCGTCGTCTCCA
This sequence comes from Lawsonella clevelandensis, assembly GCF_001293125.1. Classification (NCBI taxonomy): domain Bacteria; kingdom Bacillati; phylum Actinomycetota; class Actinomycetes; order Mycobacteriales; family Lawsonellaceae; genus Lawsonella; species Lawsonella clevelandensis. The sequence continues at coordinate 1,370,049 of NZ_CP009312.1, forward strand.
TCGGCGATGACTGGGCCGTCACCTTCAAGGTCGAATCCCATAACCACCCGTCCTACGTGGAGCCCTATCAAGGTGCCGCCACCGGTGTCGGCGGTATCGTCCGTGACATCATGGCCATGGGTGCCCGCCCCGTTGCCGTCATGGACCAGCTCCGCTTCGGCACCTCCGATGCCACCGACACCAAGCGTGTCCTCCCCGGCGTGGTTGCCGGCGTTGGTGGCTACGGCAACTGCTTGGGCCTCCCCAACATTGGCGGCGAAACCGTCTTCGACGACACCTACGCCGGTAACCCGCTCGTCAACGCCCTCTGTGTGGGCACCATGCGAGTAGACGACCTACACCTGGCCTTCGCCTCCGGCAAGGGCAACAAGGTTATCCTCTTCGGATCCGCCACCGGCCTCGACGGTATCGGCGGCGTCTCCGTGCTGGCCTCCGAAACCTTCGACGACACCCCCGACGAGACCGGTGCTAAGCCGCACAAGAAGCTCCCGTCGGTACAGGTGGGCGACCCCTTCGCCGAGAAGGTCCTCATCGAATGCTGCCTCGACCTCTACCACGCCGGTGTGGTCGTCGGTATTCAGGACCTGGGTGGCGCCGGTCTCTCCTGCGCCACCTCTGAGCTCGCTGCCGCCGGTGATGGCGGCATGCATGTGGATCTTGACAAAGTCCCCATGCGTGCCAAGGGCATGACCCCGGCAGAAGTGCTCTCCTCCGAATCCCAGGAACGCATGTGTGCCGTCGTTGCCCCCGAAAACGTCGATGCCTTCATGGCCATCTGCGACAAGTGGGATGTGCAAGCCACCGTCATCGGTGAAGTGACCGACGGTGACCACCTTGTCATCGACTGGTACGGCGAAACCGTGGTCGACGCCGTCGCCCACACCATCGCCCACGAAGGACCGGTCTACAACCGCCCCATCGAATACCCCGCATGGCAGGACGCCCTCAAGGCCGACACCACCGCCCAGCTGGCCCGCCCCGCCGACGCCGACGAACTGCGCGACACCCTCTACCAGATGCTGGCCTGCGAGGACCTTTGCTCGCGCCGCTTCGTAGTAGAGCAGTACGACCGCTACGTGCGCGGTAACACCATCGAGGCAGAAAACGCCGACGCCGGCGTGCTCCGTATCGACGAAAAGACCGGCCGCGGCATCGCCCTGGCCACCGACGCCTCGGGCCGCTACACCTACCTGGACCCCTACACCGGCGCCCAGCTGGCTTTCGCCGAGGCCTACCGCAACGTCGCCGCCACTGGTGCCCGCCCCGTCGCTGTCACCAACTGTCTCAACTTCGGCAACCCCGAAGAACCCGCCATCATGTGGCAGTTCAAGGAAGCCGTACACGGACTCGCCGACGCCTGTGCCTACTGCGCCATCCCCGTCACCGGCGGCAACGTCTCCTTCTACAACAAGACCGGCGACACCTCCATCCTGCCAACCCCGCTGGCCGGCGTGCTGGGTGTTATAGACAATGTTGACGACGCCATCGGGACTGCCTTCGGCTCCGCCCCCATGGAAAGCATCTTCCTGCTGGGCGAAACCAAGGATGAATTCGACGGCTCCATCTGGGCCAAGACTGTGCACCAGCACCTCGGTGGGGTGCCGCCGCGGGTCGATCTCGCCCACGAGAAGAAGCTCGCCGAATTCATGGTGGAAGCTGCCAAGGCCGGCACAGTCTCCGCCGCCCACGATCTCTCCGAAGGCGGCCTCGCCCAGGCTGTCGTCGAGTCGGCGCTCAGCGGCAACGTCGGTGTCACCATCACCCTGCCGGAAGGCTCCGACCCGTTCGTCCAGCTGTTCTCCGAATCTGCAGGCCGTATCCTCGTTGCTGTTCCCCGCGATCAGGAAACAGCCTTCACCGCACAGGTGGAGGAGTACGGTCTGCCTTGCACCCGCATCGGTGTGGTGGAAGAATCCGCCACCGTCACCGTGCAGGGTCAGCTCGCAGAGAGGCTGGAAGACCTGCGTCAGGCCTGGGAGGGTACTCTCCCCGCCCTGTTCGCGAACGCATAACCCGTAGCGTGCCCCGCACGGCACCGTCCCCGACGGATCTTCGCGCCGTCATCCTCAGTATCCTGCCCTGGATTGAGGATGACGGCGCTGCCGTGCCCCCACGCACCGCCCCCCACTACCGCACCATCGCAGAGGCGGTGCGTGGATCCGCACATACTCTCGCCGAGCTTGCCCCCGGCCACTGTGTGGAAGTCCGTATCCCGCCTTTCGTCGCGGTGCAATGCGTGGAAGGGCCGCGGCACACCCGCGGTACTCCACCCAATGTGGTGCAAACCGACCCCCACACCTGGCTGCGCCTCGTTACCGGCCAAGAACGGTGGGAGGACGTTGCCCCATCCCGCCTGAGCGCCTCCGGAAGTCGTGCCGGAGAGATCGCCCACTGGCTGCCCATAGTGCCAGCGAACTGACTAACGAGACGACTACCAAGAAAGGTACGATGAGTACCATGACCAGCCCCCTGGACGACCTGGGAGAGCAGAAGCCCCGCGAAGAATGTGGCGTCTTCGCAGTCTGGGCTCCCGAGGAAGATGTCGCAAAGCTGACCTTCTATGGCCTGTTTGCACTGCAACACCGCGGCCAGGAAGCCGCCGGTATCGCCGTCGGTGACGGCCACCAAACGATCGTCTTTAAAGACCTTGGCCTGGTAAACCAGGTCTTCGACGAGCAAACCCTCCAGGCCATGCGCGGCAATGTTGCGATCGGCCACACTCGCTACTCCACCACCGGTGCTTCCAGCTGGGAAAACGCCCAGCCCATGTTCCGGTCCACCGGCGAAGGTACTGGCGTGGCGCTGGCCCATAATGGCAACCTCGTCAACACCACCGCACTTAAGCGGCGCGCTGTCCAACTCGGCATCATGCCGGAAAATAAACTGGCCGGCTGTGCCTCCGACACCGACGTTGTGGCCTCACTGCTGGCCCATACCGCTGTCAACCAAGGGCTGGAAGAAGCCGCCCTGCATCTTCTTCCCAAAGTTGAGGGCGCCTTCTGCTTCGTCATGTGCGACACCGACACCATCTATGCTGCGCGCGACCCCTACGGGGTGCGTCCCCTCAGCCTGGGCCGGCTGGAGCGCGGCTGGGTGGTCGCGTCCGAAACCTGCGCCCTCGATATCGTGGGTGCCTCTTACGTGCGCGATATTGAACCCGGCGAGTTCGTCACCATTAATGCCACCGGCGTGCACTCGCGTCGCTTTGCCGAGCCGCGCCATGCCCGCTGTATCTTCGAGCATGTCTACCTGGCCCGCCCCGACTCCTTCCTGAACGGGCGCTCGGTCAATGCGGCCCGGGTGGAGATTGGTCGCAGCCTCGCCCGCGAGCACCCCTGCGATGGCGATCTCGTCATTCCGGTTCCGGAGTCCGGTACCCCTGCTGCGGTAGGTTACGCGCAAGAATCTGGTATTCCTTTCGCACAGGGTCTCACCAAGAACTCCTATGTTGGCCGTACCTTCATTCAGCCCTCTCAGACCATCCGCCAACTGGGTATACGTCTTAAGCTTAACCCACTGCGCGAAGTGATCCGCGGGAAGCGGCTGGTGGTCGTGGATGATTCCATTGTGCGTGGCAATACCCAGCGTGCCCTGGTGAGTATGCTGCGGGAAGCCGGCGCGGCGGAGGTCCATGTCCGTATTGCCTCCCCGCCGGTGAAGTGGCCCTGCTTCTACGGCATTGACTTCGCCTCCCCGGCAGAGCTCATTGCCAACGGCGTGGATGATGCCGATGACATTCTGGAAGGTGTGCGGCGGGCGATCGGTGCCGATTCGCTGGGCTTCGTCTCCCAGGAGTCGATGGTCAACTCCACCTGTCAGCCGGCCAACGAAATGTGCTGTGCCTGCTTTGATGGTCAGTACCCCATTAAACTTCCCCCGGAGAATCCGCTGGTGAAGCCCCTTCTGCACATGAAGGGTGCCAACTGTGTGGTGGCCTCCGATACCCAGGTGCCAGACGATCTGCTGGACCTAGTAGAACCTGAAGAACAGATCACCAACACCCTGCAGTAAAGAAGTGAGTGTCTCATGAGTGTGGAAAACCCCCAGTCGCAAGGGATGTCCTACGCCCAAGCTGGTGTCGATATTGAAGCAGGCGATAAAGCAGTTGAGCTTTTCGCACCGCTCGCCAAGAAGGCCACCCGGCCCGAGGTACGCGGTGGGCTAGGCGGCTTCGCCGGCCTTTTCGCCCTCGGCACCCACTACAAGGAGCCGCTGTTGGCAGCCTCCTCCGACGGTGTTGGTACCAAGATTGACATTGCCCGCCAGATGGAGATCTACAATACGGTGGGTCTTGACCTGGTCGCTATGGTCGTGGACGACCTGGTGGTGTGCGGTGCGGAGCCGCTCTTCCTGCAAGACTACATCTCCATTGGCCATGTGGTGCCGGAGACAGTCGCCAAGCTGGTGGAGGGCATTGCGGAGGGCTGTGTGCGGTCTGGTTGCGCCCTGTTGGGTGGGGAAACCGCTGAGCACCCCGGGCTGATGGCCCCCGATGAGTTCGACTTGGCGGCTACTGGCGTGGGTGTGGTGGAAGCCGCTGACGTGTTGGGCCCGGAGCAGGTGAAGGCCGGCGATGTCTGCATCGCTATGGCGTCCTCGGGTCTGCACTCGAATGGCTACTCGCTGGCCCGGAAGGTGTTGCTGGATATGGCCGGTCTGCCCCTGGATGCCCAGGTGGAAGAGTTCGGCCGGACGGTGGGCGAAGAGCTGTTGGAGCCCACCCACATTTACGCCAAGGACTGCCTGGCGGTGATGGCAGAAGCGCAGGTTCACACGTTCTGTCACGTCACTGGTGGCGGTCTGGTCGGCAACCTGGCACGCGTTATTCCGGATGGACTTACCGCCGATCTGGACCGCGCTACCTGGAACCCGGGTGCGGTGTTCCGTGTCATCCAGAAGGAAGGCCGCGTGGAGCGTGCCGACATGGAGCAGACCTTCAATATGGGTGTGGGTATGGTTGCTGTGGTGGCCTCGGAGGATGTGGACCGGGCCATGGCTGTGCTGACTGCCCGCCATATTGATTCGTGGGTGCTGGGCGAGGTCCGTGTGGCTGAGGATGCCAGTGCGCCCCGCGCCACTCTGCGTGGTAACCATCCGCGCTTCTAGGTGCGCCCGCCGCCGGCTACTGGTCATTTGAGAGGGTGACGGGTTCGGTTGGGGCTGCTGGGGGTGGTTGCAGGCGCGAACGTGAAGGAGCTCCGTTTGTTTGGACGGAGCTCCTTTATGTTGTAGTGCGTTGGGGGGACGTATGACTGGGGGCGTACGCCTGAAAAAGGGTAAAAGCTACCGTCACCTGTCTAGCAGGGTGAGGGCACGGTGAGGCTACTCGTCACCGAAAAAGGATGGGGTGGAAAAACATTCAGCGTGCGGGCTGGTCATTGCCAATCTGCGTATTTCTTGTACTGATCGTCGTCACCGTCATCGGCGTCGTCGTACTCGTCCGCCCACTTATCGACGTAGAGATCGTCATCCCCGGAGGAGCCTGACAGCTCACGCTGGAGGCTTTCAAAATCTGTCTCAGGAGAGTTGTACTTCAACTGGCGAGCAACTTTGGCCTGCTTCGCCTTGGCACGGCCGCGGCCCATGGCCTGACCCCCTTGAAATGTGGATGGCTCTCACTTGTGTGAGTCACCGAATGCTTTAAGTATGTTCCTGGCAACTAGGATACCGGTTTTCCCTCCAAAATTCCTTTTTCGCGTTACAAGTTCCTTTGCCGTGCCGAAGATCGGAAGTTTTGAACTGCGTCTCGGCCCGCACGGTGTTCGGCGGGATGAACCGAAAGCTCGCTGACGATTGCAGCGCTACCTGTACCTTCGTCTGTTTTCCAGGTGAGTTCGGTGGCGTCGTCCACCGTGCGGCGGATAAGCGCCAGGGCCATGGGGCCGTATTCCCAGTGGTCTGCGACTGTGCCAATGCGCCCGGCGACTTTTTTCTGCTCGGGATCCGCGTAGAGCGCTGTGCCGGGTGTGGGGCGCAATTCGGAGGATCCATCGAGGAGAAGGACGACCTGGCGTCGCGGCGGGAGGCCCACATTGTGAATCTTGGCGACAGTTTCCTGCCCTCGGTAGCAGCCTTTGGTGACGGATGCAGCGGCACCGGTGGCGGGGTCACCGACGGCGTCATATTCGTGGGGGAGAGACCGTTCATCCACATCAGTGGTGATTTCCGGTAGCCCTGTAGCGCAGCGTAGTGCATCCCAGGTCCAGCTGCCGGCAGCGGTGAGATCGGTGGCTAGCAGTGCGTCAACAACTGCTGGGAGATCTGCAGTGGGCGGGACGAAGAGCAGAGTGAGGGGAAGTCCACGGGGATATCCGCCAGCTGCGACGAGGTTGTTGTTCTCGATTATGTCGGCAATTGGCGCGGAGAGTGGCGGCCGGGGAGCAGGGGCGGGAGGGGTGAGTGGATGCTGGGGAAGGGGTAGACCGTTGTTCTCTATGGCTGTCGCAGCAGGGCTAGCCGTTGTGTTCTCAGGCGCTTCGGAGGTGCTCTGTGCTACGTCTGCTGCGTCTTCCGGTGCGATGGGGCCAAGGATGGCGGTGACGGTGTGGTCAGTTGCGGTGACGGTGACGCGCGACCAGAACATCATACTGGTGAGGTAGTCGAGCAGGCTGTGCTGGTGGCTCTGCGGAGTGGCGAGGAGGTATCCATCACTGGTGCGGGCTACCCAGCATTCTTCGAGAATGTGTCCGTGGGCGTCGAGGACGTGGGCGCGGCGCAGTTCGCTGCGGGTAATGGAGTCGGCGGGCATGTCGACGACTTTTTGGGAGAGGAGGGAGTGTAACCAGCTGGGGGAGTCTTCTCCACTGATGCTGAGAACGGCGAGGTGGCGGAAGTCGATGAGGGCACCGTTGTGGTGGGCGGAACGCTGCTCGGCGAAGGGGTCACCGCAGTGCCAGGTGGGGCTCTGAACGGAAGCAGGGCCAGGAACCGCATGGGGGAACTGGTAGCTGGTAGTCATAGGGAAAGTCTAGCGAGACTGCCGGTATGTGTCAGGAGTGTGGGTTAACTGCCGTCAAAAGTCAAGGAATTCAGGATAAATAAGGAGTAAAAACAGTAGTACCCCCGTTTAGGGGTGAGGAATTCCGTCTACAATAGTGCCAAAAATTCGATCAGCCTGAGTTATCAATTGTGACGCACGTCACTATAAATGCCGGTCACGAAGCTGCTGTAACAGTTCGGAAAAAGAAATCCGTTTCAAAAAGAACACTTAATGACAAATAATGAGACAGTCTGTCGCATTCAGGTTCATTTCAGCTGGCAGGCCTGTTAAATTTAGCCTAGGCCCGAAATGTTTCGGGATCGCCGCAATGGCTTTAATGCCTAGCAAACGGAGTCGCTTCAATGGATGTTTTAGACCTTTCCCGGTGGCAATTCGGGATCACCACGGTCTATCACTTCATCTTCGTGCCATTGACGCTGGGCCTCACGGTCCTCGTTGCCATCATGCAGTCTATGTGGATGGGCACGAAGAAGGAGGGGTGGTACCGCGCTACCAAGTTCTTCGGCAAGTTGATGATCATCAACTTCGCCCTCGGTGTCGCAACCGGCATCGTGCAGGAGTTCCAGTTCGGTATGAACTGGTCTGGATACTCTGCCTACGTCGGTGACGTCTTCGGCGCACCGCTCGCCTTCGAAGGCCTTATGGCTTTCTTCCTCGAGTCCACCTTCCTGGGACTCTGGATCTTCGGCTGGGGTCGTCTGCCGCGCAAGGCTCACCTTGCATCTGCCTGGGCATTCGCACTAGCAACCAACATCTCAGCCTTCTGGATTATCACCGCCAACGGATTCATGCAGCACCCTGTCGGTGCCAAGTTCAATCCGGAAACTGGCCGCGCAGAACTCGTTGACTTTGGTGCCCTGCTCAGCAACCCTGCCGGTCTGCTAGCCTTCAGCCACGTCATCTCCGCCTCCTTCCTCCTCTCCGCCACCTTTATCGCTGGCATCGCCGGCTGGTGGATGTCCCGCATCGTGCGTAACCGCTCCCTGCCGGGTGGCTTCGAGAAGGAAGAAATCGGCGAGCACACTGTGGACGACGCCGAAAATGTCTTCCGTCCGGTCTTCCGCCTCGGCCTCCTAGCGATGATCATCTCTGGCTTGCTCGTCATGGGCACTGGCCACCTGCAGATGCAGTGGGTCTTTAAGGATCAGCCGATGAAGGGTGCTGCCGCTGAGCTGGTCTGCAAGACCGAAATGGACCCGAACTTCTCTGCCCTCACTGTGGCCCCGGGCAACAACTGTGAAAACGCCAAGGAAGTCATTGGTGTTCCGCACGTGCTGTCCCTGCTTCTCGAAATGAAGCCGACTGGTGTCAAGGTGGAAGGTGTAGAAAACCTCCAACAGCAGTACGAAGACATCTACGGCCCCGGTGATTACCGCCCGAACCTCCTCGTTACCTACTGGACTTTCCGCCTTATGATCGCGATGGGCCTCCTCAGCGCCATTCTCGCCATCATCGGCCTGGTCGTCACCCGCAAGGGCAAGATCCCCACCAGCAAGCACTTCGGTCGCTTTGCACTCTTCTGCCTGCCCTTCCCGTTCCTCGGCCACTCCTTCGGCTGGATCATGACGGAGATGGGCCGCCAGCCCTGGATCGTGCACCCGAACCCCTCGGGTGACCCACGCATCCACCTGACGGTCGCAGAAGCCGTCTCGCCGCTGGAGACCTACGAGGTGTGGATCTCGGTGATTGGCTTCACCCTGGTCTACCTCATCCTCGCCGTCGTCTGGTTCTACCTCATGCGTCGCTACACCGTGGAAGGTCTGCTGGAGCATGACAAGGAACCCTTGCCCGAATTCAAGGATGAGGACAAGGACGGCTACCCTGACCACGCTCAAGACGAGAACGGGGACTCCACTCCGCTCTCCTTCGCTTACTAAGAGGAGGTTACTGACATGGAATTGCAAATCACCTGGTTTGTTCTGGTCGCAGTCCTCTTCCTCGGCTACTTTGTGCTGGAAGGCTTCGACTTCGGTGTCGGCATTCTGTCCCCCTTCGTCTCTCGCCACGACAACCCTGATGTGGAAGAGAAGAAGCGCCGCGTTGTCCTGAACACCATCGGCCCCCACTGGGACGGCAACGAAGTGTGGCTCCTCACCGGTGGTGGCGCCCTCTTCGCCTCCTTCCCGCAGTGGTACGCCACCATGTTCAGCGGCTTCTACCTCGCCCTGTTCCTCATCCTCCTTGCCCTCATCTGGCGCAACGTCTCCATCGAGTTCCGCGGCAAGATTGAGGCCAAGGGATGGCGCAAGGCCTGGGATATCGGATTCTTCGTCGGCTCCCTGCTACCGGCACTTCTCTGGGGTGTGGCCTTCGCCAACATCGTCCAGGGTGTCGACATTGACGCCAACAAGAACATCCTCACCCCGCTGTGGGGTCTGCTGAACCCCTACGGCCTGCTCGGTGGCCTAGCCACCCTGCTGCTGTTCACCCTCCACGGTGGCATCTTCATGGCCCTCAAGACCGACGGTATCGTTCGTGAATCTGCCCTCAAGGCAGTTCGCTACATCGCCATCCCTACGATCATCGTGGTGGCAGCCTTCGGCCTGTGGACCCAACTGGCACACGGAAAGGGCTGGACCTGGGCTGCCCTCGTTATCGCCGCACTCGCCCTGATTGCCGCCGTCGCCCTGGCATGGCTCGGAAAAGAAGCAGCTGCTTTCGGCCTCATGTGCCTCACCATTGCCGGTGTGGTCGTGCTGCTGTTCGGTGCCCTCTACCCGTACCTCATGCCGAGCACCCTGGAAGGTGGCTACTCACTGACCATCTTCAACTCCTCGTCCACCCAATACACTCTGACGGTGATGACCATCGCCGCAGGTGTGATGACGCCGATCGTCATCGCTTACCAAGCCTGGACCTTCTGGGTCTTCCGTAAGCGACTGACCACGGCCCTCATCCCCGATGGAATCGGCCTGGAGCCGGCTTCCTAAGACAAAACTAGGTAGCCTTTAGTTCGTGAAGAACAACAAAGAACGCCGACAACCGCCAATTGATCCACGACTGTGGAAAGCTTCTCGAAGTGCCCGCAGTTACCTGGTTCTCTCGGTAGTTGTCGGCGTTCTCATCGCCACCCAAATGATCGTCGTTGCCTGGTGCATCGCCACCATCACCAGCGGCATCATCACCACGCCCAGCACTCGCCACCTCAACGCCTGGACACTGGAACTCAGCCTCCTCGCCGGCATGATCGTGCTGCGTGCCCTCACCGGCTGGGTACAAGACCGCTTCGCCCACCGGTCAGCCGGCCGTGTCGTCCTCGACCTGCGCCTCGCCCTTCTCCGCGCCGCCCGCCGCACTAACCCGCGCGTACTGGCCGCCCACCGCGATGAACTCCGCACCATCGCCACCTCGGGATTGGACGGGCTCCCCGCCTACCTCATCAGTTACGTCCCCGCGCTCATGCTGGCAGCCACCGTCAGCCCCCTCACCTGGCTGGCAATTCTCTGGGCGGACCGGCTTTCCGCCATCATCATCGCCATCACTATCCCGCTCATCCCCCTCTTCATGATCCTCGTTGGCATGCTCACCGAAGAACGCACCCGCCGTCACCTCAACTCTATGAAGACGCTCTCCAGCACCCTCCTCGACTTGGTGGCCGGCCTCCCCACCCTGATCTCCCTCGGCCGTGAAAAAGGCCCCGCTCATACCGTCCGCAAAGTCGGGGAAGACCACTTCGCCGCCAGCATGTCCTCACTGCGCATCGCCTTCCTCTCCAGCGCGGTGCTGGAACTCCTCTCCACCCTCTGTGTCGCTCTCGTCGCCGTCGAATTGGGCTTCCGACTCATGGGCTACACCGGCCAAGTCCCCCTCTTCAACGCCGTCTTCGTCCTCATTCTGGTGGCGGACGTCTACAAACCACTCCGCACCGTCGGATCGAAATTCCACGATTCTGAAGACGGCCAACATGCCGCCGACCGCGCCTTCACGGCCATTGCCCTGGCCGACGAACGCTCCCACCACCAGCCGGAGACGGACACCTTCGGCACCCTCGCTCCAGCGAGCCGCATCACCGTCACCGACCTCACCATTAGCTCGCGCGGCGCCTACGCCCCCTACCAGCTCTCCTTCACCGCCGAACCAGGGCAGATTACTGTCCTCACCGGTGCGAATGGCGTCGGCAAATCCACAAGCTTCCTCAGCATCCTCGGAATGTCCGGCATGCTCCCCGGAGACCCCGGCGTCTACGGCAGTATCACCGTCGATGGCCACCTCGTCACTGACATCCCCACCGCACACCTGTGGGACCACGTCAGCTGGCTACCGCAACGCGCTGCCCTTATCGCCGGCACTGTGCGCGACAACCTTGGCGTCCCCACTACCGCCGGAGACACTACTGCCGGAAAAACCAAGTCGCCCCAACAGCTCGATATGGCAGCTATCGCCGAAGCAGCCCAGCAAACGGGCTTCGACCTCGTGCTCGACCAGCTCCCTGACGGCTACGACACCTGGCTCGGTTCCGGAGGCCTTGGCCTCAGCCTGGGGCAGCGTCAGCGCCTCGCTCTCACCCGCACCCTCGCCGATACCACGCGCCACGTGCTACTACTCGACGAACCCACCGCCCACCTCGATGGGGAAGCAGAAGACCGGGTGATTGCCCGCCTCCGCCAGCGAGCCTCCACCGGGGACACTATCCTCATTGTGGGCCACCGGGACAAACTTCTTCAGGCGGCAGACAAGGTCGTGCCGGTCGCACGGCTGGACAAGGATACCGAGGTGAGTGAAGAAACATCACTCATCCCCACTCTCGCCCCCACGGCTGAGGAGGTCGGCTAGTGAACGAGCTGCGCTTTGCCTTTGATCTGCTCCGCATGAATAAGTGGCGGGTAGCCCTCGCCGTTATCATGGGCAGCATTACCCTCTTGGCGGCTCTCAGCCTAGCCGGGCTGTCTGCCTGGCTCATTGCGCGCACGTGGCAGAAACCATTGGTTGCCGCTATCACTGTTTCGGTGACTTGTGTGCGGGCACTAGGCGTCTCCCGCGGTCTTTTCCGCTACCTGGATCGCCTTTCCTCCCACAAAGTGGCATTAGGCGGGTTGGTCAACGCCCGCGAAACGATCTACCAGCGGCTCGCCGCCGGCGACCCTACCGTGGTGCTACGGATGCGCAAGGGCGACTTCCTTGCCCGCCTCGGCTCCGATGTAGATGACGTGGGAGACCTCATCGTCCGCGCGATCATTCCCGCCTGCGTGGCCCTCGTGCTGGATGTCGTCGCTGTGGTGTGGATGAGCATCCTTTCCCCGTGGGCCGGACTCGTGCTGGCCATCACCCTCCTCTTGGCCGGTGTGCTGGTGCCATGGCTCTCTGCCCGCTCCTACACCGCCGCCGAGGAAGCCCGGGCGGAGGCGGAACACGACCTCTACTCGGATGTCGTTACCGTCATGGACCATGCTCCCGAGCTGGCAGTGGCGGGACGTCTTGACACAGTTATTGATTCCGCTGATCGTGCCGGACAGCGCAGCCTGCGGGAAGAAGACCGTAGCGCGGTTCCCAACGCTATCGCCTCCGCCATCGGTCCAGTGGCCACCTGGCTGACTGTGCTAGCCTGCCTGATTATGGGCATTATCCTCTACGCCCAGAATGGGGCAGGGGTGACCTTTGCCGAGACGACTGCCATGCAACCCACCACCCTGTTGGTGATGGCTCTCCTCCCGCTCGCTGCCTTTGAAGCCTCCGACCAGTTGCCGACAGCCGCACAACAGTACGTGCAGTCGCGCGCTTCGCTCCGCAGGCTCCGCGAGCTCCTCACCCCACCCCGTACGACGGAGGGAACTCCCGTACCAGCGGACGCATCGGCAGGTACACCGGCAGTGCAGGTGGAGAACCTAGTGGCCGGCTGGGATTCCGTGCATCCTCTCAATGAGCCACTCAGTGTGCAGCTGCAGCCCGGCGAACGAGTGGTTATTGTGGGCCCCTCCGGAATTGGGAAAACCACCTTGCTCTCTACCATGGCTGGTTTGCTTCCGGCTCTCAACGGATCGACCCATATCCATGGCGTGGATGTGTCCACAGCAGAAGAGACCAGCCTGCGTGCCACAGTGGGAGTATTCCCCGAGGACGCGCACCTCTTCGATACGACAGTGTTAGAGAACCTGCATGTGGTGACGGGTGACCTCACGGAGGACGCGGCCGTGGCCGCCCTCCAGAAGGTGGGCTTGGGTGAGTGGCTCGACAACCTTCCGGCGGGAGTGCACACCCAGCTGGTAGGCGGTGCAGAAGCAGTCTCTGGCGGCGAGCGCCGCCGTATCCTACTGGCACGCGCTTTAGTGTCGCAGCGCCCGGTGGTGTTCCTCGACGAGCCCACCGAGCATATGGACGCGGTGGACGTGACCGTGATGATGCAGCGTATTTTAGCCGCAGACGATATCTTCACCCCCGACCAAGCGGTCGTAGTAGTGACACATGTGCTGCCGGATCACCTGCCGGAAGGGGTGCAGGTGATGAGTGTGGAGCCGACACCCGAGCGCCGGCTCCTGACCGTCTAGCCAGCCCGGTCGGGGCTAGCCGACGACGCGATGGAGACGTGCGGACATGCGCGGCACAAACTCGCCGCTCATGTCGCGTTCTTCTACCCACCCTAGGTCTGTGCCCTCGACGAGCCCATAAAGGCGTTTGCTGCGGCCCAGATCCTGGCCGGTGGGGGAGGCGAGGGAGACATCGGTGGTAAGTTCCCATGCTCGCTCGTTCAGCGGCTTCCCCAGGTAGAGTTCGGAGAGCCCGGAGCTGGTGCACACCAGTAGCTCAATCTCGTCAGTGGGGCTAATGCGCCAGAAGCCGGTCTCCCGCACATCTGGGTTGGTGACGGAGCCGTCGCCGTCCAGCCGCCAGGTGCGGGAATCCCAACACAGGTAGTTTTCGCCATTGTGGGAGACAATGAGCTGCTGCCCAAAAGCGAAATCCCCGTGCTCGTTCTTGGCTTCGTCCTCGCTGGGGGTGGCTTCGGGGTAGTTTCCAATACCTTCCCCACGCCAGACGCCCACCAGGGGGAGGAGGGCCAGCAGGCCTTCGTGGATGTCCGGCCCGTAGCGCAGGTTGGCGGTGTCGTCGGCAATGGGTAGGCCTTCGAAGGCGGGGATGTTGAGACCGGAGGTAGCGGCGGCTACTTCTTCCGCTTTGGTGATGGCGTCGTTGCCGGTGAGGGGGGCGTCGTTGCGGGGAGGGGTGGTGTCGGTCATGGTGATGATGGGTCCTAGTAGTTTCGTCGGTTGGTGCGGCGCTGGGGCCGGCTAGAGCGGCTGTCCCGGGCGCGGAGGGAACGGCGTACTGTGCCATTATCCTCGGCGTTTACCGGGGTGTCGCTGCGGAATAGGGCGGTGTCGGCAGTCTCACTATCGAGAGGGCCGTCCTCCTCCGGACTATCTATGGGGATGCGGCGATAATTGTAAATGAGGACAGCCATCATCCCGACTGCCTGAACAAGGGCAACCAGGATGAGGACGATCTGCATTGCCGTCACCATCGTCACATCCTTTCTGGCGCGTGGGGTTCTGGGGTTAGGCCGCTACTGGGGGGCGAACTTGAAGTAGTTGGTGAGGTTTTCCCACCGCGCTTGAGTTGAGGTACCTCCAGGATACCGGGCGGTTTCTTTTCCGGTGATGGGGGACTGAGCGGTGGGGCCCACAATGACTAGGTTTCCGGCTTGTGCGAAGGCCAGTTGGGGGACGATGCCGAGGGGGAGAGAGGGCACCCGCAAACTCAAGGAGAGCCGTTTGAACACGTGCTGGGTGAGGGCGTCGTTGAGGTGGCACTGCGCTGGTGCCAAATGTTTCGACGTATCTGTGAACTTCTCCAGCTTCTCCGGGTCGATCTCTAGCCGTTTCCCTTCCTTCCAGAAGAAGACGTGGGCACGGACTTCCACATGCACCGGGTGAGGGCCATCGCTGCCACACGGGAGGTTGAGGGTGCCGGTGAGGAGAGCTTTGTCCTCACCCGTGCCAGCGGGGGAGGCATTGTCGGCGGCCTGGAATTGCAAGTCTCCGATCCCCGAGTATTCTGCCAGTGCGCTGCCGGAAATGTAGACGCGCCCCGTCCCTTCCCCAAAGCTGAAGTCGTGAAGCTGTCCGGCGAATAGATCGTGCTGGTCAAAGCGGAGGTTGGAGTATTCCACCTGGACGTTGGCGCGGGGGATGTCGGGGGATGCGTGGGGTGCGTCATTAAGGTTGATGAGAAGCCCGCCAGTGCGCCCGTCAGGAACTTTGAAGAGGTTGGGGAAAGACTTGACGGCCACCTCGGGGCGGGTGTGGATTTGCGGGTTGGTGAGGATGGCGTTGGCGAATATTTTCTCCGTATAGGAGGAGATGGCGATCTCTACGACTCCCAGGAGCACCACCACAATAGCCAGTCCGGCCAGAAACTTCATCACCGTTGTTTTCCACGTACGCATACTCCTATTGTGGACTATCGGTTCTTCGCTTACTAGCAACTATGGCCATGCGGTTGGGTAGAATAGGCTGTAATTAATGAGCCCGCGCTGGCTGCCCTGCTCCGGCAGCTGGTGCGTCCATCCAGCAGGTGCCCCGAAGGGAGAGCCTATGCGTATCCTCGTGCTTAGCCACGAGACGGATGTCGCTTCCGTAGTGCCGGCTCTCGGGCTGCTACCCCATACCGTGGTGATGCGCCCCAAAGATCTCCGCGTTATTGTCGATGAAGAAGAGCGTGACGTCGTATTGGTGGATGCTCGTAGCGAACTGGCAGAAGCTCGCTCCTTCTGCCGCTCCCTTGCCGCCACCTGTGACCAGCCCATCATTCCCGTGCTCACCGAAGGTGGCCTCATTGCTTTGAGCCCAGATTGGAGAGTTGCGGATTTGCTCCTCACTACTACTGGCCCGGCGGAGGTGGAGGCGCGCCTGCGGATGGTGATGGCGCGCTTACAGGAGGCGGAAGATGGGGTGGATGACGGCATCATCACCCTTGGTGATCTTGTTATTGATGAGAACACCTACGTGGCACGCCTCAAGGGGCGTTCCCTCGACCTGGCCTACAAGGAATTCGAGCTCCTGAAATTCCTGTGCCAGCATGCGGGGCGAGTTTTTAGCCGCGCCCAGCTTCTCCAAGAAGTGTGGGGGTATGACTTCTTCGGTGGTACCCGTACCGTGGATGTGCATGTGCGCCGTCTGCGCGCCAAACTTGGGTCGGAGTATGAGTCTCTCATCACGACAGTGCGCAACGTAGGCTACAAGGCGGTGGCGCCCTCCACGAGCCGGAAATCGGAAAGCTCCGTGGACACCACCTCACGCGAAGGATAACTCTGTGCCAGAACTACACTGCGAGATCGATTTTCCTGCCCAACTCCGGGCGCAAGCCGAGCTCGTATGTGCGGCTGCCCTGTCCCACGACGGCGTTGAACCGCTCTCAGAACAGGCCGCTGCCCTCATTTGGGCAGATTCCTCCGATACCCTCCTGCACGCCTGGGTGGCTGACGATGGGCGCCTGGTGGGCTATGGGAACGTTGATGCTCGCCGTATCCCCACCATCGAATGTGGTGTTCACCCTACCGCCCGGAACCAAGGGTGGGGCGAGAAGCTCCTGCGGGCACTCCTTGCTGCCGCTCTCCGTATCGGTCCCAGCGATACCACCACCAGTACCGCCAGTACGGACGGCGACGAGTCTCTCGACCAACGCCTCATGGTGTGGTCACATGGGGACCTCCGGGCCGCCCGGCACCTGGCGGAGCGTCTCAATCTCGAGAGATCCCGGGAACTCCTGCGGATGAGCTGCCCCACCGATAGCCTCATCGTCAACCTGCCGGACCTCGCCCCCGGCATCGAGATCCTCACCCTGGCCGAAGCTGATGCCCGCTTTGGGCAGGACACTATGGATGCAGAGATGCTGCACGTCAACAATGCTGCCTTCTCCTGGCATCCCGAGCAGAGCGGCTGGACCGTCGACGATATTCTCTCCCACCGGCAGGAACCCTGGTTCGCCCCGGAGGAGTGCTTCGTTGCCCTCGTCACCGACGACACCGCCCACCACCGTGCCCAGCCACAGGTGGCCGGCTTCGTGTGGACTAAACTCCACGGTGTCGCGGAGGATACTCCCGTCGGGGCCGCCGGGGAACTGTACCTCGTCGGCGTCGACCCAGAGATTCAGGGCAAGCGTATTGGCACTGTCCTGACCTCGCTGGCGTTACGTCGGCTGTCAGCGCGCGGTGTGCCGGAGCTCATCCTCTACGTGGAGGGGGACAATGCCGCCGCCCTGAAGGTGTATGAGCGAAATGGGTTTACCGTGGCACGCTGTGATGTGGCGTACCGCTGTGATACGGACTATTCCACCCTCATCTCCGCCAGATAGGCACTCTACCTCGGCTTATTTCATCAACTGTTTACCTAGTCAAGGAGGTGCTCGTTCCTTGCCAGTAGGTACCGTGGATGGTGTATGGACACGCTAGACGACACTGCCTTCCGCCCCCGGCGTACCGGAGCGCGCATTGCCATGACACTGCTGGCCCTCGGGACAGCTAGTGCTGTGCTCACCGCCTGCGGAGGCAACCCGGATAACACGCGCGGCATCCTGACCGGGGAAGGTGCCACCTCCCAACAAAACGCCGTCAACCTGTTCGCCGACGTGCTCATTCGAGAACATGGCATCAACCTGGCCTACAACGCCACCGGTTCGGGTGCAGGCGTCCAGAAATTCCTAGAAAATGTCGTCGTCTTCGGCGGCTCCGACTCCCCCCTCGATGCGGAAGAAGCCCAGCGTTCTCTCCAACGCTGCAACGGCCACCCAGCCTGGCACCTCCCCCTCGTTATCAGCCCCGTCGCCATCGCCTACAACCTCCCAGGTATAGATGGCCTCGCCCTCACTCCCGACGCTCTCGCCCTCATCTTCAACGGCGGCATCACCAGTTGGAATGACCCCCGCCTCCAGAAGCTCAATCCGGGCAAGAGCCTTCCCGACGAGCACATCTCTGTCATTTTCCGCTCGGACAAATCCGGTACCACTGACAACGTGCAGAAATTCCTCTCCTACACCGCACCCAAGAACTGGAAGTCGCACGCCACCGGCAAAGTCTGGCAGGGTGTGGGTAACGGTGCCCAAGGCTCCGCCGGTGTCGCGGGAGACGTCATGGGCAACAAGTACTCCATCACCTATGTGGAAGGTGGATACGCCGCCAAAATGCAGAAGGCCCGCCTGGACTTCGGCTCTGGACCTGTCGCCATGACAGACCAGTCCGCCGGCCGTGCCCTCGACCACATTCGCTTTCGCGACAAGAGTTTCGACCGTGTTGTCGACACAAAGCACCTGTACACGCTGAACAAGCCAGGTGCCTACCCCTTCCTCCTCACCACCTACGAGATCTTCTGCTCCGCCGGATACTCCCCGGCAGACCGGGACCGCCTACAGACCTTCCTCCGCAGCGCCCTCACTGAAGGGCAAAAAGTGGTCAGCACCCACGGCTACATTCCACTGCCCCCCAGCTACCAGAAGAAGCTCATGGCCACAGTAGAGGCGGCTAACAAATGAGTAAAGGCACCCAAACACAGGACAACGTCTTCGCAGGAGCGATGAAGGGCTCCGGTATCTTCATTGTCGTCGTGATCGCTTCCATCGGCATCTTCCTGTTGTGGAATGCCATTCCCGCACTGCAGCACAACACCGTCAACTTCTTCACCTACAACGGCCCCTGGTCCACCGACTCCCCAGACGCCATGAAGTTCGGTATCTCCAACCTCTTCTGGACCACCGTGGTGGTGTCGCTGGTAGCACTCCTCCTCGCCCTCCCCATCTCACTGGGAATCGCGCTCTTCCTCAGCCAATATTGTCCCGCCAAGCTCAAAGGCCCCCTGGTCTACACCGTGGATCTGCTGGCAGCGGTACCCTCCATCGTCTACGGTATTTGGGGTGCCGGCGTCCTCGGCCCGTTCCTTGGACCCGCCTTCCAATGGATCTCCGACACCATCGGTACCGTCATCCCCTTCCTCCGCTCCGAACCGAGCGACCCGCCGCTCGGCACTGCCCGCACCGTACTCACCGGTGCCGTGGTGTTGGCCATCATGATCCTCCCCATCATCACCTCCACCGCCCGCGAAGTCTTCAACCAAACCCCCAAAGGGCAGATTGAAGCCGCCCTCGGCCTTGGTGCCACCCGCTGGGAAATGATCAAACTCTCCGTCCTGCCCTTCGGGAAATCCGGGCTGATCTCTGGCGCCATGCTGGGCCTCGGCCGCGCACTAGGGGAGACGATGGCACTCTTCATGGTGATCGCCGGTGGTACCTTCGCAGGCTCCCTCTTCGATTCCGGTACCACCTTCGCAACGTTGATCGCCCAATCCGCCGCTGAGTTCAAAGACCCACTCTCCACTGGCGCCTACATCGCCGCCGGCCTAGTGCTCTTTGTCCTCACCTTCATCGTCAACAGCATCGCCCGCGGCGTACTCGCACGGAAGGGGAAGTAAATGTCACATGTTGCAGCTGACGGCATCGTCCGCGACGAAGATTCCTTCACCCCCTCCACCAATCCGCGCAACCCCAATACCCCATTGAAGAGCGTTGGCTTCGAGCCATTGGCCACCCGCCGCAAGGTGTCCAACCACGTCGCCACTGTGCTCATCTGGGCCTGCCTCATCCTGGCCCTCATCCCCCTCATCTGGGTACTCGCCACCGTCCTTATCAAGGGTGCGCCCGCCATCGCCAGCCTCGCCTGGTGGAACAACGGCGACCTCGGTTATGCCCCCGGTGACAAAGGCGTCGGACACGCCATCGTCGGCACCCTCCTGCAGGTTGCCATGTGTACCTTAGTGTCCGTCCCCATCGGCCTTGCCATCGGCATCTACCTGGTGGAATACGGGCAAGGCAAGGCACTCGGCCGGGTCACCACCTTCATGGTGGACATCCTCTCCGGCGTCCCCTCTATCGTCGCCGCACTCTTCATCTATACCGTGTGGGTGAGCATCCTCGGCTTCGACCGCTCCGGTTTCGCTGTCACTCTCGCCCTCATCCTGCTGATGATCCCCGTCATCGTCCGCAACACGGAAGAGATGCTGAAAGTGGTGCCACAGGACCTCCGCGAAGCCGCTTACGCACTAGGTGTGCCCAAGTGGAAAACCATTATGAAGATCGTGCTGCCCACCGCCGCCTCCGGCATCGCCTCCGGCATCATGCTGGCCATCGCGCGCGTCATGGGTGAATCCGCACCGGTCATCATCCTGGTGGGCTCCACTCGTGCTTTCAACTACGACCTGTTCCATGGTCCGCAGAGTTCACTGACGCTCTACATGTACGATGCTTTCCGCGTCACCCCCAACTATGCGGACTCCGCCACCCTGTGGGGAAGCGCCCTCACCCTTGTCATCCTCATCGCGATCCTCAATATCCTGGCACGCGTCATTGCCAAGGCGATCGCTCCGAAGAACGTCTAGCCGGAAGAAAGAGTAAGAATTAGCCATGGCAAAACGACTCGACATGAAAGATGTAAATATCTACTACGGCAAGTTTCACGCCGTGAAAGATATTTCCCTCTCAGTCGCACCTCGCTCGGTGATGGCCTTCATCGGACCCTCCGGCTGTGGTAAATCCACCGTGCTGCGCACCCTTAACCGCATGCACGAAGTTACCCCCGGCGCCTACTGCACCGGCGAGGTGCTCCTAGACGGCCAAAATATCTACGGTCCGCAGGTCGACCCTGTCTCCCTCCGCTGTACCATCGGCATGGTCTTCCAGCGCCCCAACCCGTTCCCTACCATGTCCATCGAGGACAACGTCGTGGTCGGTCTGAAGCTGCAACGCCGCATCTCTAAGCAGGATAAGGACGAAGTGGTGGAGCGATCCCTACGCGCTGCCCATCTTTGGGATGAGGTCAAAGACCGCCTCACCATTCCCGGCGGTTCTCTCTCCGGTGGGCAGCAGCAACGGCTGTGCATCGCCCGTGCTATCGCCGTCGAGCCCGAAGTGCTGTTGATGGACGAGCCCTGCTCTGCCCTCGACCCCATCTCCACCCTGGCTATCGAAGATCTCATGGGTCAGCTCAAGGAGAACTACACCATCGTCATCGTTACCCACAACATGCAGCAGGCGGCTCGCGTCTCCGACGACACCGCCTTCTTCAACCTGGAAGAAACCGGCAAGCCCGGTCAGCTGGTGGAAGTGGGTCCCACCAACAAGATCTTCTCCAACCCCGACAACAAGGCGACAGAAGACTACATCTCCGGCCGCTTCGGCTAAGGCCCTCCTGGGTTCGGCCCTTATGCCATTTCAAACGTTAAACAAAAAGTGCGGAGGGCGGCTGTGCAGGTGGGTACCGTACAACAGAGTACTGTGCGGCCTAAGTACTGTGTAATTGTCGCTACCCAGCGGGAGACGCTGCAGGCAAGGTACCCGCATAAGGCCCCTGCCCACACAAAGCACGGTTTAGTCGTGCTCTGCCGCTTCCTGGGCAGCTTCCGCCAGCTCATCCATTTCTGGATCCTCGCCGGTCACTAGATAGATGACGCGCTGTGCGGCGTCAACGGCGTAGTCGCCAAACCGCTCCAGGTAGTGGGCGAGCAGTGCCAGATCGGCAGCTTGCCGCGGGCTGAAGGTGCAGCTGGAGGTACGCACCAGGGCGAGAGCAGCCTCTCGGTAGTCATGCATGCGCAGGTGGCGTTCACCCAGCCAGCGGGCGGTGTCAATATCCATCTCATCTAGCACCTGCACGGCCGTGTGACCTTCGGCGGTCGCCAGCTTCGCCATGGACTCGATGAGGTCAATAGCTTCGTCGGGCACACAGCAGTCGGGGTGGTGGTCGCGGGCGAGGTCCGCAATGTGCAGGGCGTGCACCGTCATGTGGCGGGCGTCGTTCACGGAGTTCATCGCCGAAACTACCTGGCGGAGGTCACTCGCCACCGGGGCCTGGAGTGCTAGCAGGTCGAAGGAGAGAACCGCCATTTCGTGGGCGTCTACGCTGAGCTTGTCAGCACCACTAATAACCTGTTCCGCAGCGGAGAGGTCAGCGTTCAGTAGTGCGCTGGTAGCCAGCTGCAGATTACGGGTGGCCTGTTGAAGGAGATCCTGTAGGCGCCTCTTCAGAGTGTCAAGCTGATGCTGATAAGCGGTACGCATACCCCCATCATACGAAAAAGTGCAGGCTGGAGGCAGGTGAAGAAGCTTAAGGTGAGGTGAACACTACCGGCGTGTTACCCGCCCGAATGCAGGTCGTGGTCGTCTACCACAACACCGTCCTGTTCAGGGTCATCCAGCCATCCGTCCGGAAGCGTCACCTTTGCCGCTACTGAGCCTTGTCGACCCCGCGGTGCATCCGGGTTCTCCGGCATCGCCGGGCTGTCTGCGAAGGGAGCGAGCAACTCCGCGATTTCCTTCACGGTGGCGACGCGTGACAGCTGCTGGCGTAGCTCGCGACCCGCCGGGTAGCCGTGTAAATACCAGGCGATGTGTTTGCGCAGATCCCGGCAGCCCTTCAGCTCACCATGGAATTCCGCCAACAGTTCGGCATGGCGCACCATAATTGCGGTCACTTCCCCCAGCGTGGGTGGGGCCGAAATGGGGTCTCCTGCTAGGGCTTGGTGGATTTGGGCGAAGAGCCACGGACGTCCCAAGCATCCGCGCCCCACAACCACCCCGTCGCAGCCGGTCTGTTCCATCATCGCGGCAGCGTCGGTGGCGGCAAAAATGTCCCCGTTGCCTAGTACGGGGATGGAGGTGACGTGCTCTTTTAAGGTGGCGATGTGCTCCCAGTGGGCGTGGCCGGCGTAGCGTTCCGCCGCGGTCCGGCCGTGAAGGGCGACGGCGGCCGCCCCCTCATCTTCCGCAATCCGCCCCGCATCCAGGTAAGTGATGTGGTCGTCGTCAATACCCACCCGGAATTTCACGGTGACCGGGATGTCTGTCCCCGCAGTCGCCCGAACGGCGGCACGCACAATGTCCCGGTAGAGGCGCCGCTTGTAGGGGAGGGCGGAGCCACCGCCCCGGCGGGTGACTTTGGGGACGGGGCAGCCGAAGTTCATGTCGATGTGGTCCGCCATGCCTCGTTCTACAATGAGGCGGGTCGCCCGGTAGGTCCACTCCGGGTCTACGGTGTAGAGCTGCACCGAGCGGGGGGTTTCGGTGGGGGCGAAGCGCATCATGTCGAGGGTAGCGGGGTGTTCTTCGGCGAGAGCGCGGGCCGTCACCATCTCGCAGACGTAAAGCCCGGAGACTGCGCCGACGCGGGCTAGTTCTTGTTCGCGGCAGAGGACCCGGAAGGCAGCGTTGGTAACCCCAGCCATCGGTGCGAGAACGACGGGGGAGGAGAGCTCCAGGGAACCAATGCGTAACACCTCTCCATTCCATCGTGAATCGGGCAGCTAGTGCAAATATCGTTTATTCTGAACTCACCACTAGTGCGCTGCATCGTTGGCGCAGCACCCCACCGAGAGCGACAGAGAGTGACTGAGCGGCCCCCAATGCCCCCTTCCGAGATCGGCTACCTGCCGGCCTCTGCCGTACTGGATTTCATTCACCCGGGTGCCCGTATTCTGGTCCCCGCTGAAGCTGCAGAACCCGCCACCCTCCTCGATGCTATTGACGCAGCCGGCCCCACGCTGCAAGATGTGCAGATTCACTGGATGGATCCGTTCACCACCCGCCCTTTTCAACAGGGGGCATATCCGGGGCGGCTTACCCACGTGAACTACTTTTTGGGTGCGGGCTCCCGCGACAGCTACCATGCAGGGCATTCTGAGCTGGTGTGCGCTGATTTTTCCCAGATTCCGGCCATTCTCCGTGGGCAGGTGAAGCCCACCTTAGCGATTTCTCACTGCTCCCTCCCCGATGCGGAGGGGTACGTGTCGCTGGGGACGAACGCCGACTATGTGGCCTCTTTTATCGGCACTATCCCGTTTTTCTTGGAGGTTAACCCCCATGTGCCGTACACGTATGGGGCACACCGCCTACATGTGAGCCAGGTGGCGGGTTTCTGCTATTCGGAGGCTCCGCTGCTCACTGTCACCCCGCCGCCGCTGAGTGCTGTCGATGAGAGCATCGCCGAGTATGTGGCAGCAGATATTCCAGACCGTTCCTGCCTGCAGATTGGGGTGGGGAGGGTACCGAATGCGCTGCTGGGGCATTTGGCGGACCACCAGGATCTGGGGTTGCATTCCGAGGCAATTAGTGACGGGGCTATGCAGCTCATTGAAGAGGGCGTCATTACGGGCGTCTACAAGCGCTGCCATCCGGGTAAGCATGTGGCTACTTTTGCGGTGGGGTCGCCGGCGTTGATGAGCTGGCTGAACTACAATCCGACGGTGGAACTTCTGCCGGTGGAAGAGACCAATAACCCGGCCGTCATTGCCCAGGAGCGGCGGGTGTGCGCTATTAACGCCACCAGCGAGGTGAACCTGTGGGGGGAGTGCTGTTCGGAGACTATCGAGGGGCGCTACTTCTCGGCGGCAGGCGGCCAGCCGGACTTCTGTCTGGGCGCGTTGTGGTCTCCCGAAGGCCGCAGCTACATTGTCACTCCTTCTACTGGGCGGGGCGGGAAGAGCCGTATTGTGGTGCGCACGAGCCCCGGAAATGTCGTCACGACCAGTAAGAACCTGGTGGATAATGTGGTGACGGAGTGGGGCATTGCAAGGCTCCGGGGGCGTACGGTGACGGAGCGGGCGCAGGCGTTGATCGCGATTGCGCACCCTGACCAGCGGGAGCAGTTGGAGCGGGAAGCTTGGGAAGCGGGGATCCTGCGCGGCAGCAGCTAGGATAGTGGCATGAAGGCCATCGTTACTGTTACCGGAATTGACCACACGGGCATTGTTGCTGCTGTGGCCAACGCTCTTGCCGAACTCGACACCAACATTCTCAACATGTCGCAGACCCTCATGGAGGAGTACTTCACCATGATTCTGCAGTGCGAGTTCGATGATACCGTGCAGCCCATTGGTACGCTGCAGGAACGCCTTTCTGCAGTGGGTGAGGAGCAGAAGCTGGACATCCGCATCCAGTCGGAGGCCATCTTCGACGCCATGCACCGGCTGTAGTGGGTGGGTATCGCGATGAGTATGGACACTACGGAGAATATTCTCGAAACGATCCGCATGATCGAGGAGCAAAACCTCGATATCCGCACTGTTACTATGGGTATCTCTCTATTGGGGTGCAGTGATAGTGATGGGGATCGCTGCCGGCAGAAGATCTATGACACTGTCACCACGCGTGCTGCCCGCCTGGTGGAGGTGTGTGAGCAGATTGAGCGGGAGCTGGGCATCCCGATCATTAACAAGCGCATCTCCGTCACCCCGATTGCGTTGATTGCGGCGGCGAGTGGGGCGGATGACTATGTGGAGTTTGCCCGGACACTGGATAAAGCCGCGCATGCGGTGGGTGTGAACTTTATTGGCGGCTTCTCGGCACTTGTTGAAAAAGGTTCCACTACAGGGGATCTAGCTCTTGTTAATTCCATTCCGCAGGCGTTGGCGGAAACAAGTCTGGTGTGCTCGTCGGTGAATATTGGCTCCACACGGGCCGGTATCAACATGTCGGCAGTAGGCCGCATGGGTGAGGTTGTGAAACAGGCTGCTGAGTTGACAGCCCACCAGCAAGGGTTGGGTGCAGCCAAACTGGTGGTGTTTGCGAATGCAGTGGGGGACAATCCGTTTATGGCAGGTGCCTTCCATGGTGTCGAAGAGCCCGACTGTGTGGTGTCGGTGGGCGTATCCGGCCCTGGCGTTATTAAGCGAGCACTGGAGAATCTTCCCACGGCAAGCTTCGGTGCAGCCTCTGATGTCATCAAGAAAGCGGCTTTCAAAATTACCCGTGTGGGGCAGCTGGTCGGCCGTATCGCCGCGGAGCGTCTTGGAGTGCCATTTGGCATTGTGGACTTGTCCCTTGCCCCCACTGCCGCTGTAGGCGACTCGGTGGCTCGTATTCTCGAGGAGCTAGGGCTGGAGCGGGTGGGTGCCCACGGCACTACTGCCGCGCTGGCGTTGCTCAATGATGCGGTGAAGAAGGGCGGCATGATGGCCTGTGGCCATGTGGGCGGCCTTTCTGGATCCTTCATTCCCGTCTCCGAGGACATTGGCATGATTGAGGCAGCAGAAGTGGGTGCTATTGATCTGTCGAAGTTGGAGGCGATGACAGCCATTTGTTCGGTCGGCCTCGATATGGTGGCCGTCCCCGGTGATACCCCAGCTGCCAGCATTGCCGGCATGATCGCCGATGAGGCGGCCATTGGCATTATGAATTCGAAGACTACCGCGGTGCGTGTCATCCCGGTTCCGGGTATGCAGGTGGGGGACACGGTGGAGTTCGGCGGCTTGCTTGGGCATGCGCCGATTATGGCGACATCCCCGTATTCGTCGGAGATGCTCATTGGCCGGGGTGGGCGGCTCCCTGCCCCGGTGCACGGATTTAAGAATTAGACGCCGTCCACGAAACCCATCTGGCGCCACGCCTCGAAGACAGCGATGGCAGCAGTGTTGGCTAAGTTCATAGAACGGCGCCCCGGTAGCATCGGCACGCGTACCACTTCTGTGATGCGCGGGTCTGCGAGTTCGGCATCGGTGAGCCCAGTGGGTTCCGGTCCGAAGAGCAGGATGTCGCCGGGGCGATAGTCTATTCCCCCAAAGTGGCGGGTACCGCGGGCGGAAAAGGCGAAGACACGGCCGGGGGTGCGGCTGGCGGTGGCGGGCATTGCTTCAGCGGCGGGGGAGTGGGGCCCACTGGTGAGGGCGGCGAGGGCGGTGTCGAGGCTCTGATGGAGTACGACGTGCGCCATGTCGTGGTAGTCCAGACCGGCACGGTGGAGGTGTTTGTCGGAGAGGTCGAAGCCGAGGGGGCCGGCAAGGTGGAGTTCGCAGCCGGTGACGGCGGAGGTGCGGATGGCATTGCCGGTGTTGGGCGGAATGCAGGGGCGGGCGAAGAGGATGCGAATGTTGGCTCCGGGCATGTGTTTATTGTGTCATGTGGGGTTTGAGGAGGAAACATCGGGTGGTGACGGCAGAACACGTCACCACCCGATGTTTCCTTCCCGCAGGAACATGGAATACTAAGAACCGTGACTGCAGTAAAACTCGATGGACTTAAGTACCGCGACGAAATCTTCGCCGACCTCACCAGCCGCGTAGCTACCCTCCGCGAGAAGGGCATAGTTCCCGGCCTCGCCACCGTGTTGGTAGGCGACGACCCCGCCTCGCACTCCTACGTGCGCATGAAGCACCAGGACTGCGAGATAATTGGTGTCCGCTCCATCCGCAAGGACCTACCAGCGGACACCACTCAAGAAGAACTGGAAGCCGTCATCCAGGAACTCAACGAAGACCCGGATTGCACCGGCTACATTGTGCAACTGCCGCTTCCCAAACACCTCGACGAGAACCGCATTCTCGGTCTCATCGACCCCGAAAAAGACGCTGACGGCCTGCACCCCGTTAACCTCGGCAAGCTGGTCCTCATGGAACCTGCCCCGCTGCCCTGCACCCCCAACGGGTGCATCGGCCTGCTGCGCCGCTATGGCGTGGAACTCAACGGTGCCAAGGTCTGTGTCGTGGGACGCGGCGTTACCGTCGGCCGTCCCATTGGCCTCATGCTCACCCGCCGCAGCGAGAACGCCACCGTTACCCTCTGCCACACCGGCACTAAAGATCTGGTTGCGGAAACCCGTGACGCCGACATCGTCATCGCGGCCGCCGGCCAACCCCACATGATCACTGCCGACATGATCAAAGAAGGCGCTGCCCTGCTCGACGTCGGTGTCTCCCGTGTGGACGGCACACTGACCGGCGACCTCCACCCCGACGTGTGGGAGAAGGCCGGCTATGTGTCCCCCAACCCCGGTGGCGTGGGTCCCCTCACCCGTGCGTTCCTTATCACCAATGTGGTGGAGCGCTGTGAACGAATGGCTGCCGCTGAGTGACGGCCCCACAGCCGCCGCGCCGGCAACGGCAGGACCACACCGCCGGGAGGAAACGTCCCTCCCGGCGACAGTCCCCTGCTTCCACCCCCCAGGAACATCCCGCTATAGTGCAGAAACACTCTAGTCCGGCGCAAGAAGGCCGGGGTACGGTCCAGGAGCAGCCGGGTACTGTACAGAAGCATCGCGACGTACCGCCTATCCGGCATCGTCCCACCACCCGGGACCCGCATTTCCTCGACGACAAACCCCAGCTCGTCAATCCCGCATTTCCGCCTGAACCCGCCCCCATGGGGCGAGTCGACGCCCCCGACGACGTTATTGAGAACGTCGACTTGGAACGCTACGGCGTGGCCGCTCGTGGTTGGAAGCCCTTTTGGGACTGGTTTGTGGGTATCTTCAAACACGACCCTGCCTGGTGGCGCCGGCAGGTCGCCTTCCTCATTGTGCTGGCACTGCTCATCGTGTCAGCCGCATTTGTCCTAGCTGACCACTGGAGACGCGGGGTTACCGTCCTTGCCGGAACAGCGCTACTGACGGCTGCCTTCCGCTCCTTTCTTCCCGCCGACTATGTGGAGATGCTGGAAGTGCGCTCGCAGCGCTTCGACGTCATCTTCCTTCTGGTGGTGGGAACAGCACTGCTCTTCCTCGTGATGACAGTTCCCTCCTAATCCCGCCAAAGTTCGCCTAAGCGACTTGCTCTGCAGCCCTCACACAAACACGATGGAACCGCAGAAACCTGGGACAACCCTAGAAACTCTAGAGAACCCTAGAAAGACGGGGCACCCTCTAGAAAGAGGGGCCAACCATAGAAACACGGGCAACCCGTTCTTAGAAGCGAACCTGCTCGTCTGCCTCGGCCAGCGCCATAGTCTTGCGCAGGATCTCCGCCGTTTGGTCAGCTTCGGCCAAGAACCCATCATGACCCTTCTCAGAGGTAATGATGTCCACCCCATCACAGTAGGGGAGATGTTCCGCAATCTCTTCAATCTGGCGCAGAGGGTACAGGCGGTCCGTATCCACCGCACAGATCACTGCCGGCACTGTACAGTTCTTCAACACATGGTGGAGGCCACCACGGTCACGACCAATGTCATGGCGGTTTAGTGCATCTGTCAACAGTACATAGCAGCAGGCATCGAAGCGAGCGATGAGCTTTGACGCCTGATGGTCTAAGTAGCTTTGTACCGCGTACCGTCCCTGCATACTGAGGTCTTCCCCAATGGGATCCTCTCCGGGGGCAGGACGGTTGCTGAAACGCCGATCTAACTCCTGTTCAGAGCGGTAGGAAAGGTGGGCGATGCGCCGGGCAATTCCCAAACCCATCGTGGGCTCACGGCCAGTGCCGTGGTAGCCGCCCTGCTGCCAGGCCGGGTCAGCGGTGATGGCGAGAATCTGGGTAGTTTGCCAGCCAATCTGATCGGCGGAGGCACGCGGCCCCACCGCTAACACTCCAGCAGCAGCCATCCGCTGCGGGTACATGATCATCCATTCGAGAGCTCGAGCTCCCCCCATGGAGCCACCAATGACGGCGGCGAAACGACGGATACCCAACAGGTCCGCCAACTGTGCCTCAGCCCGCACCATATCGCGGATGGAGATGGCGGGGAAACGCGCACCCCAGTAGTGTCCATCCGGGTGGAGAGAGGAAGGGCCGGTGGTGCCACGACAACCACCGAGCGTGTTCGTACATATGACGAACCAGCGGTCGGTGTCGATAGGACAACCCGGCCCCACCATGCCCGGCCACCAGCCGGGGGTGGGGTGAAGGGCGTCTTTAGGGCCAACGACATGCGAGTCCCCGGTGAGAGCGTGCTCGATAAGGACGACGTTGCTGGCGTCGGCATTGAGAGTGCCCCAGCATTGCAGGGCGATGGTGACCTGGGGCAGCAGGACACCGGAGTCCAGCAACACATCGCCAATACGCACGTATCCCAGAGTGCCGTCGGCGGGCGGCAGTAGGGGGTGTGGTTGGGACGCCATTGTCTGTCCTCCTTTCGTGTGTCCTGGTAGGGGCGGTGGGGGCCGCCGGGGTCTGTGACCCTCTAGTTTAGTTCTTCAGAGCAGCGACAGCGTCGAAACCGCGTTGTAGGTCTGCGATGATATCGTCAATGGACTCCAGACCCACAGAAAGGCGGATGGTGGCGTCGGTGATGCCGGCGTGCTTCTTCGCCTCAGTGGTCAGCTGGGAGTGGGTGGTGGACCCGGGGTGGGTGACGAGCGACCGCACATCACCCAGGTTCGCCAGGTTGGTGTGGAGTTTGAGAGCGTCAATGAATGTCCACGCTTCCTTCGTCGATCCCTTAATGTCGAAGGCGAGGACGGAGCTCGCACCCTTTGGGCAGACGCGCTTGTGTACCTCATACCAGTGGGAAGAGGGAAGACCGGCGTAGTTGACAGCTTCGACTAGTTCCTGTTGCGCGAGCCACTCGGCCACCTTCTGGGCGTTGGTGACATGCCGTTCCATGCGCAGTGCGAGGGTTTCCAAGCCAAGCTGGGCAGCCCAGGCGTTGAAGGGGGCGATGCCAGATCCGGTATCACGCATGAAGCTGGCACGGGCTTTGAGGAGGAGCGCGCCGGAACCCGCATCTGTGTAGACAAAGCCGTGGTAGGCGGGGTCGGGAGCAGCGAGGCCGGGGAACATGAGTTCCCCGTTGCGCTTAACGGTCCAGTCGAAGGAGCCGCCGTCCACAATGGCGCCTGCCATGACGGTGCCATGGCCTGCCATAAACTTGGTGACGGATTCCACGACCACGTCTGCCCCCATATCGAGCGGGCGGGTGAGGTAGGGGGTGGCCATGGTGTTGTCGACGACCAGCGGGACAAGGTTACGGTGGGCGATTTCGGCGATGGCCGGGATGTCCAGCACGTCGTTGGCGGGGTTGGAGATGGTTTCGCCGTAGAACAGCTTGGTGTTGGGCTGGACGGCATCCTGCCAGGACTGTGGGTCATCCGGGTCCTCCACAAAGGTCACCGTGAGGCCCATCTTCGGGAGAGTGTGGCGGAAGAGAGTCTCGGTGCCACCGTAGAGGCGGGGGCTGGAGACAATGTGATCGCCGGCGACGGCAATGGATTCGACAGTGGCCAGGATAGCGGCCATGCCGGATCCGAAGAGCAGAGCACCCACACCGTTCTCGAGAGAAGCGATACGGGCCTCTACCATATCGTTGGTCGGATTGTTCAAGCGGGTGTAGATGTGGCCGCCCTTGGCGAGGGCGAAGCGGTCTGCTCCGTCTTGACAATCTTCAAAGGCGAAGGCGGTCGTCAGGTGGAGTGGCATGGCACGGGCACCATAGTCGGAATCTAACGTCTGACCGGCATGGACTGCGCGCGTGTCGAAGTCCCACTCTGCGTAGTCAGTGTTGTCGTATTTATACTCCACAGGCGTTGCGCCTCCTTGTGCTAGATAAGCAGTGCTTCTAGCACTCCATCCTACTGGGTGATGGCAGCAAACCCGAGCTTCAGGTCGCCGATGATGTCCTCGACGTCCTCAATACCGACGGAGAGACGGATAGTACTGGGCGTGATACCAGCGGCCAGCAGCTCCTCGTCGGTGAGCTGGGAGTGCGTGGTGGTGGCGGGGTGGGCGACCAGGGAGCGTACGTCGCCAACGTTGGCGAGGTTGCTGTGGAGCTTGAGGGCATCGATAAAGGCCCAGGCCTCATCCTTGCCACCCTTGATGTCGAAGGCGAGGACGGAGCCGGCACCTTCCGGGGTCACTTGCGTGCCCACCTGGTACCAGGGGCTGGAGGGGAGTCCGGCGTAGTGCACCTTCTCCACCAGGTCCTGCTGGTCGAGCCATTCGGCCACCTGCTGGGCATTGGTGACATGCTGGCGAACACGCAGAGCCAGCGTCTCGACGCCCTGCTGGATAACCCAGGCGTTGAAGGCGGAGAGGGTGGCACCGGTGTCGCGGAGGAGGGAGACGCGCACCTTCAGAGCGAAAGCGGCAGCACCCAGGTCCTTATAGACGAGGCCGTGGTAAGAGGGGTCGGGGGTGACGAAGCTGGGGAAGACGGGGGTGCCGTCCTTCTCGACAGCCCAGTCGAAGTTACCGCCGTCAACCAGCACACCACCGAGGGCGGAACCGTGCCCACCGATGAACTTGGTAAGGGATTCGGCAACGATATCGGCGCCCTGCTGGAGCGGACGCACCAGGTAGGGAGTGGCGAGGGTGTTGTCGATGAAGAGTGGGACGTTGTTGCGGTGCGCGATCTCGGCGATGACCGGAATGTTGAAGACATCGTTGGCGGGGTTGGAGATGGTTTCGCCGTAGAAGACCTTGGTGTTGGGCTGGACGGCATCCTGCCAGGATTGCGGGTCATCCGGGTTCTCTACGAAGGTTACTTCGATGCCGTACTTAGGCAAGGTGTGGTGGAGGAGATTCTCGGTACCGCCGTAGAGGCGGGGACTGGCGACGATGTGTCCACCGGCTTGTACGACGGTCTGGAGGCCGTTGGTGATGGCGGCTGCGCCGGAGGAGAAGCCGACTGCGGCGACCCCACCTTCGAGTACTGCGAGACGGTTCTCGAGGGCGTCAACGGTGGGGTTGGTAAGGCGGGAGTATACCGGCCCGGTGTCAGAGAGGTTGAAGCGGTTGGCGGCGTGTTCGGCGCTGTCGAAGACGAAGGAGGAGGAGAGGTAGATAGGGAGGTTGCGGGCGCTCACGTCGTTGTCGACACCCTGTCCGGCATGCACGGACTGGGTGGTGAAGTTCCAGTTGGAGGAGTTGCTGTTGTCGTACTTGGTGGTCATTTTAGTAGTCCTTTAACTGTTGTTTAGTGGTTCATGGGAGGTATTTTGCTATTTCAAAAACTATGTGCTCAATGGTGACTAATGCCAGCTCAGAGTGGGTTTTACGCAGGATGATTTTAATTAGTTTGATGTCGTAAGGTAGGAAGAATACATGACAAAACACTGGATGAAACCACAACAATGGAGCCAGCATTGGAAGGCTTTCTCCGTTGTTATGGCCGCAGGCTCCGTAGGGCTTTTAAGCGTCTCGATTGTCAACGTGGCGCTTCCCACAATCGAAAGTTCACTGCACGCAACGCCCACGCAATTCCAGTGGATTGTGGCTGGTTATGCCGTTGCCTTTGGTCTTTTGCTCGTTCCTTCCGGACGATTAGGGGACGTTATTGGACGGCGCTCGGTCTTTCTCTTTGGGTCTCTTCTCTTCATGGTGACGTCCCTGGCGTGTGGTTTCTCCACTAGTGCCGAGATTCTGGTCATTATGCGCGTCCTGCAAGGTATCGGTGCATCGGTAACAACCCCGCAGGTTATTGGATTTATTCAAGAGCTTTTCCAAGGTCGCGAGCGGGCTCGTGCATTCGGCATTTTCGGCATGGTTGTCAGTATTTCCTCCGCCATCGGCCCCGCCCTGGGCGGAGTCTTGGTGAGTGCGCTGGGCCCGGACTGGGGTTGGCGTTCAGTCTTCCTGGTCAACATCCCCTTCTCCATCGTTATTCTGGTGATGGGTCCCAAGGTGCTGCCGGCTCCGCAGAAACGAGAAAAGGGCACCAAGCTGAATCTTGACACAGTAGGCCTGCTGCTCATGGCTGCCGGTGTGTTGGCGTCGATGCTCCCGTTCATTCTGGCAACCGATCCCGCCTACGGGCTTGAGCATTCCCCCTGGTATCTCATCGGTGTGGGGTTACTTTTCGGAATCCTCTTCATGGCGTGGGAGCTGTGGCGAGAGAATCGCCAGCATTCTGTGGTGGTGCCGCGCACCCTCATGAAGAATCGAGGTTTCACCTTGGGGGCTGCCGTGTCTACTGGCTTTTTCGCCGGCTGGACGGGCGTCTTTATCGTGCTAACCCTCTACCTTCAGCAGGGGCTGGGGATGGCTGCGTGGTTAGCCGGACTGATGCAAGTGCCACTGGCTTTACTGGGTGCGTATGGTTCCCAGCGTTCCTCGGTATGGATTGCTTTAAGCGGACGCTGGCTGGTCTTCATAGGTCTCGTCGTCACTATGGCCGGCCTGGGCCTAATGGCGGCTTCGGTGTTCCTGCTCTCGCCAGATTACGTCTGGTTAGGCATTGTTAGTGGGGGGGCCATCACAGGCTTCGGCTCTGGTATCACTATTAGCCCGAACCAAACATTCGCGTTGGCAGAAGTGCCGGTGAAGCAGGCTGGTGCTGCTGGGGGTGTGCTGCAAACGGTACAGCGTGTTGGCTCGGCAGTGGGTATTGCGGGTGTCACCTTGGTGTTCTTTGCTACTCGTTTCGACACTACGCTGGCGGGGTACGCGCACGCTTTCGCCATTTCGATGGCGTTCATCATTGCCCTGATGGCCGTGGGTGCGATCTGCGCTTTGGCAGATGCCCTCCGCAATGATGGCCGGGAGGAACTGCTAGCGATGGAAGCGCCGCAGCCAGTAAAGGAACCACAATCAGTGGCGGAGCCTAACTCGGCTACCGAGTCTCAACTCCGCACAAAGCGGGGCTAGCTCCGGCTAGGTCGGAACGTCCTCCTTCCCGCTAGGTTCCGTATTCAACCTCGCCACCCTTCTCATCTATGATGGGGAGGGTGATAATTTTGTGTCTGCCCAGATCAGCAAGCACCCCTTGCCAGCGCCGCCAGCTGCGGCGGGCACAAAACTCTACACAATAATCCCTGCATCCACGCCTAACCCTCGCGCACTGCGCCACCAAAGGAGAATCAATGTCGAAGATCCACGTCGACGGCACTGTCGTTGAACTCGACGGTGACGAGATGACCCGTGTCATCTGGCAAGACATTCGTGACGAACTGATCCTTCCCTACCTCGACCTTAACCTCGAGTACTACGACCTCGGCATTGAGAGCCGTGACGCCAGCGACGACCAGATCACCATTGATGCTGCCAACGCCATCAAGAAGCACGGTGTTGGTGTCAAGTGCGCCACCATCACCCCCGATGAGGCCCGCGTTGCAGAATTCGGCCTGAAGAAGATGTGGAAGTCCCCCAACGGCACCATCCGTAACATCCTCGGTGGCACCATCTTCCGCGCCCCCATCATCATGGCAAATGTGCCTCGTCTGGTTCCCGGCTGGACCAAGCCCATCATCATCGGCCGTCACGCCTTCGGTGACCAGTACCGCGCCACCGACTTCAAAGCCCCCAGCGCCGGCACTGTCACCATCACCTTCACCCCGGATGATGGCTCCGAACCCATCCAACACGAAGTGGTGCGCCTCCCCGAAGACGGCGGCGTCGTTATGGGCATGTACAACTTCAACAAGTCCATTGAGGACTTCGCTCGCGCCTCCTTCAACTACGGCCTGAGCATGAACTACCCGGTGTACCTGTCTACCAAGAACACCATCCTCAAGGCCTACGACGGCCAGTTCAAGGACATCTTCCAGCGCATCTACGACGAAGAGTTCAAGGCACAGTTCGAGGCCGCCGGCCTCCACTACGAGCACCGCCTCATCGACGACATGGTCGCCTCCGCCCTTAAGTGGGAAGGCGGCTACGTCTGGGCCTGCAAGAACTACGACGGCGACGTCCAGTCCGACACCGTCGCCCAGGGCTTCGGCTCCCTCGGTCTCATGACGTCCGTCCTCCTCACCCCCGACGGAAAGACCTGCGAGGCAGAAGCCGCCCATGGCACCGTCACCCGCCACTACCGCCAGCACCAGGCCGGTAACCCCACCTCCACTAACCCCATCGCCAGCATCTATGCCTGGACGCGGGGCCTTGCCCACCGCGGCAAACTGGACAGTAACCAGGAACTCGTCGGCTTCGCCAACACCCTGGAGACGGTCATCGTCGACACTGTCGAAGGCGGCCAGATGACCAAGGACCTCGCCCTCCTCGTGGGCGGTGACCAGGAATGGCTCACCACCGAACAGTTCATGGAAGCCCTCATCACTAACCTTGGAAAGAAACTGGCGGTCTAGCCTGTGAGCGACGTTCCCACCACTCCCTCCTCTGCTGCCGACACTGGCACGTCTACCCCTCCTCGCTCCGCGACA
Source organism: Lawsonella clevelandensis (assembly GCF_001293125.1). Taxonomy (NCBI): domain Bacteria; kingdom Bacillati; phylum Actinomycetota; class Actinomycetes; order Mycobacteriales; family Lawsonellaceae; genus Lawsonella; species Lawsonella clevelandensis. The sequence continues at coordinate 1,405,820 of NZ_CP009312.1, forward strand.
CAGGAGGGAGGTCGTGGGAGCTCTCGCGCTACCTCCGGTTCCGCCACGCTCTCCATCCTCGCCCTCATTTTGGGTGGCATTGGTACCGCCTGTACGGAATCCGTCATCATTAGCTTGCTGCCCGATGTAGGTCAGCACCTGGGCATGACGACAGAGTCGACACTCGGCTTCGCCATCACCCTCTACATGATCGGTGTGGTTTTTGGGGCACCCCTCTTCACCGTGGTTCTCGTCCACATCAACCGCAAAAAGCTGTTGATAGTGGCAGTCGGCACCCAGGTGGTGGGTAACCTCCTCACTGTTTTTGCCCCCAACTTTTGGATCCTCCTGGGGGGACGCTTCCTTGCAGGCGTCCCCCACGGGGCGATCTATGGGCTCATGGCCCTCGTCGGCGCCTATCTGGCGCCACCTGGCAAAACAGCCCGGACTGTGTCCATCTCCCTGCTCGGTTTGCCTATCGCCAATCTTGCTATCGTCCCTCTCGTCACCTGGGTGGGCCAGGTCACCAACTACCGCTACGCATTCGGCATTATCGCGCTCTTCGGCACTCTGGCCTTCGCGGCAATGCTCGCCTGGCTTCCCGCCATGAAAGACTTATCGGGCTCCAACCCCAAGAAGGAGCTTGGTCTGTTCAAGAATCGCCAGGTCATCCTCACTCTAGTGGCTGGTCTCATCGGTTTCGGTGGTCTCTACGGGTTCCTCAGCTACATTACCCGGACGGTGAATACCGTCACCGGGATGGATCCCGACATCATGCCGTTCGTAATGATGGTCATTGGTTTTGGTGCCCTCGTCGGTACCCTCCTCTCCGGCCAACTCTCTGACCGACTTCCGGAAGCCGCCTTCCCCATCATCATGGGCAGTTTTGTTGTGGTGTTGGCAGTCTCTCCGCTCATGGTGCAATACCCCGTTACCCTCTTCATTGAAGTATTCCTGGTGGGTGTGTTCGGCACAGGCGCCTTCTCGCCCGCTATGCAGGTACGCCTCATTCGCCATGCGGGTGACTCCCAAAACCTGGCGTCCTCGATGAACCATGTGGCACTCTGCCTGGCGAACATCATCGGTTCTTTCCTCTCCACGCAGGTAGTCCACCACCAGTTGGGTGGCGACTTCATGTACATCCTGCCCGCCGTCTTTGGAGCAGCTCTCGGTGCCCTGGGCCTCGTATTCCTCCTCACCGCCGTCTATTTGGTGAAATCCGGTAAGGACGCAGCTGCTTCTGTGGACTCTTTTACTGCGAAAGGTGCTGAGCAGTGAGCATTACTGTTACCTCTGTCAACGTCAACGGCATTCGCGCTGCCACCCGCGTTCGCTCTGCTGAGAACCCTGGGTTCCTTGCCTGGCTAGAGTCCACGGACGCCGACGTCGTGTGTTTGCAGGAAGTACGCGCTACCCCCGCACAAACTGTGACGGCCCTCGCACCGGTGCTTGTCGACAACGGCGGATGCTGGCACCTGTGCATGCAGGAGGCTGCCGCAAAAGGCCGCGCCGGCGTCGGCATTCTCAGCCGTGAGGCCCCTTTGGCTGTTCGTACCGGTATCGACGTGGAGGAATTCGCATGTGCTGGGCGCTACATTGAGGCCGACTTTGCAGTGGACGGGAAGCTAGCAAGAGCTAGTGAGGGCGACGTACTGACCGTGGCCTCGCTCTATCTTCCCTCCGGGGAGGTAGACACTCCGCGCCAGGACGAAAAGTACCGCTTTATGGACGGCTTCAGCGCATTCTTGCAGCAGCGGGCGATGCAGGTGGCTGCCGGCTCCGCCCCACAAACCGTTGTGTGTGGAGACTGGAACATTGCCCACCGCGAAGAGGATCTCAAAAACTTCAAGGCAAATACCACGAAATCGGGCTTTCTTCCGGCCGAGCGGGAGTGGATGACAAGCGTTTTCGGGCCGCAGGGTCTTGGCGTTGACGAGTCTGGCGTCCCTACCGGGTGGACGGATGCGCAGCGTTATCTGCTGCCGGAGGAGCGTGGCCCCTACTCGTGGTGGAGCTACCGGGGGAAGGCCTTCGATAATGACGCCGGGTGGCGTATCGACTACCAGGCGATTACGGCTGGGCTGGTGGAACGTCTGGTGGATGCGCGGGTGGAGCGGGCAGATGCCTACGAGCTGCGCTGGTCAGACCACGCCCCAGTGACCGTCACCTACCAGTAGCGGGTTGTTCGGGGTTAGCCGGGAGCTGCGGTGAGCAGCCTCCTTTACGTCTCGCAGCGCAACGCGAGTACCCTGAACACCACACACTTTTTCGCTCACAACCTCGAACATAGGTAGTTGAACAACCATGACAGACACCGATACGAAGCCGCAGGGCCGTCAGCGCGTCCTTTCTGGCCTGCAGCCCACCGCCGATTCTTTCCACCTAGGCAATTACTTGGGTGCTGTGAAGCAGATGGTGGAGTTACAGGAGGATTACGACGCCTTCTACTTCGTTCCGGATATGCACGCCATTACCGTGGAGCAGGATCCGAAGGTTTTGCGGGAGCGAACCTGGGGTGCGGCAGCACAGCTCATCGCACTGGGTGTTGACCCCGAGAAGTCGGTGCTCTTTGTGCAGTCGCAGGTGCCGGAACATGCGGAGCTGACGTGGGTGTTCAACTGTATGACGGGTTTTGGCGAGGCCAGCCGGATGACCCAGTTCAAGGACAAGTCGCTCAAGCAGGGGCGCGATAAGACCACGGTTGGGCTTTTTGACTACCCCATTTTGATGGCTGCGGACATCTTGTTGTACAGCCCTCAACTCATCCCGGTGGGGGAGGATCAGCGTCAGCACGTTGAATTGACGCGAAATCTCGCAGAGCGATTCAATAATAAGTACGGGCGCACTTTCGTTGTGCCAGAGGCTTTTATCATTAAGGGTTCGGCCAAGATTTACGATTTGCAGGACCCGACGTCGAAGATGTCAAAATCTGGCAAGAATCCCAAAGGTATTATTAACGTGCTGGATGATCCGAAGGTTTCGGCTAAGCGGATCCGTTCGGCAGTAACCGATAACGACGGTGTGATTGCTTTCGATCGCGAGAATAAGCCCGGCGTTTCCAATCTTCTCACTATTCTCAGTGCACTCAGTGGTACCGACATCGATTCGTTGGTGTCCGAGTACGAGGGCCACGGGTATGGCGATCTGAAGAAGGATACCGCGGAAGCGATGACGGAGTTCGCTACTCCATTGCGCGCCCGCGTGGATGAGATTCTCTCTGACCGGGCAGAGCTGGAGCGGATGCTGCAGCGTGGTGCGGAACGCGCCCGCGAGTTTTCGGCTCCGGTTCTGGATAAGGTTTACGAGAAGATTGGTTTCTTGCGTCCGCTGCGCTGATCACTGTTGTTAGCCACCACTCGTCTAAGGAAGTGATGACTATCAGTACTGATCTGAAGGAGCCGGATGCTCTTCGCGGCCTCGCTAAATTCCGTGTGAAGTGGCCGTGGCTGGACCATTTGTTGGCGACGCACGAACGTTATTCGCAGGAACGCGGCAATCTTTACGCCGGTGGCATTACCTATTTCTCGGTGTTGGGTATCTTTCCGCTGCTGATGGTGGGCTTTGCGATCGCTGGTGTTTTCCTGTTTTCCCGCCCCGAGCTGCTGGTCGACATTCAGAATCAAATTGTCGCCAAGGTACCTGGTTCGATGGGGGAGCAGGTGTCCCAGTTGGTGGAGACGGCGGTGAAGCAGCGCTCCGCAGTTGGTGTTATTGGCTTGTTGACTGCCTTGTATTCCGGGCTGGGATGGATTGGTAATCTGCGAGATGGTTTGACCGCTCAGTGGGCCATTCCGTTGCAGGCCGAGAACTTCTTGAAGAAGAAGGGTAAGGATCTGTTGGCACTGCTGGGGCTTTTCCTGGCGTTTGTGGTGGCGTTTGGTCTCACTATGATCTCGTCGTCTGGCCTGATGGAGAAGGTCGTCGGGTGGCTGCAGTTGAGCCATGTGCCGGGTATGCAGGTGTTGTTGACGGTGGTGTCGCTGCTTGTTTCTGCCTTGGCTATCTGGGTTGTGATGATTTGGGTGATTGGCTATCTGCCGCGTAAACACGCGGAGCCGCGGGCGTCGTTGGTGGCGGCTACTGGCGCTACGGTGCTGCTGGTGATCTGGATCCGGGTGGCGGCGATCTACGTGAAGAGTGTTTTGTCGTCTCCGGCGGGTGTTGTGTTCGGCCCGATCATCGGTATTATGGTGTTCCTTTTCTTCACTTGGCGCATTATTCTTTTCTGCACGGCTTGGGCTGCGACGTCGCAGCGGGCGCTGCGTGGAGATGTGGCTGCGAAGCGTAGTGAAACGGATCGGGATGAGAAGAGTAAGGCTGCGAGCTTGTCTGTGGTCGCTGCTGCCGCTGTGAAAGAGCGGGAGAACAACGACTAGCGCTGGGCGACGTGTTGTTTGTCCGCTAGGGCATTAGAGAGGGCCGCTCTTGGTAGAGCGGCCCTCTCTAATGCGCGGAATGGCGTTGTGGGGTGCGACTGGGGTGTCGCGTGGTGGTGGCTATTGTTTGTCGATGACGCTGTCGAGCCAGATCACCAGTTTGTCCCATTCGTCGACGATGTCGTCGTAGGGGTCCGCGGGGGTTTCGGTGTTGTCCCCGAGGATAGATTCGACGTAGCTGCCGAGGCGGGTGGAATCGTCCAGGTAGGCGTCGACGACGTCGGTATCCAGGTAGTCTTCAGCGTCGAGGAGCAGTTCGACGGCAAGGTCGAGCTGATTTTCGTCGACGTCTGCGGGGCCATTCTTCATCTGTTTGGGGAGACGGACGAAGGAATAGATGTTGTCGTCGGTGGGGCGGACGTTGAGCTCACCGCTGCCGGCGCGGAAGGCTACTTGGTCCCAGCCGGGGAGTTTGTACATGCTGTGGTCGGGTTCTTCAGCGAGGAAGCGCAGCATGCCGCGCTGGCTGGTGAAGCCGAAGATGTGTTCATCGTTGCCGAGGAAGAGAGGTTCGTCGTTGATGTAGCAGCGGAGGCTAAACCGGGTGCCGCCGGGGAGGATGATCTTGATGGGGTCGATACCGATGCTGGCCCAGAAGGGGTCTTCGTCGGCGTCGGGTTCCCATTCGTCGGCGTCGAGTAGACCGGCGGTGTCGTCTTCTTGTTCTGCAGCGAGGGCGCGGGCTTCCGCGAAGTCTGCTTCGGCTTGGGCGAGGAGGGCGGCGTCTACCTCCGGGCTGACGAGCAGGCTGTCGACGAGGTTGAGGATGGCGTCCCAGTTCTTACTGACGATTTTGCCGATGCGGGTCCATTCACGGGCGCCTTCGCGGCCGTAGAAGTTGTCGACTCCGCCGGAGGTGGCGCCGAGGTCTCCGTGTTTGCGGAAGAATTTTTCGATCTCGGGGATGTCGCAGATGCTGCCGATGGTGCGCACCATGGTGAAGCAGTCGTCGAGTTCGAGGACGGATTCTTCGGTGGGGTCTTCGGCGAGGAGTTCCGGAACTCCGACGAGGTCATAGGAGTGTTCCTCGTCGGGGTCGAGTTCGAGTGCGGAGAGTTGTGCAGTGTGTTCCCACGACGGGTGGTCTTCCAGGTCGTTGGGCGCGCCGGAGCGGAGGAAAGCGGCGAGTTCGGCAGGGGTAGCGAAGCCGTAGAGGTCTTCGTCGAGGCCAAGCATGGCTTCCCAGTCTTCTCCGTCTTCCCGCCAGGCGGGGGCCCACAGGGTGACGAAGTCTCCGGAGGGAAGACCCAGTGCTACAGGAACAATATCAGCTACAGACATACTCTCAGCCTACGGGAGTTACAGAGCCACTGCCATATCTTGTGGGGAACTTTTAGGCGCGTGTTACGCGAACCGGATTGATCTCTTCGAGTGCAGCCGTCAGCTGTGTACGCCATTGTTCTGAGTAGGTTTGTGCAGCTGTTTTAGCCTGCTGGTAGGCCTCCAGGAGAGACGTGGCGAGTTCGTTTGCAGTGAGCTTCTTCGCTTTGTCTTTGCATTCGACAGAGGTGAGGCAGCCGCGTCCCGAGATGGTGACGGTGACTGCTTCGGTGCTTCCTTCGCTGGGGTGGGCCTGGAGGTCTTCGCCAGCTTTGCGAAGGGTGGCCATGCTGTCGTGGAGGGCACCATAGATTTCTGCCAGTGCCGGGGTGGGCGGTTCACTGAGCCGTGCCATGACGCTGTCGATTTCTCGGTTGCTGTACGGTTGCTCGTACTGTGGTAGCGCCTTGGCGTGGAGTCGACATAGTTCGGCGGAGAGCCGTGCGGGGGAGAGATTCCCGTGCAGCTCGATGCCGAGCAAGTCGCCGTTGTCGGCACAGGTAATGGTGATGGTGCGGTCGGCGGTGCGGTAGATGTTCTTGCTCATGTACTATGCCTTCAGCCAGGGCCGGAAGACACCTTCGAAGGTCATTCCGGCATTGTCGGTACGGACAGGGGTGATGGAGACGGGGTCGCCTGCCTCAATCATCAGGCCGTTGCCGAGGAACATTGCAACGTGGCCGTTCCAGATGAGCAGGTCACCGGGGAGTGCATCACCGACGGGAATTTGCGGATTGTTGTCCTGGTCCCAGGTAGTGCGGCCAATTTCTAGGCCGGCCTGTTCGTAGGCCCACTGGGTGAGACCAGAGCAGTCGAGGCCGACTCCGGGGCTGGTGCCACCCCAGACATAGGGGACACCGATCTGCGACAGTGCAGACTCGATGGCTTTGGCGGCAATGGGATTGGGGGCGTACACGGTGGTGCCGTTGGGAAGGACGATGGGGACGGGGCCGTCGATGCCGACGTAAGAGAGGTCACTGTACGTGTTGTAGCTGCCGGTGCTGGTGTATTTCCCACGGGGGCTGTAGTTGCCGTTGTCGTGCTCGGGTACGTATCCGACCCCTGTGGTGGTGGCTGCTGGGGTGAAATTGGCGCTGGTTCCGGTGGCTGTCTGGGGGCCGTAGCTGGAGTAGCCGTTGGCAGCGTAGCCGTTGGCGGTGCTGCTGCCGGCGGGGCTGCCGCTGGTGTCATAGCCGCTGCGGTAGCTGGCACCATTGGCCGGGTTGTTGGTGCCGACGCTGGTGGCAGCGATAGTACCGCCACCAGCTGGTGGCGTGTAGGTAACTCCAGCACCGGCGGGGGAGCCGGTGGGGCTACCGGTAGGGGAAGCAGTAGTGGTTGCGCCGCTCTGTAGCCCGGTGGGACCAGAGTAGTTGTGGAGGCCGTTTGTCGTGGGCGAGCTGGTGGTGGGGACGGAGGAGGCTGCTTCGGTGGCGGCCGGCTGGGAGTGGGGGAAGTTGTTGGCGTCATCTCCCCAGGCGATGTGGCCGGAGGGGAGTGATCCTGGGGCGAGTTTTCCGGCAACGTCCACCATGCCGGGTAGTTTCACTTTGCCTTTTAGCGTGGGGAGCTTGGGGGTAAGTGCGGCTCCCGCAGCTTCCGTCATGGACGTGAGGGAGGGTAGTGCAAGCGGAAGTGTGATGTCGGCATTAAGGCGGGTGTCGTGTGCCGTCTTCAGAGCTTCTGCGGTGGGGCTTTGCAGTTGGCTGAGTGCGTTCATGAACACTTCCGCCGCCTGCCGACAGGAGTTGATGGCAGCACCAATGATCGCGAGATTTGGCCCGATGCCCGTCTCTATCAGGCTCAGGGAGGATACAGCCTCGTGCAGGAACTTCGCGATGATGCCTGCGATCTCCATGGCTGCTGTGCCGACGATAGCAGCTGCCTCATTGGTGGCCTTGGCGAGTTCGCTTGTCTTCACTTCGAGGTCACCGGAGTGCGAGGAGATGTCTTTGACGGCCTCGAGTGCAGCCTTGGCGGCAGGGCCAGTCCACGCACTAGCGATCTGTTGGGTGGCACTTCCGATGGCGTTGACCACTGTGCCAAATGCCTGCCCGGTTTGTTCCAGTGCGGAGATGAGCCCGTGCAGTGCAGAGAGATCCGGAGCAGGAAGGGTGGGCAGGCCGAGTGGCAGCCCCATATGGGGAGCCTGCAGGGTCTGTTGGGAAGCGGTGGTCGTGAACGGGTTGGGGGTGGGTCCGCTCTGGAAGGAATGGATCGGGGGAGTGGCACCAGGTTGTCCACTGGCGCCCGGGGCATCCGCACAGTATCCGACACTGAGCTGAATGTGCAGACCGGTGGCGTTAGTAAGTTCCAGGGAACCTTGTGCGCCCAGTCCAGACATGGTCTGGATCATGGGCAGGGCGAGGGTAACGGGATCTAACATTCCACACCTTCCTTAGCGATTGTGGCGGTATGGATGCCTTCAGTGCTGAGGTAGGCAGCACTGGTGGCAGCTGCGCGTGCTGCGCTGTCTTCAAGATCACCAACGACCTTTGTGAATCCGGCACTGTGAACGGCATGGGCAGTTTCGTAAGCGACGGCAAATTCCGTGGCGATGACGCCCAATGCGGGCAAGATGACGCCGCTGGACGCTACTTCTAGCAGACTCTTTTCACCCGCAAGACCAGCTCCGGCCGCACCCACTGCGGTTCCGAAGGCTGTAATGGCGGGGATATCTGCTGAAACATGGTTTAGAGACATGCTTCCCCCTTCATGGAGATGGACGTTAACCATATGACGCTGCCTGTTCCCAGAAGGTTCCTTCGCCTGTAAAAAAGTCGAAGAATTTTTGGCACAGTTCAGGGTGCCCTCGAGACCATGAATAGGGGAGAGGTATGCCAAGATTAGAGGCATGGATGTAACTGTCATCGATCACCCCCTGGCCCTTTCCCGTCTCACCACAATGCGCGACGAGCGCAGCAGTAATGCACAGTTCCGGGCGGCACTTAAAGAACTCGCCCAGATGTTGGTATATGAAGCAGCACGCGATCTTCCGCTGGAAGATCTCCCCATTAACACCCCTTTGGTGCCGACCACTGGTTACCGTCTGCTGCAGCCGCCGCTACTTGTGCCGGTAATCCGCGCTGGTTTGGGCATGGTGGATGCGGCAATGTCGATGATTCCCGACGCTCAGGTGGGCTTCGTCGGTATGGCCCGCAATGAGGAGACTCATCAGCCGGTCCCATATCTGGAAGCGCTGCCGGACGATCTTTCTGATCAGACTGTGTTTGTTATTGACCCGATGTTGGCGACGGGAGGTTCCATGTTGCATACCCTGCGGCTCATTGCTGACCGCGGGGCGCGGGATATTACTGCTATTTGTATGGTGTCGGCACCGCGGGGAGTGCAGGCGCTGGCGGAGTCTGGTCTGCCGGTGCGGTTGGTGACGGCTGCGGTGGACGATGGTTTGAATGAGGATGCCTACATTGTTCCTGGTCTTGGGGACGCTGGTGACCGCCTTTACGGGCCGCGCTACAATGACACCTCGGCTCAATAAGACATCTCAATAAAATGCCAGGTTATTCGCTGTTGAGAAGCCGAGAATAAAGCTCAAAAAGAGGCCTTGGACAGAGTTTAAAGGTAGCTTCGAGGCCTCTTTTTTGCTATTTAAAAATGGCGTCGTGCAAGGATTTTGTATTGGCAAAAATAGGAGTAGATTCTTCGCCGTGAATCAATCTTCGTTGGAAAGTGGCCATAGTAGCCGCAAACTCGGAGAACGTCTGAAGAGCTGGTGGCTCAGTGACGCTGACCAGCAGCCAGCCACACTACAGGGTCCGCACGGCCGTGTTATCCATGACGCACACCGTCACCCCTGGTACAAAGTCATGTGCCTGTCTGGCCTCGACTACTTCTCTACACTAGGTTACCAACCTGGTATCGCAGCCCTCGCTGCTGGTACTCTCGCTCCCTTTGCCACCATTGTTCTCGTACTCCTCACGGTGTGTGGTGCACTCCCTATCTACCGTCGCGTTGCGAAAGAATCTCCGCTTGGCGCGGGTTCGATTGGCATGCTCGAGCGTCTCATGCCGAAGTGGGGCGGAAAGATTCTTGTGTTGATCTTCCTTGGCTTCGCGGCCACGGACTATCTCATTACGATGACGCTCTCGGCTGCTGACGCGACAGCGCACGTCATTGAGAACCCGTTCACTCCGGCTTCTTTTGAGGGGCAGAACGTTCCCATCACCATCTTTATGTTGTTCGTTCTCACCTGTGTCTTTTTGAAGGGCTTTGGCGAGGCTATCAACCTTTCTGTGGTGTTGGTGTCGTCTTTCCTCTTCCTTAATCTCATTGTGGTGGGGAATGGGCTGTGGATTCTGGTGACCCATCCGCATTTTGTGTCGGATTGGCAGACTGCTCTGTTTGCACAGCACAGCGACCCGATGATGATGATCGCGATTTCGCTGATTGTTTTCCCCAAGCTGGCTCTTGGCCTGTCTGGTTTCGAGACTGGCGTGGCTGTGATGCCACAGATTAAGGGCGGTGAAGGTACGCAGGAGGAGCGTATTGCGAATCGTGTGAAGGGTGTTCGCCGCATGTTGACGGTGGCCGCTCTGACGATGAGTACTTTCCTCATCACGTCCTCGATGATCACCACGATGCTTATTCCCGAGGAAGCGTTGCAGGAGGGAGGTGAGGCGAACGGTCGTGCCTTGGCCTACATTGCCCACCATTACATGGGCAATGGCATGGGTACGGTCTATGACATCGCTACCATCCTTATTCTGTGGTTCGCAGGTGCGTCTGCCATGGCTGGCCTGCTGAACTTGGTGCCACGCTACTTGCCGCGTTTTGGTATGGCTCCGGAGTGGGCGGCGCATACTCGTCCGCTGGCGATGGTGTTTGGTGTTGTCGCTATTGTGGTGACGATCCTCTTTAAGGCGGATGTGGATCACCAGGGTGCAGCCTATGCGACGGGCGTGTTGGTGCTGATCACGTCGGCAGGTTACGCGGTGTCGTTGTCGGCATGGAAGAACAGAGAGCGGGGCAAGTTTGTTGGTTTTGCCATCACTACCTGTGTTTTTGTCTACACGACGATTGTGAATATTGTGGAGCGTCCGGAGGGCGTGCAGATCGCCGCGGTGTTCATTGCCGCGATTATAGGTGTGTCATTTGCGTCGCGTATTCACCGCGCTTATGAGCTGCGTGTGCAGGATATTGTCTTCGATAAGGAAGCCCAGAAGGTGTTGAAGGCGGCGAAGCGCCGTGATCGCCTGGTTATTGTGGCGCATGATCCGGAGACGTTTGCACAGGATGAGTACGTCATTAAGGAACGTATTCAGCGGCGATTGACGCATATCGAAGAAGATGTGCCGATTGTGTTCCTCGAAGTGAATGTGAAGGACGCGTCGGATTTCGATTCCGTGCTGGAGGTGCATGGCCGGATGCGCGGTAAGCATCGCGTGTTGTGGGTTGATGCACCGGGTGCCCCGAACGCTATTGCCGCCGTCCTGCTGTATATCCGCGACGTCACCGGTGTGGTGCCGGACGCTTACTTCGAATGGGCGAACATCAGCCCCACCCGTTCCCTCAGCCGTTTCCTCTTCTGGGGCCAGGGCGAGGTGGCCTCGGTGACCCACGAGGTGCTGCGCAGGGCTGAGCCCAACCGAGATCTGCGGCCGCATATCCATGTAGGTTAGCGGAGCTAGCCGGAATGGATGGAGTAGGCACCGTCATGTAGGTTAGCGGAGCTAGCCGAAATGGATGGAGTAGGCACCGTCATGTAGGTTAGCGGAGCTAGCTGTGGTGGGAAATGTCGCCTTGCGGGGTGTTTGGTGTGGCGGCGTTGTTGTGTGTTTTTTGGGGGTGTTATCGTTCTGCGGGGCGGCAGCTGCGCATGCGGAGTTCGCGGACGTAGTTGGCGGGGGCGCCGGCTTCTTCAGCGGCGTCGGCGACCATGGCGAGGTATTGGGCGCTGGGGAGTCCGCCTTCGTAGGCGTCCATGACGTAGAACCAGACAAGGACGGATTTTTCTTGGATTTGGATGTCTGGTTCGGTGTCGGTGGTGCCGGGGCGGGGTGGGGTGGTGATGCGTGCGGTGACGCGGGCTTTGATTTTGCGGTGGAGGTCTTGGTCGTAGGCCTCCCATTCGTCTAGTCGTTTTTCGTCGTGGGCGGGGACGTCGTAGAGGGCGACGAAGACGCGGCTGTCGGGGTCTTCGACGACGGTGGCGAGGGCACCTTCCCAGCAGGACATGTCTTCGCCAGCGAAGGTGAGTCTCCATCCTTCGAGCCAGGCGGTGCCGGCTAGTGGCGAGTGGGGCGCGTGCCGCAGCATTTGTGCGGGCGCCATGTTCGTTCCGTAGGCGGCGTAGAGGGGCATGTTTTGAGAATATCGCGGCGACGCCCCTCGTGCTACCCCTTGGTGGGGTTTAACGAGAGGCGCCGCGGCTTTTTATGGGGTTGTGTGGTTGGACACTGCTGCTTGTGGTGCTGTGGCCGGAGGTTGGCCTTGAGTGGGCTGTGTGGGTGCTTCGGTTGTGGGGGTTAGGCCCAGTCGAGGGAGCGTTCCACGGCTTTGTTCCAGTTGTGGAAGAGCTCCTCGCGGGTGTTTTCGTCCATGGTGGGGCGCCACATGTCGTTGGGGATCCAGTTGGCCCGGATTTCGTCGGTGGAGCTCCAGAAGTGGACGGCCAGGCCGGCTGCGTAGGCGGCGCCAAGGGAGGCGTTTTCACGGAGTCTGCCGCGTACCACAGGGCAGTTGAGCATGTCGGCTTGGAACTGCATGAGTAGGTTGTTTTCGGTCATGGCACCGTCGACTTTGACGGTCTTGAGTTGGATGTCGGCTTGCTTGCGCATGGCTTCGGCAACTTCGCGGGTCTGGTAGGAGGTTGCTTCCAGGGCGGCGCGGGCGATGTGGTTGCGGTTGGCGAAGCGGGTGAGGCCGACGATGGTGCCGCGGGCGTCGTCGCGCCAGCGGGGTGCCATGATGCCGGAGAAGGCGGGGACAAAGTAGACTCCGCCGTTGTCTTCGACGTCTGCGGCGAGGGCTTCGATATCGTCGGAGGAGTTGAAGAAGCCCATGTTGTCGCGGAGCCAGCGGACGGCGAGGCCGGTGACGGCGATGGAGCCTTCGAGGGCGTAGACGGGTTCGTCGTCGCCGAGGCGGTAGAAGACAGTGGAGATGAGGCCGTCTGCGGGGGCGGCGGGTTCGGATCCGACGTTGAGAAGGAGGCTGTTACCGGTGCCGTAGGAGATTTTGGCTTCGCCGACGGAGAGGCAGGCTTGGCCGAAGGCGGCGGCTTGCTGGTCGCCGAGGATGCCGGCGATGGGGACGCCCGGGAGGGGGCCGCGGCGGCGGACGTGTCCGAAGACGTCGGAGCTGGAGCGGATGCGGGGGAGGATACTCTTGGGGATGTCGAAGGCTTCGAGGAGTTCGTCGTCCCACGTGCATGTCTCAATGTTCATGAGCATGGTGCGGGAGGCGTTGGAGACGTCGGTGATGTGTTTGGCGGGGCCGTCGACGGAGCCTTGGGTGCCTCCGGTAAGGTTCCAGATGAGCCAGGTGTCCATGGTGCCGAAGAGGAGTTTGCCTTCGTCGGCGAGTTGGCGGGCGCCATCGACGTTGTCGAGCATCCATTTGATGCGGGGCGCGGCGAAGTAGATGGTGGGGGGTAGGCCGGTGAGTTCGCGGATGCGGTCTTCGCCGATCTTGTTGACGACTTCGTCGAGGCAGGCATGGGAGCGGGTGTCCTGCCAGACGATGGCGTTGCAGATGGGGAGGCCGGTGGTTTTGTCCCAGAGCACGGCGGTTTCGCGTTGGTTGGTGATTCCGAGTGCGGCGACGTCATTGGAGGTGATTTCCATGACGGCGAGGACTTCTGCGAGGGTCAGACGGGCGTTTTTCCAGATTTCCATCGGATCGTGTTCGACGTATCCGGGGGAGGGGAGAATCTGGCGATGGTCACGTTCGGTGGTGGCCACCAGATTTCCATCGTGATCGAAGACAGAGCAGTGAGTAAAAACGGTGTCTTGATCAAGGGCAATAACATAGCGAGAGCTAGGCATGTAATGCTCCTTTTCGGCATCAGAGTTACTCCAAATATACCGAAGCGGCGCAGAGTGAGGAGCGTGGGGGAGCAACCTGGCGGGGGTGATGGTGGCGCTGGTTGGAAAGCTTTTTCGCAGGTGGTATGGGGGTTACGGGTAGCTGTATGGTCTGGGTGTGAGCTAGCTGGGTTGCCACGGCAAGAAGAGATATACGCCACGCTCCCCGGCCCTTGGCAGGGCGGGGGAGCGTGTGCTGTTGGTGTGGGGTGTGTTATTCGGCGTCGTCTTGCAGAATTTTGCACATGGCGGTGCCGGGGGTGACGGGGGTACCGGGCTCGACGGAGAGGTTGGTGATGGTGCCGGCTTGGTGGGCGACGACTGGGTTTTCCATCTTCATGGCTTCGAGCACGATGACGAGGTCGCCTTCTTCCACGACCTGGCCTTCTTCTACGGCAACTTTAACGACGGTGCCCTGCATGGGGGCTATGATGGTGTCGCCGGAGGCGGAGGAGCCGGAGTTGGAGGCGAAGGTGCGGGGGCGGGGCTTCCGTACCTTGGCGGGGCGGGAACCGCGAACGACGAAGTCGGCTGGCAGGCTGACTTCCATGCGCTTTCCGTCTACTTCGACAACCACGATTTGGTTGGGGAGGTGTTCCATCTGGACGGCGTCGGGGTCTTCATCAGCGGCGTCGAAGGGGTTCTTCCATTCGGTTTCGATCCACTTGGTGAAGACGTTGAAGCTGTTGCCGTCACCCACGAAGTCGGGGTTGGAGACGATGTGTCGGTGGAAGTCGATGGTGGTGGCGAGGCCTTCGATGTGGTATTCGGCGAGGGCGCGGCGGGCGCGGGCGAGAGCATTGTCGCGGTTTTCGCCCCACACGATGAGTTTAGCCAGCATGGAGTCGAATTCGCCGCCGACGATGTCGCCTTCGCGGACGCCGGAGTCAACGCGGACACCGGGACCGGAGGGTTCTTCGTAGCGGATGGCGGTGCCGGGGGCGGGGAGGAAGTTACGGCCGGGGTCTTCGCCATTAATGCGGAATTCGATGGCGTGGCCGAGTGGCTTGGGGTCTTCGGTGATGTCGAGTTCTTTGCCTTCGGCAATGTCGAACTGACGCAGTACCAGGTCGAGGTTGGTGGTTTCTTCGGTGACGGGGTGTTCTACCTGGAGACGGGTGTTGACTTCGAGGAAGGAGACGGTGTTGCCTTGCACCATGTATTCGACGGTGCCGGCGCCGTAGTAGCCAGATTCGCGGCAGATGGCACGGGCGGAGGTGCGGATCTTCTCTTCCTGTTCGGGAGTAAGGAAGGGGGCGGGTGCTTCTTCGACGAGTTTTTGGAAGCGGCGCTGCAGGGTGCAGTCGCGGGTGCCGACGACGATGACGTTGCCGTGTTGGTCGGCGAGGATTTGGGCTTCGACGTGGCGGGCGCGGTCGAGGTATTGCTCGACGAAGCATTCACCACGGCCGAAGGCGGCGGTGGCTTCACGGGTGGCGGAGTCGAAGAGTTCGGGGATTTCGTCGATGCTGTGGGCGACTTTCATGCCGCGTCCGCCACCACCGAAGGCGGCTTTGATGGCGATGGGGCAGCCATATTTTTCGGCGAAGGCGATGACTTCGCCGGCGTCTTTGACGGGGTCTTTGGTGCCGGCTGCCATGGGGGCGTTGGCACGTTCGGCGATGTGGCGGGCGGTGACTTTGTCGCCGAGTTTGCGGATGGCCTCCGGCGGGGGGCCAATCCAGATGTAGCCGGCGTCGATGACGGCTTGGGCGAAATCGGCGTTCTCGGAGAGGAAGCCGTAGCCGGGGTGGATGGCGTTGGCGCCGGCGGCTTCTGCTGCGGAAAGCAGCTTTTCGACGTTGAGATAGGTTTCGGCGCCGGTGGAGCCGTGCAGGGCGATGGCTTCGTCGGCGAGGCTAACGAAAGGGGCGTCGGCATCCGGGTCGGCGTAGACGGCCACGCTGGGGATGCCTGCGTCGCGGGCACCACGGATGACGCGGACGGCGATCTCGCCGCGGTTCGCAACTAGTACTTTGTTGATCGTTGCTGTTGCGTTAGCGGACAATCTTCTCTCCTGTGACTTTTCTTTTTCAGCAAAGGGGAACTTTACCGGGTCAAACCGTACCCAAGTCTACGCCTTCCTGCCGGTTTCACCGAACAAAGTGGACACGTAGCCTTGGGTTGTGCTGCTGTTATGTCTCGTGGTGGGGGCGGTTGTGTCTAGTGGCGGGCGCTGAGTGGGAGGGGGAAGGGGACGGATCCGGGGGCGGTGCCTTGCACGATGGGCATCCGTACGGCGGTTCCCCATTCGGACCAGGAACCGTCGTAGTTGTAGGCGCAGTCGCAGCCGAGCAGGTAGGTGAGGACGAACCAGGTGTGGCTGGCTTGTTCTCCCATGGTGCAGTAGGTGATGACGTCGCGTTCGTCGTCGGGGGAGCAGACTCCGTCGTAGATGTCTTCGAGGGTAGTGCGGGGGAGGAAGCGGGAGTCGGGTCCGACGGCGCGGTTCCAGGGGATGTTGAAGGCAGTGGGGATGTGTCCGCGGCGGGAGACGGCGCTGGAGAGGTGTGGGGAGAGGGTGTTGCCAACGTATTCGTCGCGGCTGCGGGCATCGATGATGAGGGAGGAACCAAGTGCGGCGAGGACGTCTTGCCGGTAGACACGCCGGTTGTCGTCATGACGTTCGACGATGGGGTAGTCAGATTCTGGGTAGGTGCGGACTGCGAAGCTGGTGGGACGTTCTTCCAGGAACCAGGCGTCGCGGCCGCCGTCGAGGAGGCGGACGTCGGCGTGTCCGAAGAGGGAGAAGACCCAGAGTGCGTAGGCGGCCCACCAGTTGGATTTGTCGCCGTAGAGGACGATGGTGTCGTTTTGGCGGATGCCGAGGTGGCGCATCAGGCTGGCGAAGTGTTGGCCGTTGATGAAGTCGCGGATGTTGGGGTCGAAGAGGTCTTTGCGCCAGTCGAGGCGGAGTGCGCCGGGGACGTGGCCAATGTCGTAGAGGAGGCCGTCTTCGTTGCATTCGAGGATGCGTAGTCCTGGGTAGTCGAGGTGTTCAGCGAGCCATTCGGTGGAGACGAGGCGCTCTGGGTGCGCGTAGTCGTTGAACCGCGGGTTGAGATCGTAGGGCGCGGGCACGCTGTCCTCCTCGGGCATGAAGTTGCAGGGCGCGAAGTAGTTTTCACCTGTCATTCTAGTTTTTCTGGGGGCGCTCTGCCGAATGAATGGAACACCGCCACCCACCTGCCTACTGCTGGGAGTAAGGATGGGTGACAGTGTTCGGGGGTGCTTATGCTGGTGAGCAGAGATACAGCGGGTGTCCGTGGTGCGGGTGCGCGCAGGGCGTGTTTAGCTGCTTGCTAGTCAGAAGCTTTCCAGCATGCCGACCTGGGCGTAGGAGGGCATGTCGAGGAGACCGTGGCCGGAGAGACCGATGACGATGGACGGGCCGCTGCCGGGGGTGCCTTGGTGCTTGCGGGCTTCCAAGAGTGCGCCGGCAAGTGCGTGGGTGGACTCGGGGGCAGGCACGATACCTTCGGTGCGGGCCAGCAGGCGGCCGGCCTTGAAAGTGGTTTCCTGCGGGAGTGCCATGGCGTCCATGAGACCCAGGTGGTAGGCGTGGGAGACCATGGGTGCCATGCCGTGGTAGCGAAGGCCGCCAGCGTGGATGGGGTCGGGGACGAAGTCTGCACCCATGGTGTACATCTTCATGAGCGGGGTGGTGTGGGCGACGTCGCCGAAGTCGTAGCGGAATTCTCCTTCTGTCATGGATGGGCAGGAGGCAGGTTCGACGGCGACAACTTTGGTGGTGCAGTTGCCGGCGATGATTTCCCGGATGAAGGGGAAGGAGAGGCCGGCCAGGTTGGAGCCGCCACCGGCGCAGCCGAAGACGTAGTCGGCTTGTTCTTCGCCGAACTTCTTGAGCTGGAGGAGGGTTTCTTCACCGATGATGGTCTGGTGGAGCATCACGTGGTTGAGCACGGAGCCCAAGGTGTAGTGGGTCTTGTCGTCGCCGAGAGCTACTTCGACGGCTTCGGAGATGGCCATGCCGAGGGATCCGGTGGTGCCCGGGAATTTTTTGTTCATGGCGCGGCCGGCTTTGGTGTCCACGGTGGGGGAGCTGTAGCAGCGTCCTCCGTAGAGGTCCATGAGCATGCGGCGGTAGGGTTTGGATTCGTAGGAGGTGCGGACCTGCCACACCTGGACGTCAATATCGAACATGGCGCCCGCGTAGCTGAGGGCGGCTCCCCATTGACCAGCACCCGTCTCGGTGGTGAGGTGCTCAATGCCTTCGATCTTGTTGTAGTAGGCCTGTGGTAGAGCGGTGTTGGTCTTGTGTGAACCGACGGGGCTCACACCTTCGTACTTGTAGTAGATGCGGGCAGAAGTGCCGAGTGTTTCCTCTAGGCGACGGGCGCGGTAGAGGGGGCTGGGGCGCCACTGCGTGTAGAGCCGTCGGATCGGCTCGGGGATTTCAACGTAGCGGTCTTTGGTGAGCTCCTGGCGGCAGAGTTCGGCAGAGAAGAGCGGTTGGAGGTCAGCTTCGGTGACGGGCTCTTGGGTGGCCGGGTTGAGGTGCGGAGCGCAGGGCTCGGGAAAGTCAGCGTTGAGGTTGTACCACTGGGTGGGCATCTCGGATTCGTCCAAGATGACCTTTGTATTCGGGGAAAGTTCGACAGTCATACTTGACAGTCTCTCATCACGATCAGGGGAAATCCATTTGAGGGGGGCTACTGCGGTAGCGGACACCATTTTAGGGTGGGAGTAGCTCCTAGAGATGCAGGCTATTCCTAGAAAAGTGGATTACGCCTAGTGATGTGGCTGCGGTGCCTAGAGGTTGACGTAGGCGGTGGGGGCGTAGGCGAGAACAGGGGAGAACTGGCGGTTAACATCACCCCAGTTGTTGAGGGCGTTGGTGACCTGCGGCATGGTGTCGGTCGAGGCGGCGAGGGCCATGGTGCGGAGGGCTTCGCCGATGGCGGCAACCTCTGCTTCGGTGGGGTTACCTTTAACGATGTCGAAAACCACGTCCGGCTTTACGGTCATTCGTTTACCCTTCTTACGGTCTTTCTCGTGGGTGGCAGATGGTTCCTGGGATCCGCTCTCGATACGTTGGCGGTATCCAGCGCTTTTATGCTGCTACGCAAAATAACAGTTTAGCGCGGTGGTGCGAAAAACCTAATTACTGTGCGATGTTCTGTCACTTTTCTTCTGCTGATGGGCTGGTGACGGTATTCCACAGGCTGGTGGCGTTCAGTCCCACTTGGGCGGCGAGCCGGCGGAGGGTGGGCAGGCTCAGCCCGATCACGTTGGAGGGGTCCCCCTCGATGGCATCAATAAACCAGCCGCCGAGAGCTTCCAAGGTAAAGGCACCGGCACAGTAGAGGGGTTCGCCGGATTCGGCATAGCGACGGATATCGTCGTCAGTGGGAGTGCTGAAGTGTACGACGGTGCGGGTGACGGCGGAGGCGGTGGCCTCTGCGCCGTCCGTCAGGCGAATAACGGTATGCCCGGTGAGGAGTTCTGCAGAAGTGCCGCGTACCTGCTGCCAGTGGGCGATGGTGCGCTCTACCGTGAGTGGCTTCCCTACCAGCTCACCGGTTGCGGTAAGCAGCATGGAATCGCAGCCAATGACGAGTGCGTCAGCCGCCAGTGTCGGGTGGGAAATACACAGCTGGTGGGCAACGTCGGCGGCTTTGGCAGCAGCTAGCTGTTCCACCAGTGTGGGGCCAGCGGGGAGTTGGTGTTTGAGCTCGTTCTCATCTGCGGTGGAGACGAGAACGAAAGGCTCAATTCCACCGCTGCGGAGGATCTGTAGGCGGGACGGCGAGGCCGACCCCAACACCACAGTGGTCATTACAGCGGGATATTGCCGTGGCGCTTCGGGTAGCTGGGAACCACCTTGCGTTCGAGGAGACGCAGTGCGATGGCGATTTCGTCCCGAGTGTGCGATGGCGGAATGACGGAGTCCACAAAACCGCGCTCAGCGGCAACGTAGGGGTTAACCACCTGTGTTTCGTACTCGGCCTGCAGCTTTGCGGTGAGGGCTTCCACATCCTCACCCTTCTCGGCAGCTTCTGCAAGCTGCTGATGGTGCAGGCGGGGAACGGAGTTAGCGGCATCATCGATGGCGATCTGGGCGGTCGGCCAGGCCAGGTTGATGTCAGCGCCAAGGTGCTTGGAGCCCATGGCGTTGTAGGCTTCGCCGAAGGCTTTACGGACGACGACAGTGACACACGGAGTGACCGCTTCGCCGTAGGCGTAGAAGAGCTTGGCGGCGGAGCGTACGGAGCCGGCCTGCTCTTCTTCCAGGGAGGGGAGGAAGCTGGGCACATCCACCAGGGTGATGATGGGAATGTTAAAGGCATCGCAGGTGCGGATGAATCGGGCGGCCTTGTCAGCGGCAGCTGTGTCAATCGCACCGGCGAGAACCTGCGGTTGGTTGGCGACGACCGCGACGGAGCGGCCTTCGATGCAGGCAAAACCAGTCAGCATGTTGGTGGCGCGACCTGCCTGTACTTCCAGGAAGTCGCCATCGTCAACGAGTCGGGTGATGATCTCCACCATGTCGTAGGTGGTGGCGTCGGAGTCGGGAACAATGGCGTCGAGTTCCAGGTCTTCCGGACGTGGGTGGCTACCGGGTGCGCCGGGGAGTTTCACCCAGGGCTGCTTGGGTGCTTCTGCTCGGTTGTTAGAGGGCAGGTGGGCGAGCAGTTCCTTGGCGTAGGTGAGGGCATCCGCTTCGTCGTCGGCCACGTAATGGCAGAGGCCGGTCTTTTCCATGTGGATGTCCGCACCACCCATGTCCTGGGTGGATTTACCTGCGCTTCGCTCGGCGATCATTTCGGGGGTACCGAAGAGCATCTCGGACTGGCCACGCACCATGATGACGAAGTCCTGCAGTGCGGAGGCGAAGACATTGCCGCCGGAGCTTCGACCCAGTACGACAGAAATCTGCGGGATGAGGCCGGAGGCCTTCACCAGCCGCTGGCAGATCTCTCCGTAGAAGGCCAGCGAGTTGACGCCTTCCTGCAGTCGAGCGCCGCGGCCGTCAATAATGGTGACCAGCGGCCGTCCGGTCTTAATTGCAAGGTCAAGGATCTTGACAATCTTCTCGCCCGTCACCTCGCCGAAGCTGCCTCCCAGTACGGTGGAGTCAGCGGAGAAGGCGCATACCGAGCGGCCATCGACGGTACCGTAGCCGGTGACCACGCCGTCTCCCACCGGCTTGCAGAATGCCAGGTCGTAGGAGTTGGAGCGGCTCTTTGCCAGCGCATCGGTTTCCACGAAGGAGCCTTCGTCGAACAACGCCACGATGCGTTCGCGGGCGGTCATCAAACCAGCGTCGTGAACCTTCTCGATAGCCTCGGCGCCGACGGGTGCCTGGGCTTCGGCCATGCGGCGACGAAGCTCGTTCAGCTTGCCGGCAGTGGTGTGAATACTAGGTGCGCCATTACTCATGAGCATTAGCTTACTCAACTGCGGCCTTTCTGGAGAACCGAGCGTGGACTAGGTTGGGGTTTCCCCCAAAAATCTCGACTTCACCACCCCCACACCGCACGCACGGTCCACCCCGTAGAATGGCTAGCAAGATAACGGTGCCCGTAGCTGCGCCATCAGTTTCTCTCCCCGTGGAGTCTTCATGCCGCTCGTCCCTACCCGTCCACTCGATGTCGCCCTTCTGCGTGCTGCGCTAGTGGACACTCCCGCAACCACCTGGCAGTCCCTAGAGGTAGCGGATGTTACAGGTTCCACCAATAGCGACATGGTCCAGCGGGCTTCCGCCGACCTCACCTGCGACCGGGCTTTGCTGCTGGCTGAGTACCAGACCAACGGGCGAGGCCGCTACACCCGCAGTTTTGTGGCCCCGCACCAATCCTCTATCAGCTTCTCGGCCCTTATCCGGACAGGTACCGTCTCGTCGCAACGATGGGCGCTGCTGCCTTTAGCAACGGGTGTGGCAGTGATCGATGGGCTCCGCCGGACCCTCCGAGAAGCAGGCATTGATGCGGGTGCCGGCGCAGGAAGCGCCAGTGGAACTCCGGGAGAAATCGACCTTTCCCTCAAATGGCCTAACGACATTCTCTGCAATGGTGGGAAACTGGCCGGCATGCTGGTGGAGATGGCGGCGGTAGACCGCACCTTCCCCGACGGCAGTAGCGCCGCCGCGATTGTGCCGGGGGTAGGCATCAACGTCACCCAGTCTCCCGATGAACTACCAGTCGACTATGCCGTATCGCTGGCGATGGTACTGGGAGACCACACACCCAGCCGGGAGGACCTTGCTATCGCCATCTTTACAGAACTCGATCGGCGGGTACAGGAATGGTGGCGGGGAGACACGGTGATGCTGGAAGATTATATTGACCGCTGTTCCACTATTGGCCAGGAAGTGGATATACAGCTACCGGATGGGGTAATGGCCCACGGAACAGCGGTGGATGTAGCGGAGGATGGCTGTCTGTTGTTGCGCACAGCTAACGGGGCAGTCCAAGCGGTGCGTGCTGGTGATGTGCGACATGTTCGCGGAGGAGGCTGCTACCTGCCATGATGGAGTCATGAAGAGAAGCGGTGACTACCCAGAGAAGATCCTCGACCCGGGTGAGGAGATTCTCATTCACGAGCGTCCCCATTGGATCAGCCTTGCCCGCCCGACACTGCTGACCATCCTGACGGTCATGCTCGCGATGCTGCTGGTGGGGCTGTCCGACGCTCTCCAGGAAGGAGTCCTCCGTGACATTCTGCAAGCCGCCCTCATCCTGGTGATGGTGGCGATGCTGCTGGTATGGGTGGTGGTGCCGGTACTGCACTGGCTGGGCTCTTCCATTGTGGTCACCAGCAACCGGGTGGTGTTCCGACAGGGTGTGTTCCGTAAAGAAACCTTCTCTGTGTCGTTGGCATGGTTGCAAGCGGTGGATGTGGAGCAATCGCTGCTAGGCCGCATGCTGCACTACGGCACTGTTCATATCTCTAGCTATGAACTAGGCGGACTGCAGTTCGACCGGGTTCCGCATCCACATGATCTGGAGAGTTTTGTGCGCTCGGGAAGTGCCGAGTTGCAGCGCACGGGCGCCTACTCGCAGCGGGCATACTATGCGCCAGCCGAGGGGTATCCAGCATATCCACCGGTGGGAGCAGGCTATGCGCCGATGCCCCCGCTTGCCACCTACCAGTCGCCGGCACAGAATCCACTGCAGCCGCCGCTACAGCCACCCACTGGGGCCCCCTACCGTCCCTCCTACGCAGGGCGGGGGAATACCGCAGATTATGGCGGAGGTGCACAAAAACCTCCCCGCCGGCGCAGATTATTTCGACGCTAACGGGGAGGATCCAAGAGGAGATCGTAGGGGGACGGCGCTTACTGGTTGAGGTCAGCTTGCGCACGCTTTGCTGTGATCCGCTCTTCTGGCGTTCGGTAGCGTTCGCGCCGGGCAACAGCACGACTGGCGACGGTTCCCTTCCGGATCGGGGTCTGGCGGCGGGAGTGTTGCTTCCAGTCTTGTGTCATGGACACTGCCTCACCTTGCGCAAACTTGGGGGCGCGGTGGGGCTTTGCCATCTCTTCCATCTCGGGGGCTTTGGGGAAGACAAACTTGTCGAAGGCCCACCAGCGCCACACCATGGCCAGCAACATACCGATGATGGAACCGAAGAGGAAGTCCCAGAGAGACACGGCAAGCTGTGAGGTGAGGCGACCACCATGGCTCACCAGGGCGAGTCCCAGAATGTTGCGGGAGAACCACAGCGGGATGGCATTGATGAGAATGCCGATACCGGAGACGATGAAGAAGAAGGTGGCTTCACGCCTGCTGCGTTTTCCGCCACGCTCGTGGAATGCCCATTCGGAGTTAAGAACGTATGAGCAAACGACAGCAATAGTGACGGCCAGAATTTTGGCCATGGTGGCTTTCTGCTGCATGACGGTAAGCGTCAAGGCATAGAAAATGCCGTTGTCGATGATGAAGGTAATGCCACCGACGATGCCGAAGCGGATGAATTCGCGATGCTTAATGAGGAAGGGGCGCCACTTCTCCGGCATGTGTTTGAGGAGGGACTCTTCTATTTTCACAAAAGTCAGCTTACCTTCTTCTGCCGGTGACGTGACACAATGGACATGGAATGCCAGGTCGTCCCCCTCTGCGTCGGCATAGGCCGGCGAAAGAATTCCCGACGGCACGGCATTATTCGCTATCCATCCTGCTCCTGCCGGAAGAGTACTGCCTATGCCTACCGCGCCACGCAAGTATCCCCCTGTCACCGAACGCATTATGCCCAAGGTCGCCATGATTGGAGGTGGGCAGCTGGCTCGTATGACGGCCCAGGCGGCAATCGAGCTGGGGCAGACGTTGCGGGTGGTGTCCTCTGGTCCTACGGAATCCGCTGCCCAGGTCACTCCCGACGTGGTGATGGGCGAGCATACGGATGTAGAAGCTATCCGTACCGCCGCACAGGGGGCGGATGTGGTGACCTTTGACCATGAGCATGTCCCCCAGGACGTGCTAGCCACGTTGCTGGCGGAGGGAGTGAACTTCCAGCCACAGCCGCGTGCCCTCATTTTTGCCCAGGATAAGTTGCAGATGCGGCGTCGCCTACGGGAGATTGGTGCCCCGGTGCCCCCGTTTGCCCATCTGCAGACCGATGACGATGTTGCGCGGTTCTGGGAGGAGAACGACGGCGAGGTCATCATTAAGACGGCGCGTGGCGGATACGACGGCCATGGAGTGTGGGCTCCGACGACGTTGGTGGAGGCGCAGGAAATTGTGCGCACGGGGATCACGGCGCACGAGATGACAATGCTGGGCGAGTGGAAAGTGCCGTGGGTGGTGGAATTGTCTGCCCTGGTCGCCCGTTCTCCAGAGGGGCAGGGGGCCGCGTGGCCCGTTACCCAATCCATCCAACAGCAGGGAATTTGTGCCGTTGCGATGGCTCCTGCGCCCTGTTTGCCAGCGGAGGTGGCGACAGCTGCCCAACAGTTGGGGTTGCGCATTGCCCAGGAGCTGGAGGTAACCGGCGTGCTGGCGGTGGAGCTGTTCTTGCTGCCGGATAACTCTTTGCTGGTTAATGAATTGGCGATGCGCCCTCATAACACCGGCCATTGGACGCAGGATGGGTGCATTACCAGCCAGTTTGAGCAGCACATTCGGGCAGTCCTGGATTATCCGTTGGGGGACGTCTCTATGCGGGTGCCGTTTACGGTGATGGCCAATGTGTTGGGCGCGCCGAAGACTCCGAAGATGACGATGGATGAACGGGCGCATCACCTATTTGCACGCTTCCCCAATGTGAAGCTGCATATGTACGGAAAAAGCGAGCGTCCGGGCCGTAAACTGGGACACGTCAACGTGTGTGGCCCGCTGGGTGGTTCGGTTGAGGATCCCGTCTATGTGGCGAAGGTACAGCGGGAAGCCGAGTTGGCGGCACAGTGGATGTCCACGGCGGAGTGGCTGGATGGCTGGGACCCGCATACAGGTATGCCGGCTAACGAGTGAGCTATTGTATCCACGCTGGCAACGTACACGACAACGATGCTGAGACGGATGAGCGTCGGGTAAGACGTGAAGAAAGGTGACGACGATGGCGTCCTATAACCCTTTGGTAGGAATTGTGATGGGGTCAGATTCCGACTGGCCGACAGTTGAGCCGGCGGTGGAAGCCCTGGATGCGTTCGGTATTCCATGGGAGGTGGGTGTGTATTCGGCGCACCGTACTCCGCAGCGCATGCTGGATTACGGCAAGGAGGCCGCGGGGCGGGGGCTGCAGTGCATTATTGCTTGTGCCGGTGGTGCTGCACATCTGCCGGGCATGATGGCGGCAGCCACGGCGTTGCCTGTTATTGGTATCCCGCGTGCTTTGAAGAACCTGGAGGGAATGGATTCGCTGTTGTCTATCGTGCAGATGCCGGCGGGAGTGCCGGTAGCAACTGTGTCGATTGATGGCGCGAAGAATGCTGGCCTGTTGGCTGCTCGTATTATTGGCGCTGCTGATGCAGAGGTGCGGGCGAAGATGGAGGCCTTTATGGCAGGGATGGAAGAAGAGGTCGTGGGTAAACACGCGGCTTTGCAGAACCGCCTGGATCAGGAACGGTAACCCCAGGTAGACGCAGTCTAGCGGGCAGAGCGCGGGGAGCGGCGAGTGCTGTTCTTCGCGCTCTTTTGTGTGGTGGGAGGGGCAGCTGTTTCGTCGGCAGGTGGTTTTTGTGCACCTGGTTTGCCAGCAGTTCTGCGGGTTGAGGTGCGCCGGCTGCTACTTTTCGGTTTCGAGATGTCTGCCATGAAGCGGGCGGGGGGAGTCATAGGTTCAGCTTCGGGGACTCCGAGGGAGATGAAGCGAGAACGTCGGTTGGTTGCGCTCGTTTCGGGGCTGCGCGGAATATTTGCTGGGGGAATGTCTGCGGAGGGGCTAAGGAGCCCGGTGAGTGCGTATTTCAGTTGTCGGCGCCAGGTGTCATTAGAGATGATGCGGGACATGGATCCAACGGAGAGGCTGGTGCCTTGCAGCATCATGATGATCATGGCGGCAAGTTCCATGTCGTCTTCGTCGCGGAGCTGGGTTGGGTCGACGGCTCGGCAGTGGTGGATCAGGGAGGCTAGTACTGCAAGCAATTCCCGTTGTGAAATACCGAGGCGCATAACGAAATAGTTAGCTAGGAAGCCGTTTTCGGAGCGTGCGAGTTGGTCAAAAATGGGTTGTTCGCGCACGCGGATCACAAAGTCGAGGAGGGTATCGATGAGTTCTTCCACGGTGTCGACAAGCTGATAGCACTGGTTCAATATGTCCAGCATGATGGAGGTGACGAGGGCGCAGAAGACGGCGTTGATGTCGCTGAAGCGACGATACAGAGTTGGCCGAGAAATACCTGCACGGCTGGCGATTTCAGAGATTGTGGCTTTGTCGATGCCCTTTTCCATAATGACGTCGTAGGCCGCGCCAAGGATCTTGCCGTCAATATTGAGGGGCAAGTTCCACGAGTAGGGGACGGAGTTATGTGGTGTGGTCATATGGGGAAGGGTGAAAACTCAATGGCGCGCAGGCCAGTGCACTGTCGGGGAGTAGATATCGTGGCTTGTCCACTATGCTACGGGATTTAGCGCCGAATTTTTCTTACATGGGGAAAGAAAACCGGTGAGCCTAGTAAACAGCTACTAGGCCCACCGGGAAGAGTTAATGAAGTTGCTGTAGGTTGTGCCCTACTTGACCAGAGTGTCGATCATTTCCTGGGCGGTGGGAAGGGCTGCGTCGCGGTCCTTCTTCACCAAGCCGACGCGGGTGCGGCGGTCCAGGATATCGTCGACAGTCATGGCGCCTTCGTGGGTGACAGCGTAGGCAAACTCAGCACGGGTGATGTCCATGCCGGCAACCTGCTCCAGCGGGCGTTCGACCGGGCAGGAGGCCACTACGTTGGGGGCTTCGTGGCCGAAGCGAGCGACCAGCGAGGCGGGCAGTTTGTCCAGGTCTGCCTTGGACACCCCGGCCGAGGCAGAGTGCTTGGGAGCACCGATGAAGGGGGTGGTGCGGGTGATGCAGGGGCCGGCGCTGAGGTTGCGACGCTTGATGACCTCGTCGACGGTCTCTTCAGCCATGAGGCGGTACTCGGTGAACTTACCGCCCACGATGGAGATGAGGCCATTGCTGGCTTCGATGATGGCGTGGCGACGGGACAGGTCCGAGGTGGATCCGCCTTCACCGGAGTCGATGAGCGGGCGGTAGCCGGTGAAGGCGCCGATGACGTCGTCACGGGTGAGTTTCACTTCGAGGGCGCTGTTGAAGTTCTTGAGGAGGAAGTCGATGTCCTCTTCCGGGGTGGGTGGGACGTCGACGATTTCGCCACGGGTTTCTTCGTCGGTGAGGCCCAGGTAGATGCGTCCGAGCTGTTCGGGGATGGCGAAGAGGTAACGGGAGATGGAGCCAGGCAGCGGCACAGTGAGCTGGCCGGTAGGGTTGCCCATCTTGGCAGCGTCGATCACCAGGTGGGTGCCGCGGGCGGGACGGAGTTTGATCTCGTTATCGATGTGTCCTGCCCAGACACCGGTGGCAGAGCTCACAGACTTGGCGCTGAGGGTGAAGCTCTTGCCGCCCAGTTGGTCAGTGACGGTTACGGAGGTACCGGTGACGTCGCTGCAGGCAGCATGGGTGAGGACGAGGCAGCCCTTTTCTGCGGCGGTGCGGATGGCGCAGGTGACGACTCGGGCGTCGTCGATCATCTGGCCGTCGTAGAACACCCAGGAGCCCTTAAGTCCATCGCGGGAGACACCGGGACACATTTCGAGGGTCTTAGAGACGCTCTGGTAGTGGGAGTGGGGAAGAATGTCGCCGGAGGTGCCGGCCGCCATGCGGAGGAGGTCGCCACCAATGAAGCCGACGCGGGAAGCACCCTGCTGGATGGTGGTGGCGGCGTCGTTCAGTGGAACGACCTGGGCGATGGAATGAACGAGGTGTGGAGCGGTCTCTTCCAGGAGGATGCCACGTTCGACGGCGGAGCTGTGGGCGATGCCGAGTTCCATCTTGGCGAGGTAGCGGAGGCCACCGTGGGCGAGCTTGGAGGACCAGCGGGAGGTGCCGAAGGCGATATCTTCTTTTTCAATGATGGCGACTTTGAGGCCGCGGGTGACGGCGTCGAGAGCCACGCCGGCACCGGTGATGCCGGCGCCGATGATGATCATGTCGAGCTCACCGGCGGGCATCGAAGCGAGTTTAGCGAGAGTTTCGGTACGAAGTTCAGGAGATAGTGCGCGAGGATCCTGTGAGGTCATGAGACAAATATCCCTTCAATGTTTTGGTTAGTTCTTCACGCCAAACGTCATCACTACCAAAACCGGAGGAGGCTGCCTGTGCGGAGAGTGCAGCAGCCTGGGTTATGACCAGAATCATAGTTGCCATGACGTGGGGATCGTCCTGGCGGATGAGGAGTGCTGCCTCCGGCTCTTCACCGTGTGCGCGGGCCACATCTGATACCTGGACTTGCTTGATGAGGGTTTCCAAGTAGCGGATGAGAGCGATTTGGCTCTGGCCGAAGCGTCGGAAGGAGTACGTGGTCAGCAGTTCGGGATCTGTCTCGATAATGGCCCGGAGGAAAGCATTGTTCCGTGCTTTGTCGGTGTAGATCACGATGGTGTTGACCAGTTCCTCGGTATCCGAAGGCATACGGGGCACAGTGTCTAGAATGTCGAGGAGTTCCCGGGTGAGGAGTGCCGTGGCGAGGGCGGTGACGTCCTTGTAACGGCGGTAGAGAGTAGGGCGGCTCACTTGGGCGGCTCGGGCAATTCCAGCCATGGTTGTGCGGCGTACACCATCCTTCACGATGCAGCTGAGGCCAGCTTTGATGATGGCTTCATCGACCGACATCGTGGTGGATTCTGGATTCTGAGGTGACTTAGGCACGGTTCAATACTCCCCTAGGAATTACAGATTGTCAATAAGTGTTAATGTGTAAATGGCAATAGTTGGCAAGATCACATTAGTGCTGCTCGTCGGGGACGCAGAACCTAATTGACGCATTGCGGACCACGCCCACCCGCGCTAATAGAGGGGGTACTACCGGGGCTCACAGTGGGTTTGACAGGCAGTTCAAGATCACTGGCGAAGACAGTCTTCCCGTCCTTCGTGGCCGGTCCCTCATAGTCGTCAGAGAGGACGACTCGCACGGTTCCAATAGGTACATCTGCGGAACTCTGGACGGGGAGACCACCCAAGTCTTTACTCACGGCATCCGCCGCAGCCATGGTCTGTGGATTACCCACCACAACACTAGTGGGGGTGTCGTTGTCAGAGTTTCCGGTGTTCTGAGTCTGGTAGCCCAGCCCCTCCAAGTACTTGGCCACTGAACCAGCCAATCCGGCGAGAGAACCGGCATTCAAGACCGATAGTGACACGGCAGAACGATCAATGTTGACACGTTCCGGCTTCGGCAGTTCCTTTTTCTTCCCCGGCTTCTTGGAAGACCCAATGGTGCGCTCCACCCACGCCTTCACTGCCGGCGGATCAACTTCAATAGCACTCACCATGTCGCCGTTATCCAGCTTCATATGTGCATCAGGATTAGTGACAGGGATGGTAGCGAACTTCACCTGCCCACCCGTCAGGTGCTGAAGCTGCTGGGCGAATTGCACCACGTCCCAGCCCTCGTTCACCACCACGGAGCGGTTAATTGCTTGAGTGAGCCGGTTCAACGCATCCGGATTGGTGAGGACACCCGCGGAAAGCACCTTGCGCACCATAGAGGCCATATACGCCTGCTGGCGGGTAATACGGTCGAGGTCACCACGCAACAAACCGTGGCGTTGACGGACAAACGCAAGTGCTTTGGAACCACTCAGTGTCTGCACTCCAGCACGGAAGTGTGCACCCGAATAAGGGTCGTTCACAGCACGGTTGAGACATACTTCCACGCCGCCCACTGCATTAGTGATAAGGACAAAGCCCAGTAAGCCCACTTCGGCATAATGGTCGACCGTCACGCCGGTAAGATCGGCGACTGCGTGGAGGAGGGCTTCACGGCCAGCATCCGTCGCTACCTTCTCGGCTTGTTGCGGGGACATGCCCTTGGCCAGGGCTTCCTGCTTGGCCAACAACAGAGTCTGCCCATACACGCCATTGATTTTGCCCTCACCCAACTTCGGGGTGGAGATCCACGTATCGCGGGGAATGGAGATAGCGGTAGCGGAGCGGCCATTGTGGGGAATACGCACCAGCAGGATGGTGTCCGTGTTGGTCGATTCCACATCACTGCCTGCGTGCAGCATACGCTGCTCGCTGGGGGTAAGCGGATTGCCCTTGGCATCAGTGCGGGAGTCAGACCCGACGAGGAGGATGTCAGTAGCGCCATCCGCTTCACCACCTAGGGAAAGGAAGGCGTTCGCGGTGTTGTCTTTGAGGGTATCGATCTTTGACCATGCGAAGGTTGACACAACGACGAGGAGGATGGCGATGATAGCGATAATAGGTCGCACAACGCGCGTCAGAACCGTCTGGGGAGCGCGGCCATTCATAGCATCTCCTTTCCTCGTCGATATCCCTCCCACCAGGACTATTACTGGTGGATAACTAGAAGATCACTCTGTGGTAACAGAGTACTCCTACTAGATTACGAAAAAAGCACTACATTTCGACAATTGACGAGCCCACTCAACAAGAAAAACCTGAGGTGAGGCCAAGAGTTTCAGGTGCTCTACAGCAGCTGTTCCAGAAATGCACAGGGCAGCTCCCATAGTAGGTAATCTAGGAACAAGCACTAGCACCTAGGGGAAGGACATAGGGTGAAGCTCTTCATCACCGGTGGAGCTGGCTTTATCGGCTCAGTTTTTACCACAATGGCTCTGGAGGGAGCACTCGATCTTCCGGAGCTCGAAGCCGTCACCGTCTACGATGCCCTCACCTACGCCGGCACACTGACAAACCTCACCCAATGTGCGAGTGACCCCCGCTTCTCCTTCGTCCACGGTGACATTTGCGATGAACCCACTCTGCACGAGGCCATGCGTGGACACGACGCCGTCATCCATTTCGCCGCAGAATCACATGTCGACCGGTCCATTAATGGAGCCACCACTTTCGCGCACACCAACGTCGTAGGAACCGCAGCCGTCATGCAGGCGGCGCACGACGTCGGCGTCAGCCGCATCGTCCATGTCTCCACCGACGAAATCTACGGTTCCATCCCGCTGGGGGCCTGGCCGGAAACAGACCCGCTCCTTCCCACCAGCCCCTACTCCGCTTCGAAAGCAGGCTCTGACCTCGTCGCCCAATCGTTCTTCCGGAGCTTCGGCCTGCCCGTCGTCATTACCCGCTGCTCCAATAACTACGGCCCGCACCAGTTCCCCGAAAAGCTCATCCCGCTTTTCGTCACCAACCTTATGGAGGGAAAGAAGGTACCAGTCTATGGTGATGGCTCCGCTCGCCGCGACTGGCTGCACGTCACTGACCACTGCCGGGGGTTAGCGATGGCGTTGACGAAAGGCCGTGCCGGGGAGGTCTATAACATTGGGGGTGGGACAGAAATGTCCGCGCTAGAGATGACTCGTCGGATTGTCGCTGAGATGGGGATGCGCGAGAACATGATCGACTTCGTGGCAGACCGACCGGGTCACGATATGCGCTACTGTGTGGACGACTCCAAAGCCCGTGCGGAATTGGGCTACCGGCCCCACATGAGTTTTGACCACGGATTGGCTTCTACTATCGCCTGGTATCGCGAGAACCGGGAGTGGTGGGAACCGTTGCGCGCGGGGGCACCTCGGCTGGAACGGTTCGATCAGGCCGCACCCTACCAGGATGTTGACCCGCGTTGACGCCAGGTTGCTGGTCTCCCCGACTCGTGCGGCTATTAGGAAACCAGCGCAAACCCCAGTAGCCTCTATACACTTGGCGCCCATCGAGCGGTTTTCTCGCGACATCGCACGCCCACACATCATGAGCCGACTGACTCGAAACGTCACACACTAGCGACTAAAGAAGAGAGTATTCCTGTGACAACGCATCGCTGCCGAATCCACATCGTGGGAGCCAGTGGCCAACTTGGCTATGCGCTCCTCGCCACCCAACCTGCCTTCCTGTGGGAAGTCGGGCAGGAAACCCCGCTAGTGATGTACTCGCGCCGGGACTGTGATCTCTCCGATCCGTCGGTATTCACCGCTGGTGAAACGCTCATGTTGGGCCCCGGGGACATCGTCCTTAACTGCGCCGCCTACACTGCCGTCGATGCTGCTGAAGAGAATTCCGACCTGGCCTACCGCGTCAACGCCGAAGCGCCTGGTGAACTGGCAGCACTCTGCCGGGAACGGGGTGCGCATCTTGTTCACCTCAGTACTGACTACGTTTTTGGGGGGCAGCCGCGTTTCGATGATGCAGGACAGTGCCTGCCCTGGGAGACAGACGACCCAGTCTCCCCGAGCTGCGTCTACGGAGCGAGTAAAGCCGCCGGTGAAGCTGCCATTATGGATGCCTGGGCCGGTGCTGAGGGACCACAGCAAGCTGTGATTGTGCGCACCTCCTGGCTGTTTACCGGTCCGCAACGCCACCAGTGGGGTGTGCGGGGCCGCGACTTCGTCACCACGATGCAGGATCTCTACCGAGAGAAGGGGAGCGTAACGGTCGTCAACGACCAGCGCGGCTGCCCCACCTATTCCCTCGACCTGGCCTGGGGCCTGTGGGAACTCTGTCAGAAACTCTGTCATGGGGAGTCGGTACCCGCTCTTCTCCATGCCACTAACTCAGGTTTCACCACCTGGTTCGAATTCGCTCAGGCCATTATCAGCCAACTCGATAGTGACGCGGCCGCAGCTGTGCACCCCTGCACGAGCAGCGAGTTCCCCACTCCGGCAGCTCGCCCTAGCTGGTCAGTCCTCAGTTCCACCAGCTGGCAGGATGCCGGGCTGACTCCGCTGCGTTCGTGGCAGGACGCGCTCAGGGAGGCGCTGGCTGACTCTGCACAGGGGTCCCTACCGACGCCCGCCACGAGGCACCTGCCGATTCCTCAGTTCGAGTTCAACCAGTCGGATAGATAGGCTATTACTCGTGGCACAAGCATCCTTAGCAGTAGTGACCGTCACCTATTCACCCGGTCGCTACTTGCGCACCTTCTTGGACAGTATTCCTGCAGCGACTCATCAGCCAGTGCACGTCATTATGGCGGATAACGGCTCCACCGACGGGGCACCTGAGGCTGCCGTGCGTGACTATGCTGGCACCCCCGGCCTCACCGTCGGCCTGCTCGGCATGGGTTCTAACCTCGGCTACGGCTCCGCTATCAACCGGGCCTTCACCTATCTTGAGGACAATTGCCCGGACGTCCGCACTGACTACATCCTCATCTCCAATCCTGATGTGGAGTTCTCGCCGGGGTCGATTGATGCGCTGCTCGCTGCTGCTGAGCGTTGGGAGAAAGCTGGTGCGCTAGGGCCACTTATTCGAGAAGCGGACGGTACTATCTATCCTTCTGCGCGGGCCCTGCCGAGTATTCGCGATGGGATTGCCCACGCCCTTCTTGGTCCGATCTGGCCGGGAAACCCGTGGACGAAGTCTTACTTGGATGATCGAAACATGACGGTGGAGCATCCTGCCGGTTGGCTGTCCGGTTCCTGTCTGTTGGTGCGGTGGGAAGCCTTTTACCAGATTGCTGGTTTCGACGAGGGTTACTTCATGTATATGGAGGATGTGGATCTGGGTGACCGGCTCGGTAAAGCAGGTTGGCAGAACATCTTCGTCCCCTCCGCTGAGATCCGGCATGCGAAAGGCCATGCTGCCAGCTCCCATCCGGAGACCATGTTGCCGGCACACCATCGGAGTGCATATAAATTCCAGGCCGATCGCCACCCACATTGGTGGCAAGCTCCACTACGGTGGATACTGAAGGCTGGCCTGTGGGTTCGGTGTCAGATTGCCGTATCGTTGGCGCGCCGCCAGCGGCACTGACCTTTTCCACTTCTGTCCACCGTTTCTTCTATAACTCTGCGTACTTCAAGGAATTGGATATCACCATGACCGCACCTCACCGTCTGAGCCAGGACGTTCTCGACGCCACCGATGCTGTGGTGCTCGTCGGAGGCAAAGGCACGCGCTTGCGTCCCCTGACTCTCTCGGCACCCAAACCGATGCTGCCGACGGCCGGACTGCCCTTCCTCACCCACCTGTTGTCCCGTATTAAAGACGCCGGTATTAAGCACATCGTCCTGGGTACCTCGTATAAGGCGGAGGTCTTTTCCGAGTATTTCGGTGATGGATCCGACTTCGGTTTAGAGATCGAGTATGTGGTGGAGGACCAACCGCTGGATACCGGCGGTGGCATTCGCAACGTTCTGCCGAAGCTGCGCGGCGAGAACATTATGGTGTTCAACGGTGATGTGCTGGGTGGGACAGACTTGCAGGACATCTTGGGGACGTTTGTTGAGAAGCAGGCCGATGTGGTGCTGCATCTCGTCCAGGTGCCGGATCCGCGAGCTTTTGGCTGTGTGCCTACCGGCGCCGATGGCCGGGTGGAGGCGTTCTTGGAGAAGACTCCCAACCCCCCGACAGATCAGATTAACGCAGGTTGCTACGTGTTCCGCCGCGAGATTATCGAGAGCATTCCGGCGGGCGTCCCGGTGAGTGTCGAGCGCGATGTGTTCCCCCGGTTGTTGGAGGAAAACCGTCGTATGTATGGGCACGTGGATTCCCAGTATTGGCGCGATATGGGTACGCCGCAGGACTTCGTACAGGGTTCGGCGGATC
This sequence comes from Lawsonella clevelandensis, assembly GCF_001293125.1. Lineage (NCBI taxonomy): Bacteria > Bacillati > Actinomycetota > Actinomycetes > Mycobacteriales > Lawsonellaceae > Lawsonella > Lawsonella clevelandensis. Next base: position 1,440,744 of record NZ_CP009312.1, read on the forward strand.
TGGTACAGGGCATTGCCCCCTCACCTGCCTTGGAGGGCCATCAGGGTGAATATTTGGTTCTGCCGGGTGCCGAGATCGCGGAGTCTGCTATTTTGCGGGGCGGTACAGTTATTGGTCAAGACTCGGTAGTGGGGGATCACGCGGTGGTGTCGTCCTCTGTGGTGTTTGATGGCGCAGTACTGGGCAAAGATGTTGTCATTGAGCGCTCTCTTGTCGGCAACGGTGCGCGTATTGGTGACGGTTGTGTGGTCCGCGATGCTGTCATTGGTGATGACGCGGTGGTGGGGGATCGTTGCGAGCTTGTCGCCGGTATTCGCGTATGGCCGGGTATTGAAATTCCAGAGGCGGGAGTTCGCTTCTCCACGGACGCTTAGTACCCTTTTATGCTCTTTCCAGGCCGTTGCCGAGGTGGAGTAGTGGCCTGGAGTAAACCTTCAACCTTTGCTTTATACCTGGCTGCAGACGTGAGGATTGTTAGGATGGACACGCGGGAAGCGGCAACTTTTTGGTAGTGCGTGTGACGGGTGTGACGAAAAATAACTGATGTTGGCAGCGGGTCGAGAATGTTTTTATTCTCAAATAAATACGGCATTTCTGCACGTCAGGTGTATTTTTCTAGAAATTGATAAGATATGCCACAAATCTCATGACACGCCGGGGTCGAAATGACGCGTATTTGCGTATATTTGCGATATTGGAGAATTTCGATTTAGGTTGCTTTTGCGCCCATTTTTGGGTGTAATAACAAGTGTGTAAGTAACCGCTTGCGCATCTTCACGACACACGACAGGAGGCTACGTGACTAGTTACGGAGCTCCAGGTGCTGTGCCGCTCGCTAGCATGAGTGTCGAAGAACTGATTACTGCTGTTGAACTCGAATGGCAGGAAAGAGCTCTCTGCGCACAGACCGATCCGGAAGCATTCTTTCCGGAAAAGGGCGGTTCCACACGTGAGGCTAAGCGCATCTGCCAAAGCTGCGAAGTTCGTGACGAGTGCCTGGAATACGCACTTGAGCACGACGAACGCTTTGGTATCTGGGGTGGCTTGTCGGAGCGTGAACGTCGCCGCTTGAAGAAACGCGCTATCTAAATATTCTTGAAGACCTTGTTTGAGGGCCTCCCGCGGGAGGCCCTCAAACATATGTGATGGAACGGCATGCTGCCGCGCGACCGACGGCACATCACACACTCGAGGAGTCCCTATACCTGGGGCCCCTCGTCATAATGGGGGTCGATAAGCTGCGGCTCCACATTGAGGTGATAGGCCACCAACTTGCTGAGGATAGCGTGCAAAAGCCGTTGCATCTGCATTTCGTCCTCACATCGCTCCTCAATAGGCTTGCGGAAAAGCACGATACGCGGGCGGATAGGAGTACCCCACTTATCAAAAGATGCGGGCAGGACACGGCCCAGGGGAATAGGTCCGTCAGCGGCGACGGAGTCCGGCCAGAGAGTGGAACCGGCTTTGAGACGCATCCGTGGCACCATATCGACGGCTAGATCGAGATCGCCCAATTCATCGTGGAAGGTTGCGTCGATCCGGGCAAAGGCCTCTAAGGCGTTTTCATCGAACGCGGATGCGCGGGTGCAATAGCGAGGAACCTGCGGAGGGATGATGGGGCCACGGGGACCCCGTCCGCGGCGATCTGCGCGGCGGCTGGTCAGCGGCTGCCAAGGCGGGGGATAGGGAACCGTGGTGTCCTTAGTCATAGTGTTAGCTTATCTAGCCCGTCCTAAGATGGCAGGTTCCATGCCGAAAGGCGGTAGGCTTAGTGTGTCTAAATGCATTCACTAAGAAGGAGATATCCCGGTGAGCAATGCTGCTGCTTCGTCCCCTCGGTGGGATCCTGCATTTATCGCCGATGTCATTAAGGCCTATGACATCCGCGGATTGGTTGGTGAACAGATCACCACCGATTTTGTGCGTGCAGTGGGTCAATCGTTTGGCCGTCTGATGCGATCGGAAGGCGCCCTCAGCGTCGTTGTCGCACACGACATGCGCGACTCCGGCCCCGAGCTGGTGGATGCGTTCGCAGAAGGTGTCGTCGCGCAAGGACTCAATGTGGTGAATATTGGTCTCGCATCGACGGATGAGATGTACTGCGCCTCCGGTCTCTTGCAGATGCCTGGTGCCATGTTTACGGCATCTCACAACCCCGCTGCGTACAACGGCATTAAACTCTGCCGGGCTGGTGCCCGTCCGGTGGGCCAGGATACGGGCCTTGCCACCATTTCCCGAGAACTGGCGGAGGGCGTACCAGAGTTCCGCGGCGCCCACGGCTATGCCACTAACCGCGATATGCTGCCCGATTACGTGGATTACCTCAACAAGCTTGTTGACCTGAAGGATGTGCGGCCTCTGACTGTGGCCGTGGATGCTGGTAACGGTATGGCCGGTTATACCGTTCCGGCAGTGTGGGAGAACCTCCCGCTCACCGTGGAAGCACTGTACTTCGAGCTTGATGGGTCTTTCCCGAACCATGAGGCAAATCCGCTGGATCCCAAGAACTTGGTGGATCTGCAGAAATTCACCCCCGAGGTGAAGGCTGATATCGGTGTAGCGTTCGACGGTGATGCTGACCGCTGCTTTGTCGTTGATGAGAAGGGCCAGCCGGTGTCTCCTTCTGCCATTGCTGCCCTGGTGGCGGAGCGAGAGCTGGCACGCGAGCCGGGTTCAGCCGTCATCCACAACCTCATTACCTCCAAGGCTGTGCCGGAGATCATCCGCGAGAATGGGGGAGAGCCTGTGCGGACCCGTGTGGGGCACTCCTTTATTAAGGCAAAGATGGCGGAGACGAATGCTATTTTCGGCGGGGAGCATTCTGCCCACTACTACTTCAGAGATTTCTGGCGCGCAGACTCTGGCATGCTGGCTGCTATGCATGTGCTGGCAGCGTTGGGACAGCAAGATAAGCCGTTGTCCGAGATGATGGCGAAGTACACCCGCTATGCTGCCTCCGGTGAGATTAACTCTCGATTGACAAGTTCCGCGGCGCAGACAGAGCGTACTGAAGCTGTGGTGGCTGCGTTCGCTGACCGGACGGAGAGCATCGACCGTCTCGATGGTGTGACTGTCGACTTGAAGGACGGCAATTGGTTCAACGTGCGCGCCTCGAACACTGAGCCGCTGCTGCGTCTCAACGTCGAGGCCAACACTCCGGAGGCTGTGGACATGTTGGTGGAGGAGATCCTCGCCATTATTCGTGCCTGAGCTGTTAGTCGCGCGTAGCTGTCCTTATATCTAGTTCGCACCGTACTATCCCCGCATAAAAAGAACCCCCGCTGTGGTTGCGGGGGTTCTTTTAGCCTCAAGAGTGGCAAACGGACTTAGACAGTGAATCCCATATCCGGATGGCGGGAAGCAACTACGGAGAGCGCCTCGTCGCAGATCTCGATGGTCTTGTCCACATCTTCCTGGGTTTCAGACAGGTTGGTGAAGTGGTTGTGGTGCGAGGCCAGGAGGGCACCACGCTTGACTGCTTCAGCGACGAACTCCTGGTGGAGCTTGAAGTTGTTGTCATCAGCGAGACGAATGTAGAAGAGGCTAGGTTCACCACTGGTGACCATGTGGAAGCCGTGGTTTGCGGCAACTTTCTCCATACCACTCATAATGCCTTCACCGATGACGCGCATGTGGCCACAAGCGTCTTCGTGATTGCGCAGCTTGGTGATGTTGGCGATAGCAGCAGCAAACGGAGCTGCGGTGTGCCAGTAGGAGCCAGTGTACATAACGGCGGAGCAAGCATCCTTGAGAGAATCCTTACCGCAGAGAGCCGACACGTTCCAGCCGTTGGCGAGTGCCTTACAGAAGCAGATAAGGTCTGCTTCAAAACCGAAGAAGTGGTCGGAGCCCTGGAGGTCCAGACGCCAGCCGGCGCGAACGTCGTCGACGATGAGGACGATGCCGTTGTCGGTGCAGAGCTTGCGGACCTGCTCCCAGTAGCCGGGAGCAGGGAGAATATTATCTCCGAAAGCGCAGTGGAGGTAAGGCATGGCGATGAGGCCAGCGATCTCACCTTCGTTAGCAGCGATAACATCCTTAAGTTGTTGGAGGTTGTTCCAGTCAATGTAGATGTTGTTAGATACGTCGGCGGAGGATACACCCGGGTCGCCTTCGTGCTGCATCCACATGTTCACACCGTGGTAGGAGCCGTTGTACATGATGATCTTGTCGCGGCCGGTGGCGGAACGAGCGGTCATCATGGCCAGGTTGGTAACGTCGCCACCGTTCTTGGCGAAGAGCGCCCAGTCAGCGATGTTGACGGTATCTACCAGCAGTTCAGCGAGGTTGATGGAGAGTGTACCGGGGAGGGTGATGCAGTCACCAGTGCGGCAAGCCTTGAAAGCGGCTTCATTGATGTCATCATCAGCGTAGCCCTGAATCATAGGACCGTAGGCAGCCATGTGATCGATGAACTTGTTGCCGTCGAGATCCCAGATGTAGGCGCCCTTGGCGTGATCAGAGTAGAAGGGGTAGGCAGATGCAGGAATGTGGCAGCCCTCGGTCGGTCCAAGGTGGCCGTAAATACCGCCGGGGATGACCTTAGTTGCACGGGCAAAAGCCTCGCGGTTCTTGGGGTAATCGAAAATTTCCATGGATATTTCTCCTTAGGCCAGGTAACGGGAGACGCGTCCGAGCATCTTGTTCGCGGCGTCGATGTTGAGGATCACACCACTCATGACAAGCTTGTCCTGACCGATGATCGCGTAGGTGTCGACGGCACCGTCAAGCACTGCGCGGAAGGTCTCTTTGCTGTCGAAGGTCATCCACGCGTTGGGGTCGGTGTGGGAACCATCGGGGGAGAAGGTCAACTTGTGGTCCTTGGTCTGGCAGGCGAACTTGATGCCTTCGGAGGGGACCTCTACGATCAATGCGCCGTCGCGCATACCGTGAGCTATTTTCTGGCCGACCGGGTCAGTATTGGCGACCTCACAGAGAGCTGCGAAAGCGACGTTAGCAGTGAGGAACGTCTTCAGTTCCTCTTCCTCCGCGGTGAGAGTGACACCTTCGGGAGTCTGGAGGATATAGGACAGACGATCAGTCAGCTTAGTGAAGGGACCAAGTAGGAAGCCCATGCGGTGGGCACCCCACATCGGTACCGGGATGCCCTTGCCGGCGATCATGGAGTTGAAGTGGGCCGGAGACACGAAGCCGAGACGAAGATCCGGCTTGGAAGGGCCAGGGGCTTCGCTGCGCGCAGTGCCATGATCGAAGATCAGGGTGCGGGGTTCAATGCCGGGGATATCAAAACGGACAGAGATATTGCTGTCCTTAACGATTTCCCGTGCAACGGGGTCGTTCTCGACGAGCGGAACGCAGGCTCGCAGAACGGCGTGCAGATTGATGGAAGCCATAGTACGGGTATCCATCTTTCCTCCTATCACGGTGGAACGGGGCTCCGCAGCGGCTCGAGCTGCTGAACTCCTAGTTATGCAGATTGGGTCTGCCTTATTCGTTTCTGTACGCAAAACTACAGTTCGGTTGCACACCTAAAATACGGGGCGCGAACGCCCTTAAGTCTAGCGAGGAATGTTTTCTCCCAAGCGGGGATTTCAAGAAAAAAGAGGAATATCTCGATGGGGCGGACAGTTCCTCGAAAGAATCGTGGTAAATGCCACTTTTTTACCCCCTGTGATGTGTATATCTGCAGGTCAACGTCACTTTAATGAACCCTGAAGATATCTTATAAGTTGTCATAGAGAGTTGCTGAAAAACTGTTAGTTACCGAATGGCTAGTACACTCACAATGGACTGTATGGAATGTAGTTATAGCGCGTGCAGCGGCCGGCCTGAGTGTGATATCGGTACGGTCGATGCAGAGGAATCAGACGGCAGGTCATACACCTCACTGGAAAGGCAATAATGTACCTACTCGATGGTGCTATCCGGAACTATGCCTGGGGCTCTCATCAAGAGCTAGCCGCGCTGCGTGAAGCACCCACCCCCACCGAGCACCCCGAAGCAGAAATGTGGTTTGGTGCGCATTCCGGCGATCCTGCCCCCCTCGCCGCCGACCACACGCGTACCCTTCTCGACGTCATCACTTCCGCTCCCGCACAGGAACTTGGTTCGTTCATTTCCCAGGACTTCGAGGGGCATCTGCCTTTCCTCCTCAAAGTTTTGGCCGCGGAAAAACCCCTTTCGCTGCAAGCCCACCCCAGCACACAACAAGCACAGGAAGGCTTTGCCCGCGAGAATGCGCAAGGGGTCCCGCTGGATGCCCCCGACCGCAACTACCATGACCCCAACCACAAACCGGAACTCATTGTTGGTCTCACCCGTTTCCACGCTCTGGCTGGATTCCGAGATCCACAAAAAACACTTGCCCTCTTTGATGCACTTGCCGTGACCGAGCTGCAACCCTTTGCAGAAATGCTGCGCGCCGAGCCCGACGCTAACGGAATCCGCGCAGTGATGACTACTCTCATCACCCTTACCCGTGGACATCTACACGACTGCATCACCGCAGCACAACAGGCTGCACAGCGTTTAGTGGCGGAGAACGATGCGTGGGTAGATGAGGCCGCTACGTTCCTCAACCTCGTCTCTGAGTACGGAGTCGATGCGGGGGCACTCTGTGCTCTTCTTCTCAATCGCATCACTTTGGAGCCAGGCGAGGCGATTTTCATGGGGCCGGGAATGCTGCATGCCTATCTGCATGGTGTCGGCGTCGAAATTATGGCGAACTCCGACAATGTCCTGCGCGGAGGTCTTACCCCCAAGCACGTGGATGTCCCCGAACTTATGCATGTGCTGCAGTTCGATGCACTCCTTGACCCGGTCGCCCCGGCCGTCCCGGTGGAGACCCCTACCCACGGCATCTTCCCTACGGAGGGTATCGACTCGGTGGAATACCTCACCCCGGTGCCCGAATTCCGCCTCAGTCGCACCCGTCTGGAGGCAGAGATGACCACCGATATTGGGGTGGAGGGACCGTTTATCGTGTTGGTGACGGAAGGATCTGTCACCCTCACTCCACACACTGGAGACGAGTATCTGGATGTGCCTGCTGGACAGGCCGCCTGGGTCGGTTCGTGGGAGGATCGCCCTGCCATTGCCACTGGTGAGAGCCCCGCAACTGTTTTCCTGGCACGCGTACCGTAAAGTATTCCTTGCATGCCGGGAGCCACTGCTGCCCCGGCGTCTCCACATGGACGGCGTGCTGAGTTCCCTACCCTCTGACTAATTGCAGGAGAAAGAATGTCTGAACGTGTTGTGGACACCCGCAACGGACTGGAATTTAAGGTTCGCGATCTGAGCCTGGCGGAAGCTGGCCGAATGCAGATCACCCTCGCCGAGCATGAGATGCCGGGTCTGATGGCGCTACGCGAAGAATACCGTGACGTGCAGCCGCTGAAAGGTGCCCGCATTGCCGGCTCCATCCATATGACCATCCAGACTGCCGTACTGATCGAGACCCTGGTCGCTCTTGGCGCCCAGGTGCGGTGGTGCTCTTGCAACATCTTCTCCACCCAGGATGAGGCTGCTGCGGCCATTGTGGTCGGCAAGTACGGCACCCCAGAAGAGCCCAAGGGCGTCCCCGTCTTCGCTTGGAAGGGCGAAACCCTCGAAGAATACTGGTGGTGTACCTCGCAGATCATGCACTGGCCGGCCGTCGCAGGAGACCCCACCTCGGCCTACCCGAACATGATCCTTGATGACGGTGGCGACGCCACCCTTATGGTTATCACCGGTATCGACTACGAAAATGCCGGCGTGGTACCCCCCATCACCGACCGTGACTCCGCCGACGAGAAGGTCCTCAAGACCCTCCTGGAGGACCTCCTGGCTGCTGACCCCGACAAGAACTTCTTCCAGAATGTGGGCGCTACCGTCCGTGGCGTCACCGAAGAAACCACCACTGGTGTCCACCGCCTCTACCAGTTCGCGCAGCAAGGCACCCTGCCCTTCCCCGCAATGAACGTCAACGACGCCGTCACCAAATCGAAGTTCGATAACAAGTACGGCACCCGCCACAGTCTGCTCGACGGCATCAACCGCGGTACTGACGTCCTCATCGGTGGCAAGTCGGTGCTGCTGTGTGGCTACGGCGACGTGGGCAAAGGCTGCGCAGAAGCCTTTGACGGTCAAGGTGCCCGCGTCCACACCACGGAGGCTGACCCCATTAACGCCCTGCAAGCCCTCATGGATGGCTTCCCGGTCGTCACCGTGGATGACTTCATCGAGCAAGCAGATATTGTTGTCACCGCCACCGGCAACCTCGGCATCATCACCTTCGACCACATGTGTCGTATGAAGGACCAGGCCATCCTCGGCAATATCGGCCACTTCGACAATGAAATCGACATGGCCGTCCTGGAAAGCCACCCCAAGGTCAAGCGCACCCCTATCAAGCCGCAGGTGGACCTCTTCACCTTCGACCCCAGCCTGGACGGCGGCCGCGGCCACAGCATCATCGTGCTGTCCGAAGGGCGCCTCCTCAACCTGGGCAACGCTACCGGGCACCCCTCTTTCGTGATGTCCAACTCCTTCGCCGACCAGACCGCCGCACAGATCGAGCTGTTCCAGAATTCGGAGAACTACGACAACGAGGTCTACCGCCTCCCTAAGCGTCTGGATGAAAAGGTCGCCCGCATCCATGTGGAAGCCCTCGGTGGAAAACTCACCAAGTTGTCCAAAGAACAGGCACAATACCTTGGTGTGGATGTGGAAGGCCCCTTCAAGCCGGAACACTACCGCTACTAAACTCTGCCGCCCGCAGTTTCCATAAAAAGGGAGACCCATGTTTCAGAACGCGCTGTTAGTTGCTATTGAAGGCGTCGATGGCGCCGGCAAGAACACGCTCACAAGCGCAGTGGCGTGCTCCCTAGAAACAGCCGGCGTTCGGGTGTCCCGTATCGCTTTTCCGCGTTACGGGACGCTCCACGCAGACCTCGTCTCTGCTGCCCTCCACGGGCAGATGGGGGATCTCATCGAGAGCGCCTACGGAATGGCGACACTCTTTGCCCTAGACCGCAAGGGCGCTCTCCATCCTGGATTAGGGCTGGCCGCACTCACCGCGGACGCCTGCGAGGAGTCTGTGAACCAGCCGCATATCATCCTCATGGATCGCTGGGTTGCCTCGAACGCCGCCTATTCCGCTGCCCGCACCCAGCAGTCTATTGACGAGCCTGGCGGGATTGTTGAATGGGTGGCCGACCTGGAGTTTTCTCGCTTCGGACTACCCGTACCCGACCTCACCATCCTGCTTGATGTGCCCGTCTCTCTCGCCCGAGAGCGGGCAGCGGGGAGGGAAGCCTTTGACGCCTCCCGCACCCGCGACCTCTACGAGCAGGATAGTCCCCTGCAGGAACGAACCGCTGCCGCCTACCGCGCCCTCGCTACTGCGCAGTGGCAAGGTCCGTGGCTGTCCGTCACCGCCGACGTGAACCCCCACGTAGTGGCAGAAACGCTACTGTCATCCCTCTCCGCACAGTAGCGTGTTCTCTCCACAGTCCATTTCGTTTACTTTGCTATCGCAGGAGATAACTCATGTCCGCTTCTGGGGGTAAGAAGGCCATTGTCGCCGCGCTCCTCGCCAACCTTGGTATCGCCATCGCTAAGTTCGTCGGCTTCCTCGTCACCGGTGCTGCCTCGATGATGGCCGAGGCCATCCACTCGGTAGCCGATACATCCAACCAGATTCTGCTGCTTATTGGAGATAAACGGGCAGAAAAAGCCCCCGATCGTACCCACCAGTTCGGTTATGCCCGCAACATTTACTTCTACGGTTTCATCGTGGCGCTCGTCATCTTCCTGCTGGGCGGAGTGTTCTCCGCAGGGGAAGGCGCTGAGAAGATCATGCATTCTCTGCAAGGCACCGAAGAGGGGGGAAACCACCTGGTGGCCATCATCATCCTGGTGGTGGTGCTGGCACTGGAATCCTTCTCTTTGGCGACGGCGGTGAAGGAAGCGAAAAAGGTAAAGGGAGACTACAGCTGGTGGCAGTTCATCCGCCACAGTCATGAACCGTCCCTTATCGTTCTCATCATGGAGGACTCGGGTGCCCTCATCGGCCTGGTTCTGGCCCTCATCGGTGTATCGGTGTCGTGGGCCACAGGTAACAACGTATGGGATGGTGTGGGAGCCCTCTGCATTGGTGTCCTGCTCATCATCATTGCCATCGTGCTCATTGTGGAAATGAAGTCCATGCTCATTGGCGAATCCCTGGATGAGGAGGATTTTGACCGGCTGGTTGCCGCCCTGGAATCTGTTCCGCAGGTACAGCGTGTCATCTATTGCCAGACTGAGTTTCTTGGCCCCGCCGAGGTACTTGTTGCCGCTAAGATAGGGGTATCTCCAGAGCTCAGCAGTGCAGAGCTCGCTCTCGCCATCGATGAGGCCGAAGCTGCCGTCCGTCGGACCGACCAGAAGCACTACCGGATCTTCATCGAACCGGATATTGACCAGCTGCAGAAGGGATAGCCGTTATGGCCCACATTCTCGTTGTCGATGACGATGAAGCTCTCGCCGAGATGCTCAGCATCGTGCTGGAAAATGAAGGTTTCAGCACTACCATCGTGGGTGACGGCAACGAAGCCCTCCGTCTCTACCAGGAAATTAACCCCGACCTTATCCTGCTCGACCTCATGCTCCCCGGAATGAATGGTGTCGACGTTTGCAAGGCAATCCGCCGTTCCTCTGCTGTCCCCATCATCATGCTCACCGCAAAGACCGACACCATCGACGTGGTTCTCGGCCTGGAATCCGGAGCGGACGACTACGTCACCAAGCCCTTTAAACCGAAGGAACTGGTGGCCCGTGTGCGCGCCCGCCTGCGTAGCAACCAGGAGCAGTCCTCTGACATTCTCACCATCGGTAATGTCTCCATCAATGTGGCGGCCCATACTGTTACCCGGGATGGTAAGTATGTCTCCCTCACGCCGCTGGAATTCGATCTGTTGACGGAGCTGGCTTCCAAGCCGGGACGCGTCTTTACGCGCGAGACACTGCTCCAACATGTGTGGGGCTATGACCATGCCACCGACTCCCGCCTCATTAACGTGCACGTGCAGCATCTGCGCTCCAAGATCGAGGAAGACCCCGAAAACCCCAAGATTGTGGTGACGGTACGCGGCGTCGGCTATAAAGCTGGTACGGGAAACTAGTCCATGACGCGGCATCCCCGGCATTCGTGGCATCCCGGTGACGGCACTTCTGCTGACTCCGGGGCGCCTGCTGCTACCACTCGTAGCGCACCGGGTATCTCCTATGTGCCACTTCCTGGGCGCCATGCCACTGATGACGAACCGACAGCGGCGAAAGTTTCTGCTCCGTCTGCCCCTCTGTCTGCCGACGAGATGCCTGTCGGTGGCTTTCCCGCGAACGAGTATGCGGGCGGCGAGCATGCTGGGGGGAGTTCTTCTACTGGCGAAGCGACGGTGGCTTCTACTGAACCCCACGACAATACTGGCACGGCAGTAGCCGACGAAGGAGTTATTGTCGACAGCGCCGCTGAAGCGCCGGAGGCCTCCGCACCCGCTTCCGACAGCACCGCGCGCACCTCCTGGTCCCGCCGCCGCACGGAGCGTAAAGAACAGCGGAAACAACACCGCACCGAAAAAGCCCAACGGCCCCGCCAGCAGCGCTTCCCCTGGGTACTGCGCGGCTGGGGGCGTCGCAAACTCCGCGAAGCGAAACAGCGCTGGCGGCAGTCTCTGCAATTCCGCACCGTCACCACCACTATTGTGTTGGCCACACTCATCCTCACTCTTACTCTCTTCGGTCTCTCCGCCCAGATCGCCCAGCGCATCCTCGACAGCAAAGTGGCTGGTGCGGAACGGGACCTCTCCACCGCCCGCCTCATTGTGGAATCCCAGCTGAACGGATCCGACCGCTCCGCCACCGATGAGACTCGCATGGCGAGCGCGCTTGCTGTCCTCACTGCACAGGGGCCACAGGCGGGCCAACTTTCTGCCAACGCCGGCTCCTTTGTGCCGGTCCTTTACATTCCTGCAGACGGCCTCCGCCCCGCTATCTCCACTCCCTCCAAGCTGGCAATTCCGCCCGCATTGGTAAACTTTGTCAGCTCCAACCAGGTCTCCTACCAGTACTCTCATATGGATTTGGGGGCTGGCGACACCAAAGTTCTCATCGTCGGCACACCCACTAATGTGGACATGCCGGACCTCCAGCTCTACCTCATCTACTCCCTCGCTGGAGAAGAGCGCACCCTCAACCTCTTCAACACCACCCTCTTCTCCGGTGGTTTGCTCATCGTTATCCTCATGGGCTTCGCCTCCTACCTGGTCTCCCGGCAGATGGTGCGCCCCATCCGGCAAGCGGCCAACGCCGCCCAGCACTTCGCCTCCGGGGACCTCGACGCGCGTATGGAAATCCGTGGTGAAGACGACTTCGCCCGTCTTGGTACCTCCTTCAACGAGATGGCAGCCTCCCTGCAGCAACAGATCGTCCAGCTGGAAGAGTTCGGGTCCGCCCAGAAACGCTTCACCTCCGACGTCTCGCACGAGCTCCGCACCCCGCTCACCACTGTGCGAATGGCTGCAGACATCATCTACGATCACGCCGACGATCTCGACCCCGGTACCGCCCGCGCCTCCCAACTGATGGTGAAGGAGCTGGACAAGTTCGAATCTCTCCTCAATGATCTCCTCGAGATCTCCCGCCACGATGCCGGCGTGGCCGAGTTGAACTCGGAGCGCATTGATATCCGTACCTGTGTCTACTCGGCTATTGCCGCAGTATCCGGTGTTGCCGCATCGGCCGATGTCTCCGCCGAAATCGACATGCCGGAGACACCAGTCATGTGTGATGTGGACTCGCGGCGGGTGGAACGTATCCTCCGCAACCTGCTGGCCAACGCTTACGACCACTGCGAAAGCAAACCCGTCATTCTGACTGTCCGGGCGGGTGACGATACCGTCGGCATCTCCGTCCGCGACCATGGTGTCGGCCTTAAACCGGGTGAAGCGAAGAAAGTCTTTGACCGCTTTTGGCGTGCTGATCCCTCCCGTGTCCGCCAGTCCGGTGGCACAGGCCTGGGCTTGGCAATTGCCACCCAGGACGCCGAATTACACGGGGGCCGGCTGGAAGCCTGGGGCATGCCAGGGGAAGGCTCCTGCTTCCGCCTCACCCTGCCGCGCGAGGCAGGACGTGCGGTCACAAGTTCACCCGTTCCCCTGCGGTTCCCCGTGGTAGATGCCGGCGAGGTAACGGAACCCATGGCCACCGGGGAAATCCCCCTGAGCGAGTATCTCGAGGTAAAGCGTGCTGACGCAGGCACCGCCACCCCGCATAGTGGAGAACTTCCCGTGGTTTCCCTCGACGACCGCACCGGCGACATCCCCCTCGCGGAGGCCTACTCCGATACCGCAGTGGGGCGGACAAATGTGAACCCCACCGGCGAACTGTCGTATCCCACCGACCCTATCAGCGGCGAATTTCCCCTCCAGGAACCCCCTGCTCCACAGTCCGATTTCACCGAACGCCCCTTCAGTGGTGGGACTGAACTCAACACCGTTCCCAGTGAGCACACTACCACCGGGCCGGTATCCGCACCTTTGGAAGGGCTTGCCGAAGTCCCCGCCTCAACAGCCGGGTTCTCCGCTCCACGCCTGAGCCACCCCGATATTGTGGAGGAGGATGACTAATGGATCGTCGGTCTCGCTGCGCGAAGCTCCTTGCCCCGCTCTGCGCCCTCATCCTATGCGCTGGTTCCACAGCCTCCCTGACAGCCTGTACTGCCCTGCCCTCGGATGCCCCACCGCAGTCCCTCGGACAGTTCCGGCGCACCCCCATTACCTTCAACCCCCCAAAGCCACAGCCCGGGCGCTCCCCGGATCTCCTCCTGCGGGACTTCATACGGGCTGCTGCGGTACCCACCAACCGGCATGCTGCTGCCCGCCTCTTCCTCACCCCCAAAGGCAACGCCGACTGGGACGACCAAGCCACGCTTAAGGTGATTGAGCGCATCGACGTCAATACTATTGCCACCCCCGACGCCAACAACTTGGTCATGCAAGTGCGTGCCCGCTCGATGGGCGAAGTAGACAAGCAAGGTGCCTTCCAGTCCAACCTCTCCACCCACACTTTTGAAGTGGAGATGCATCGCAACGGCAAACAGTGGCTGATCGAGCGTTTCCCCGACGAACTCCTCGTCGACCGCGAAGCCTTTATGGCCACCTACGAATCCCAATCCATCTACTATCTAGATGTCACTGGCTCCCGAGTTGTGCCCGACCCCCGTTGGCTCTACTCCCAAGACAGCCACCTTCCCAATATGCTCATGCAGCTGTTGGCGCAGGACCCGTCACACCAGTTGCACGATATGGTGGCCAGTGAACTCCCGGAATCCGCCCATATTTCCGCAGTCCCCGGCGCACAGGGTAATGGGGTTGACGTTGAAATCTCCAACTATCAGGCAGGGTCTGAAGCATCCCGCCGCCGCCTGGCCGCTCAGATCATCTTCACCTTCGAACGGGCGCGTATCCATGGTCCCTTCTACATCACCGTGGACGGCAACCCACTGGACCCAAACCATCGGGACGGCTGGACTGCTGCTGACGTGGTGCACTACGACCCCATGTACGCCACCCGCCAGAATCCTGTGCAGTTGCACGCCATCACTTCTGATGGGCTGATGAAGGTGGGATCCAACCTCGAACCAGTGAAGGGGCCATTGGGGCGCTCACAGGATCTTCGCGCTGCTTCCTTCTCCCGTGGCGGTGAGATGATTGGTGTGGTGGAAGAAGTGCGTGACAAAGAACGCACCCCACTGGAGGTAAAAATGGGGCCAGTGGGCGGACCACTGGTCTCCGTGATGCGCGGTAGCCGGTTCTCCCGCCCCACCTGGGGACCCACGGGACAAGACATGTGGGTCGTCTCTGGTGACGATCGCATCAACCGAATTGTGTGGCAAGATGGGCGTTCGCCACTGGTTACCCGGGTCGACACGAGCCGCCTCACTCGCAAACCCGACTTCAACACCCTGCTGATTTCACCTGACGGGGTGCGATTGGCCTACATTTCTGGCGGCAAACTCTACATCGCCACCATCTACACCAGCCGTGATGGGGAAGTGTCACTGCGGAACCCACAGCGTATCTACATCTCCTCCGATGAAGTCGTGTTGTCGCTCGCCTGGCGTACCGCTACCGAGCTTCTCGTGGGCGGATCGTTGACGGATCAGCCAGTTCTCATGGTGTCTATCGACGGAGCCTCCGTCACCCCGCTCGGTATTCGCAACGTGACTGCCCCGGTCTCCGTGGTGGTCGCGAACCCCACCGGCATCTACGTCCAGGACAGTCGCGACGTGGTACGCCTGGAACAGGGGGCTGAAGGGTTCTGGCAGGATGTCCCAGCCCTGGTGAACTCACCCCGCGCGATCCCCGTGCTGGAAGGCTAAGCGGCGCAGTGTCTCCACTTTTGCCGCAGGGACTGCGGGAACTCCTGGTACCTGTACGCTGCGCTGGCTGTGGTGCGCCAGGCGAGGAGTGGTGTGACAACTGTCATCGACATTTAGCCGGTCCATCCCGCCGCCTGCGTCCGGGTGTCCTTGTCCCGTGCCCAGTGTGGAGTGTGGGCCCGTATAGTGGGCCTGTGGCGGCGGGGATTGTGGCGTTGAAAGAGGAGCGACGGCATCGTTTGGGAGCTCCTTTTGGGGCGGCGCTGGCAGAAGCAGCTGCTGGGCTGGTGGAGGCTGGCGAGTTGTTACATCCGGCAGAGCGCCCTTGGTTGATTGTGCCCGCACCTTCCACCGTGGAGGCAGTGCGCGAGCGCGGTTTCCACCATATGCGGGAGGTGGGGCAGGAGATGGCACGCTATCTGCAGCAGGCGTCCAGCAACGGGGTGCTGGGAGGTGTGACTGGCGAGATTGTGGTGGCGGAGCTTCTCCGTGCTGCGCCGCACCGTGATGCGGTGGGTTTGACGGCAGAGCAGCGGCGGACGAACTTAGCCGGTGCGATTACCTGCGATCCGGATATGGCCACTCAGCTGGCATTGTTGGCCCCACTGGCAACCTCACCCGCAGCAGAAGTGGTGCGACCCCAAGTTCCCACGCTACCGCATAGTGTGTTCTCGCACTGGGAAAATCTGGTGATAGATGACGTGACAACAACTGGTGCCACGCTCGCAGAGTGTTTTTTCGCACTCCACCATGTGGGTATGCGGCCGCGAGGTGCGCTTACTCTGGCGTCTGCCTAGTGCACATTGGGCTGTGTCAGAAAAGTAAGCCAATAGTTATGGCAACCCAAAGAACTCCTAAACAAACCTCGTTACATTGGAAAGTGAAGGAACCGAGATGCTCGGGAGAGGGACTCGGAAACTTCAGTACCACCGACGCCACCGTGGACAGCGGCAACCGTTAGTGGACCGCGGGCGGTGGCCCGTACAGGAGGTTTGTCATGTCGAAGCGTGATTCCATCCAGGAAGATACCCAGGAAGACTTCGAAGTGCCGGTGACGGCAGACGAAGAAGAGGGTCTCGTTCCTAACGCCCAAGTCATTATTCACGGGCGCAATGTTGAAGTGCCAGAGCACTTTGCCAATCGTATCAAGGGCAAGCTTGCCCGTCTGGAACGTCTCGATCCCGGCATCATTCGGTTCGAGGTAGAACTCCGCCACGAAAAGAATCCGCGCCAGTCCCGCATCCGCGACCGTATGGAGATCACCGGCCGCCGCAAGGGCGCCCCGGTACGCGCTGAAGCTGCTGAGGATAGCTTCTACGCTGCGCTCGAATCCGCCTGCGATAAGCTCGAGCGTTCGCTGCGTAAGGTGAAAGTCCGCCGCGGAATTTCCCGCTCCGGCCACCGCACCCCGACCTCGCTGCATGAGGCCTCTGCGGCCTTCATCGAAGAGGATCTCAAGGCTATTCGGGTCAATGACGGTGACGCTGCTGTCACTCCCACGGAAGCGGAGCTAGGCGAGGTCGACACCTACGCTGACCTGGTAGAAGATTCCTTGCCAGGGCGTATTGTCCGTCACAAGGTGCACCCTGATGATCCCATGACGGTCGACGATGCGCTGTACCAAATGGAGCTGGTGGGACACGACTTCTTCCTCTTCCACAACTCGGAAACCGATAAGCCCTGCGTGGTTTACCGCCGTCGCGCCTATGATTATGGCCTTATTACCCTCGGCGAATGATGTAAATCGCGAATAATCAGTAAGATAGAGACCGGCTGTATTTAGCAGTACAGCCGGTCTTTATTCTGTTCACGCAGCAGAACCGAGACACCCGTCAAACTGTCAATACATGAGGACGTTATAACTGTGGCTGTTTTGTCGAAGATTCTCCGTGTCGGTGAAGGTCGTGTCGTCAAGCGACTGAGCAAGCTTGCTGACTACGTTGTGTCCATCGAGGACGACTACGCCGACCTGACGGACGACCAGCTCCGTGCCAAGACGCAGGAATTCAAGGTTCGCCTCGACAACGGAGAAACTGTTGACGACCTGCTGCCTGAAGCATTCGCAGTAGCTCGCGAAGCCTCTTGGCGCGTCCTCGGGCAGAAGCATTACCCCGTGCAGATCATGGGCGGTGCCGCCCTCCACGAGGGACAGGTTGCCGAAATGAAGACCGGTGAAGGCAAAACCCTCACCTGTGTGCTGCCTGCCTATCTTAATGCCCTTGAAGGCAAAGGCGTTCACATTGTTACCGTGAACGACTACCTCGCCAAGCGCGACGCCGAGTGGATGGGCCGTGTCCACCGCTTCCTTGGCCTCGAAGTGGGCGTCATTCTTTCCAATATGGACCCTGACGAGCGTCGCAAGGCCTACAACTCTGACATCACCTACGGAACCAACAACGAGTTCGGTTTCGACTACCTGCGCGATAACATGGCACACTCCACTGGCGAACTGGTACAGCGTCAGCACCACTATGCCATCGTCGACGAAGTGGACTCCATCCTCATTGACGAAGCCCGTACTCCGCTCATCATCTCCGGCCCCTCCGACGCTTCCAGCCAGTGGTACCAGGAGTTTGCCCGCCTTGCCCCCATGATGGAAAAGGACAAGCATTACGAAGTCGACATCCGCAAGCGCACCGTCGGCATCACCGAGGCAGGCGTGGCTTTCGTGGAGGATCAGCTGGGTATCGACAACCTTTACGAGTCCGCCAACTCCCCGCTGGTGTCCTACCTCAACAACTCTATTAAGGCCAAGGAACTCTTCACCCGAGACAAGGACTACATGGTCGTTGACGGCGAGGTGCTCATCATTGACGAGTTCACCGGCCGTGCCTTGGCGGGCCGCCGCTACAACGAAGGTATGCACCAGGCCATCGAGGCTAAAGAAGGAGTGGAGGTGAAGGCGGAGAACCAAACTCTCGCCACCATCACCCTGCAGAACTACTTCCGTATGTACGACAAGCTGGCCGGTATGACGGGTACTGCCGAGACGGAAGCTGCAGAGCTTTACCAGATCTACAAGCTGGGCGTGGTTCCCATCCCCACTAACATGCCGATGATCCGCGACGACCAGCGTGACCTCGTCTACAAGACGCAGGAAGCTAAGTTCGAGGCCGTCGCCGACGACATTGCCGAGCGCCATGAGAAGGGCCAGCCGGTGCTGGTCGGTACCGTTTCCGTGGAGCGCTCCGAATATCTCTCCAAGCTGCTGCAGAAGCGTGGCATCAAGCACAACGTGCTGAACGCTAAGCGCAACGCAGAGGAAGCTCTCACCGTTGCGTCCGCCGGATGCGTGGGTGCCGTCACTGTCTCCACCAACATGGCAGGCCGTGGTACCGACATCGTGCTGGGTGGTAACCCCGACGTACTCGCCGATGCGGCACTCCGCAAGCGCGGCCTCGATCCGGTGGAGGATGAGGAAGCCTACCAGGACGCCTGGGAAGAGGAGATTGTTCGCCAGCGCAAGAAGGCAGAAGAAGCTGCCGAGAAGGTGCGTGAGGTTGGTGGCCTGTACGTTATCGGTACGGAGCGTCACGAATCTCGCCGTATCGACAATCAGCTGCGCGGCCGCTCCGGCCGCCAGGGCGACCCGGGCGAGTCTCGCTTCTACCTGTCGCTGGGTGACGACCTCATGCGCCGTTTCAACGGTCGTGCCGTGGAAACCTTGATGGAGCGTCTGCAGGTTCCCGACAACCAGCCCATCGATTCCCGCATGGTCACCAAGGCGATTAAGAACGCTCAGACTTCCGTCGAGTCCCAGAACTTCGAAATTCGTAAGAATGTTCTGAAGTACGACGACGTCCAGAACAAGCAGCGGCAGGTTATCTACGCAGAGCGCAAGCGCATTCTGGAAGGCGAAGACCTCAAGGAGCAGGTCGAGAACATGCTCGACGAGGTGTTGGAGGCTTACGTGAAGGGCGCTACCGAAACCGGCTATGTGGAAGACTGGGACCTCGATGCCCTGTGGACAGGTCTGCGTCAGCTCTACCCGATCGGTATCGAGTATCAGGATCTCATCGACGGTGACGAGTACGGGCAGGCAGGCGACCTCAGCGCAGACGAGCTACTGCTGGCTATCCGCGCCGATGCTCGTGCCGCCTACGAAACCCGCGAGGAAGCTATCGAGAAGATCGGTGGCCCGGATGCTATGCGTCAGGTGGAACGCTCCGTGCTGCTGCAGGTTCTCGACCGCAAGTGGCGTGAGCACCTCTACGAGATGGACTACCTCAAGGAAGGCATTGGCCTGCGCGCTATGGCCCAGCGTGATCCGCTGACGGAATATCAGCGTGAAGGCTTCGAAATGTTCGGCACCATGATGGATGGTCTCAAGGAAGAATCCATCGCCTACCTGTTCTCGGTGGGCGTGGAACCTGCTGATACCCGTTCGGAAGCCCAGCGTCGCGCCGATGAGAAAGAAATGCAGCGCACGATTCGCGCGAAGGGCGAAGCGGAAGCTGCCCTCCGTTCTGCCGCGATGAGCCTTGCCGGCCCGAATGAGCAGGGCCAGCTGGCTAACCAGAATGACCCCACGGTCCATGGTTCCCGCGCCCAGCGTCGCGCCGCCAAGCGTGCCGCCCGGAAGAAGGGCAACGTGCAGCAATAGCTGCACGCGATTGACCGCCTGGCGAAGGTGGACGATCCACTTGTTCAGATGTGAAAAGGGGAGGGTCGGCAACAGCTGGCCCTCCCCTTAGTATGTTTCCCGCGGGGCGACTGCCCTCAACGCGTAAGTTTGGTGTGCCTGGGAGCGTACGCAAGATGCGCTGACAACGCGCATGGAGCGCTCTTCAGTAGGCCTACCTACAGCTACACGAAGTTAAAAGAGGTCAGCCGCCACTTGCTCTCACACCGTTCAGCAGCCCCCGCAAACGCCTTGACCCGCGCCCCATCCCGGTAGGTGCCACACACTTCCACCCGCAGGTCCGCGTCTGCGGTAATGGCACTGGTGGGTTTTGGCTGTTGGCCGGGGCGTACTGCCGCCTGATAGCCCGGGGGAAGGGAACGCTCCAGAGCACGAGCTGCCGTAGACTCCTGAGGGTTAAGGCGCCGGGCACGCAGATGGAGCCGTAGCAGTCGCAAGGGAGCAGGCTGCATAGCCGGTGCTCCGGGAATGGTGCGGGAGGGGCCAGCGAGTTTCATAATGGCGCGGCTTCGTCCGGTTGAGAACTGCTCGACGATATTCATGATGTCAGGAGTGACGAAGCCGCGGAGATGACCAAAGGGGCGGCGGTGATCAACTGTTTCCAGCAGTTGGCTGATGACTTTGTGGACGAAGGCGCTGGAGGCGCGGTAGTCCTGCGGTTTGAGGGGTTGGCGGAAAAGCTCAGCAGTACTGGTTCGGCCACCTGCATCGAGCAGATCGTTGATACTGGAGATTGCGGGGGCAGCTTGTGCCGGTTGCTCACTATCGGCTGTAGGCTTGTCTTGGATGGAAAGTCCCGAGCTGGGGGGTTCTGCGACCGGCGTCGATGAGGCAGGAGTATTTGTGATGGCACTATGCGCCCATGCTGGGGTATGAGTGTAGGGTTGTGCGAACTGGAACCCGTCAGCGGTGGGGTATGGCGCGGGCTGCTGAGTGGGGATGGCGCTGAGCGTCGAGCTGGTGTTGTGGTAGTTCGAAGAACTGGGCACTGGGGGTCCTTTTCGTGATAAGCGTGCCGGAATTATCACAAATGTGTCTGTTGTAGAGGGATGCTACTTTGCCCGTTCACCCCTGTAGATGGATGATGGAGCCGGACAGCACCACAATATCTGCAGCTCACATGCGGTGCGGGACTCGTCATCCCACAGTGCAAGAAAAATAAAAAAGTTTGTCTGCACGGAGACGAGTTGGCCGTCGTCAGAAACACCACGTGGTCGCCAGGTTGTATACACTAGGAATGTGACTATGCGCGGATTGATCATTGATTATGCCGGTGTGCTAGAAGGCCCTGGCGCTGACGCCGAAAGCTGGAAACTGCTCCTCTCCGAACTGCGGATGAACGGCATTGGCATTGCCGTCCTCACCAACATCGATTCCTTCGACGTGCCGGCGGACCTAGCCCGGTGGAAGGAAACCGGATACGTTGACGAGATCGTCATGTCCTCGGAAATCGGGGTAGAAAAGCCAGACTTCGAAGCCTTCTACGCTGCCTGCCGAGCCCTGGGCGAGGACCACAAGGACTGCGTGTGCGTGGATGACTCCATTGAGAATATTCACGCGGCAGTGCGGGCAGGTCTGATCGGTGTGCTGTACACCGCCTATGACCGCACTGAAGCGGAACTCCGACCCCTCTTCAACCTGCACTAATGCGTATCTACATCCCCGCTCTGCTGACGGATCTACAGCGTTATGTGGGTGAGGCGGTAGTTCCGGTACGTGGAGGGACCGCTTTCGCCCTCACCCCGACACTGCGGGAATATTATGTGTCCGGTGACGACGAAGAACTAGAACACATCGCGTTCCAGGATGCCGCGCGCGCCTCGCTGCGCATCCTCAGTGGAGCCGCGGGGGATCCGGTTCCGGTGGGGGCTGCTGCACGGAAACGTGTCGTTATCTCCGCTGATGTTGATGATGCCGTCGTCACCTGCCGTCCTGACCTGGACATCGCGGTGGTACGACTAGCTGACGACAGTGTTGCCGCGCGGACAGTGGCTGCTGTGCACGTCGACCTCGATATGGCAGGGGATGCGGTGGCTGCGGCTGTCGCCGTTATTGACGCGGCCGACCTTGGAGATGAGGATGCGGAGCTAACCGTAGGGGATGCTGAGGATTTTGAACTTGCCTGGTACGCACCAGAAGAGGTGGCATTCCTCCTTGACCTGTCCTAATCGCGGAAGCATACACTCTTCGTTGCGCCGTGTGTCGTCTAGTGTCGTCTAGACTTGGTTGATACCCAAGGCCCACGCATCATTGCTATGGAGGGCGATAAGAAGTAGACGGACTGCCTCAATCCGGCGGGCCAGCGGCGAATCGGCGGGGTTTTTCGCCAGTGCAGCATCCCAGGCACAGCCTTTATCAAAGGGTTCACCCCGGTGAGTACAGCCGCGCGGGCAATCCGCTGCCAGGGTAGACAGGTCATCGAAGGCATTGACGACGGTCTCAACCGTTACATGTGCGAGACCAAAGGACCGGATGCCGGGGGAGTCTACGACCCAGCCGCCACCCGGCAGCTCCAACGCCATGGATTGGGTGGAGGTGTGCTGGCCTTTCCCTACCTTGGACACCTCCCCGGTAGGCCGTTCCGCGGCGGGAACCAACCGGTTGACGAGTGTCGATTTGCCCACCCCAGAATGGCCGATGAGAGCAGTAACGTGTCCTTCGAGATAGGTGAGGAGTTCGTCGGTCGGGTCGTCTCTGCCACATACGATGGAGGGAAGGTCGAGCCCGGTGAACTGGGTGAGGAAGCCGGTGGGGTTGGCCAGGTCGCTCTTGGTCATGCAGAGGATTGGGCGAATACCGGCTGCATAGGCGGCGATGAGGGCACGTTCGACGAACCCTTCTCGGGGCGGGGGATTGGTGGCGGCGACGACGATGAGGAGCTGGTCTGCATTAGCCACCACAATCCGTTCGTAGGGATCAGTGTCGTCGGCGGTGCGGCGTAGGACGGTGTCACGGTTGTGGAGCCGGACGATGCGGGCAATGGCATCGGGACTGCCGGAGAGGTCGCCTACGACGTCGACGATGTCGCCCACGACCATGCGTTCGCGTCCCAGGGTGCGGGCGCGGATGCAGGTGATACGGGTGCCGGCAGGGCTGATCCCGCTGGTGGGGTCACCGGTGTTGCAGGGTGCGTCGGAGAGGAGTGCGCACCCCCACCGGCCGCGGTCGATGGTAATAATGCGGGCGGTGACGGCGTCCTGGTAATTGGGGCGTTTTTTGGTGCGAGGGCGAGAGGTGCGCTGGGCGCGTACCTTGACATCGGACTCGTCGTAATCGCGGGTGCTGCGGCCGCGACGCTGGGCGCTCAGAGCCATACCTCCATTGTGTGTTGGGGTGCGCTGGAGGTGCTGGTGTGGACCTGCTCCAGGGGCGGCTTGTCGGTGCTTGTCAGGGTGCTCCAGGCAGCGGCGAACCCGGGAAGGGTTTTACTGGTGGTCTCGATGTCGTGGACCGTGACTCCCGGGACGTGGAGGCCGACGATGGCTCCCGCGGTGGCCATACGGTGGTCGGCGTAGCTGCGCCATTCGGCCCCCTGTAGCTGGGCAGGGCGAATAATAAGCCCGTCGGGGGTTTCTTCCGCATTGCCACCCAGACGGTTGATCTCCACCACGAGGGCGTTCAATCGGTTGGTTTCGTGTCCACGAAGATGGGCGATGCCGCTGAGTTCGGTGGGGGAGTCGGCACAGGCAGCCAATGCGGCGACAGTGGGGGCCAGTTCTCCCATACTGTGCATGTCGAGCGTGATGCCGTGCAGCTGCCGTGGGCCGGTGACGGTGAGGCCTGCTTCGCTCAGCTCTACCCGACAGCCCATCTGGGTGAGGATGTCGCGGATAGAGTTGCCTGGCTGGGTGGTATCGGTGGGCCAGTCAGCGATGGTGACGCTGCCTCCAGTGACGGCGGCTGCCGCCAAGAAGGGGGTGGCGTTGGAAAGGTCAGGCTCGACCATCCAGTCGTAGGCATGGAGTGTACCGGCGGGAACTAACCAGGTGTTGGGGGTAGTCGTGTCGACGTGGATGCCGTGCTTGGCGAGCATGTCCATGGTCATGACAAGGTGGGGTTGGCTGGGGACACCTTTATCGCCGGCATGGTGTATGCAGACGCCGTGCGTGAAGCGGGCGCCACAGAGCATGAGGCCAGAGACGAATTGGCTAGAGGCGGAGGCGTCAATAGTGACGTGACCGCCGTGTACTGTGCCAGCGCCAGAGACAGTAAAGGGGAGGTTGTTGCCGGCGATCGTGGCGCCGAGGTCCCGGAGGGCGTCAAGCACTGTGGCCAGGGGGCGTTGTTTGGCTTGTTCGTCACCGTCGAAGTAGGTGTCGCCGGTGGCGAGAGCAGCTACACCGGGGAGGAACCGCATGAGAGTGCCAGCGAGTCCGCAGTAGACGTGGCCACCGGTCAAGGGGTGCGGGATGACGTGCAGGGTGGTGGCACGGGGGCGTTTGCCTACCTGGGTGATGTAGCTATCGCGGGCATTGTCAGGGATGACGTCGATGATCTCTGTGCCAAGGCTCCGCAGGGCCTCAATCATGAGGTCGGTGTCGCGACTGCGGAGTGCGCCGGTGATGGTGGAGGGGCCGTCTGCTAGTGCAGCGAGGAGGAGGGCACGGTTGGTGATCGACTTGGAGCCGGGTACGTGCACGGTGGCGGACACGGGGGTGGCACCGTAGGGTGCGGCGTACAAGGTGGGACTCATACCTCCATTATCGCACGCGCCGGGTGGCAGCGGGGTTCGGTGTGAGGGGCTGCCACCCGGCACATGGAGGGGCTGTGAGGTTGTGTGCATCGTGGGGTGGTGGCTGCGGGGGGCGGGGGAGAGACGGCTAGTGCTGTGTGGCAGCAGCTTCCATATCATCCCAGCGTTGCAGTAGACGAGCCAGAATGCTGTTCTTGTCTGCCGCCAATGCGTGTGGTTCGCCCTGTTCCACGATGCGGCCTGCTTCCATGACGATGACGTTGTCGGCGTCGAGGGCGCTGGCTGGCTGGTGGGTGATTTCGATGATGGTGGCGTTGGGGCGCGCTGCCTTCACCTGCTCGCCAACCTGGTGGGCCAGCTCTTGGTTGAGGTGAGAGGTGTACTCGTCCAGCACCAGCACCTGGGCATCGGTGAGGAGAGCACGGGCGATGGTGAGGCGTTGCACCTGGCCACCGGACAGTTCGGTGCCGAATTCACCCACTGGGGTGTCCAGACCGCGCGGGCTGTTCTGCACGTCGTGCTCCATTCCCGCAACGCGGAGGGCGTCCCATAGCTCGTCGTCGGTGGCATCGATTTTGGCCAGGCGTAGGTTCTCCGCAATGGAGGTGTTGAACAGGTGGCTGGCTTGGCTCACTTCGGTGACGGCGGTACGAAGGTCATCGGGATTGATGCGGGTGGTGGGTGCACCGTTGATGGTGATTTCACCAGCATCGGGATCGAAGTGACGCAGCAGCATGTGCACCATGGTGGATTTGCCGGATCCGGAAACTCCCACGACAGCGGTGTGTTGGCCGCCGGGGAAGTCTACCGAGACATCCCGGAGAGCTTGCTTGCGTACCCGTTGGACGGTGACCCCTCGGTCGGCGTCATCGAGGTCGCGCACCGTGTCGGTCATTCCTGGGTAGGTGAAGGTGACGTTGCGGAAGCTAATGGTGTTGATGGGACCCTCGGGCATGGGGTCGCCGCCTTCGGGGACGAAGGGCTCCCGGTACTTGATGATGCTCATACGCTCGGCGGCTGCGAAGGATCGTTCCAGGTCGTCTGCGAAGTCTTCGGTACCGCGGGCGGGGGTGAAGACGCATAGCGCTACGGTGGCGCAGATGGCGAGATCGGGCAAGCTGAGGCTTCCGTCGCGGACGGCGTTTGCTTCGACAAGCACGGTGGTGAGGACGGCGAAGAGACGTAATCCTTCGCAGAGGCTGCGGCGGATGCCGGAGGTGAGGCGGTTTGCGAAGGCTGCTTCGCCTACCTGCTGCGAGATGGCATCAGTTTCGGTGAGGCGGCGGGGGCCGTAACCGAAGCCCAGGACTTCCCGCATACCCTGGGTAGTGTCGGTGAGGTGCTGGGTAAGGTCGCCGCGGACACGCAGCATGTGCCGGGCGGCGCGGTGCGCGGGGCCGGAGAAAGTGAAGGGTACGACGTAGGCGGCGAGGGCGACGAAGGGCAGGATAATGAGGGCGGCGATCCAGCTGATGCTGGCGCCGAGCCAGATGAGGGCGCCCAGGGGTACGACGACGGCGGCAACGGCGGGGGCGCCGGTATGTGCGTAGAACACTTCAATGCGGTCGTTGTCTTTGGTGGCGCGGGCCAGCAGGTCACCGGATTTGGTGGTGTGTTGGATGGCGGGGGCCTGCGGCCAGATCTTGTTGAAGAAGTCGGTGCGCAGGAGTTCGAGGGAGCGGAAAGCACAGAAGTGTCCGAGGAATTGCTCCAGGTAGCGCATGAGGGCCTTGATGAAGGCAATGCCGATCATCCATCCGAAGGTTACTCCGGCGGTGTGGCTGATGGTGGCGGTGTCAGGGGTAGGGTGGGTGTACTCGAGTCCGATAGTGACGAGTCCCCAGGCGCCGAGGGAAAGGAGGATGATCCCTAGCACCTGGTCGACAATGCGGCAGAGGGTGCTCAGGATGAGCGGCCACATGACTGGTTTGGTAACGCTGACAAGTTGGCGGGCGAGTTCGGAACGCTTGATCATGACTGCTTCTCCTCTGCGAGTTCCCCGTCCTTGAGGACGAGGATACGGTCCACGTCGCGGAGGGCGGTGGGGCGGTGGGCGATGGTGAGCACGGTCTTGCCGCGGCCTACCTTTTCCATGGCGGCGAGGATGGCCGCTTCAGAGTTGATATCGACGTGTGAGGTGGGCTCGTCAAACACCATAATGGGGGCATCGGCGAGGATAGCGCGGGCGATGGCGAGGCGTTGCGCTTGGCCACCGGAGAGTGAGTAGCCACGTTCGCCAACCTCGGTGTTGAGGCCGTCGGGCATGGTGCGGACATCTTCGGCGAGGGCGGCGGTGTCGAGTGCTTGCCACATTTCGTCTTGGGTGGCATCGGCTTTGGCGATGCGGAGGTTGTCTGCCAGTGTGCCGGTGAAGAGCCAGGTGGTTTGGTTGACGGCGGCGGTACCGGAGCGGATCTGTGCGGCCGGGACTTCGCCCACGATCTTTCCGTCAACGGTGACGGAGCCGGTGCGGGGAACGAGGTCGCCCAGGACGAGCCCAGCAAGGGTGGATTTTCCGCCCCCGGAGGTGCCGATGAGGCCCACATGTTCGCCGGGGGCAATGTCGAGGTTGAGGTTGCGGAGGACCTGTTTGGCGTCCTCGTCGGCGCTGTAGGCGAAGGTGACATTGTGGAGGGTGATGGCGCCGGGCTGTGCGCTGGCAGCGGCCTCCTGGTGAACGGTGGGATCGGTGGCCCGCTTTTCGTCACTGATGATGTGATAGGCGGGTTTTTCGGCGAGGAAGGCGCGGGCTTTGCGCTGGGCAGCGAGGCCTCCCATACCGACGTAGAAGAATTGGCCGATGCGGTCGAGGGGCTCCAGCATGATGGTGGAGAGCAGGACGACGGCAACGGCTTGGCCGATGGTGATGTCTCCGTCGCGGAGGGCTTGGTAGGAGAGGAAAGCGGAGAGGGTGATCATGACCAGGGAGAAGACGGCGTCGACGATGAAGATGACCAGCTGGTTTCCGAAAAGGAGTTTCATCATGCTGACGCGGTTGCTTTCACCAATGTCTGCGAGTTGCCTGGAGATGCGCTTGGCGGCACGGAAGGTCCGCAGGGTGGTGAGGCCTTGGATGGCGTCCAGGTAGGTGGAGGAGAGTTCCCAACGCGCACTGACGGTCTTGCCAGAGACTTTTCGGAACACCATTTCGAAGCTGCCGATGAGGATGGGTACTGCGGGGATGGTGAGAGCTAGCCAGCCGGCGATTTCCCAGTCGATGGTGGTGCCGATGATGAGGATGGTGATGACGGGGGCCAGCATGGAGCCGATCATGGGGCCGAGGAAGGTCTGCCGGTAATAGGAGATGCGTTCGGTATCGTCGGTGAGCAGGCTGACGATGCTACCGGTGCGTTCCGCGGAGCGTTCCTGGGTGCCGAGGCTCATGAGGTGGCTGACCAGTTTGTGCCGGAGGTGGAGTTCTTCCCAGACGGCGGAGGTCTGTGTGAGGAAGAGGCTGAACCCGACGATGAGGGTGGAGACGAGCGCCAGGACAATGATGCCGGTGATGGTGCCACCGCTGACATCTGTGCCGTTGTTGGCAGCGTCAATGACGGTGCCGAGAAGGACAAAGAGGCCTCCGGTGGTTGCGGTGGTGATGAGTCCCAAGAGAAGGGCGAGGCGGATGACGCAGGTTCCAGCGCGTGTCCCCAGTGGTTCCTTCGGAGATTTCTTGGTCTTCGTGGTCTTTGCCATGGAGTACTCCAATCCCGTGTTCTGCGGATACGGACGTGAAGAGCCTTAATAAGGGTTGACTACACTTAGTCTTTCTCTTTCAAGAATAGCTTAAGCGACACATTGTCTCTAAAAAATTATTCTACGTTCGCGCTGGGCGATTCGGTAGCCGCGAGAATCTCTCTGCTCTATTCGTAAAATGTGTATAGAACTGCGAATATAGGAAATTGTACGAGAGGTATAAAAATGCGCATGTACTAGTACATAGGGGTGTGGCAGGTCTGCTATTGTGCTGCGATATCGGCGACTATCGCGTTCGTTAGGGTAATGAGGTCACCAGGTGCGATCTCCAGGTCGCAGCCGCGCCGTCCGCCAGACACAAAAATGGTGTCCCACAACAAGGCGCTTTCGTCGATAACAGTGCGGAGTGCTCGCTTCTGGCCTAATGGAGAGATACCGCCAGCCACGTATCCCGTTGTTTTCTCGGCGAGGGCAACGGCAGCCATATGTGCTTTGTGTGCGCCCAGAGCCGTCGCAGCCTTTTTCACGGTGAGAGTAGTGGTGACGGGGACAATGGCGACTGCGAGGGGTGACTCACCGGGGGCGAGGGTGCCGGAAAGCTCAATGATGAGGGTTTTATAGATCTGCTCCGGTTCGATGCCCAGCCGATCCACCATCACTTGTGCGGCTTCTTGGCCGTAGTGTTCTGACTCGTTCTCGTAGGTGTGCACGCGGTAGTTGAGTGAGGTGTGGGAGAGAGCAACAAGAGCAGGGGTGTTAGCGGGGGTTGAAGCAGCTTTTTTCACGCCCTTCACTTTACTTGTACGCTCTCGGCAACTCTTGGTATGAGACGGAATATCACCTATTTGGGGGGTGTTGAGGTGGATGGAAGGAGGTGGAGAATGGCCACTGGCATCCTAGACAGCCCAATTTTGTGTAGGTCGAACCAAGAGTCGGTACGAATTCTTGACACTGTCCTGCTCGCTAAGAGCGACCCTTACCCATTAAGGTTAAGGGGTAGTGCTCTTCCTGCCCGGCGCCCTTCGTGTCGTGCATTGCTAGTAAAGGTTAATCCCGTCAGTACCGCTTCTGCCCCAGTTCGCTCCGCTCAAAACCCTACCGAGTTGGCCGCACGTTTTGAGCGCGATGCACTGCCTCTCTTGGACCAACTCTACGGTGCAGCAATGCGGATGACGCGTAACCCTGCCGATGCTGAAGACCTCGTGCAGGAAACGTACGCGAAGGCATTCTCCTCCTTCGCTTCCTATAAAGAAGGCACCAATCTTAAAGCTTGGCTCTACCGCATTATGACGAATACGTACATCAATACGTATCGGAAGAAGCAACGCCAGCCGTATCATTCCCCCGCGGAAGAGATGACGGACGCGCAAGTTGCTGAGGTAGCGAACCACCACGCCACAGGTCTCCGGTCCGCCGAAGTAGAGGCCCTGGATAATCTCCCCGACGAGACTATTAAGCATGCGCTCAATGAGCTTCCGGAGGATCGTCGTATGGTGGTGTACTACGCGGATGTGGAGGGACTGCCCTATAAGGAGATTTCAGAGATCATGGACACTCCCATCGGAACGGTCATGTCTCGTCTACACCGTGGACGGAAACAGCTGCGTGAGTCGCTTCGAGATGTCGCACTAGCCGCCGGTATTGGTGGAGAGGGGGGAGAACTGTGAGCAGTCGTCGCCGTAATTTGCTGGCCGAACAGCAGGGGCATGCCAGCCACTGTGGCACTAATGGTTGTGGATGTTCCGGTAACCCCACGTCGTCGTCCTGTCCGGTGAACCGCGCCTACGCGCTATTGGACCCCCATGTGTCGGACTACTCCTCGTTGGACTGCTCCGTCGTCATTTATGAAGTACAGCGAATGTTGCACCAGCTAGACGATGACGATGAGTTGGCGGCAGAAGTGGGGGAGGAACTGGCGGAGTGCCCGTGTGGCGCAGAGCTTCTCGAGGTGGAATCGAAACTGCGCGGGAAACTCCATGACGCGTGTGCGGAACATGCTCCGGAAAATCTCCGTCTTCGCCTGTTATCGTATATTCACTGTTCTAACAGTGAACTGCCTGCTGATGGAGAAGAACTCAACAGCTAGCCCAGCGTTGAAAAAGGCGCCTCCCGAAAGCATCCGGGAGGCGCCTGAAGCGTTCTAAGCGGGCTGCTCGGTAGACCAAGCCTGTCCGCGACTTAAGAGTTTGGCCGCTTTCCGTGGTTGGCCTTGCTGCCCTTACGGGCGCGCTTCTTGCGTCCACGCTTTCCCATAGTTGCCTCCTTGGTTCGTTTGGTGTGCACCATCCTCCGAGTCGAACCACGAGGTCGTCGAAGTGTCAGTACAAATTGGAACGAGAATTATTCTTTCATTACCGGGCGGTTCAGTGCAATTAGACAAAAACGATCGCCCCACTGGAGAAGTGGGGCGATCGTGAAGTGGCTGTAATTAGACGGTGCTGCGGGCACGGACGCGAGCCTTACGACGCTTGAGGGCGCGCCGCTCTTCCTCGCTCATGCCTCCCCAGACACCGGCATCCTGACCGGATTCAATGGCCCACGCGAGGCACTGGTTGGTCACCGGGCAGCGATTACAGACCAGCTTTGCACAGGCAATCTGCGCCAGCGCGGGACCAGAATTTCCTACGGGGAAGAAGAGTTCCGGGTCCTCGTCGCGGCAGAGTGCTTCATGGCGCCAATCCATAGTCGATGCTCCTTACTGAAAAAGTCACAAAATATTGCAGTCGTTAGTTTGGGGGGAGTTGCTTATTGCATCTAAGCTAGAGAAGTTATGGGAAGAACGGGGGCGTTCTTTGCACACTCGTTAAATCTTGTCACGATTAAGATGAATGTCAAGAGATTTTTTCATTAATGTGGCGAAAGCCACAGTGTAAATTCACCTATGATCTGAGTCACTAGATGAGATGTGAGAAGTGGGTCTCACTTTTTCTAAAAATGCAGGTAAATGCACTTCCTGGGGAAAGTCCTAAAAAGGGACCGCAATCTGTGTGCTGATTTTATGTTACCGGGGAGTAAACAACAGGATTTTTCACAAATCCTGATTTGACACCTCTAATGCACATCCCATAAAGGCGAAAGTCCCAGGATAGTGTCACCCTGCTGGACCACAATCATGCCCCCAATAACCACAACTTTGCGGATTGCCGGCCCCGCAACTGGCAACAACCGAGCCTGCTTACCCGTATTTCCATCCAACAATGCGAGCCCCCCACGCACCGGAGCGACCAACCAATGTGGAGAACCCATCAGGCTCGACAGAATACCCGGTGTACCCACCACGTGCGCAGCACTCCACTTCGGCGCAAGAGTCTCCGCATCGAAAGCGTAGAGATTCTCACCGTCATTCCAGAAAAGGGACTTATCAGTCCGCACAATCGGAATACCCGGTAACGCCGCCCGCCCATGTTCCGCACGAGTCATCGCGAGCACCCGCACTGTCGTACGCGCAGCTTCATCGGAACCCTCCCGACGCGAATGGCGTAACACGACAAAACGTGGGGTAGGTTCGGCCAAATAGAGCAAAGCTCGAGAATCAGTGACTTCCAGCACCGCTCCATGGTGCGCACCCGTCAACCAGCTCCCCTCTAGTTCAGGAGTGACATCCTCCTTCGGAACAGCGTTAAAGAAGGTGAATCGCAGGGAGGCATCGCCAGGACACCGCCGCAGCACACCCACCGTGTCATCATTCTCGGTAGCATCCACGACGTCACACACCGTCCGCTGTGCTTGATCTGGTTCCAAGGGAGTTTCGCTGGGACCCACCAGCATTGTTCGCACCAAATCAGCGCGCCAGGACTCCACCTGGTGCGGTCCATAGGAAAGAACATGCTGTCCGCCGGTCACAATCCGACGTGGACCAGCTGCAAAACCAGACCGAGAGGGTCCATACCGCCCGCCATCGCCCTTAATAAGCATGACATCGCCGCACCCACCAGGGAAGTCCCAGACAGTAACCGCCCCGCCCCACGCGGCTTCCAGCGCACACAAAGGGATACCACGCCGGTACTCCCACACCATCTCGCCCGTCATCGGGCTGCGCGCAGTAACGGCCTCAAACGTGCCCGTCAGTACCACCGGGCCAGCGGTGAGCGGACCGCGCACCAGCCGAGTGGCGGTCACCGGAGATGGGGCCCGCCACGCCACGACCAGCCCAGTTGGTTCACGCGTAATAGGAGCACCACTCTGTACTTGCCCGCCACGGGCGAGAATGGCGTGGGACCGGCCTCCCGTCACCCACGTGACCGCCGCCAACACGACAACTGCCACCATTATGAGAGCCACCGCAACGACATCGCGAACGGTATAGCGTTCCGCCGCTACCCGCACAGGGCGGGACCGGCGGCGCAGGCGAGGAGAAGCAGAAGCATGCTGGGCGGCCATCCTGGCCTCCTACTCAGCGGAGGAATGCTGGTTACGACGGCGGCGGCGCCGACGCCGTTGGGAACCTTGGCTCTGCTGCGCGCCAGTCTCTTTGGCGGAACTAGCAGAGGCATTCTTATCTACAGAATCCTTGGCAACAGTCTTGTGTTCCTTGGGAGGAGCAGCCTGCTGCACCTCCGCCCCCTGGGTGGCGCCAGCACGAGTGCGCTTCCGCTGGCGGGCCCGACCCCGTACTTCGCGGCGCTCACCATTGCGCTTACCGCGCTCTCCAGCGCGGCCACCCTGGCCATCCCGGGCTCGGCTCCGGCGCCGCGTGGGCACCCCAATGAGCTCCTGTGCGGGGCCCACTTCGCCCTTCACGTCGGGATCAATCCCGAGGTCGGAGTAAAGGTGCTCGGAGGTGTGGTAGGTCTCCTCCGGCTCACCCTTCCCCAAATCTAGGGCCTTGTCGATGAGCATCCAGCGAGGAATGTCATCCCAGTCCACCAACGTAACAGCAACACCAGAGTTGCCCGCACGACCGGTACGGCCAATGCGGTGGACATATGTCTTGTCATCCTCTGGGCATTGGTAGTTAATGACGTGGGTGACATCATCAACGTCAATACCGCGGGCCGCCACATCGGTAGCCACCAGCACATCCACGGTGCCGTCGCGGAATGCATCAAGAGCTTTTTCCCGGGCCACTTGGCCCAAATCGCCGTGGACGGTAGCGACCCGGAAACCGCGCTCCGCAAGTTCTTCCGCCAACTTCTGGGCGGTGCGCTTAGTCCGGGTAAAGAGCATCGTCTTACCACGCCCCTCGGCTTGCAGAATGCGCGCTACCATCTCTGTCTTGTTAAGGGCGTGGGCTCGATACACAAACTGGACGGTGTTCTCATGCGTAGCAGAGGCATTTACCGACTCGGCCCGAATATGGGTGGGCTGGCGCAAGAAAGATCGCGAGAGACGGATGATGGGTCCGGGCATGGTGGCAGAGAAGAGCATCGTCTGCCGATCCTCCGGAACCATGCCAAGGATCTTCTCCATATCGGGAAGAAATCCCAAGTCCAGCATTTCATCGGCCTCATCCAATACCAGCACAGCCACCTTGCCAAGGATGAGGTGATGTTGCTGGGCCAGATCCATCAATCGGCCGGGGGTACCTACTACCAGATCAACCCCCTTCTTCAGAGCCTTAATCTGCGGCTCGTAGGGGGTGCCACCATAGACCGCTAAAACTGACAGGGGACGTACCCGGCCGGTCTCGTCGCCATCCTCCGTCCGTTCCTGCACCCGTAGGGTGTGGGCAGCATGTGCAAGATCTTCTTCCACCTGCAGGCACAGCTCACGAGTCGGAACTACTACCAGGGCACGGGGTGTACCGTCCAGCGGACGATCCGGAGACGTCACCAATCGGTGCAGCAGCGGCACCCCGAAACCATAAGTTTTGCCCATGCCAGTACGGGCTTGGCCAATAAGATCCTGGCCGGCCATGGCCAGCGGGAGGGTGAGCTCCTGGATAGCAAAAGTATGGTCAATACCTTTTTCTGCGAGCGCCTCCACAATAGCGGGATGGACGCCCAAAGCGGCAAAAGTAGGGGAGTTAGCGGTGCTCGTTGCACCATCATCCAGCACCGTCGTCTGGACATTCATGTCCAGGTCGGACTCGTGCTGCTGAGACTCTTCAGAGTTGGAGGGTTGGGCCATAACAGGCGCCTCGCTTTCCGCGAAAACTATCGGCACGCGCGTCCAGAAGGGAGGGGAAGCGTTCCGCACGGTACTTACGATGAGATGCTCACGATGGGAAGAGCCATCACCGTCTCTTGCGCTCCTCTTACACTCAGAGCGGACGAGCACCGGGAACTGCTTCAGCTGCCGACTTGCGGAGAGATATCCACAAGCATGGAAGGCCGCGCACATTTCTTTCTTCACAACCTGACTCAACAGGTGGCGTGCCTTAAGTCTAGCAAAGGAGAAGTGCAGACCTGGAAGGCCATGCGTACACTGGCAGAAGAGAACCCCGCAGACTGGCACCCTGCCACCCTGCACCCACCGAGGAGGAACCCATGGCCGTCACCGTCAAGATCACCCTGCAGGACTCTCCCGTCCAGATTTCTGCCCAGGTGGACGATGGTGCAGCAGTGCTAGCACAGGTGAAGGACGCCCTCGCCTCCCAGGCCGGTGTCCTGGAGTTTACCGATGTGAAGAAGCACCAGTACGTTGTCGCCGCCTCCAAGATTGTCGCCGCGGAGGTCTCCGCCGAAGAAGGTCGCAAAGTTGGCTTCGCCAACTAGCCACAGCGACGGTACTAGCCCTACATCGTGAGCCGGCCACTCCGTCACCACACCTGGCAAACTATGTAGTGGTGTCTACTGGGTGGCAGCGCGCTACGGCTGTGCCGGCAGCGCACGTAGACCGCTCCACATCATCCCCGCAATGAGGTCGGAGGCTGTGTCGATATCCAGATCGCTCTGAGACGTTCGCAGCCACGCCTTGGCTGCCGACTCGCTTGCCCCCACCACTGAACTAGCCAACACCTGAGCCTGCGGGGCAGCGAGCCCCGTGTCGCTCGCAATATGGGCCGCAATCCGTTCCACGACAGCAGACGTCACCCCCTCAACCCGCTCCGCAGCATCTACATCATCGAGCATGTCGGAGTCGAAAAGCAGCCGGTAGTACTGCATGTCATCGGCGACGAACTCGAAGAAAGCGCGCACCGACGCCTGCACGACATCACGATTACGGCCCGGCTGGTTGAGCACTGCGCCGATGGTCTCCTCCAAGTTTTCCCCCGCCTTTTCCAGCACTGCCAAATAAAGATCGTGCTTGGAAGAAAAATACTGGTAGACGATGGGCTTACTGAGCCCCAGTGTGCTGGCCACATCATCCATACCCGTCCCGTGGTATCCGTTAGAGACAAAATGGCGACGCGCCGCGTCCAAAATTGCCTCGCGCCGTTCTTCTCGCGACACTCGACTAGTAGACGTGGTGTTCACTCTGTACCTCCTCGCCAGCCAACGAGCTGACAGTTCGCCCCACAGATACGGTAGGAACCGTCTCCGCTACTTCGAACCTTACCGGAGGGCGGCCAGGTGAGAAGTGAACTCGGTTCAAATTAAAAGGATGGCCCGTGGCTCCTCAACACCCCTCTCCACACTCCACAAGATCTACAAGTGCCGCTTCTGAACAGGCAAAAAGAAGTGGAGCATGGCTGGTTGGCGGCATGCTACTGGCACTCCTCGCCGTGGTCATCATCATCGTGGGTATTGTCCAAGCCGTACAGTCCACACACACCACCACTGGCCACCAGTCGGCCACCGTAGAACAGTCTGACGGTCACTCAGCTGCCCGCCCCTCCGACCCCGCCCTTGCTGCGATCGTTGCTGCGGCAGCCCTCCCTGCGGGCGGCCCCTACACCGAGCGAGGCACCGGGGAGTTCGTCACCGACCCACTCCACGTCGCCCCCAGCATGGAACCGAGCGCAGTGACCACACCAGGGCAGGGAGCCCCCAACTCGGTGGCAGATGCCATTGCCGCTGCCACGCTCGGAGCCGTCACCATCCCCTACACCATCGACATTGAGGGGGGCATCAACACCAGCCAGATCGGTGGCCGTGACACTTTTGCCTGGTGGGTGCATTCGGCATTGGGGGACCCACGCGGTTGGGTGAGCGGCGGACACCGTAGCTTCCACCAGTTCGACACGGCAGGTCTCGCTGCCCTCCAGAAAGAGCCCACCGGAGTAGGGGCTGACCTTCGCAAAACTGCCCTCCACTTCACCCTTGCTACTCCGCTGACGACCCGCAAACTGTGTGGCTACAGTCTTCCCGTGGAAACCTCCTGCTGGTCCTCGCAGACACGTCGAGTCGTCATCAACATGGCACGCTTCATCCGTGGAGCCGCCACCTTCCCCCACGACCTCTCCGGCTACCGCTACTACGTCATCAATCATGAGCTTGGACATGGTTTGGGCTTTGGGCACGAAGTATGTGGAGCCGCCAATGGCGTCGCCCCGGTGATGATGCAGCAAACCCTCACCCTTCGCAATGCGGACATTGTGGCACTTGAGCCGAGTCTATCCAGCGCTCCCGGGTTCTCCGCCAGCTCCACCTGTCAGCCCAACTCCTGGCCCAACCCGGAAAACGTTACTGCCTCTACGCTTCCAGAGCTTCCCGTCTCCGAAACCCCCTAAGAGTTTTCCCTCACTACGAGTAATAGTCGCGACACCAGTGACGGGTTCCCACCCAGCTTCTATGCTGGAGACATGACACCTCGCCTCCTGCCCTCCGCCCGTGCCTCTCTTGCCCCCCTTGCCCCGGTGGGCGACCCACTTACCGCCGACCAGGAAGGGCGCTACGCTCGGCATCTCAACTTGCCCGGTGTGGGGGAGGAGGGGCAGCGCCGCCTCTCCGCAGCCCGGGTGCTTGTCATCGGAGCCGGTGGCTTGGGCTCTCCCGTATTGTTGTACCTGGCCGCAGCTGGGGTAGGCACTATTGGTATCGTCGATGATGATGTGGTGGATCTTTCTAATTTGCAGCGGCAGGTGATTCACTCCTCCGCTTCTGTGGGGGAGCCAAAGGGGGAGTCGGCCGCCCAGCGTATGCGGGGAGTCAATCCGGGTGTAAACGTCATACCCTTTCCGCTTCGTCTCCGTGACGGCGACTTTGCCCAGTTTGGGACCGACTGGGATCTGGTGGTGGATGCCACCGATAACTTTGCCACCCGCTACCTCGTTAACGACCTCGCCCGTCAGTTGGGAGTACCGGAGGTGATGGGCTCGGTCCTGCACTGGCGCGGCCAAGTGACGAGTTTTTGGGAACAATGTCCCGACCCAGCCCGAGCCGTCACCTTACGAGATTTGTACCCACAGGAGCCCTCCGCCGATGCTCCCTCTCGGGAACCGGGCGCCGGCATTATGGGGGCGCTCTGCTGCACTATCGGTGGCTTCATGGCGACAGAAGCCGTGAAGCTCCTCTTGGGGCAGGGCGATAATCTACTCGGTCGGGTGTTGTATTACGACGCGCTGCAGATGCGTATCCGAGAAATCACTCTTCGCCCTGATAGGTAGCGGCCTCGCCGGGTCTCCTCCGGCCACAACCCGCCCCCGGCACGTAGGATGAAGACGTGAGTATGCTGCAGCCCTCTCCGAATGTCCTCAACGCTTTTGGTTTGCGTGATCCGCATCTCAGCCCTGCCCCCCGGGGTTGGGGCGGAGGAGTGCTCGCTGGCCCCATCGTGCTAACCCCAGTGGCTGATCGTGCCCGGGCTACCTGGTCTGCCCGCGTCCGCGACACCCTCGACCCTTCCGGAATCCGCATCGCCAGACCGTTCCGGGCTACGGACGGTCGCACAATTGTGGGGGACTGGCGGGCTGACCACTACGGTCCGGGAGCTTTGCAGAATCGTCCCGATGAGGTCATCGCTACGTCTCTCCGCCTGCATGACGTTCTCGCCACCCAGGAACGTCCCCGTTTCCTCGTTGGTGCCCCGTCCTCTCCCTGGACGGAGGCAGACTACTTCAGCATGGCGGACCGGGCAGCTTTCCACCCCGCTGGGCTGGAACTACTCCGGGACTATCTGCCGCATGGCACTGGAGTAGACGGTGGCCTGCGGGCTGACATTGCTGCCGGGGTGGAGCTCTATCAACAGTTCGCAGATTTACGAGAAGATATCCACGCACCTGCCCAAGTTGTCCATGGTGACATGCTGTTCGGAACACTCTTTGCACCGGGTACTGCTCCGCTGGTTCCTGATATTGTGCCCTACTGGCATAACCCGGCATGGGCTGCCGGAGTGGTAGTGGTGGATGCCCTGAATTGGGCGGGAGCAGATGCCGACCTGCCACAGCGTTGGCGTCACCTGCCCGAATGGCCTCAACAGCTCTTGCGGGCATACCTGTTCCGTTTAGGATTGCACCTGGTGCACCGTCATTCTGCCGCCAGCGCCTACAATAAGCTGCTCCACACTGGCGTGGTGATTGCAGACCTGGTAGCGGACAGTTCAGCGGCAGAACCGGCCGTTGCAGCACCTGCTGTGCTGACCGCTGAACCAGTTACCGAATCGGTTAGGGAACCGGCTGCTGAACCGACTGTCGCTATTCCGTCCGCAGTCGTGGCTCCCGCCGCCGTAGCGCCCATCGAAGTGCCCTCCACAGAGATCACCCGTGACGAAAGCGAGGGCTCCGGTACAGGCCTGGATACCTCTCCAGAACCTACCTCCTGGGAGGATACCGCGGAATTTCCGGAGATCGCCGATGCGTGGGAAGGAACCCCAGACACCCCTGCCCTCGCAGATTCAGAGCTCGAGACAGGGAAGAACACCATGTCCCCAGAACACCACTGAGTGTCCCCGTTTGTTGCCGAGTGCCCACAAATGTTACAGCCGTATGATCGACTAGCAGTATGACGGAACCTGCCCCCCTCGCCGACGACGCGCTCCACGTGACGCTACTCCGTCCCTCGGTAGGAGAGCATCATGCCGCGCGTCAGTGGATCGGTGCCGCCAGCACACTCTTTACGGACAGCGGTGCACCCATCACCGACCCCGTTCCCTACCAAGTGGTAGGCGGGCCCGGAACGGGAAAGACCTCGCTCCTCATCGACCTCGCATGCTCCTACTGTCGGCAACCCGAGCACAGCTCCGACGCGGTGCTGCTCCTCACCCAGTCGAAACGAGCTGTCGCCGCACTCTCCGAAGAGATCGCTGCCCAGCTTGTGGGAAGTGACGGTCTCGCTTCCCAACAGC
This sequence comes from Lawsonella clevelandensis, assembly GCF_001293125.1. Lineage (NCBI taxonomy): Bacteria > Bacillati > Actinomycetota > Actinomycetes > Mycobacteriales > Lawsonellaceae > Lawsonella > Lawsonella clevelandensis. The sequence goes on from NZ_CP009312.1 coordinate 1,480,242, forward strand.
CCCTCATCCGCACCGTCCACAGCTATGCCTACAGCCTGCTCGCCCGCATTGCCGCAGCAGAAGGTGCGCCAGCTCCGAAACTCCTCACTGGCGCGGAAAAAGATGTCATTTACCGAGAAATGCTTGCGACTATCGCCGAAGATGGTACCAACCTCTGGCCGGAGTGGATTCGCCCCGCCCTCACCACCGTCGGCTTCGCCCGCGAACTCCGCGACCTCATCTCCCGCACTGCTGAACGTGGATTAGACGGAGTGGCACTACGCGCCCTCGGCGAGGCTGCCGGTGAACCTGCGTGGATTGCCGCCGGGCAGTTCGCTACCGACTTTGAACGCATCCAACTTCTCCGCGCCAGTGTTGGCGCAGCACGGGAAGAAGAAATTAGTCCGGCGCTCGATGCTGCCGAACTGGTGGGTGCGGTGCTAGAAGGGCTCGCCACCCACCCGGACATCTTGGCGAGAGAACGACAGCGCCTCCAGCTACTCCTCGTTGATGATGCCCACCACCTTGACCCACAAATGGCGGAGCTCATTGACACCATCCGCAGCGGGGCACAGCTCACCGTGCTGGCCGGAGACCCCGACCAGATGGTGTTTCGTTTCCGCGGAGCCGACCCCAGCTACTTCCACAACCTCGCACCCCTGGGCAGCAGCCACCGTATCGTCTTGAGCTCCAGCTATCGGCTCACCCCCCACAACGCAGAGGTCGTGCGGGTGGCGGGCAGTCGCCTTCCTGACAACAGTCAACAGTGGCGTGAGCTCACCGCCGCCCGGAGCGGCACCGCAGCGCCAGCCCCGATGATCCACCTCACGGAAAGCATTGCCGCGGAAGCAGCCACCGTGGCAGACGTGGTACGGCGAGCTCACCTCATCGACAATGTTCCCTGGAGTGACATCGCGATCATCTGCCGCAGTGTGGGGCCCCATCTGCCTTCCCTACGCCGGGCCTTGGCAGCCGCCGGCGTCCCCCTCCGCACCGATGCCGCCGACCTTCCCCTAACTGAACAATACGCAGCTGATGGCATTGTGGCGGTGCTCGAAGCGGTCTCCGGCACCTGCGATACAACCGTTGCCGAAAAACTCCTCACCGGTGTTGTCGGCCGCGCAGATCCCGCAGACGTACGGAGTCTACGTCGCGGACTGCGGCGCACTGAACTCGCCCAAGGCGGCCGCCGCGATTCCGGGCTCCTCCTCACCCTCCTTCTCTCGCCTACTGCTCGCGACACGTACTATGCCGAGCACCCCACAGACATCCCGCTCAGCATGATCGAAGCTGGGCTCACCGATTATGAGGCCAAACCCCTCCACCAGGTTCACACGGTAGTTGATGCTGCCTGGCAGTCCGTCCAACACCACGGCACTGTAGAAGAAGTGCTCTGGGAAGCCTGGAATGCCACCGGTCTCGCCGACAGTTGGAGGGTAGCCAGCCTGCGTGGGGGAGTTGCCGGAGCCCAAGCCGACCGTAACCTGGACGCCATGATGGCACTCTTCGATGCTGCCAGCGACTATGTTGACCGTATTCCCACCGGTACTGTCGCCAGCTTTGTGCGCTATATCCGCGAACAAGAACTCCCCTCCCTGCCCCGTATTCGCAGTCTCCACACCACCGACGCCGTCACCATCATTTCCGCCACCTCTGCGGCAGGACGAGAATGGGATACCGTCATTGTCCCCGGCATCCAAGAAGATGAATGGCCCACCCTCGCGGTACGCGGGTCCCTGCTGAAGCTCAACGAGTTGCTCGACCGCATAGCTGGAGTCACCCCCGACGCCATCGTCTCGCGGCGCGCCCCCCAACTCGCCGACGAACGTCGCCTCCTCTACGTTGCCCTCTCCCGCGCCCGCCGGAGTCTCGTCCTCACCGCCGTATCGGGTGGTGGTGCCGACACCCTCACCCCCAGCCGCTTTCTGGAAGACGTGGCCGAGGTTATCGTTCCTCCCCACCAGCGCGCCGACGAGGACTCCAACCTCCCTGCTGTCGCCTCCACCGTCCCCCACGTGCTGTCGATGCCCACCATGGTTGCCCGTCTACGTTCCATTGTGTGTGCCACCGCTCCATTCCCCACCATCCCACCGGAAGAGTGGGACAGTTACCAACAGCAGGCCTTCCACCAACTGGTCAGACTCGCACAAGCAGGTGTTCCCGGCGCCCTCAACTGGTGGGGAGTAGACGGAGTCACCTCAGACGCCCCCCTGTGGACTCTCACCAGCCCCCGTACCACCGCAGACACTAGCCCCCCACCTGCACCTCCCCACGAACCACGCCCCGTTACCCTCAGCCCTTCTGCTTTCGAAACTCTCCAAGAATGCCCTCTCCGCTGGTTCCTGAGCCGCAACGGTGGTGACACCGCCCCGGGGCTAGCAGCCCAATTCGGTACCCTCATCCACGCCCTCACCCAAGCTTCTGCCAGTGGAGTAGCGGAAGCGGACCTTCGCACAGCCCTCGAGGAATCCTGGCCAGCTCTCGGGATTGATGCCGTCTGGCTCGCCGAGCAGGAGAAAACTCGCGCCGAAGAATCTCTCGCCAACTACGCCACCTGGAACACCACCGAAAGTGCCACGTTCACCCTCGACGGGTTGGAAGTGGGAGTGGATCATATCTTCACCGCCGCAGATCTGGCCGACTACGGTATCAGCGCCGACGATCTGGCCGCAGTTGATGCCAGCACCATACCCGTCCGTGTCAAAGGGCGTATCGACCGCCTGGAGTGCACTGACACCGGACAATACGTCATCGTTGACTTCAAAACCGGCAAGACGCTTCCCTCCAAAGCCGCCACCGCAGACAACGCCCAGCTCGCGCTTTACCAACTCGCTATCTCCGCCACCAAAGGCGCAGTCGCCAAAGCCAAACTGGTCTACCTGCGACCCCGCGGCGGCACACTCGGGGAACGGGAACAACACAGCTTAGACGTCGAACAGCAGAAACACTGGCGTCTCGCCCTCCAAACTGCCGCCAGTGCCACCAGCGGTCCAACCTTCCAGGCCTGCCGCAACGACCACTGTGCACAGTGTGCAGTGCGCGAATCCTGTCCCCTCCAATCCCAGTCCGTCCTCACCAGAAAGGCCTAGGATGCGCTACACACCTGCTGACATCGCCCGCCTCCTCGGCCAGAAATTCTCACCCACCGACGAACAAGCTGACGTCATCTCCGCCCCTCCTGGCCCCCTCCTCGTCATCGCTGGAGCGGGAGCAGGGAAAACCGAGACGATGGCGGCTCGGGTAGTGTGGCTTGTCGCCAATGGCTATGTGTACCCTGACCAGATCCTCGGGCTCACCTTCACCCGCAAAGCCGCCCAACAGCTCGGACAACGTATCCGTCAGCGGCTCCAACGGCTCGCCGCCAGCCCCGACTTCACCGGCTCTGAGGCAGACCAGATCCGCCACGCCATCCACACCAGTGACCCGGATACCGCCACCTACGACTCCTACGCGGGCACCATTCTGCGCAGTTATGGCCTGCTCCTCCCTGTCGAAACCACTGCCACGATCGTCAACGCCGCTGAACTCTCCGAAGAAGCGGTCCGCCTAGTCTCCCAATGGCCGCATCCCTTCGCCGTCGAACGAGCCACCGCCAGCGTCGTGAACGACCTGCTTGGTCTCCGTGGAGAAATGGCCAACCATATGGTGGACTCTGCCACAGTTCGCGACGAAAACCGTTGCCTTCGTGAAGGCCTCACCGATCTTCCCAAAGCGAAGCGAGCTCGCGCCGACCTCACCAAAGACATGCGAGACTTCCTCAGCGTGTGCGAGTACCGAGACCAACTACTCGACCTTATCGACCTCTTCGATAACCGCATGCGCGAGATGGGCTACCTCGACTTCGGCCAACAGATGGCCTACGCCGCCGAACTTGCCCTCACCCACCCGCAGGTCGGCCTCTCCGAACGTGCTCATTACCGAGTCGTCCTCCTCGACGAATACCAGGACACCGGCTACGCTCAGCGTGTCTTCCTTCGCTCTCTTTTCGGAAACGGCCAAGACCCCACCCTCAGTGTCACCGCAGTCGGTGACCCCATACAATCCATCTACGGCTGGCGTGGTGCCTCCGCCACCAATCTGGCTCATTTCCGCACCGATTTCCCCGCCGTCACCACCCAGGATGACACCCCTCAGGGTGGCACCACTGCCCACGAAGACAGTACCGGCGCAGCCGTGGGTACAGCCAGTACCGACACCCTCACCGCACAGCCCGCCCCCGTCAACTATCTCCTCACCAGCTGGCGCAACCCCGGCGACATTCTCAGCTTGGCAAGCACCTACACTCACCGGCTCAGCGCCGCCACGCGTAACGCCATCGCCGTCCCCGACCTGCGGCCCGCCCCCAATGCGGCAGACGCCGACATCCACTGCCGCTATTTCGGCAGTGCCGAGGACGAATATGCCTGGATCGCCCGCTACTTCCGCAGCCAATTTGACGCCGCCGCTGCGCGCGGAGAACTACCCCCCACCAGTGCTGTACTCGTCACCCGCAACCGAGATTCCCTCCCCATGGCGGAAGCACTCGAAGCAGCAGGCGTCCCCGCCGAAATCGTCAATGTTGGCGGTCTTCTCTCCATCCCCGAAGTACAAGATGTGTGGGCCATGCTCCGCATCATTGCCGACCCCCTCGACGGTGGTGCCGCCCTCCGCATCCTCACCGGTCCCCGACTCAATCTCGGCGCCAGTGACCTACGTGCTCTTTGGGGACGCGCCCGCGAACTCCGGGGAGACCTCGACCCCGCCGATGACACCGACCCCACTACCCTCGAAAACCTGCTAACCATGCTGCAGGACGCTCTTCCGCAGGATGCTGCTGCCCAAGTGGGGATCGCCGACGCTATTGATGATCCCGGCCCCGCAGACCGCTACTCACCCGCCGGATACACCCGCCTTCAGCAACTCCGCGCTGACGTCAGGCATCTCCGCAAACGGCTCGGTCAACCACTCCCCGAACTTATTGCGGAAGTTGAACGCACCATCGGAGTAGACGTCGAAGTAGAAGCCCGCCTCGACCCCGGGGCTGGGCACCTCACCGGACGGCACCACCTCGACGCCTTCGCCGATGCCGTCGCCTCCTTCTGTCGCGGCGCCAACCCCAGCCTCGGCTCCCTCCTCGCTTACCTCCAGCAAGCCGCTGAATCCGAAGGTGGTCTCGCCCCCGGCACCGTCGCTGTCCGCCGTAATTGCGTTCAAATCATCACCATCTTTGGAGCGAAAGGGCTGGAATGGGAATGTGTCGCCATCCCGAACCTCTCCCAGCGTGAATTCCCACCCGCTCGTGGCCGCACCAACTGGGTGAAAACCGCCGCTGAACTCCCCGCCAACCTCCGCGGTGACACCGCCGTACTGCTCCCCGGGGCTGAACTTCCCTCCGGCATCCCCACCTTTAGCGCAGCCGACGCCACCGACCGCAGTGAATACTGGCAGCAGCTCGCCCAGCATCTCACCGATCTCAAAGCCATGGAGCTGGAGGAGAAACTCCGCCTCATGTACGTCGCCGTCACCCGTACCGAACGCTCCCTGTTGCTGACCGGACACGGCTGGTCCTACCACGACATCACCTTCCACGAACCCTCCGAGTACCTTCGCGACGCCTACCAGTGGGCCGAAACCATTGCCGTCGACTACGGTGCAGACGCCGGCATTTTCCCCCTACTCAGCTATGACGACCAGACAGAACCCACACCGCCGCATGTCGTCACCACCCATCAGCGGGGCACTCTCACCATCCACCCCTACTGGGTGGCAGCGCCGGCGAAGTGCATCACCACTCCGAAAGGGGAACTCGTTCCCGACCCTGCTTTCCACCCCCTCACCGCCCGCGATGCCAGCGCTACCTGGCCCGTCGACCATCTCGCCGACAGTCCCCACATTCGACAGGTCCACACCGCCCTCCACCAGGCGGTCGAGAGTGCTGGGCGACCAGCGGGCGGCCAGCAGACCAGCCCTCTCCCCGCCACTGCAGCCGTGCAGGCACTCGCCCAAGACGCCGACGTCCTTCTCGCCGAATACCTGCATCAACAGGCCGGTGACGACCCCACAGCCCGCACGGTCACCCTTCCGACCCGGCTCACCGCTAGCCAAATCGTGGCACTGCGGGAGGACCCAGAGGATTTCGCCCGCCGGCTCCGCCGCCCCATCCCCTTCAAACCCAATCGCTACGCTCGCCGCGGCACCGACTTCCACACCTGGGTGGAGCACCACCTCTCGGGGGACCTCGGCACCCTAGTCGACCTCGAGGAGATTATGGATGCGCGTGACGACATTCCCGAACCAGTGTCGCTGACGCGTCTCAAAGAGACCTTTGCCGCCTCCAGCTGGGCACAACGCACCACGTCCATGGTGGAAGTGCCCTTCGATGTCTCCCTCGGCAGCGTCGTCATTAATGGCCGCATCGACGCGGTATTCCGTGACGACGCCGACCACTACACCGTGGTGGACTGGAAGACCGGTGCTATCCCTCGCACCACCCGCGACCGCACCACCAAAGCACTCCAGCTTGCCACTTACCGTATTGCCTTCCATCGCATCATCAATGTGCAGCGGGCTGAACACGGCCAACCGCCCCTACCATTAGGGAACATCCGGGCCGCATTCTACTATGTTGCCCATGACTACACCCTCTGGCTCGATGAGCTCGCCGATTCTGCCGAGTTGGAGCGACTCATCGGCGATCTCACCACATCCACTGCCGATCCAGTGGAAGGAATCCCTGGCAACGGCTAAAGTTCAGCCCTAGGCGCCCCGCGCCGCACCTGTCATACTGGAAAACGGTGACGGTTCCGAGACTCTCGTGAACGTGCCACCACACAGCTGCCGAGGAAGGAGGATCCCGTGGCAGTGAGCCGTCGGATCGGGAAGGGTCTGCGCAGCCTCATCTCGACAGAATCCCGCCTCGATAACCGCCCAGACTACGCCCTCGTTGGTGTCGTACGGGTACCACTCCTCGAATCCAGCCCCTGGCGACAAATCGCCGTCCGTGTCCTCTGGGCCATTGGTGCCCTCATCCTGGCTGTCATCATCACTTACGCCGAACGCTCCGGCTACCAGGACAATAACGACCCAGCCAATGGCATGACCCTAGTGGACTGTATTTACTACGCCACCGTCACCCTGACCACCACTGGCTACGGTGATATCACCCCCGTCACGCAATCAGCTCGACTCGCGAACGTCATCCTTATCACTCCGCTCCGCGTCTTCTTCCTCATCGTCATGATTGGAACGACGCTGCAGGCGCTCACGGAACGTTCCCGCCAAGCCTTCCGAATCCAACGCTGGAGGTCCACCTTGCGTAACCACACCGTCGTCGTCGGCTATGGCACCAAAGGCCGCTCTGCTGTCGCCGCTATGCTCGCTGATGATGTTCCCCCTAGCGATGTTGTCGTTGTCGATACCGACCAGTCCGCCCTCGAACTTGCCGCCTTAAAGGGGTTGGTCACCGTGCATGGCTCCGGAACGAAGGCGGACGTCCTCAAACTTGCCGGGGCGCCCCGTGCCAAGTCGATTATCGTCGCCACTAACAAAGACGACACCGCCGTCCTCGTCACACTGTCGGCGCGCGAGTTGAACCCGCGGGCCACCATCGTTGCCTCCATCCGCGAATCCGAAAACGCTCACCTCATCGAGCAGTCCGGTGCCGACTCTGTGGTGGTTTCTGCGGAAACCACTGGCCGTCTGCTCGGTCTCGCCACCGTCACCCCCTCTGTCGTTACCCTCACTGAGGATCTCCTTTCCCCAGAAGAAGGCTTCTCTGTCGCCGAACGGCCAGTGGAAGAATCTGAACTGGGCGGCTCGCCCCGGCATCTGAAAGACTTGGTGCTGGGTGTGGTGCGGCACGGCAAGCTGTATCGCATTAACGATCCGGGGGTTGACACGCTGGAAATTGGGGACCGACTGCTCTACGTGCGCATGACCCAACCCGCCATCATGACGGAGAACACGAACCCCATCATCATCGGCTAGCCTGCCAGCGCGCCCGCCACACCGGATACCCCTATGTGGAGGCAGTTGAGATCTGCTGCTTATAATGCGTGTTGCTCTCGATACAGTGAGTCCCCCACCGGGTAGGTGGGGGACTCACTGTATGACTGGGCAGGACAAGCGCGGCAGAGGCCAATAGGAACTAGCCACGACTGGTAGGCGTAGAGAAGGAGCTACGAGGTAGCCGAGCCGCGGGATAGCCTGTCGATATTAGGCGTTAGCCTTCAGCTCCTTGAGCTTGTCGCGAACCTTGGTGGCGCGCGGATTGGTCATGGTGGTGCCATCGGAGAAAAGAACGGTGGGGATAATTCGGTTACCGTCGTTCACGCTCTCCACGAACGCCGCCACAGCGTCCACATCTTCGCATTCATCAACATCCACGTTGTGGAAAGGAATGTCGAGCTCGCCCAGGAGCTTTTTCAGGCGTTGGCAATGGGGGCACCACGTCGCGGAGTAGACGGTAATGTCGTCAAGGTTTTTCGGGGCTTCAGGGGCTTCAACAGTACTCATGACTCTACAAAACCATGTTTTGTAGCCTGGTGCCAGCTTTTGCAGGCTAGAAATGTCACAGTCGGTCTCTACACTGAGATATGTTGGCGAGAAAGGAGAACCACCATGCAGCTGGATGACGAACAACACCTCGCCGTCCTCGCGCCGCGTGGTCCCGTATGTATTCTGGCCGGTGCTGGTACCGGAAAAACCCGCACCATTACCCACCGAATCAGCCGGCTCATTCACGACGGGCAGGTCAACCCCCGGCACATTCTTGCCGTCACCTTCACCAAACGAGCAGCCGGGGAGATGCGAGAGCGTCTCACCCATATGGGGGTTGGACAGTTTGGGGGACAGCAGGTTCAGGCCTCCACCTTCCACTCCGCCGCGTTGCGTCAACTTCGCTATTTTTGGCCGCAGATGATGGGGGACGTGCCCTGGTCAATTATCGACCGTGACCGCTTCGGTGTGGTAGCGCGGGCTGCCGACCACTGTGGGGCAGACTCCAGTAAAGAAGCTATTCGGGACTTTCTTACCGAAATCGATTGGGCTAAATCCGAGCTGCTTGACGCGGAAACCTACCAGGCAGGCGTCGCCCGCCTCCACCGGGAGCTCCCCACCGATGCCGCCACAGTTGCACAGGTGATGGCCCGCTACGAGGAGTTGAAGCGTCGCAGTGATGGCATGCTCCTCGACTTCAACGATCTGCTGCTCTATATGAGCGCTGCGCTTGACGAATTTCCGGGTATTGCAGAAGAATTTCGCGCCAGTTACCGTAGCTTCGTCGTCGACGAATACCAAGACGTCACCCCCCTCCAACAACGTCTCCTCGACGGCTGGCTAGGGAAACGGGATGACCTCACTGTCGTGGGCGACCCGAACCAAACCATCTACTCCTTCAACGGTGCCTCCCCAGAGTTCCTGGTGAACTTTCGCCGACGCTTCCCCCACGCCACCTTCGTGACCTTGGTGCGCGACTACCGGTCCACCCCAGAGATCGTCAGCTGCGCCAATAAGGTTATTGCGGACGCCAAAGGTGACGTGTCCCAACCCAGTATGCAGCTCCGCGGACAACAACAGCGGGGGAGCGCGCCGCAGATCCTCCGCTTCGATGATGACTTCCAAGAAGCAGAAGAGGTGGCCACCGCCATCGCCGCCGATATCACAGCCGGCCAGCTACCGGAGAACATCGCCATTCTCTACCGCACCAATGCCCAGTCCGCACTCTTCGAACAGGCCCTTGAGGAACGCCACATCCCCTACCAAGTGCGTGGCGGGGAAGGGTTCTTCCACCGGGCTGAAATCCAGCAGGCCTACCGCCAGCTGATGCGATTGGGTACGCGTACTGACCTACCGGAGGAGATGGTCGGCCCCCACCTCGTCACACTGGTGCGGGCCAGTCTCCAGAGTTTAGGGCTCACCTCAGAGGAGCCCACCGGGCAGCAAGCGCGGGAGCGCTGGCAGGCTCTCACCGCCCTTGTCGCGCTTGTGGAAGATATTACGGACGCCACCCCGACATTGACGCTTGACGGTTTGCTGCGAGAGTTGCAGGATCGTGCCGACAACCGTCAACCGCCGACCGTACGGGGCGTCACTCTCGCTTCCATTCATGCCGCGAAAGGGTTGGAATGGGACACTGTCTATGTCGTTGGGCTGGTGGAGGGAACGCTACCTATCCGCTACGTGTTTGACGACACTGCCCCTGCCGATGCTCTTGAAGAGGAACGCCGGCTGCTCTACGTGGCTATTACCCGTGCCCGCTATCAGCTCACTCTCACGTGGGGTGCAGCCAGGCGAGCCGGCGGCAAGGCCCGCCAACGGTGCCGCTTCCTCGACAGTATCGATCCGCCCCGGCGTCCAGACTCCCGCAGTGTCACCGGAAAACCCCAGCGCTCGTCAACACCGGGCCGCGGAACAGCAGGTCACGCAGGTGCAACATCCTCCTCGAAACAGTGGAAACGGGAGGCACTAGAGGCGATGTCCTACCGGCAGCAGGAGCTTTTTGAAGCGCTAGTGGCCTGGCGCAAAGCCACTGCCGCGGAGATCGGCAAACCCGCTTTCGTGGTGTTTACGGACCGCACCCTCATCGAGGTGGCCCTTCGCAGCCCGCGTGAACTAGGGGACCTATCCGGCATTCACGGAATTGGGCAGGCCAAACTGCACACCTATGGGGAGGGCCTCCTCCGCGTGGTAGCCGACAGTCTCTGACTCAACACTGGCAGACGGTTAGCCTGTTGATGCCAGCGTCACCAGCTGGGCATCCGGTGCCACCACCATCCGCTGATAGTAGGGAAGCACTTTCTCCGCAACCCCCAACTGCGTTCGCTGCACAATCAACGGTACTGCAAACGCCGCGGTGGCCAGGACCGTCGCATGCGACGCGCGGCCCTCCTGCCGCATCAGCTGCGCGGCCACCTGGGCAGGCAGGTCCGTCGCCAACGGCACCTGCGCCAACTGCCCCGCTAGCTGATGCAGTGCAGACTGTGCCACACCACCCGGTGCCACCAGCGGCCCCACCACCCCACGGTTATCCACCAATGTGCACACCAAAAACGGCTGCTTACGCTCCATCAACTCCCGTACCACCACCGGATCGGGAACGATCGTGCCAGCCAACACCACCAGCGTGCACGGCCGCTTATCTGCTTCCCGCTCCTCCACCACCTGTACGTCCTCCAACGCCAGTAGGCGCCGCAGCTGGGTCGCCAACTGCCCCTTCCCGTGTACACAAATTCGGGGAATTGCGGGACGATGCTCCGTCTCACCCAGATGTGCTACCCCCAGCTGCTCCAGCTCCTTCAATAACTGGGTGACATGGGTGGGACTCATCACCTTATGCTGCCCTGTCCCAAACAGCCGTACCAGATCATCCATGTTCCGGGAGCCGTCACAGCGTGTGAGTAGCCACTGTACATCCTCCGGTTGGTACTCTTCCGGGACGGTCACTAGTACCGCTTCCTGGGGGACGAGCCCCACCTGCAGCGTGCGTAGCGCACACTGGACAACAGTGAGGTAGGGGTGAAGCTGAGGGCCAAGGGGGATGCTCATAGCGACATGATGGCAGGGCAACTGCACTGATAGGGGAGCTACCCGGTACATTCGAGGTATGCGCGACACTAGCCCTTTCTCTAACATTCCAGGTAGAAGCCACCGTTGGGACGGGGATGATGTGTGCGCAGAAAAGTCCGCAGAAAAAATGGCCCACCCGGCTGAACCAATTTTTCCTCCACAGGTGGAGATCCGTCGCTCCAGTCGCCGCCGGAAAACCATTGCCGGCCGCATTGAAGGCGACCGGGTCATTGTCATGGTGCCGGCGCGCTTGAGTGCACAAGCGGAAGAGCGTGCGGTGACAAGTATGGTGGAGAAACTGCGCAAACAACAGCGCCGTAAACATGCCCGCCAAACAATGGACGGTGCAGAGCTCTTCGCCTATGTGCATCAGCTGGACAAACGTTACTGTGGGGGTAAGGCCAAACCGGCAGCAGTGGAGTGGAGCCGCGACGTTACCTCCCGTTGGGGAAGTTGTAGCTATCGCACGCGCACTATCCGGCTACACCCGGTGTTAGTGACCATGCCGCGCTACGTGTTGGACTATGTGATCGTGCACGAATTGTGCCACTTAACGGTACCGGGTGGGCATACCGAGGCTTTCTGGCAGGCGGTCGCAACCTACCCGAAGACGGAGCGGGCACGCGGCTATCTCGAGGCGGCCTCCCGCTACGAACTGCATTAGTGTCCGCGTGGCACTAGTCGGCTACTGCTGGGGAGTAGCGTTACCGTCGCCATCATCCCCGCCGAGGAGTTCCTCTTCCAACTTGGCAAGATCCGCTTCGAAGGAGTCGGTGCTGTCATCCAACAAGCGGTCGATGCAGGCAGCGGGGTTATCGAGGTCGCTGGCACGAGGCAGCAAATCTGGGTGCGCCCAGCAGCCGTCACGTTTCTCCATCCCGCACGCTTCAGTAATGCGAGTCCACAGCTTGACAGCGTCACGTACCCGGCGAGGCCGCAATTCCAGCCCTGCTTGGGCTTTGAGAGCTTCCTCTGCTTGGCTGGCGGTAGCGCGGCGACGTTGCCACATCTCTGCGAGGGCCGGGGTGGAAGTGATACGGTCACCAATTGCGTTCTGCACCACGACATCGACCCACCCCTCGATGAGGGCGAGCATTGTCTCCAGGCGCTGTAGCGCTTTTTCGTGGGTGTAGTGGATTTCCGGAGTGAGCTCGATGGTCTGCATCTGGCTCATGGCTTCCTGCAGTTTCTCCGGATCTGTGAGTGCTTCGGGGTCGAGGCCCATCTCATGTGTGGCGGATTCGATGTTGGAATAATCCACCACGATACCGTTGGCATGGTCTTGGATGGCACCTAAAAGACGCGGGGCAAGCCATGGTACGTGCGTCCACAGCCGCTGGTAGGCGGCTTCTCGGGCGGCAAGGAAGACCAGGACATCGCGCTGCGGAAGTTCGAGATCCTCCGAAAGCTGCGCGATAGTGTTCGGAAGTAACGCGGCAATACCAGCGGAATCCAGAGGGATACCCATCTCGGAGGAACAGGTGATTTGCTGGGAGAGGGTGGCTAAGGCACCACCGAGTTGGGTTCCGAATGTGTAGCTGGTGATGGCGTTCATGATGTTCATGATGCCGCCCATACTTTCGGTGAACTGCCCAATCTGCTCTGAAATGTCGCCGGGGAGACCTTCTAGGCCCGCAGTGTTCATCCGCTCCACAACAGGGGAGAGGAGGCGTCCCCAGGTGGGAAGAGAATTCTCCACCCAGGTACGGGGAATCCAGGTTTCGACGCGGGTGATCCCGGAGGGCAGGGTGGTTACTTCGTTCAACCACAGGTCTGCGAGCTGGACTGAGTCCTCTACGGCACGGCGTTGGCCATCACGCACGGTGGGGTCCGCACCTAGTGTGCGGGTAGCGGCATTGCGGGCGGCAGTGGTATTGATGGCGCCGTCCTGCTTTTTGCCGAAGGAACTGCTGATGCCCGAGATGAAGTCTCCCATCTGCTGCATCATGAACATGAAACCGCCCTCGCGGCCCTGGTCGCCGGAAGCGCCAGCAGAGTTCGCTTCTCCGTCAGTGTTGGATGAGCCGGGAGTGGGGCCGAAGCCGAAGCTGAACCCCCCGAGATCATTGAGGTTGAAGCCGCCAGACGCTCCCCCCGCACCGGGCATACCCGATGAGGAGCCGGCGGAGCCACCCCCGGGGTTGCCGCCCAGCAGTCGGCGGAGAAAGTCCATGGGGTCGTTATTGCCGCCATTACCGTGCGGGTCGTTGGCGTTGGAACCACCAGTGGGAGTGTCGTTCTTGTCGCTCATATCTTCAGGATACCGGGCTTGTGGAGCGAGGGCACGGAATTGTTTTCGTGGGTGTAACGGGGGATGGAGGGTTTTCTTGCAGGGGCGGTTCTACCACGGTAGGTGGGGAGGACGGCACCGCGCGGTAGGCTAACATTCGTGAAATCAAAGACCAAGTCAGCCGTTATCATCGCCGTCCTCTTGGTGGTGTTTCTCGCCCTCGGAACGCTCGTGAAGATGCCGGTGGCGGCAATGGGGCCGGGCCCTACCTTTAACACCTTGGGGGATATTCGTGTCCCGAGTAATCCTCGGAAGGGTGATGGATCCACCAACAGCACGTCTGCGACCGCTGGGAAGGGCCAGCTGGTGCCGGTTATTGACATTACGGGTGTCCCGCTTGATCCGGTTGATGGCCACCTCAACATGACGACGGTGAACGTGCTGTCGGGTATGAATTTCTTCGAGATGGTGCGGATTGGTCTGCATAAGGAATGGAACCTTGTGCCGCTCTCGGCTATTTACCCTCCGGGGGTGAGCCAGGAGCAGGTGCAGCAGGAGCAAGCGGCGGAGATGACACAGTCGGAGAACGCTGCCGCCACGGCTGCATTGCACTACCTGCATCTGCCGGTGGCCACCTATGTGGGGGGAGTGGTGAAAAAGGGGCCGGCAGTGGGCAAGCTGCAGGCGGGAGACCAGATTGTGGCGGTGAACGGGAAAGTCACCACGCTGGCGACGGACGTTCATGTGGCGCTGCGGGGAACCAAGGCGGGGCAGACGGTGCAGGTGTCGGTACTGCGACATGGCCAACCTCTCGCCTTTCCTATCAGGCTGATGAGCGGTGCTCCCGATATCGTGAATCGGGGTTTGCTGGGGGTGGGTATTTACAGTGCCCCTTCCGGCAAGGTACAGGTGCATATCAACTTGGCGGATGTGGGGGGCCCCTCTGCGGGTCTTATCTTCACTTTGGCGATCATCGACAAGCTGAGCCCTGGCTCTCTTACTGGCGGGAAGTTCATCGCCGGTACTGGCACCATGGACTACGACGGGACGGTGGGGCCTATTGGTGGTATTACCCATAAGTTGGCGGGAGCACGCGCTGCGGGGGCCCGCTATTTCCTGGTACCGGCGCAGAATTGTCGGGAGGCCTTGACGGATGTGCCGAAGGGGCTGACGCTTATTCGGGTGACGAACCTGCAGAGTGCGCTTGATGCGCTGGCGTTGGTGCGTGCCGGTAAACCGGCTCCGGGCTGCCAGACCGGCCACTAACACTGCTGCCAGAACCCTGTTTTTCCCGTATCCTTAAGGCATTGTTGTTGTCTTGAGGAGACGTAATGGCCTTTAACTTCCCCGGCTTTGGCGATTTCCAGCAGCCGCAGCGGCGTTCCCCACAACCGCGCCAGCGGCAGCCTTTGAATCCCAAGCAGAAGAAGCAGATGAGGACCGTCGGCATTGTGATAGCAGTGCTTATCGGCATCTTTGTCATCGTTCCCCCGCTGGTCAGTGTGTACACCGGCTGGCTGTGGTTCGACTCTCTGGCTAAGGGCGGTGTTTTCGGAACGATCTTGGGAACCCGCCTGGGGCTTTTTCTCATCTTCGGGGCACTCTCGGCGAGCATTCTTTACCTGTGTATGGGACTTGCCCACCGGACAAAACCGACGACACCGGCTCGTCCTAATCCCGTGCTGGATCCTTACCGGCGTATGGGGTCGGGTAAGCACAGGCCCGTTTTTGCCATTATCGCGGCGCTGTTGGGTATCTTCTTTGGTTTTGCCGCACAGTTGAAGTGGCAGCAGGTCAGCGTCTTTTTCAACACCCAGTCGTTCGGAATTAAAGATCCCCAGTTTGGGCACGATCTGGGCTTCTACGCCTTCCAACTGCCTTTCCTTAGCATGCTGGTGACGTGGCTGGTGTCGTTGGTGGCCATTGGTGTCACTCTCAGCATTTTCCTGCATTACTTCCAGGGCTCGCTGGAACTCCGTCCGCGGCAGGGCAAGCAGCGTGGCAGTGTCGTGTTGGCGCAAAAAGCGCGTCAGCAGATCGCCATCCTTGGCGGTATCCTCATTCTGCTGGTGGGTGTCAACTACTGGCTCGATCGCTACGAGTTGCTGTCAGGTGATATTAACTTCAAAAACCAGACCATCACCGGTGCGGGCTTCACCTCCGCGAATGTTCTCATGTCGGTCAAGCTGTTGCTTACTGTTATTGCCGTGTTCTGTGCGGTGGCGTTCTTCACCAGCTTTGTCATAAAGGATCTGCGTATCCCTGCACTCGCGACCACCATTATGCTTATCGGTGGCGTAGCCGTGGGAAGTATTTTGCCGTGGGCGGTGGAACAGCTGTCGGTGAAGCCCAACAAGGCCAACAAAGAAGCTGAATTCATCGCGCGCAACATCCAGGCCACCCGTTTTGCCTACAATCTGCGGGATAACAACCTTACGGTGATGCCGAACTTCGGTAAGGAGAGTGCTCCGGTTCCGCAGCCGGGGGACAAAGGTGTGGCGTCGACCCTCGCCAATATCCGGCTGCTTGACCCGAATGTGCTGTCGCCCGCCTTTACCCAGTCCAAGCAGCTGCGGTCCTTCTATGGGTTCCCGCAGACTCTCTCCATTGACCGCTACCAGGTCGACGGGCAGCTACGCGATTATGTGGTGGCAGTCCGTGAAATCAACCCCAGTGCTCTCACCGGTAACCAGACGGACTGGATCAACCGCCACACCGTCTACACCCACGGCAACGGCATTGTGATGGCCCCCGCGAATACTGTCGACGCTATCGTCACCGATGCGGGAGACCGCGGCGGTAACCCCAAGTACGAGGTCTACGATCAGCAGTCTCTAGCGGCGAAGCACGTGCGGGAGAAAGCCACTGCTAATGGTGCACCGCGCAACCCCGTGCCCAGCGGCACCGCTCAGCTTGACCTGCGGGAGCCTCGCGTCTACTACGGTCCGCTCATCGCTAAACATAACCCGGACTATGCCATCGTAAAGACGGCGGGAGAACCGCAGGAATACGACGTGGACGGATCCAACTACACCTACCAGGGCGCGGGTGGTGTCCATGTGGGCAGAGTGGTCAACCGGTTGGCCTACGCTATCGAATATCGGGAGCTGAACTTCATCCTCTCCACTCTCATTGGCGGAGACAGCAAGATTCTGTTGAACCGCGACCCGCGGGCGCGCGTGGAGGCAGTGGCTCCCTGGCTCACCGCCGACACCTCTGCCTACCCGGTTGTCGTTGATGGTCGTATTAAGTGGATCGTGGACGCGTATACCACTCTGGATTCTTTGCCGTACGCGCAGAAGATCAACCTGGGTGAGGTGACCACCGACTCGCAAACGTCGCGCCGCGAGTGGTCCCCGACAATGAAGCAGGTGTCCTACATTCGCAACTCGGTCAAGGCCGTGGTGGATTCCTACGATGGCTCCGTGCAGCTGTACTCCTTTGATGAGAAGGATCCGGTGCTGAAGGCGTGGGAGGGTGTCTTCCCTGGTTTGATGAAGCCGAAGTCTGATATGTCGGAACAGCTGCGCCAGCACATCCGCTACCCGGAGGATATGTTCAAGGCTCAGCGAGAAATCCTCTCCCGCTACCATGTGACCAATCCGCTCGGCTTCTACACTGGTGGGTCCTACTGGCAGGTTCCGAACGAGCCCACCATCACCGAGAATGAGGCGTCCGAAAACGCGGCCTCTCGCGGTCTCTTCGACCAACCTCCCTACTATGTGGTCTCTGCTGACCCACGCACTGGGCGTCCCAGCTTCCAGCTGACGACACCCATGCTGTGGAACCAGCGAGAGTTCCTCTCCTCGCAGATCTCCGTGTCTTCCGATCCGGATAACTATGGACACATCACCATCCGTCAGTGGCCCACCAACACCACGACACAGGGACCCAAGAACGCCCTTGACCGCATGACTTCTGCCGGTGGTTATCAGACTGAGAAGCTGCAGTTGGAGGGTGCTAATACCATCATCTACGGTAACCTGCTGACCTTGCCCATCGGTGATGGTGGAGTGCTGTACGTGGAGCCTCTCTACGCGCAGCGGAAGGGACAGGAGTCCGCCTACCCGAAGCTCATTCGTGTGATGGTGATGTACAACAACCGCATGGGGTACGGACGCTCCCTGTCTGATGCTCTTGAGCAGGTGGGTTTGGATGGCTCCCTGGTGGAGCAACCGGACGGCCTGGAAGGTGACGGTACCGCCCCGCCGATTGCGAAGAATCCTGCTCCCGGTGGTATGACGCGCGATGAAGCTGCCGCGAAGCTCAGTGAAGCACTCGCTCATCTCAAGCAGGCGCAGGCCTCGGGAGATATGGGGCGCTTCGGTGAGGCTCTGCAGAATTTGGACCGGGCTGTGCAGGACTACCAGAACGCAGATAAGTAGCAGCGGCAACTATTTCACAGGAAAAACGCGTTGTTCCGTGCTGATGTAATGGCAGGATATTTTAGGAAAAACGCTGTATAGCAGGGGATCTCACCCTCAGCAGAAGGGCTGTAACACCAGAGTGTTACAGCCCTTCTGCTGAGAAACGTTCCAGATGACCAAAAAGAAAAATACCTCTCGTTAAAGTCGTAGTCACAGCGGTATCTCCCGTTCGTTATCTCCCCAATCCCTCTCCGCGTAGAACTGTGAGGAATCCAGTGAAGAGTACTCTGCTCCGTAAAGCACTTGTCGCCACTGCGGTAGTGATGGTCGCCACTCCCATGATGGCCAACGCTGCTTCTGTCAACGTTCCCACTACCCCCGACCCAAACACCGAAATGGTTGCTCCACAAGACCAAGCCAAGGGCGAAGGTCCTGTTGCAAAGAACTACTTCGACGCCAGTATGAAAGTGGAGCATCAGCTCAAAGGCCCCAAGGGTGCCAATGACTGGGCCTGCAAACCCACTAAGGAACGCCCGAACCCAGTGATTCTCGTCCACGGCTGGGGGTCTTCCGCCTACAGCCCCTTCTCCGCCATTTCCCCCATGCTGAAAGATCGTGGTTACTGCGTATTCGCCATGATCTACGGCTCTGAAAAAGACAAGTCGGTGGCTGGCATCATGCCCGGCTTCAACGGAATGGGAGACACCTGGACGTCTGCCATGCAGCTGCGCGACTATGTTGCTGCGGTGCGGAAGGCTACCGGAGCCCAGAAAGTGGACCTTGTCGCCTGGTCACAGGGTGGATTGATTGCCCAGACCTACCTTAACTTCTACAACGGCGGCGACCGGGAGAACCCCGCCCGCAATAAAGTGGCCCACGCTATCTACATGGGTGGTGCCCACCATGGCACTACCATGAGTGGTCTCGCCAAGCCGTTCATTGCCGCTAATGATGCTGGCAAGCATGACGACATCGCCCCCGTCGTCAACAAGCTGGGCGGTACAGCCGCTCTCGGCATGATTCCGAACTCGGAGGTGGTGAAGGCCAACCTGGCGGCGGGCGACACCATCCCCGGTATCACCTACACCGTCATTTCCTCTGAAACGGATATGGTCCTTACCCCTATCGAACAGACGTGGCTGAAGCAAGGCCCGGGAGCTACCGTCAACAATGTCAGCCTGCAGAAGGGCTGTGAGGTTGACCATGCTGACCACCACGCCATGGTTTATGATCCACGCGCCTGGGACTATATTCTGATCGGTCTGGGGGAGGATAATGTGCAGCCACGCTGCGTGCCGGTGAAGCGCATGATCGCACAAGGATTCTAATAACCTGCAGAATTATCGATTTGCTTCCTGGCCCCCCGGTGAACTAACGTTAAACGTGCAACATCGCGGGGTGGAGCAGCTCGGTAGCTCGCTGGGCTCATAACCCAGAGGTCGTAGGTTCGAATCCTGCCCCCGCTACTAAGAAGAAAAGCTCGGTTCCTTTTGGAACCGGGCTTTTCGTTTGTATACAGCAAAGTTTAGGGAGCCGGAGGCAGAAGAACACTGGTCAGCGGATACGGCACATAGCGTTCCTCCCAATCGGCAACGTTTTCCGCACTCCCAAAAGCTCTCGTACCTCCTCATCCGGGGTCGCTTAGCACGGGAAACTGACCCCGGTGAAGTCACTCCGTTCCAGGCCCTCGCCACCGAGCTTTCCGGTACTGTCGGCCTCGGCAATATTGCCGGTGTCGCAATCGCTATCACCGTGGGTGGCCCCGGCGCCGCCCTCTGGATTGCCGTGGCAGGCCTGCTCGGCATGTCTGTGAAGATGGCGGAAGCAACGCTCGGCTCGAAGTACCGCATTGTGCGGGAGGATGGCACCACCAACGGTGGCCCCATGTACTACCTACGGGATGGTCTCAAGCAGCAGGGCCATGCCACCCTGGGCAAAGTCCTGTCGACAGCGTTTGCCGTAACGACGATCTTCGGTATGACAGGCGCCGGCACTATGTTTCAGGCGAACCAGGCTACCTCACAGATTGTCTCTGTCTCAGGTGGAGTTCTGGGACCCTACCGATGGGCCATCGGCATCGCGATCGCGATTCTGGTAGCACTCGTCATTTTGGGAGGAATTACCAAAATCGGTAACTACACTTCCCGCATCGTTCCGATTATGGCTGCCATCTACGTACTGACCTGTCTGGTCGTTATCGGTGTCAATATTGAGCAGTTGCCGGCCGCATTCACTGCCATTGTGGAAGGGGCGTTTACTGGGAAGGGTGCTGCCGGGGGCGTAGTGGGGGCCATGATTATCGGTTTCCGGCGTGCCGCCTTCTCCAATGCGGCGGGTGTCGGAACAGCTGGCATTGCGCACTCTGCGGTGAAAACCCGCCGTCCGGCCTCGCAAGGGTTCGTCGCCATGTGGGAGCCTTTTGTGGACTCGGTGGTGGTGTGTTCCATCACCGCATTGACGGTCGTCATCACGGGGGTGTGGCAGAATCCCGAGCCGGGAGTAGAGGGTGTTGCCCTCACATCAAAGGCTTGGGAAACTGCTGCCCCGTGGCTCTCCTATGTACTGGCTATCGCAGTTGCTCTTTTCGCTTTCTCGACAATGCTCTCCTACTCCTTCTATGGGTGTAAGGCAGTGGGGTTCCTCTTCGGTGGTTCCCGTAAAGCGGAGAAAATCTACAATATTGTCTTCATCCTGCTCATTGTGGTGGGTGCGACGACGTCCCTCGATCCCATCGTCAACTTCTCCGATGCGATGCTCTTCCTTATGGCTGTTCCCAACCTGCTCGGAACCTGGCGAGTTCTGTGATGACTTCTACAGTGACGAGATGCCGTCTTCCGATGATGGCGTTGCCTGCACAGACTCCGGTGACGACGGTGGTGAGGAGGCTGGAGACCAGCCCTCTGCTGATTCGCTCCAGTCATCCGAAGAGCGTGTGCAACAATAGCGTGGAAGACATTGCGCATCTCACAACCGAAGAAGGACACGTCAGTATGAACACTGTTGGTTTCGACCGCCAGAAGTACATCGACCTGCAATCACGTCACATTAAGGAACGACGGGCCCAATTCGGTGGGCGCCTTTACCTGGAAATGGGCGGCAAACTCTTCGACGATATGCATGCCTCCCGTGTTCTCCCCGGGTTCACCCCCGACAACAAGATCCTCATGTTGGAGTCCCTGAAGGACGAGATGGAGATCCTTGTGGTGCTAAATGCGGAGGACCTCACCCGCAACAAAGTGCGTGCCGATCTCGGTATTTCCTACGAGGAGGATGTGCTCCGTCTCATTGACGTGTTTCGATCCCGTGGCTTTCTTGTCGACAACGTTGTCATCACCCGCTGGAATGACGACAATGCCCAGGCACAAGAGTTCCGTCGCAAACTGGACCACATGGGAATCACCGTCACCCGCCACTATCCCATCGCCGGCTACCCCAATAAGATCAGTCGAATTCTCTCCGACGACGGCTACGGAAAGAACGAGTATGTGGAGACGACCCGCGACGTTGTGGTGGTGACGGCACCTGGCCCCGGCTCCGGCAAGATGGCCGTTTGTCTTTCGCAGATCTATGCGGAGAACCAGCAGGGGATGAAGTCGGGCTACGCCAAGTTCGAAACCTTCCCCATCTGGAACCTTCCCCTCGACCACCCTGTGAATGTGGCCTACGAAGCTGCCACCGCAGACCTGGAAGATGCCAATATTATCGACCCCTTCCACCTGGCCGCCTATGGGGAACAGGTGGTGTCGTACAACCGCGATGCTGATGTTTTTCCCGTCCTCAAACAGCTGTTGGAAGGTGTGATGGGGGCCTCCCCCTATCAGTCGCCCACCGATATGGGGGTCAACATGGCTGGCTACTGCATCAGTGATGACGACGTCTGTCGAAAAGCCGCCCGGCAGGAGATCATTCGTCGCTTCTACCACGCGCAAGTGTACGAAAAGCAGCAGGAGCTCGAACCCACTCAATCGGAGCGCATCGCCCTGCTCATGAGCAAGATGAAGCTGAGCACAGAGGACCGTGCAGTCGTCACCCCAGCACTGGAGGTCGCGGCCGCAACCGAGGCACCGGCTGCCGCTCTTCAGCTGGCTGACGGGACCATCATCACTGGCAAAACTAGCCCGCTGCTGGGGTGTTCCTCTGCAATGCTGCTTAATGCCCTGAAATACTTGGCGGGTATCCCACACGAGGTGGAGCTGCTCGCGCGTGAATCGATTGAACCTATCCAAACTCTCAAGACGCAACACTTGGGATCGCGGAACCCGCGCCTCCACACGGATGAAGTTCTTATCGCACTGTCTGTGTCCGCCAACACGGACGACTATGCGCGCCGGGCATTGGCGCAGATTCGTGCCCTCCGCGGCTGCGATGTGCACACCACTACTATCCTGGGGTCAGTGGATACCGGCATTTTCCGGAATCTCGGGGTTCTAGTGACGTCCGAACCTGTGTACCAGCGTAAATCTCTCTACCGGAAACGTTAATACAGTATGACTCTCCCCATTATTCGGCGTGCCACCGTGGACGACGCCCCCGTCATCTATGAGCTCATTTGTGCTCTAGCGGAGTTCGAGAAAGCCTCCGAGGAGGTGAAAATCTCACCCGCCCGGATTGTGGAGACGATGTTTGGGGACGACCCACAGGTGTGGGCTGAGCTCGTTGAGGATGCGGATGGTGTGCAGGGGATGGCACTCTGGTTTACCACGTACTCCACCTGGGAGGGAGTGTACGGCATTCATCTGGAGGACTTGTATATTCGGCCGTCTGCTCGCGGAAAGGGCTATGCGTCGCTCCTGTTCCAGCGGTTGGCCCTGATTATGGAGGAGAAAAGCTGGGGCCGGTTGGAGTGGACGGTGCTGACCTGGAATCAGGCAGCTATTGGCGTGTACCAGCATATGGGTGGTCGAGAGGTACAAGGCTGGTATGACTACCGCATGATTGGTGAGCCGGTGAAAGCGCTGGCCGCACAAGGACGACGGAATGGGATTACTTCTGGTCTATGAAGTACTGGGTGGTCCTCATTTTCTCGGCATTCTTTGAGGCGGTCTGGGCGGTAGCCCCCGATTAGTCGGAGGGTTTTGCGCGGCTGGTGCCCGTCCTGCTGTTTTTCGTCGGAATGGTGGTGTCCATAGGCGGCCTGGGCTACGTCTTGAAAGGTGTGCTGGTGGGCACGGACTATGTCGTGTGGGTGGCAATTGGTGCTGCCACAACCGTTATCTATTCCATGGCAATGGGCGTGGAGTCCTTCTCGATCCTGAAAGCCCTATTGTTGCTGGGCTTGGTGGCCTGCGTGGTGGGGTTGAAGGTGGTCGCGTCTAATCGTCGCGGCTAACGCCTCTCGCCTTGTGCGGCTGCTGATTAAGCTAGGAGAGGTACCGACCCAAGGAGGATAGTGCGCATGGCGCTCTCAATGCAGCAGATCCAGCAACAGGTGCGGGATGCCGCCACCGAAGTGTGTGACAAAAGTGAGCTCCCTGCCGGGTCTCTTTTCGTCGTGGGGTGTTCCTCTTCGGAGATTACCGGGCATACCATTGGCGCAGAGCCCAGCCCGGTTGTGGGACAGGCAGTGGTTGACGCCCTTGTGGACGTACTGCGCCCGCGCGGGATTCATCTAGCTGCTCAGTGCTGCGAGCACCTGAACCGGGCACTCGTTGTGGAACGGGAGGCTATGGTGGGCCGTTGGTGGGCTGAAGAAGTGAACGCCCGCCCTATTCCCACTGCGGGAGGTTCTTTTGCGACTGCTGCATATCAGACGTTTGCCCACCCCATGGTGGTGGAATCTATGCGGGCGGATGCGGGCCTCGATATTGGCGCTACTCTCATTGGAATGCACCTGCGCGCTGTCGCCGTGCCGGTGCGGCTGGCCCACAACCAGGTGGGGGAGGCGTCGGTGACGGCTGCGCGGACTCGTCCCAAGTACATTGGCGGCGTGCGTACACAGTACAATGATGCGCTGGCCCATACCTCGGGTTGTCCGCCGAAGCACTAACTGTGGGTGTGGCTGCTGCTGTGGTCGCGCAGCCTGTGCTGATCCACCCCGTTACATGTGTGCAGGGAAGGGAGTTAGCCCTGCCAGACCACCCCGAAGGGGGTGCCAGCGTCCAGCGACTGGGCAATACCACGGGTGACGAAGTCCTTCGCCAACGATACCGCGGCGTGGAGGTCCTTGCCCTTGGCGAGTTCTGCGGTGAGGGCGGCGGCCAGGCTATCGCCGGCGCCGGAGACTCGTAGGTCGCCCACTTTGGGGACGGAATAGACGGTGGCCTCGTGTCCATCCCAGAGGACATCGACGGCATTGTCGCCGGGCAGGTTTGCGCCGCCCTTCGCGAGCACGGCCTTGGTGCCGGCATCGGCGATGCGCTTGGCAGCGTCTGTTAGTTCCTCCACGGTACTGATGTTCTCTATACCGGAGAGAGTTTCAGTTTCAAAGAGATTGGGGGTGAGGACGGTGGCGAGGGGAAGAATCTTTTCCCGTAGAGCATTGTCGATGTCAAGAGCGGCCCCTGCTTCCTGGCCCTTGCAGATGAGCACGGGATCTACCACCACGTGGGGGAAGCTGTGCTGGGAGAGGATTTCTGCAGTGGCATCAATGGCTGGGACGGTGCCTAGCATGCCGATCTTCACTGCATCGATGTTCCAACAGGAGAGGGTAGCTTCGGTTTGGTTTTTGATGACCTGCGGATCAACTGGGACGAAGCGGTGGTTCCAACCGTGAGCGGGGTCAAATGCCACGATGCAGGTGAGGGTGCAGGCGCCGTAGACACCCAACTGGTGGAAGGTGCGCAGGTCGGCTTGGCAGCCGGCACCGCCGGTGGACTCAGATCCAGCAATGTCGAGAACAAATGCAGTCATGGGGGTTCCTTAGTGTCCCAGGGAGCGAGGGGTCGAAGAGAGGGCTAGTGGGCGTGTCCGTGGCCACCGCAGCCGCAGCCGCCGTGCCCATGCCCGTTGCCGTGTTTATGGCTCTGGCCGCCGCACCCACAGCCACCACCCTGCCCGTGGTGCTCACCGTGGCCGCTGTGCTCGTGTCCGTGGCCGTGGCCGCCGCACCCACAGCCGCCGTGGCCGTGGCCGCCGCAGCCGCAGCTTCCACCCGATCCGTGGCCAGCCAGCGGGAGGGTTTCCTCGGGAATCTCGACGAGGGTCGCCAATTGGTTCGCGGTTAGCCCTGCCCATTCGGCGAGTTCTTCGCGGGTAGGGTAGCGGCCATCTAGCACGACTGCTCCGTCAACGACGACGGCAGGCAGACGGTGAATGCCTTTCTTTGCAACGAAGGAGCTGATAGGGGTAGACATGAACGCCATCGGCTCTTCGTCAAAGTTGTGGCGGGTGATGTCGGCGCCGGCAGCGCGCACTGTGGATGCCTCGAAGGTGAAGGTGGTGACCTCCGGGTTGTGGTCGGTGCCGCAACCACAATGGGAGTGGGGGACGTTGTCGTAGACGATGATGGAGGGCATAGATGATCCTTTTATTACTGCAGGGGGACGGGGCCGGGCAGGGTAACGTCCGTTGAGCTAACTTTTCTTCAGTATACGAGCGCTTTCCAGCATCTAGCCGGTTGCTGGGGGATTTCCGCAACCAGAGAACACCCCAGAGAATAACTCTGTCGCGGGCAGGTGCTGCTAGATGCGGCGGAGGCGGGAGACCCGGGTGGGGAAATCGATCGCAGCGAACGGCAAAGGAGGCACGATGACCTTTATCTTCTCTTCGGTGACTTTGAGATAGAAGGGGATGACGGGGTCCTCGTCAATGTTTTCCGCGAGGAAGGCGTCCAGGGCTGGGTCGTGTACGCGTTGTGCTAGGACCTCGGGGGGAACGAGCAAGGCGGCTTTGTAGTAGCGGGGTTCGTCATCCAGCCCGAAGGCGCGGCTGAACAGGCGCTGCGACAAGGGGCTAGCTAGGCGTCCGTAGGCAGTGGCGATGGTCATGTGGTAGGTGCGGCCGGTTCCCCAGGCGTTGTGGGGTCCACCGGCTTCGGCGTCTTCAGGAGTGTCGTATATGGTGGCTTCTACCGGATGGCTTGTGGCGGCATAAGCAAAGTTGGGGATCTTAACGCGCACATTCTTGTTGCCGTAGAGGCGGCCCTCGTAGCTGTAGGGTGACGGATCCACAAGGGTGTCAGACGTCCGGTCGGTGGGGCTGTTGTCCAGGACGGTGCCCTGTAGTGGTTGGCCGGTGGCGGTAAATTCCCATTCTTCGTCGAGCAGCATCTTGTGC
Source organism: Lawsonella clevelandensis (assembly GCF_001293125.1). Classification (NCBI taxonomy): domain Bacteria; kingdom Bacillati; phylum Actinomycetota; class Actinomycetes; order Mycobacteriales; family Lawsonellaceae; genus Lawsonella; species Lawsonella clevelandensis. The sequence continues at coordinate 1,506,576 of NZ_CP009312.1, forward strand.
CAGTAGCCGGTGTGGCCGGAATGTTTGCCTTCGACGCGCAGTTCGCGGTTGTCGGCGCCGGGGGCGGTGGAGTGGATGGAGATTCGGTCGGTGATAGTGCCGGGGATCTTACTGTGGTGCAGCCACTCCTGTGGGGGCAGTTTGATGGGGGCGGTGCGGAAGTTGATGCGGTGTTCTTTCCAGGAGCCGCTTTCTTTGCGCTCCGGTTTCCCAACCCATGTGTAGCGGAATTGGGCGGGGTCGCCGCCTGCTAGGTCAACGTCGTAGAGGCGGGTGTACATGTCCCCGTACTTGTTGGTGATGAAGGTGGTGGAGGCAGCTGCGGAGAGGGAGTGGACAAGGAAGCGGCAGTCCACGGGGGTGCCGACTTCGTAGGAGTAGTCGCGGGTAAGCCAAGGGTCGCAGGAGATGATGTGTTGTCCGTCGCCGGCGAGGAAGAGTACTTGGGTGAGGCCGGCGAAGGAGACGGGGTGGACGCGGCCGTCGCCGTCGACGTAGGTCTGATCCTCACTGGTGCTGATGACGGAGAGTACCCACTGCCCGGGGGTGGTGTTGGCAATTTGGAAGCCGTCGAAGATACGCCCGGGCCCGCCCCAGGCGCGAATCCACACGAATTCTTCTGGTTCTTTGAGGGTGCCTTTCATAGTGTAGAGCCAGCCGTCTGCGTCCACACCTACCAGGCGGTCGGCATCGAGGGAGATACCGATGAGGGTGTCGTGGAAGCCTTCCGGCATGGGGGCGTAGCGCCACGGTTCAGCTGTCTCTCGGTGGCGCATATAGAGGGTGCCGTCGAGAAGGGTCATTTCCCAGTGGCGGTTAAAGCTGGAGGTATTGTCACGCAAATCGACGCGCGCGGGCAGTCGCGGGTCGGTAGCTACTGGGAGGTCTACGAAAGGCCGCTGGTAGCTGAGGTCCGTGTCGTCTTTGATGCGGACGGGGATGATGGTGTTGGGGCCGTCGCTGGTGGGGCGGAAGGGCGTGTTTGGGTGCGGAGTACGTCCGGGGGCAGTCGTCATCTCGCTCCTCTATGTGAATGGTTTATTGGTGGTGGGGCTGGGGTGGGAGAGCCTTCCGGGGTGGGAGATGATGGCGCTGTTGTGGCTCAGCCCGAGTCCTTTCAGTCTACCTACAACGGCCAGCCCTTCCCCGTTAGCGCTGCAGCGCGCTCGGCGGGTGACGCCGAGAGGAGTGGGCACTGCAGACACCAGGGAAGAGCTGGCCGTTGTGGTGGGAGTCCGCCCCGTCCGGGGAAGAGCGGAGTTGTGTGGTGGGCGTGTGTGCGGTGTGGCACGGGTGAGGTCGGGCTGGCGCGCACACGCCCACCAGGGGTTAGTAGCGGGCGAGTTCGGCCACCTGGGGGGTGAGGGAGATTCCGGGAACGAGCGGGTTGAGCAGAGTCATGGCGTCGGAGGTGACGGTCATGTACATCGTGTGGATGCGCTCACCGCGCAGATAACCTTTCACAAAGGCAGCCAATGCGGGGTTGCTGCGCTGTGCCTTCCAGACTGCGAAGGGCAGTTCGAAGGCGATGGCGTAGCGGCGTGGCTGTTGAGTCACCCCGTAGGAGTGTGCGAAGAGTTCTTGGCTGGCCATTGTCCCTAGCCGCCCGTAGACCGTGTGCATGGTGATGGGGTAGCTCTTCCCACCGACTGTGAGAGTGACCGGCTGATGCGGGGATTGGTAGGCGAAGTGAGGAACGGTGAGGGAGGCATCGGCGGACAGCTTACCCCGGTAGTTCAACGGGGAAGCGGGGGCGAGAGTGTCCATGGTCCGATCCCGTGGGCTGTTCTCAAGTAGTGTGCCACGGAGCGGAAGCCCGGTGGGGACAAAGGTCCAGTGGCGATCGTTGAGCATCTTCTTCCAGTAGCCGGTGACTCCGTTCTTACGCCCCTCGACCTTGAGGAGGCGTTGTGAGGAGCCTACCGCCACAGATTCCACCGAGAGTCGGTCGGTGATCTCACCGGGGATCTTCGGTTGCTGAGTCCAGTCGGGGACGGGGACGCGGATTTTCGGGCTAGTGGGGTTGAGTCGCTGGTCGAACCAGTTCGCTGCCTCGTGACGGGAGGTGTCTTTGGTGAAGGTGTAGCGGAACTGTGCGGGGTCGCCACCGGAGTAGTCGTAGTCCCACATGCGGGTGTAGAGGTCGCCATACTTGTTGGTGATGAGGGCGACGGAGCCTGAGGCGGAAACAGATTGGGCGATGAAACGGGACTGCACGGGGGTGCCCCATTCGTAGCTGTAGTCGTTGGGAAGCCACGGGTCGTGTGAGAAGAGGTGGCGGCCGTCGGGGCTGAGCTCCAGAAGCTGGGTGCAGCCGGCTAGGGAGATGTGGTGGGTCACCCCGTCTTTGTCGGTGTAGTACTTGTCGTCATCAATATTGATGATGGAGAGGGACCATTGGCCGGGGTGGGTGTTGGCCATTTGGAAACCATCTTCAGCGCGGAGGAGGCTGCCCCAGGCTGTCTTCCAGTACCATTCTGCGGTGTCTTCTTGGGCCTCAAACATGGTGTAGACCCAGCCGTTTCTGTCGAGCGCGACGAGTTCTTCAGCGTCCATGGAGACCCCGATGAGCTGGCCGCGCAGGCAGCTAGGCATGGGGGCGAGGCGCCATGCTTGTGTACTGTGGCGGGGGCGGGTGTAGAGCTGCCCGTCTTTCAGGGTGATCTCCCACTTGCGGTTGTAGGAGCTGGTGTTGTCGCGCATGTCGACGCGAGTGGGGAGCCCAGCGACGCGAGCGAGGGGGAGCTTGTCGAAATCTTGAGCGTTGGTTGCTGCGGGTTCGTTATCGTGCACAGGGACGCAGCTGAGCGGGGCGCCCTTGCGTGCTGGGCGGGGCGGTTGGCCGGGCCAGTCGGGGTATGCGGCGTGCTGTGTGGCGGTAGCGTTAAGGGCGGTGTCGGGGGGAGTGCCGACGAGGGGGGTGGGAGCAGCGGTGGCTAGTGGAGAGGCCAGGAGGGAAACGCCCAGAGAGAGGACGGAGACAGCGGCAAGTGAGCCGGTGCGAAAGGGTTGCATGAGATTCTCCCAAAGTCCGTTGCGGTTTATGAAATTGTGTAAAAACACTCTATCGCCCCCATCGTTCTCTCTTTTGGTCTGCTTTCCTAGCGCGGTAGCCACACTGTTGCCTTACCTAACAAAGTGGGTGCACACCGCAGGCGTAGCCGGGGCACCAGGGTGCCTAATACTGATGCGGCGGAGGTTGGCTTGGATGTCTCTGGGGTGTGTTGGGGGGAAGGAGAACCCTGGCTATGGTTCAGGCTAAGGTTAAGGGCGTGCGCATCCTGCTTGTGGATCATCATGATTCCTACACACACATTCTGGGGCACCTCTTGTACCGTGCTGGCCAGCAGTTGGGCTATGCGGTGGAGGTGGATATTGTTCCCCATGATTGCCCATCGTGGCAGGCTGGGAGAAGGGACGAGGTATCCCGCTATCAATTGGTGGTGCTTTCTCCGGGACCAGGGAACCCGCTGGTAGCAAAGGATGTGGGGGTCTCCGGGGAGATCTTGCAGGAACCGGTTCCACTGTGGGGTGTCTGCTTAGGGCATCAGCTGATGGCGGTGTCACAGGGGGCCCGTTTGCGTCGTGACCATGCACCGCACCATGGGGTGGTGTCGCAGGTTCGTCACCATGGTGACGGTATCTGGGAGGGCGTGATACCCCCGGCGCAGGTGGTACGTTATCACTCGTTAGCGGTGGAGGAGCCGCTTCCGGAAGGGGTAGAGGCAACATCCTGGGCAGAGGACGGCACTGTGATGTCGCTACAGTACGAGTCCGCTGGGGCACCGCGCTGGGGAGTACAGTTTCATCCAGAGTCCATAGATTCCACCTGCGGGCTGCAGGTGGCGATTAATGTGTTGAGGCTAGCCCACGAGTGGTGGGCGGCGCGGCGTGCGGCAGTGGCGGCTTCCACGCCGGTGGTAGAGGGGGTCACCGCGGTGCAGCTGGCTGAGGTGCTGCGGTGCGCGCTGCTAGCGGGGGAAAGTTTCCGCTGGCTGGATGACAGTTTGGGGGAGACGACGAGCCTTTTGGCGATTTGTGGTGAGTCCGGCGGTGTGCCTACCGTCACCCCAACGACTCCGCCGTACCCCTATTCTGGATGGATCGGGGTGCTGCCTTATGAAGAGGATGGCGCAGATTTCGCCCATACGCGTGTGGTGGCATGGGGAAGCGGTACTCGTTGGCAGCTGGCGGGGGAGGATGCGGAGCGTGTCGCAGCACTAGGGGAATGTGCTGCCGCGTGTCGTGTCGGTGCGGAGGAGGCGGAAGTGTCGGGCGGGGGGAGAGATGCTGAGACTGCCGAGCTAGCGTCTACGATCGGCGCCCTCGCGCTCAGTCCAGGGCGTTACCATCGCTCGTTCGCACACTGTCAGGACGTGTTGTCCCGCGGGGAGAGCTATGAGGTGTGTCTGACGGATGTGCTGCGGCTGCCACGTCGACTTACCCGCGACCCGTGGGAGGCCTATCTGCATTTACGCCGCACCTGCCCAACGTCTTTTGGGGCGTTTATGGAACTGGCGGGTGGCCCCGTGGAGGCGATTGTCTCTGCCTCTCCCGAACTTTTTTTGCAGGTTAGTGGGGACGGCACCGTCACTACCCGACCGATGAAGGGAACGGCGGCGCGGTGTCTCACAGACCCGGTGCGGGATCGTGAGTGTGCGCTTCACCTGCAGCAGGATCCCAAGACGCGGGCGGAAAACCTCATGGTTATTGATATGGCTCGCAGTGATGTGGCGCGAGTGTGCCAACCGGGTACCGTCACCGTTCCAAAGGATAGGGTGGTGGAGAGCTACCGCACCGTACACCAGTTGGTGACGGAAGTGACGGGCCGGCTCCGCCCCGAGTGTAGCGCTATGGAGGCGATTCGGGCGTGTTTCCCGCCCGCGAGTATGACGGGCGCACCGAAGGAACGGACTGTCCAGCTGCTCCGGGACATTGAGATGCAGCCACGCGGAATCTATTCCGGCAGTTTAGGTTTCCTCGGGGACGACGGGTCTGCTTCACTGTCTGTGGTGATCCGTTCCGCCTGGTTCACGCGTGCGGGGGAGGTCTTCGTGGGGGCGGGTGGCGCCATCACTGCAGAGTCGTCCTGCGCCGACGAGTATGCGGAGATGCTGCATAAGGCCAGCTATGTGGTGGGATCGGTGCTTGATCCGGCAGCATGGACTCCACGAGTAGTGGATTCGTTTTTCCTGCGCGATGGCGCCTATGCCCAACAATGTAGCAATGGTCCCAGGAGCATTCGACGAGACAGCGGGAGTGGTGGAGATACCCGTGCCCGAGAGCTCCACCAGCAGCGCTTCGTGGCGGGTGTGCGGGATCTCTATGGCCCCACCGCAGCAGCAAACGCCGCGGAGTTCTATGAGCAGTGTTGCGCCGCGCTTCCTTCCACTGGTGAGTATTTTCCGCAAATCTGTTGGGAGGAAACGGGTGGTAGTGCTCAACTGACTCGCCCATGTCCACCCCGGTACACCCACATCGTGGGCCTTATCGGGAGTGCAGCCTGTTTCACCGACGGATATGCGAAGCTGGTCCTTCCGCGTATCAAGGGGCCCGATATGCCGGCCTACGGAAAGCTACGCGCCCTCGCCACAGAGCAGGGCGCCCAGGAAGTGGTGCTGGTTGACCGGTGGGGAATGGTGCGGGAGGGAAGCCATTCGGCCATTCTCTGGTGGGACGGCGACACCCTCTGCGGGCCACCGCATGATGCGGTGATGCCATCCACAATGCGTCTGCTCGTGGAAGAGGAGGCGCGCGCCCAAGGTTATGCGGTGGAGGAACGCTGGTTGGCGGCGACGGAGCTACCCCGCTACCAGGTGTGGTCTGTTAATGCGCTACATGGGGTGCGCGAAATCGACCGTTGGGTGGAGTGAAGTAGCTAGTGAACAGGTAAGCGAGGCGAGGTGGAGGGTTTAGCCGCGCGGCGGGAGCTCGCCCAAGTTGATTGCGCGCAACACCTGGTCGTGGAGCAGAGTGTTAGTGGCGACGGCCTCACCAGTGTGTGGTCCGGGACGCCCATCCAGGGAGCTGAACCGTCCTCCGGCTTCGCGTACCAGAATGTCGAGAGCGGCGAGATCCCACAGGCATACTTCGGGTTCCGCGGCGACGTCTACCGCACCTTCCGCCAGTAGGCAGTAGGAGAAGAAGTCTCCGTAGCCGCGCATGCGCCACGAGTAGTTCATCATATTGATGAAGTTCTCCATGAGGTTCTTGCGCTTCCACCCGATGAGGCTGGAGAAGGAGATGGAAGCGTGGTGCAGTTCACTCACTTCGGAGACGTGAATCTGTTTGGCGGGGGAATTGGCAGAACAGCGGTAGGCGCCGGCGTCTTCTGCTGCCCACCAGCGTCGCTGTAGGGCGGGGGCGGAGATCACACACATTCGGGGGACTCCATCCACCATGAGGGCGATGAGAGTGGCCCAGGTGGGGACGTGGCGGACGAAGTTTTTCGTACCATCGATAGGGTCGATGACCCACTGCCGACCGACGTATTCGGTGTCACCCCCGAACTCTTCCCCCACAATGTCATCTGCGGGGCAGTGGTCATTGAGATAGGTGCGGATGGCGCGTTCGACGGCAAGGTCGGCGTCGGAGACTGGGGTGAGGTCCGGTTTGGCGTTCACTTTAAGGTTTTCCGCCTCGAAGCGGTCCATGGTGATGGCGTCGGCAATGTTCGCCAGCTTCCACGCAACACGCAGGTCGTCCTGGTACTCGCCTTCCAAACCAGGAAGGGTGTCGACGGCGGGTGGGTAGGCGTTCACTGCCACCTTCTCCTCTGTTACGGCTCGGGGAAGTCTTTTGCCCCGATGCAGCTCGCACGGTTTCTTACGGCTAGCCTACCCCAGTCGTTGGAGGATACTGGGGCTTAGTCGCCACGAAGTGCCGCAGCTGCTTCCTCAACGAGGTGTGGTGCGCCGGCCAATGTCCATATTTCTCCGGCAGCGTCAACATCCTGTATGTCTCCACCGACTCCGAGGACGAGGGCAGCGCCGGGCAGGCGGTCCCAGTCGGGGAGGCGGTGTTGCATCCACAGGTCGGTGTCGCCTTCGGCAACGGAGGCGAGGTCAACAGAGGCGGAGCCCATCATGCGGTAGGTGGCGGAGCGGCCAATAACCCGCAGGAAAGCAGCGTAAATGTCGGGGTTGTGGTGGAAGGTGGGGTGTAGGTAGGTGTTGATGCAGGCGGCTGCCAGGCTGTCTCGGTGGGGGCGACCGGCTTCGCCAAAGTGGGGGAGGGGTTGTCCATTACGGGTGGTGGGGATGTTGGGGCCGCCCACCCAGAGAGTGTGGGTACAGGGTTGGTAGACAGCGCCTGCGGTGACGTTTGTGGAGGGGGAGAGGTAGCGTTCGCGGTTGCTGAGCCGTACTGGGTCGGTGGGGTCCTGTTCGGTGAAGGCGATGGCCGAGCACCAATACTCAAAGTTGTTGGCGAAGTTGTAGGTGCCGTCAACGGGGTCGATGGTCCAGCGGGTGCCACTGGTACCGAGGTGGGCGGTGCCTTCTTCACCGAATACAGCATCGGTGGGGCGTTGGTTGTGGAGAGTGGTGACGACGTAGTCTTCCGCAGCCCGGTCGGCTTGGGTGACGACGTCGGAGATGGAGGTTTTGGTGTCGATGGTGAGGCCGCGTTCGCGGAGAGAGAGGGAGAGGTTTCCGGCGGTGTGGACGAGGTGTGCGGCGAGGTGGAGATTGTCTGTCGTCGTATTCACACTGTCTACGGTAGTGGCGTGCGCGGAGTTTTTCGAGGGTGTCTGGAGGATAGTGGAGGGGGTTGGCGAGGAGGTGGATAAGCGGATGTGTGGTTCCGTACGAGGGGCGGTGCTAGTGGTGGAGTTGAGAGACGAGGGTGACCAGCTCTGTTCGGTTGAGTTTGCCGTTGCTGCGGTGTGGTAGTTGGGGCAGGTAGATGGCGTCTTTGGGAATGGAGTAGTGGCCGAAGGTGGGTTCGAGCAGGGCGATGATCTCCTCCATTGTGGGGGGTGGGGTGTCGTCGGTGGGGACGATGACGGCGGTGACGCATTGTCCGAAGTGTGGGTGGGGGAGGCCGATAACGGCGCATTCTTTGACGCCGGGATGGGTATAGAGGGCGGCTTCTAGGGGTTGGGGGATGACGATGATGCCGCCGCTGTTGATGGCCTCGTCGAGGCGTCCGTCGATGATGAGGCGTCCGTCGTCATCCCAATGGCCGAGGTCGTGGGTGTGGTACCAGCGTTGGCCGTCGTCGTAGGTCCAGTCGGGGTGTGCGGCTATTCCTACGTAGCCGTCGGCGAGGGTGGCTCCGCTGATGCTTACCCGGTGAGTGGCGGGATCGATGCGAAACTGGGTGGCGGGTCCGGGGCGGCCGTCGAAGAGTACGCCGCCAGCAACTTCGGAACTGCCGTAGCCACGTACGATAGTGAGCCCTGCGCGGGTGAGATAGGTGTCGATGTGATCGGGCAGGGGGGCGCCGCCGGAGAGGATGGCGTCGAGGTGGGAACAGGCAGCGAGGGCGTCTTCTGCGATGCGTCTGGTGGGGAGGTGAGAGGAGTGGAGGTCGTGGTAGAGGGTGTCGAGTTGGCTGGGGACGAGGGAGGCGTAGTGGCGTCGGGGGGAGGTGGTACTGCCGTCGCGGAGTTCAGCGATGGCAGTGGGGAGATCCGCTAGATGGAAGCCGTTTTCTAGGGGCAGGGTGACGGGGTCGTATCCGGCGTGGAGGCTGCGGAGGAGGACTTGCATGCCGATGATGTGGTGGGCGGGGACAGCGAGGAGCCAGCGTCCGGGGCCGCCGAGTGCTGCGTGGGTGCTGTCGATAGCGGCGCGGAGTGCAGCGGGGGAAAGACGGGCGCCTTTGGGGGTTCCGGTGGTGCCGGAGGTGGCCATAATGAGGGCGCTACCGGGGGAGGGTCGGCCGACGAAGTGGTTGTACAGGCGTTCGGCCTCGACCGGGGTGGGGGGTAGAGCGAGGAGCGGAGGGGTGGTGCCGCGAAGGCAGTCTCGCAGTACCGGGTAGATGGAGGGCATGTGGTCGTGTGGGGGTAGTGGTAATGCTTCGATGAGATGCTGCACAGCGTCATTATTGAACACTGTGTAGGAGAATACAATATGCTCACTATATGTCCACCCGCAGCAAGGCACTTACCCCATCCCAGCAGAGCGTACTCCATTCCGTGCAGAGCATCTCACGCCCCTCTTCGGATACCCCTATTGTTCGTCAGGACACGCCACGGCCAGCCACACACTCATTCATTGATCTAGCCAGCAACGACTATCTGGGTCTGGCACGACATCCGCGAGTACAGGCTGCCGCACATCAGGCAATTGACCAGTGGGGTGTAGGCGCAACAGGCTCTCGGGTAGTGGCCGGTACCGTCCCTCTACACCATCGCTGTGAAACAAAAATCGCCGCCTTCCTCGGGTTCCCCGCTGCTCTCCTCTTTTCCTCGGGATACCTTGCTAATCTGGCAGCCGTAACCGCGCTAGTTCCGCCGGGCGCCACCCTCATCTGCGACACCCGCAACCATGCCAGCCTTATCGACGCCTGTCGCCTCACCACAGCTCCCCGCATTATCTGTGACGTGGCGAACCCGCAGGAACTGGCTGCTGCCCTTCATCAGGTGGCTTCCGCAGTCGTCATCTGCGATGTGGTGGACTCCACCGATGGGAGTGTGCTCGACATTCCCGCTATTTACCACACCACTCACGTGGCAGGTGCACTGCTCATTGCCGATTTCGCACACGGGCTCGGAGTGCTGGGACCCGATGGTCGAGGCGCACTTCCCGCACTGTGGACAGCTGGCCAGGCGCCTACAGATCTTGTCATCACCTGCACGCTTTCCAAGGCTCTGGGGAGTCAAGGGGGAGTAGTACTGTGCTCCGCGGAGCAGCGTCAACATTTGGTTAATACCGCCCGTCCCTTCATCTTCGATACGGCTCTCGCACCTTCCTGTGCCGCTGCAGCGACTGCCGCAGTGGAGATTGTTGCCCGTGAACCCACTCGTGTTGAGGCGCTCCACCAACACATGTCGGCGCTAACAAATGCTCTCGACCTTCCTCCGGTTGCTGCTGGAGTTGTCGCCATCCCGCTGGGTAACCCCATGCGTGCCAGTGTTGTCCACCGCACAGTACTCTCTGCTGGAGTGGAGGTGGGGTGTTTCCGTCCGCCAAGTGTGCCGTGGCAACGAAGTGGATTGCGGTTAGGGGGCCGAGCTGACCTCTCTCCTGAACAGCTGGCACGCGCCGTTACCGTGTTGCGAGACGCACTTCAACAGGGGAATTAATAATTATTGCCAAAGTTTCCGGTATTTATCCGGATTATTGTTAGAAACGTAGCGTCCAGCCTGCGCAAATGCTGATGGCTCCGAAGTTGTCCAAAATGCCAACCGTGTCTTGGGAGCGGAATAAATCCGCCTTTACTATGTCGGCATGAGCAATACCGACAATCTTCCTCTCGTCTACTTCCTCGGCGCCAATAACGTCGAGAAGAGCGCAATGGCGGAAGCGATCACCAACGCCCGCCACGGAAACCTTTTCAAAGCCTACTCTGCTGGTACGAACTGTGAACCGGATCTCCCCCGGGACGCAGATTGTGTCGCCGCGTGTGCCGAGGCCGGCATTACCCTTGACGGCGTCTCCACCCCCGTTGACGAAGAACTCCTCCGCTCCGCCAATCTCGTCATTATCGTCTCCCGCAAGATGACAATCGACCCGGTACCCGGAATGAAAGGCATCATACTTCGCTGGGGTGTTGATGAACCCGCCGACACCGGCATTTCTGGTCGCGAACGCGCCAACCTGCTGCGCGACTACCTCATTCGACGTGTCGACGCACTGGCTGTAGGCACCATGACCAGCGATGGCACCCTCCGCTCCGGTTACCGCGGAGAAGACATCCTCGACCAAACCGGTGGGCAGAAGTCGAGCCGTCGTCTCACCAGCGTGAAATAATCACATCATTACTACTTTTTCAGGTAGCCCCCGTCACTTCCGACGGGGGCTACCTGCATCTCCTGATCTAGACGGGTGTCCGTTTCCTGAATGCAGGAAGAAAATTCTCCTACCCAGTAGGAAAACAGTAATAAATGCACTATTTTTACAGTGAACGTATCTTCTTATAGGAGTCCCCCTCATGCCTCGTAACTTCCGGGTTCGATTCGCCAGCGCCGCTCTCGCGTGTGCCACCATTGCTGGCAGCCTGGTGATCAATCCCACTCAGGCTCAGGCTGCTAACAACGGCGTCGCCCTCACGCCTCCCATGGGCTGGAGTAGCTGGAACGCCTTTCGCTGCAACATCACTGAAGGAAAGATCCGAGCCATGGCCGATGCCATGGTGAAATTGGGTCTCAAAGATGCCGGCTACACCTACATCAATATCGATGACTGCTGGCAAGCCTCCACCCGTGATGCCAACGGCAACCTGCGTGGGGACCCCAAGCGCTTCCCGTCAGGCATGAAGGCGTTGGCAGACTACATCCACTCCAAGGGCCTCAAAGCTGGCATCTACGCCACCCCTGGCACCCGCACTTGTGCAAACATCTGGGACAAATACCCAGGAAAACTCGGCTCGCTAGGCCACGAACAACAGGATGCTAACACCTTCGCCAAGTGGGGCTACGACTTCCTGAAATACGACTGGTGCAAGGCCGACGACGACGGCCAGGACCAGCAAGCCGCATTCACCAAGATGGCGCGGGCACTCAAGAAGACTGGCCGCCCCATCGTCTACTCCATCCACACTGAACCCGAGCTTCCGGTGCTCGCCTGGGAGCCCACCGTCGCCAACATGTGGCGCACCACTCCCGACATCCAAGACAACTGGACGTCCATGATCGGCACCGGCCTCATCAACCTCTTCGGGCAGCGCTACCAGCGCCCTGGCGCCTGGAACGACGCGGACATGCTGGAGGTCGGCAATGGTGGTATGACCTACCGCGAATACCGCACTCACATGACCCTTTGGTCCATCATGGGTTCCCCCCTCATGATCGGCACCGACCTGCGCAAACTTCACCCCAGTAACCTGGGCCTGCTCAACAACCCGTACATGACCGCCGTCAACCAGGACCCGCTGGGTGCCGCAGCGCAGACCGTCTACTTCAACGGACAGTCCCTGATTGTGGTGCGTCGCCTGACCTACGGTCGTGTCGCCGTCGCCATCTTCAACCTCTTCGGACAGGTGCAGCAGAACTCCCTGTGGTTCAGCACTCTCACCCAACACGGGCTGAAACAGTCCAGCAACTACCTCGTAACCGATGTGTGGGGCGGATACAACCGCCTCGGTAAGCGGTACGTGGATGGGCGCCTGGAAAAGCACGATTCCATCTTCTACATTGTCACGCCGGTCACGGCTCGCCAGGTGGATGCCTTCAAACGCTCCGAAGCTGCACGCAAGGCCCATGAGAAGGCAGAAACCAAGCGTATCCGTGAAGAAAAGGCTCAGGCCTACTCCGAGAAAGTGAAGGCGCAGAAAGAAGCTACTCAGCCAGCCAAAGACAAGAGCCCGCTCGGCAAACTCTTCGGCTAACACCACGACGCTCGCATCGCGAGCTATGTGACATACCTCAAGCGGGCATTCGCCCACACAGAAACCCTGTTCATGATTCAATCATTGTGACAGGGTTTTCTGCTGCAGGGAGAGAGAATACGAGTGTCACACCCCTTCCGCCACCTCCGTATCGCCGTCAGCGCGGCACTAGTCGCTGCCACGATCGTCACCCCCACACTGGGCAGCGGGTCCGCCCACGCACTCGACAACGGACTGGCACTCACCCCACCTATGGGGTGGTCGAGCTGGAACAGATTTGGCTGTGACATCGACCAATGGAAGATCAGAGAGATCGCCGACGCTATGGTATCCAGCGGGCTCAAAGACGCGGGCTACCGCTATGTCAATGTGGACGACTGTTGGCAGGCCGTCCAACGGCTCCCCAACGGAGACCTCACCTGGAATCCCCAACGGTTCCCCGACGGTATCCCCGGCCTGGCCCGCTATGTTCACGCCAAAGGACTCAAGCTGGGTATCTATGGGAACCCTGGAAAACGAAGCTGTGCGTCTTGGAGCGGTAGCTACGAGGGAGAAATGGGATCGCTCGGACACGAGTACCAGGACGCGCGCACCTTCGCCCGGTGGGGAGTGGACTACCTCAAATATGATGACTGCTGGTCAAAGGTCGATGGTGTGAGCGCCTCGCATGCCTTCATCACCATGTCGCAGGCCCTGCGCGCTACCGGTCGTCCCATCGTCTACTCCATCCACAACATGCCCCAACAACCTGTCCCCAGCTGGATACCGAAGGTCGCCAACCTATGGCGCACCACCGCGGATATCACCGACAACTGGGTGAGTGTGGCCACCATCGCCCTCCTCACCCTGCCGCTGGCACAGTATGCCCAACCCGGCGCCTGGAACGACCCGGACATGTTGGAAGTGGGAAATGGGGGGTTGACGCTCCCCGAATCGCGCAGCCACCTTACCCTCTGGGCCATGCTGGCGGCCCCGCTTATCCTCGGCAATGACATCCGTACCATGAGCCCGGAGACCCGCGAGCTCCTCACCAACCGGCTAATGCTGAGCGTAGACCAGGATCAGCTCGGCCGTGCCGCTGTTCCTGTTCACATGGAACGCGGTTGGGTGCTGTTGCGTCCCCTCACCGGCAACCGCTGGGCGGTGTCGTTGACGAATGTCTCTGAAACCCCGTTGGTCCTCTCTGTCACCCCGCAGGAGCTCGGTCTGGCTGGCCACTGGACCTACCAGGAAGCATGGAGTGGCCACGCCGGTACACTAACAGGTGCCCTCACCCGGCAGGTGAACCCCCACGACTCTGCCCTCTTCGTCCTCACCAGCGGGACCTCACCGAGAGGCTAACACCTGCGGTACTACAGCCGGTATCCTGGCCATATGACCCCTGAAATTTCCGCAGACATTGAGGATCTGGAAACCCGGCTCGCCTCTATCGAAAAAGTACTTGACCCGGAAGCCCTCCAGCATCGAGTCGACGAACTGGAACAGAAAGCCGCCGACCCTGACCTGTGGAATGACCAGGAGCACGCACAACACGTCACCAGCCAGCTCTCCCAAGTACAGGCACAGCTGCGGAAAGTGACGGCGCTGCGCGACCGCCTCAACGACCTCCCCATCATGTACGAACTGGCAGAGGAAGAAGAGAACCCCAGCGCACAGCAGGATGCAGTCGCGCTTGCCGACGATGAGCGCGCCGGGCTGCGCGGAGATATTGAGTCGACGGAAGTGACCACTCTGCTCTCTGGCGAACTGGATGAGCGTGATGCCGTCGTCAATATTCGATCCGGTGCCGGTGGCGTGGATGCTGCGGACTTCGCGGAGATGCTTTTGCGCATGTACATTCGTTGGGCGGAGAAACGTGGTGCCAAGGTGGATGTGTACGACACGTCCTACGCGGAAGAGGCGGGTATTAAGTCCGCTACCTTCGTGGTGCATGAACCCTATGCCTACGGCACACTGTCGGTGGAACAGGGTACCCATCGCCTTGTGAGACTGAGTCCCTTCGATAACGCACACCGGCGCCAAACCTCATTCGCGGAGGTAGAGGTACTGCCGGTAGTCGAGCAAACCGACCATATTGATGTGCCAGATTCTGACATCCGAGTGGATGTGTACCGGTCATCCGGGCCTGGTGGCCAGTCGGTGAACACTACTGACTCGGCAGTGCGCATCACACATCTTCCTACTGGAATTGTTGTCACCTGCCAGAACGAGAAGTCGCAGCTGCAGAATAAGGTGGCCGCCATGGCTGTGCTGCAGTCCCGACTGTTGGAAAAGAAACGGCAAGAAGAGAAGGACGCGCTGCGTGAGTTGGGGGCTGGTGGCAACGCTAGCTGGGGTAATCAGATGCGCTCCTACGTGCTGCACCCCTACCAGATGGTCAAAGATCTCCGTACGAGCTACGAGGTCAATAACCCGCAGGCAGTACTGGATGGGGATCTGGATGGTTTCCTAGAAGCAGGAATCCGGTGGCGTGCTAATGGTGGGGCGGATGCAAAGAACTAACTGCGCGGAACTACCTCAGCCGTAGGCGCCTCCGCCGTGTGCCCGTTAAGCTGGATGTAGCTACTTTTTCACCAACCCTCGCTGGTATCTTCTGGAGAGGCAGCAGACCTGTCTCCACCGGGTTCGTGCAGCGACCGCTGCAGGCCCCTAGTAGGTGCATGGACGCAGGAAGGATCGGCATGTCTAACCCCACGTGGGCGTCAATATTGTCCTGGCTCGGGACCCAAGGAATACAGATTCTCCTTATCGTTATCGGATCTATTCTCTTGGCTCGGCTGGCGGGATTCGTTAGCCGGCGAGTCACGCGGAGCATCGCACAAGGTGAAGAAAACCGCGATAGCCTGGTGCAATCTGAAACGGCGAAGCATCGCTACGCGGTAGCGCAGGTCATCACCTATGTAGTGGTGGCACTCATCGTGGTAGTGGCAGCAGTGGGTGTGGTGGATCGCTTGGGAATTTCCCTCACCACTCTGGTGGCACCCGCCACAGTCCTTGGCGCTGCTCTTGGTTTTGGTGCACAGCGCGTGGTGCAAGATTTCCTGGCGGGATTCTTTGTGGTGACGGAACGCCACTACGGCTACGGCGATGTGGTCACCATTTGGGTGACGGGATGTAGCGAACCGGCGGAGGGAACCGTGGAGGACGTCACCTTGCGTATCACCCGGGTTCGGACCGCTGATGGTGAAGTGGTGACGGTACCCAATGGTCAGATTGTGAAAACCATCAACCGGTCGAAGGACTGGGCGCGCGCAGTGGTGGATGTGCCCGTCCGCAACCAGTACATTGTCCCGGCTACCCACAGTCTGCATAGGCTATGTGATGACATTATCCACGACCAGCAGTTCCGTGATCTGCTCCTCGACAAACCCACCGTGATCGGTGTGGAGGAGATCGGGGCAGAGGAAACAGTGCTGCGTATCGTCGCCCGCTCGCTGCCCGGAAAGCAGTTTGAGGTATCCCGGGAATTACGTGTGCGAGTTGCCCATTGCCTGGCAGGCCTCGGAGTGGATTCTGACCAGGTGCAGGCAGTGGGCACCAGCGGGGAATTATCCACGAGTGCGCCGCAGAGCGAAGAAAAGGGGGAGGACGCATGACGGAGCGTAACCAGCAGAACATGAGCGGAGTCCATGAAGGCGTCACCGCTGGCAACAGCCGGGAGCAGTTATCAACGGAGAAGGACGCGGTGCGCGAGGAACATAGCTTTGGCCTCCACTGGGGGGAGCAGCGGGAACGGGAGCACCGCGGCGAAGTTATCTCCACGATCGTGCTCGCAGTACTGTTTGTGGCTCTCCTCGGCACCTATGCTTACCTGCACGGTTCCACTCGCTTTGAGCTCTTCCAGCCGACTCCGACGAGCAGTACCGTGCAGCCGATCCCCATTATCCCGTGGGAGGAATACCAAAAGCAGATGCAGCAGCAACAGTCGAGCTCGCCGACAATCTCTCCCAAGAGTTCGGAAAGCTCTTCATCGTTGTCCTCCAACGAGCTGACAACGGAGCCTTCCCCAGGGGACGAGTCGGGGAGTACTAGCGAGACCACCCGCCAGCCTCTCTTCCCACCATTCGGTGATTCTGGCTCAACCCAACCCTCGGATTCTCGCCCAGTACCCGAGTCGTCACCAGCGCAGTAGAGCGAGTTTCCATCCTGTCTCCGTGCGTCCTGTGGCGACAGGCCCTGCGAACCTTTTAGAGTGATAACCGTGATGATCGATGTTCAGAATGTCTCAGTCGAATACCGAGGTGCTACGCGCCCGGCGCTCGACAATGTCAGTTTCCAGGTAGCCAAAGGTGAGTTCGCCTTCATTATTGGCCCCTCTGGTTCGGGCAAGTCCACGGTGTTGTCAATGCTGTTGGCAGACCAGAAGATCCGCTCCGGCACCATTACTGTGGCAGGACAGCGTGTCGATAAGCTGCGCGGTGGAGCAATTTCGCGTTACCGTCGGAATATTGGTTGTGTATTCCAGGACTATCGCCTGTTAGAACGCATGACGGTGGAGGAAAATGTGGCTTTCGCCCTGCGCGTGATCGGCAAGCGGGACCGCTTCATCAAAGAAGCTGTTCCCGAGGCACTCGATATGGTCGGTTTGGCGGGCAAGGGGCGGCGTTTCCCCAATGAGCTCTCCGGTGGTGAGCAGCAGCGTGTTGCGATCGCCCGAGCTTTCGTCAACCACCCGCTGGTACTGCTAGCCGACGAGCCGACCGGTAATCTGGACCGCTCGATCAGCGACGAAATCGTCACCCTGCTGCAAAAGATCAACCGCACAGGTACTACCATCCTCATGGCCACCCACGACGACCGCATTGTGAACGATCTCCGCCAGCACGTCGTCGAAATGCGCCACGGCAAAGTTTTCCGCGACGAAATGTCCGGCGTCTACGGACGTATCTAAGGAGGGGCAGCAATGAACGTGAAATTCCTGTTCGGTGAGGCTTTCCGTGGACTCCGCCGCAACCTCGCTATTACCTTCGCCATGATTGTCACCGCCTCCATTTCTCTAGTCATGTTGGGTGTGGGTATTCTTATCGCCGGCATGGCAGACAATTCCAAGCAGGAGTGGGTAGACCGCACCGAGATCTCGATCTTTGTCGAACCCAGTGTGGCGGTGAAGGACCCCGACTGTGATAAGAAGGGATGCGGAGACCTCCGCAAAGCCCTGCTCAACACGGAAGGCGTGAAGTCGGTTCGTTACCGAGACCAGCAGCAGTCGCTGGAGGTTGGAAAGAAAACAGCCCGCGCGGATACAGCAGAGATCTTCGACCGTGCCGATGTGCGTGCCATGCCCGGTACGCTGCTGGTAAAGCTGAATGGTGAAGACACCGACTCAACCCCTGTGGAAGCCACGGTTTCCCGCTTCCCGAAGGTTGCGCAGCCGGCTGTGCAAGCTCGCAACGGACAGCCCG
Source organism: Lawsonella clevelandensis (assembly GCF_001293125.1). Lineage (NCBI taxonomy): Bacteria > Bacillati > Actinomycetota > Actinomycetes > Mycobacteriales > Lawsonellaceae > Lawsonella > Lawsonella clevelandensis. The sequence goes on from NZ_CP009312.1 coordinate 1,524,476, forward strand.
CTATCTACATTTCGGACTCTCGCGAGCTCATTAACCGCCTCTTCAGCTTCCTTGATCTTACCCGCAATGCCGCCTACACTTTAGCCGCATTCCTTGGTCTGGGTGCGCTAGCACTCATTGCCAATATGGTGCAGATGGCAGCATTCAACCGTCGGAAGACCACCCAGATTATGCGGCTGGTTGGGGCTAGCCGCACCACCGTTACCGCTCCCTTCTCACTGGAAGTGGTGCTGAGTTCCTTTATTGGTGCACTGGTGGCGATTGCTGGACTATTTGCCGTCCACGCCTGGATCCTTACCCCGTTGTTGAAGAATGTGTGGGAAGGCCGTGCCATCGCCCAGATTACTGTGGCTGATGTTGGGTTGGTGTCTCCTATTCTTATTTTCGTCGCTATTGTTGGTTCCGCGCTGGCATCCGTGCTGGTGCTGCCCTTGTATGTTCGTCGCTAGGTGGTGTAGATAGGTGGGCGCGAAGTCCAAGAAAGCTCAGCAGAAGAAAGCAGCTGAGGCGGCAAAGAATGGTGGCAATTTCACTGTCGCCACCAACCGGGCTGCCCGCCACAACTACACCATTCTGGACACCTACGAGGTGGGCATCATGCTCGTCGGCACCGAGGTAAAGAGTCTGCGGGAGGGGAAAGCGTCGCTGGTCGACGCGTGGGCATCCATTGAGGACGGTGAGCTGTGGCTGCGAGGCCTCCACATCCCCGAGTATTCCTACGGGACGTGGACTAACCACTCTCCGCGGCGTACCCGTAAGCTGCTCGCCCACCGGCGTGAAATTGACTATCTGCAGGGTAAAGTCCGAGACGGACACCTTACCCTGGTGCCGCTCAAAATGTATTTCAAAGATGGTCTTTGCAAGATTGAATTGGGATTAGCCGCCGGCAAGCAAGCCCATGACAAGCGTCAGGATATGGCCCGCCGCCAGGCGGAACGCGATGTTATTCGTGAGCTTGGCCGACGCGTCAAAGGGATGCGCGGATAAGTGACTATGATGGTGCTGCCCGCAAGTTTTTTGCGGGGCAGCCGTGTATGTGACGAACGTGAGGCTACTGCGGGGCGATACGCAGCATCCGAGTCGCGGTTCCCTGCCACATCACCCCGTCTGGGGTGATCATGCCTGTTAGCTGCATTGGTTCATCGAAAGGCAGCCATCCTACAGGCGTCCGGGAGGTCTCCCTACCGGTGCGAGCGTCCACCGAGACAACCCATACGCGCGTCGAGTCGAGGTCGGTCGTGAGCGACCAGATGCGGAAGTCTTTGAGCGTGAGCATTGGCAACGTGCTGATGCGGTGCATGTTCTCCCACCGTCGCACGCAGCGGTCGTTCACTAGGTCAATGCGGGTCAGTCCACCCAGGAAAGTGGCTTTTTCTGGGAATTGTGGGCCCTCTACAGCCAGCTTGGGGTAGGTAAAGCCGTAGGTGGAGGGAATCCACAAGCTATTGCCATGGGCCATGATGGAATTCTCTGTGCCCTGGTTAGGAGCTCGGAAGGCCGGCATCGTGCAGATTGTGCGGCCTGTTTCCGCATCGAAGACCAGCAACCGCGGTGTGAAATCTGCGCTGTCGACAATCGCTACCCGGGAGTGGTTCGGGCCGAAAAATGTAGGTGTGGTGCCAGAGCCCCAGGAGAGTTGTCCTGCTTTACGCGCTCGTCCGCGGTCGTATGCTCGTGCCCATTTGACTTTGGGGACGGGGCCGCTAATCTCCCACAGTTTGTGGGTGGTAAGGACTGACACACCGTTAGGACGCGGGGTGAGACCGTTGGCGACGCGCTCTCCATTTCCCAACTGTAGGGTGCGGACTTTTCCAGCGGGAGTGATGCTTCCCACCAGCGCGTCGGAGGTGGAGAACCAGGTGTTTCCGGCTTCATCGGGTATCACTCCCGCAATACTTACGGTTTCGGGGAGTCCGGGGATGGTGGTGGACTCATCGACGTAGAACTCCCATTGGCGGGTAGCGGAAGGCTGTTCGACTGCCCGGAAGGCTATTTTCAACAGCTTGTTGCCCTCCGTCATTACCACTCGGTCCTGTTTATCAAGGTAGCCGTAAACGCCACCCAAGAGTCCATTCTTGCGCAGTTCCCAGGTGGCTAGTGGCCGGGCGGTATGTGGATCCATAAGGACCACAGTTGGGGCTATGGGGGTAATGCCATGCCGGAGACCCACATATTTGGTACAGAGAGCGATCGTCATCTTCGTGGATGTCTGAAAGGCAGTGGAGCAAGCGCCAAAAGGAATAGAGAAGGTGACGGAGGGGTTGTTGCCAGGTCCAGCCCAGGGGAGAGCGTCACTGGAGTTCATGTCGCGATGTATGAGGCGGACACCTGTGGGAGAGGGAGTAGTCCTGGTAGATGACGGGGTGGTGGGCAGCTCGTTAGTTGGCGACGGTGTCGCATGGGCGGGGAATGACAGGCTGGCAATGAGGGCGAGTGAGCTCACTAAAGTGGTGACATGGCCCGCATGAAGATGATGGTTGCTCATAGGTACAGTGTAAAGTGGTAAAATAAGCCCTAAGCTACATTTGGTTAGTTGTTTTCTTGACACTTTTTGCCATGTATGCACGGGTGTAGTTCGGTGTGTCTAGACGGTCTTCCCCTACTACAGACTCGATCCCTATAGCAGACTGTTGAGAGAAGTCACGTTTTGGCGTATCCTGAAGTGTCACCTGGGTTCAGGTGATAGCCTTTTGGTTTTCAAGGGGCTGAACGGTTTCGACTGCGTATGTTGCGTCGGGAGAAGCGTGCCGGTGCAGGCTAGAGACCACCGTGAGCGTCGTAGCAAACTATTAAGCGCCGATAATACTCAGCGCGACTACGCTCTCGCTGCCTAATAGCGACGGCTAGTCTGTGGGCCCGGAAGTGTCTCCGATCCGGTGTTGTCCCACATCATCAAGGGGGCTTACTGTGAGCTGCGGCTACGGCAGCTCACAGGACATCTAACAGTAGCTGGGTTCGCCTTCTGGACTTGTGAGCGTGTTCCAGAGAACCAAGTAATGGCGTAGTTCACTGCGCACGGAGAAGTCCTGACAAAGCTGCGGAGGACCCGGGTTCAATTCCCGGCAGCTCCACAATACGGAAAATCCCTGGTCATAAATGACCAGGGATTTTCTTTATTTCCACTGGTAGTTGCATGTTTTTATTATAATCCATTGTGGACAGTGGGGGACAGGTTTAGACTAAAAAGTGGCACAAAAGTGGCACGGCAAAGGGGTAGAACACTATGCCAGCCGGGGAATTTGGAGGGATAACTAAAACCTCCACGGGAAGTTACCGGGCACGGTGCGCCGTTTGGGGAACCTTATTAGCGTATACCTAGGCCGTGCGGTGAGAGCAGGGAAGTTATGAGCGGTAGATGGTGAGACCCCACCGCTTCATGGCTGGGCTAATATCTTGGGCGCTCACATGGGTGGCATCGGCAGGTTGGCGGTACGAGATAATACCGACGGCATAGAGCTCGTTGTCGATGACGGCGTAGACCGGGCCGCCAGAGTCGCCACTATCGACGTAGCCACGGAATTGGAAGATACCGGTTTGGTTGTAGCCAAGGTAGGCACCACAAGACTGGCCGGTGCGGTAGCCGAGGTGGCAGACGCGGGGGTGTTGCTTGTCGAGCCAGACGACGTCACCCCAGCCTTTGAGAATCTGTTGGAAAGGCGGTTTCGCGTCAACGTATTTAAGGCTGTAGAGCTCAATGAGGCCGTAGTCTGTGCCACCGGTTTTGAGGAAAGCTGATTCCACCATTTCTCCGATAATGGCGCGGTTGCCGGACTGGTCAGAGACTGCGAATTGGTCGCGGACGCTTCCACAGTGGCCAGCGGTGAGGATAAAGCGGCGTTGTTCGCGTCCGACAATCCATCCTACGGAGCACTGTTTGTTCTGGGTGATGTTGAGTATCAGCCCACCGGGGACGACTTTGCCGGGGTAGCTGAGCCACCCCCATTCTTTGCTGCTGTGATAGATATGAGAGTCTGATTGGCCGTCTGGGGGAGCGGGCCGCACTTGGGTTGTCGTGAGAGTCGTGGTGGTGGGTGCGGCGCTGGTGCGAGTACGTTGGATGCTCCGCGGTGTGTAGGCCTGGCCATCAGCGTCACTGTTCCGGTGGGAACGGCGATAGGAGCTCCGTTCAGTGCTGCTTCGGTAGTCGTAGTGGTCGTTCGCGCGGGAGGTGGTTTTAGTGGTGGTGGTATCGGTTCTTGATTCGGTGGCATCGCTGGAAGCGTAGATGCTGTGATCTCCACATGCGCTGAGGGGAAGAAGGCTGATGGTTGCTGCGGTGACGCCGGTGATGAGGCGTCGGGGAGGGGCCACGGGAGGTCCTTCCACTAGTGGGCTACATCTGTGACGAAGTTCACTTATCGTAACGATCGTAGCAGTGGAATTCTTCCCAGTGGTTAGGATGAGGGTTCATGAGAGGCGAGACCAGCGTGCCGCTCCATGGTGTGAGGCGGCACGTGGTGAGGAAAGACCGTCATAGCAGAAGGTGTTGAGAGCCTTGTTTGCCTTCTAGCGAAGGATTTTGACGTCTGCAGTTCCAGCCGATCTCATTGTGGAGGTCTGCGGTGTACTCGATCTTGGTGGAGACCGCTTCTTTATAGGGGTGTAGTCACGAATCCTTTTCTGTTGCGGTAATCCTAATGAAATGCGCAGATATTGAGACGAAGCGTCGACAATGATCTTTCACAGTTCGTTGTCTATCCCGGCCCACTTCCATGAGAAACGCTATGGGGGATCGTGCGAGGAATAACGTGGGGGAGAGAAGGGAAGGGGATGAAAATTGTTGGGTTCCTAGCTAGCAGCCATACCTAGTATCCAGTAGCAAGCCAGAGTGCTGCGACGGCAAGGAACCAGTATGGAACAGCGATAAGATAGATGCGTTCTGCGAGTCCGACAACGCAGCGGAGAGCGGGTATTACGGCCACGAGCAGCATTGACCAGAACCCCAGGTGGGTGAGCACAACCGCGGAGGTGATCCAACCGGACTGTGCCCAGCTCGCGGAAAGTGGAACGAAGATGACGAAGATGTAGAAGAGAATGAATCCAAGAAGGGCGAAAATGCTGTGGAGTTTTCCGGTGCGGGTACGTGCCTCCTGAGTCAGGTCATCCATCGGGAAGAGAAACAGCATGAACTGACTCCAGATAGCGAAGGCAAGAAGAACAAGCCAGGGCCAGCTCGCTATGTGCGAAATTCCCAAGCTCACGGCAATAAGAACGTAGGCTAGGAGTGTCACCATTCCCATTGCTGTGAACATCGGCCGGCCCTCTCCCGTTCCGTATTCCGACAAGGTAGTACGAAAGGGAGTGAAAGGCGGAGTGTGTTCGCGGTGGTAGAAGTGGACGCCCGTGAACAATACACAACGGACACCCAACAGTACTAGTGCACAAATGAGAAGTATGTATTCAACTGTATTAGGCATGTTGGCAGTATAAAGGAAGCCTTTTCTTCTCCGCGAAGGGTGTGCTACAACCGCTATGACCAGTGAAAATAACGTGTGGTCCCAGCTCATTGATGGCAACCGTCGGTTTGCTGAAGGTAAGTCTCGCTTTAGTGGATATTCTGTTGACATGAGGGAGAGTCTGGTAGCTGAGCAGCATCCACATACAGTTATTGTTTCCTGCTCCGATTCTCGAGTGCCACCGGAGATTGTCTTTGATGCCCAGTTAGGTGAGCTGTTTAGCGTTCGCACGGCGGGGCTGACACTCGACGACATGGTGTTGGCCTCCATTGAGTTCGGGGTGGTGAACCTGGGAATACGTCACGTGGTGGTGATGAGCCACACTAACTGTGGTGCAGTAGCAGCCGCTATGGATGCCTTGGATAGCGGGGAGATAGTAGCTGAGAAGGACATTTCGTCCGCTCTTGAGGGTTTAGATGCGGATGCCACTATAGGGGCAGGAGGCATGATTGTGACGGGTTCTTCCGTCATCACCGCAGAGACCTTCGGAGATGGCGAGGCTTCTCCCCCTGGGCTGTTGGCGAAGACTGAGTTCACGCGAGTGGTAGCGGAAACTACGGAGTCGGAATCGTACTTGCCGGAGATTGTGGCACGTGTGGCCCCTATTGTTGCAGAAGCAAGGCGAGACGGACTGAAGGATCCCAGTGATTACTCACGCCGTAATGCTCAATTTGTGGTGCACAAGCTGCGAGAGATGCCCGCGCTGACCGGACTTTGGCAGGCAGGGGTGCTGGCCATTCGTGCAGCGCTTTACCATCTGGACTCGGGGCTTGTAGAAGAACTTGAAGTGTAGATTCTTTCTGGGGAAATACTTGCGCACCTGTAACCCAGTGTGTCTATAGCCGTGTACCTTTGACGTCGAGTGCTACACGTGGGACAGTGCGCGAATACCTTCTCAACAGCGTGTAGTGCGGGGGAAACTATTGCCCTGGGGGAGCTCCCGTGACAACACCGTCTGGCTGGCAGAACACTGAGCACCACACTGATCCGGGGCAAGAAGTGCCTCCACAAGGCAATCCTCAGGAATACGGGGGCCCTCCGTTCGGGCAACCCGGTTATGCGTACCCCGGTTATGGCAATTCCACCCCCACTAGGGAGGAAATAACCCATGCAGAATCTGTGTGAAAAGGGCACCATGGAAGAAGACACCGACTATCGCTTACGGAGTGAGAAATGCATCCTCGTGCTGGTCTTCCCGCTGACCCCGCTGACCTCATTGATGTGCAGCATGTCCTCGACTGCTACTACGACATCACCCCAGATCCCGATGATCCTCACCAGCAGGTAGCCTTCGGCACCTCGGGTCATCGTGGCACCTCCGTTAACGGTTCTTTCAACGAAAACCACATCCTGGCGACCACTCAAGCTATTGTCGACTACCGCCGTAAGATGGGCTACACCGGCCCCCTCTACATTGGCAAAGACACCCATGCGCTGTCCGGCCCCGCCCAGGACAGTGCCCTCGAAGTACTACTTGCTAATGGTGTAACGGTGATGGTCGATGCACGCGATCGTTTCACCCCTACCCCGGCAGTCTCTCGCGCCATTCTGCGGCACAACGCCGAGCTGCCCGGCGGTGTGACCGGCACCGCTGGCGACCGCGCCGATGGCATCGTCGTCACCCCCTCCCATAACCCTCCCACCGACGGCGGTTTTAAATACAACCCACCCTCCGGCGGTCCCGCTGATACCAACACCACCTCCTGGATTGCCGACCGCGCCAACGAGTACCTGCGCGCCTCCTTGCAGGGCGTGGCTCGCTGCGCTCTCGACCAGCTGGGACAACCAGGCCAGCCGGATGCCAGCCGCAAAGTGCCCTTCGACTACCTCGACATGTACGTCCATGACCTCGGCCTAGTACTAGATCTCGAGACCATCCGCGGAGCTGGCGTCCGTATTGGGGCTGACCCCCTAGGCGGCGCATCGGTGGATTACTGGGGAGCCATTGGGGAACAGTACGATCTCTCCTTGACCGTGGTGAACCCCAGTGTGGATCCTGCGTGGTCATTTATGACGGTAGATCATGACGGCAAGATTCGTATGGACTGCTCGTCACCCTACGCCATGGCCTCTCTCACCTCCCGCATGGAGCAGAAGGATCCCCTCGGGCGAGCCCCCTTCGATATCGCCACCGGCAATGATGCCGATGCCGACCGACACGGCATCGTCACCTTCGATGCCGGGCTGATGAACCCCAACCACTACCTGGCGACCGCCATTCAATACCTCTTCGCGCATCGCCCCGGGTGGGGCTCGTGCGGAGTAGGAAAGACCCTGGTGTCTTCCTCCATGATCGACCGAGTCGTGGATAGTCTGGGACGAACTCTGGTGGAGGTGCCGGTGGGCTTCAAGTGGTTTGTGCCCGGCCTCTTCGACGGTTCACTGGGCTTCGGTGGTGAAGAATCTGCGGGTGCGTCCTTCCTCTGCAAGGATGCCTCCGTGTGGTCTACCGACAAGGACGGCATCATCCTTGCTCTTCTCGCCTCTGAGATTCTTGCCGTGACCGGTAAAACCCCCAGTCAGCATTACGCCAAACTCACAGAGGAGTTTGGGGCACCCTGCTACGCCCGTATGGATGCGCCCGCTAGCCGGGAAGAGAAGGCCACCCTAGCAAAACTCTCTCCGGAGCAGGTGACGGCCACCGAACTTGCTGGCGAGCCGATTGTTGCGAAGCTTACCGAAGCCCCCGGAAATGGTGCTGCTATCGGTGGTTTGAAGGTTGCCACCGAGCATGCCTGGTTTGCCGCACGTCCGTCCGGCACCGAGGATATCTATAAGGTCTACGCGGAATCCTTCCTCAGTGAAGAACATCTGGCCCAGGTGCAGGAAGAAGCGCAGCAGGTCGTGTCTGCGGCGCTCGGCAGCTAGAAGCGACGAATTGACGGTTCCTCGCTAGGATAGAAGCCGTGACCACTGTAGAAAACGCTACGAGCGCCCCAGAGACACAGTCTGGGGAGGACCGCGATTTGGCGGTGCGCCCCTGGGTCAACTGGGTATCACTCCTAGCTCGCCTAGCGCTGGCAGCCATTTGGATTGTGTCAGGCTCGCTTAAAGCCAGCGACATGATGGAGACCCGGGTAGCGGTCCGGGCCTACCAAGTGTTGCCGGACTGGGCAGTGCCAAGTGTCGCTTTCATGCTGCCAGCATTGGAGATCCTGCTCGGTATCTTCCTTCTTCTGGGTATCAAAAACCAGTGGATGGCGATAGTCTCTGCTGTTGTCTTTGCCGTGTTTATTGTGATGATCGTGCAGGCCTGGGCGCGAGGACTACAGATTGACTGTGGTTGCTTTGGCGGCGGCGGATACGACGCCTCTGCTAACCACCTCACGTACCTCTCAGAAATCGCCCGCGATCTCGCCTTTATGGTGTTCGCCGTGTGGCTGGCCTGCTTCCCCCACACCCCCCTGGCAGTGGAACCGGGAAGCCGTGCCCCCCTCCGTCGTCATCCCTAACTCGACTGTGTGCGTGCCCACAGTTGTCCTATGAAAGGTTCCCCCCGTGGAAAAGAAAAAAGATAAGCGTCGCCGCACCTCTACTCCGTCTAAGTACGTGCCTTCCAATAAGAAGAGCTACGGCTGGCTGTGGGGCTTGCTGGTTGTCATCGTCGTAGCGGCCATTGTCGCTGTGGGTATCTACATGGGTGTGAAGAGCAACCAAGACAGTCAAAATGGCTCCGATGTTGCTATTAAAGACTCTTCTGTGAAGGTCACCGAGAACTACATCGAGTTCCGCTCCAACAACGCAAAAAAGGATGCGAAGATTCTTGAAATGTTCGAGGATCCTCGTTGCCCCGGCTGTTCTGAGCTGGAAAAGATGCATGGCGCCGAACTCGCCGACGCCATCCACTCCAACCAGGTAGTGCTCCGACTCCACCTGATGGACTTCCTCAACTCGCAGGGCACCACACAGTACTCCACCCGTGCTAACGCAGCTCTCCTTACAGTAGCCCTCACTGGAGATGCCGAAAGTGCATTCCGTTTCCACTCCATCCTCTGGCACACTGCCCCTCCGGAGGGTGCTGGTGTACCAGAACCGACCAACGCCGAATTGGCCGAGAAAGCCGAGATGGCAGGTGCCAAAGGCGAGGTCATCTCCAAGATTAAGTCTGGAGACGTCGACACCATGCGTGCCGCCACTATGGGTCGCGCTAATCTGAAGGCTCTCAACGACCGTATGGACGGCCAGGGTGGTACCCCGGCCGCTTTCCTCAACGGTAAGCACATCGACACCAGCCGCCCCGACTGGGTCACCTCGCTCTACTCCGCGGAGAAGAAGTAACGCGAGTGAAGCGCCCTGGGAGTATTCCCGGGGCGCTTTCGTATTTACGAACGTGTTGCATGTCGTCTTTCTCGCCGTCGCCTCCACGTTAACCGCGCCCCTGTGACCTGCCGATTTGGTGAGCTCTCGCGAAGTGGTGTAACTTAACTACAGCAGCCGAAAGGCACTGGGGCTATGGCGCAGCTGGTAGCGCACCACACTGGCAGTGTGGGGGTCACGGGTTCGAGTCCCGTTAGCTCCACAAAACGGAAAATCCCAGGTCGCTACTGACCTGGGATTATCTTTATTTGTGCAGGTAGTTGCACATTTTAGGCTCATTCATAGTGGGCAGATGGTGAAATCTTTAGGCTTACTTTTGGCACGGGATTGGAGTAGCTATGGCGATAAAACGACTCGGTCACGCTAACTCCGCCACCAGGTGTCGTAGGGTGCCACTGGGACGGTGCGTTTGTGTTGGGATCGTGTGAAGTGCGCTTCGATTGTGTCGCAGGCTTCCGCACTTGGTGCGTCTGCGACTCCTTCTAGGTAGTCGTCAATGTCCCGGTACGTGACGCCTAGAGCTGTTTCATCGGGGAGTGCCGGGCGGTCGTCTTCCAGGTCTGCTGTGGGGATTTTCTCCCAGGTGGAGGCGGGGGCGCCGAGCTGTTGTAGGAGGGCGGCGCCTTGGCGTTTAGTTAGTCCGCTGAGGGGAGTGAGGTCGGCGCCGCCGTCACCGAATTTCGTGAAGAACCCGGTGACGGCTTCGGCCGCATGGTCGGTGCCGATAACCAGGTACCGTCGTTGTCCGGCGACCGTGTATTGCGCAACCATGCGCTGTCGGGCCTTCACATTCCCACGTACGAAGTCGCTGATCTCTTCTCCATCTAGTGCAGTGCATGCTGCCGCGACAGCTGCGTCGGTTGCTTCCTTGATGTTGACCACCAGAGATGTGTCGGGCTGGATGAAATGCAAGGCGCGCTGGGCATCGTCTTCATCGGCTTGCACACCGTAGGGGAGACGCATGGCAATGAACTCAGCGTGGTAACCTTCGGCACGCAGTTCTTCAGCAGCAAGCTGCCCTAGTCGCCCCGCCAGGGTGGAGTCTTGGCCGCCACTGATGCCGAGGACGTACCCGTGGGAGCCGGTGGCGCGTGCATAGTTTTTGAGAAAATCGATGCGAGTGCGGATCTCTTCAGTGGGGTCGATGGTGGGCTTCACGTGTAGTTCTGCGATGATGCGATCGCGAAGAGTAGTCATAGAGCTAGCTTAGCGCTCCATTATTTCCGCTGTGTTTCCGCTTTTAACCGCTCGGTTGCTTCTGGTCCTTGCGAGAATTCCAGGTATGACCGCAACCACTGATCAGACCGCGCCTAAGCGCGCGAGTGTCCAGCATCGCACTTCTAGCATCGGGCTGGTATCGACTATTGCCGCACTGGGCGGCATTCTTTTTGGCTATGACACCGGCGTGATGTCGGGCGCTCTGCTCTTTATTAAACCCACGTTTGACATGTCTGCTACTCAAGAAGGGCTCATCACCTCCATCTTGATGGTGGGCGCTGCAGTGGGTGCCCTCTCGGGTGGTCGGCTCGCGGATGCTATTGGCCGCCGCTGGGCAGTGTTCTGGGCGGGCATTCTCTTTATTGTGGCGTCGCTTGCCTGTGCGTTCTCAGGTGGAGCTTCAGCTGCTGTGGCAACGGTGTCTCTGTCGATCTCACGCTTCATTCTGGGTGTGGCAGTTGGTGGTGCGTCCATCATCGTCCCGATGTACATTTCTGAGATTGCTCCGCGCGGTGTGCGTGGCCGTTTGGCAACACTGAACTCTCTCATGATCGTGGTGGGGCAGCTTATCGCGTATGGCGTGAACTCGGCGTTGGCACCGTCGGAAAATTGGCGTCTGATGCTGGGGCTGGGAGTTGTGCCGGCCATTGTGTTGGCCATTGGAACATACCTCCTTCCGGACTCTCCTGTGTATTACCTGCTGCATAACATGGTTGACGATGCGGCTGCAGTGCTACGTCACCTGCGGCGTGGGGACGATCTTGAGCATGTTGATGAAGAGCTGGCGGCTTTAGCTCAGGCGGTTGCCGCGAAGAAGGATAAGAAGTCCGAGTGGTCTGCCTTGGGTACTCCGTGGATCAAGATGGTGATGGGTATCGCCATTATGGTCGCGATGATTCAGCAGGTGACGGGTGTGAATGCTATTGTCTACTACGCTCCGACGATGTTGAAGAATGTGGGTTGGACAAGCCAGAATGCGGTGTTCGGGTCCATTCTTATTGGTGTCGTGTCGGTGGTGTCGTGCTGGATTGGTTTGTCGATCGTTGACAAGGTTGGGCGTCGTCCGCTGCTGTTGGGTGGACTTGCTGGTACGGCGGTGTCGTTGCTGGCGTTGACGCTGGTGTATTGGCTGGCGCCGACTGATGAACTGTGGGCGTCCGGCTTGATGCTGGGGCTGATGGGTCTCTTCATGGTGTTCCAGCAGTCTGCGGTATCGGTGGCGACGTGGCTGTTGGTGTCTGAGCTTATCCCGTCGGCGGTGCGTGGCATTGGTATGGGTATCGCTGGTCTGGCGCTGTGGCTGATGAACTTTGTGGTGGCCATGTGTTTCCCGCCGCTTCTGGAGAGCATTGGTGGCGCCTGGACGTTCCTGGTGTTTGCAGTGCTCTGTGTGTTGGCCTTCAGTTTTGTGTTCAAGATGATTCCGGAGACGAAGAATCGGTCGTTGCCGGAGATCGAGGAAGGGTTCCGCCTGCGTTGTGCTGCGCAGAGTGAACCGGCTGACGGGTAGTAGCCTACTGTTCCTCACTTTGGAGTAGCTGGAGAAATCCGGTAAGCTTTTCCGAGTGTGTCAGTCGGCGCTGCGGTTATGCCGCGCGGAACCGACCGACGTGGAGACTTATTCATTGGCTTAAGAAAGGAGCGTCCGCATGAAGGTCCGTAATTCCCTCCGGTCGCTGAAGAACAAGCCGGGCGCTCAGGTTGTGCGTCGCCGCGGCAAGCTTTATGTCATCAATAAGAAGGATCCCCGGTTCAAAGGCCGTCAGGGCTAATTCTTAGCGTTGAGAGAAAAGAGCGTGAGCATTTGTGCTCACGCTCTTTTTGTTAGGTGCAGGCCATTGGGGGGAGGGGGTAGACGTGCTCTCTATGGGTGAAATTAGCGCCTAGACCAGCACTTTTTCTTCTAATGTGATGTATATCACATGCCGATGATGGCAATCCCTGTAGCCGGAATCACATCTTTGTTAGTCCGGTGAACGCAAGATGTGAATCGCCATTCTCGACTTTCACGGCTAAATCCTAAAATGTGAGACATCGACATGGGAATTTCACTTTTGTAATTCCTACATATAGTGCTACTGGCGGAATTTTCGCACAAGTTATAGTGTTTTCAGTGTTAGTCACATTGATGTGAGTCAGATGTCGTCAGTGAAGGATTACTGTGAGCGTCACCGTCTACACCAAGCCCGCTTGTATGCAGTGCAAGGCCACCCAAAAGGCCCTCAATAACGCCGGTATCGAATTCGAACTGGTGGACATTTCCCTCGACGATGAAGCCCGTGAATACGTCCTGGCCCTCGGTTACCTGCAGGCACCAGTCGTCGTCACCGAAGAAACCCACTGGAGCGGCTTCCGCCCGGACCTCATCAACAAGTACGCCGTACAGGCTGCCTAACCGCCTACGCAGTACCGCGTACCGAGCGAGGAGGCACCCGTCACCTTCCCGTTGCAGCCGCAACCGCAACGCCGTCATCGCATAGCACATGTGTAGTTGGCGGCGTTGACGCGTGTATTACACCCTAATGCTAAAAATGATCAGGTAACCACACCAGCGAACCCGATCGACCGCAGAACCTACGAGGCAGAGGAGAGAAGAACGACCATGGGCGAAAAGAAGATCCTGACCGATGAACATGGACAGCCCCTTGATTACCACTCGCTGAACGCGATGCTGAATATCTATGACGAGAACGGACAGATTCGCTTCGAGTCCGACCAGGAAGCAGCCCGCCAATTCTTCCTCCAGCACGTCAACCAGAACACTGTCTTCTTCCACACTCTCAAGGAGAAGCTCGAATTCCTCCTGGAAAACGACTACTACGAAGAAGACGTGATCAATCGATACTCCTTCGACTTCATCAAGAGCCTTTTCCAACAGGCCTACGCCCATCGCTTCCGCTTCAAGACATTCCTGGGTGCCTACAAGTACTACACCAGCTACACGCTGAAAACCTTTGACGGCAGCCGCTACCTAGAACGCTACGAAGACCGCGTATGCATGGTGGCCCTTGCACTCGCTGAAGGCAACGAGCAGATGGCTCGCGACCTCGTCGAAGAAATCATCACTGGCCGCCTGCAGCCCGCCACTCCCACCTTCCTCAACGAAGGCAAGAAGCAACGTGGTGAACCCGTCTCCTGCTTCTTGTTGCGCATTGAAGACAACATGGAGTCCATCGGACGCGCCATTAACTCCTCCCTGCAGCTCTCCAAGCGTGGCGGCGGCGTCGCCCTCCTCCTCACCAACCTGCGTGAACAAGGCGCCCCCATCAAGCGCATCGAAAACCAGTCCTCCGGCGTCATTCCCGTCATGAAACTGCTGGAAGACGCCTTCTCCTACGCCAACCAGTTGGGTGCTCGTCAAGGTGCCGGTGCTGTCTACCTACACGCGCACCACCCCGACATCATGCGGTTCCTCGACACCAAACGCGAAAACGCCGACGAGAAGATCCGCATCAAGTCCCTCTCACTCGGTGTCGTCATTCCTGACATCACCTTCGAGCTTGCCCGCAAGAACGAGGACATGTACCTCTTCAGTCCGTACGACGTCGAACGTGTCTACGGTAAGGCCTTCTCCGACATCAATGTCACTGAGAAGTACCGCGAAATGGTCGACGACCAGCGAATCAAGAAATACAAGATCAACGCCCGCAAGTTCTTCCAGACCCTCGCCACCATCCAGTTCGAGTCCGGTTACCCCTACATCGTCTACGAAGACACCGCCAACCGCGCGAACCCCATCGAGGGGAAAATCACTATGTCGAACCTCTGCTCCGAGATTCTGCAGGTGTCCACCCCCTCCACCTACAACGACGACCTCAGCTACTCACACATCGGTCGCGACATCAGCTGTAACCTCGGCTCCATGAACGTCGCTATGGCCATGGATTCCCCCGACTTCGGTAAATCCGTGGAAACCGCTATCCGCGCCCTCACCGCCGTCTCCGACCAGACCAACATCCAGTCGGTACCATCCATCGCTCGAGCTAACTCCGAAGGCCACGCCATCGGCCTCGGCCAGATGAATCTTCACGGCTACCTCGCCCGCGAATGCGTCCACTATGGCTCCGAAGAAGCCCTCGACTTCACCAACATCTACTTCTGCAGTGTCCTCTACTACGCCCTCAAGGCCTCACATCAGCTGGCGGTAGAACGTAACAGCCGCTTCCTCAACTTCGAGAAGTCCAAGTACGCCACCGGCGAGTTCTTCGACAAATACATCGAGAAGGAATGGGCCCCCGTCACCGACAAAGCCAAAGAACTCTTCGCGAAGTCCAGCATCCAGATTCCTACTCAGGAGGACTGGAAGAAACTCCGCGAGGACATCATGCAGGACGGTATCTACAACCAGAACCTACAGGCAATCCCGCCCACTGGCTCCATCTCTTACATCAACAACTCCACTTCCTCGATCCACCCGATCGTCTCCAAGATTGAAATTCGCAAGGAAGGCAAGATCGGCCGCGTCTACTACCCGGCCCCGTTCATGACAAACGACAACCTGGAGTACTACACCGACGCCTACGAACTGGGATACAAGCCCATCGTCGACACCTACGCGATGGCCACCCAGCATGTGGATCAGGGTCTGTCTCTCACCCTCTTCTTCCCCGATACCGCCACCACCCGCGATATTAACAAGGCCCAGATCTACGCATACTCCAAGGGTATTAAGTCTCTCTACTACATCCGCCTCCGCCAGATGGCGCTGGAAGGAACAGAAGTTGAAGGCTGCGTGTCCTGCATGCTCTAACTCAAAACACACTGACGCCCTGCCGGGGAAGGCAGGGCGTCAGCTTTTGACCTCCTGCATCTGGCCAGGAACAATAAGATCTATCGAGCTTCACCGCGATATAAGGACGCAGCATGAAGAAAGCGGATACTGTTCTCGTCACCGTCACCGGACGGGATAAGCCCGGCATTACGTCCGCCCTAATGGGCATCCTCGGCCAACACGACGCCGTTCTCCTCGATGTCCAGCAGGTGGTCATCCGTGGCCGCCTCATCCTCACCGCGCTCATCGAGCGTCTCCCGCACTGTGGGGCACTCGTCACCGATATTGAAAACGGGATGACAGCATTGGGCATGGACGTGGACATTGAAATCGGCTCCGACCCGGTCGGTTCCGCCGCCAACGCCACCCATACCATTCTCATCCTGGGCCGTCCCGTCACTGCAGAAGCCTTCTCCCGAATCGCAGGAACGCTCGCTGAACTGGGCGTCAACATTGCCACGATTAACGGCATCGCAGACTATCCGGTCACCGGCATTTCGTTGCAGATTGTGGCCCGCAGTGCCTCCGGCGAGCGTATCTCTGGTATTCGCGTTGCCCTTGCCAAACTGTCCACTGAACTGGGCGTCGATATTTCCTTCGAACCGAATGCCCACGCCCGCCGTGCCCAGCGCCTCATCGTCTTTGACGTTGATTCCACTCTCATCCAGGGTGAAGTCATTGAAATGCTGGCCGCACACGCCGGTAAGGAAGCCGAAGTGAAGGAGATTACCGACCGCGCTATGCGCGGCGAGATTGACTTTGCAGAGTCCCTTCGTGAACGCGTTGCCACCCTAGAAGGGCTTCCCGCCAGCATTATCGACGAGGTCTCCCAGTCCATCGTGCTGACCCCTGGGGCGCGCACCACTATTCGCACCCTAAAGCACCTCGGCTTCAAGTGCGGTGTTGTGTCCGGTGGTTTTAACCAGGTTATTGCCCCCTTGGCGAAGAGCCTGGACCTGGACTTCATGCGCGCCAACCAACTCGACATTAAGGATGGGATCCTTACCGGCAAGGTCAACGGGGCTATCGTCGACCGTGCCGGAAAAGCCGAAGCGCTCAAAGAATTCGCTGCGCAAGAGCGCATCCCCCTTTCGCAAACCGTGGCAGTGGGAGACGGCGCCAACGACATCGACATGTTGAAGACCGCCGGCATGGGTATAGCGTTCAACGCCAAGCCCGCGTTGCGCACAGTGGCCGACAACTCCGTCAACTTCCCCTATCTAGATGAGGTTCTCTTCATGTTGGGCATCACCCGCTCCCAGGTGGTAGCAGTGAACGGCGACATCCGCCGCGATTAATTCTCACTGCAGCCAAAATTCCGCTCAGACGGGTTCCCACAGCGGCGTACGTTGTCGGTATTGCCAGAGCAGGCCCGCTCCATTACGTAGAGAATCCGCCCCCGGTCACACCATGAACCAGGGGCGGATTCTCTATTGTCGGCGATACAGGAGCCCAGTGCAGTGGGGGATCAGCCGCGCTAGAAGTCCTTCTCGGAATTACTCCGGCAGGAAGCTATAGCGTCGCATAACCTCGCCAATAACTGTCTTGTCCAGGAACGTCACCAGCGGACGACGGAGGAACCCGGGGATCTTCTGGAGTGGGGTTTTACCATCCATCATCTTGACGGTGGACGCCATGAGGGTACGGACGTCATAGACGGAGCCGAACACTTCAGGAACACCACGGTCTACGCCACAGAGGGTGTAGACGGACTCCATACCGGAGCGGACAGAGTACTCGGTGGTGAAGATGGTGTCGCGGGGGATCTCGGCGAACTGGCCGATGAAGGCGAAGTTCTGGGAGCCGTCCGGGACTACCTTGGGCCGGTCGCTGTTTTCGCGTGGCATAAAGAAAGCAGTAATAAAGGGCATCATAACCGGGATACAGTGGGCAGAGTGAGCTGCCATCTCGGGGATCTCCTCTTGCGGCACCCCAATGTGGTAAAGCCACTCGGCGGTGATCTCCTCGCCAGTGCAGTCGCGCATCGGCTTCTTGATGTAGTCGCCCGGGCGATCGGTAAAGAGGCTATAGATCCACACCACAATCTGGTCGTCGGTCTGTGCCTTGAAGTGCGGCTGGCGGTTGATGGTCCAGGACATCAGCCAGTTAGAGTCCTTCACAGTGACAATACCGCCGGTAACAACACGTCCGGAGAGCGCGTCGCGCTTCGTAATCTTCTCGATATAGGGGCGAATCTTGCCGTCCAGGGTAGTGAGGGTTGCAGATTCCCAGTTGGTGAGGTCGGTTTGGGTGCAGTACCTCTCTGGGTTGCCGAAAGAATCGTGCTGTTTAGCGATGTTGCGCCACATTTCCCAGCATCCCACGGGCTCGGTATTGAAGGCCGCGGGGGTGTTATGGTCGCCGTTGGCGGATCCCTCGGTGCAGGAACCATTGGTGATGAAGACGAGGTCATTCTTGGTGAGGTCGATCGTCATGGGATTCCCGTTGTGAGTACCGACGATCTGCACAGCCGTCTTCTTCTCACCGCGGATGTCGAATTTCACATTGCTGACGGTGGTGTCGAACTGGAAGTTCACTCCAGCCGCACGGAGGTATTCCACCAGCGGCTTGATGAGAGACTCGAACTGGTTGAACTTAGTGAATTTCAGCGCCGTGAAGTCCGGGAGACCACCAATATGGTGAATGAAACGCTGTAGGTAACGGCGCATTTCAATGGCGGAGTGCCAGGGTTCGAAAGCGAACATTGTGCGCCAGTAGAGCCAGAAGTTCGATTCGAAGAATTCTGGGTCGAGAACGTCCGTGATCTTCTTGTGGTCAAGCTGCTCCTCTTTGGAGAGGAAGAGCTTCATGATGCTGCGGGAGGCCTTGTCGGAGAGCGCAAACTTTCCGTTGGTCTGGGCGTCCAGACCTTGCTGGACGGTGGCGCGGCAGAGCGAGTAGTTGGGGTCGTCTTTGTTGAGCCAGTAGTACTCGTCCAAGACAGAGACACCCTCGGTTTCTACTGAGGGGATAGAGCGGAAGAGATCCCAGAGACACTCAAAGTGGTTTTCCATTTCGCGTCCACCGCGAATGATGAACCCTTTGGTGGGGTCTTTGATGCCGTCACAGGCTCCGCCGGGAAGTGACATGGATTCCAGAATAGTGATGCGGGATCCATCCATCTGGGCGTCACGAACCAGGAATGCTGCGGCAGACAGGCCGGCGAGGCCAGCGCCAACAATGTAGGCACTCTTCTCATCAATGCCTTCGGGTTTACGGGGATGCGCAAACGCTTCGTAGTTGCCGTTGCTGTAATACAAGGGGTGTCCTTTCAGGCGGAGTCATTCCTCGAAGCCCTTTCCCACGTGGTGCTTTCGGCAGGCCATGGGTAATGGGGGAGGGTGACGACGCTATAGAGGCATGTGGGTATTTACTGCAGAGCCATTCCGTCGAATGGCTCAATGTCGGCCGACAACACTCACTCCATCGATGTACCGCGGTAGAGCGTTACAACTCGCTGGTAATCTTTGCGAAGAAACCGCGTCCGCGTGTCTAGTGAAGCGGGATCTCGCGCCTTGGCATCGTCATGTTTATGCAGGTAATACAGAGAACTGTGGAAAAGCCGGGGTAAGCAAACTGTTGTCCGATATACTTGGCCTGAGTGCCGTGGCAGTAGTGTCCACGGCCTTCCTCACACCTGCACTACGTTCACATAATTTCGCAGCACTCGTCTACTAACCGCACTCGACACTCACAAGGGAGCACAATGGCGGAGAAACTACGCACCAAGGACCTGCTGAACCTCGGTATTTTTGGCACCATCTACATGGTGGTGATGGCCATTCTCGGCGTAGCAGGAGCTGCTGCGCCGGGCTTGGTGTTCGGCACGATGGTGGTAGCCGCTTTCGTGAACGGTACTGTTTTTATGCTGTACCTCACCCGGGTGGATCGCTTCGGAATGGTGGTTATGCTGGCTCTCATCATGTCCCTCATCATGATTGCCATCGGTCGTTCCTGGACTACAGTGTTGACGGCGCTCGTTTTTGGTCTTCTTACAGAGCTCATTCTGGCGCTGACGAAGTATCGGAATACGGTCGCCAATATTTTCGCCTATGCGCTGTTTACTCTCTGGTTTATTGGTCCTCTCCTTCCCATCATTTGGTTCACTGATGACTACTTCCAGTCTGTTGCCCAAGGGAACGGTGCCAACTACGCCCACGAGATGATGAACTTCTTTACCGTGCCGGTGATTGTAGCTTTCGGCGTCACTATCTTTGTGGTTGGTGCACTGGGTGCCTGGCTGGGGGCTATTCTCATCAAACGTCACTTTGCCAAGGCTGGAATGGCAGCGGGAGCAACTTCGCAGGAGGCTGTTGTCGACGCACAGGACACTCTGGAAGAGACTCCGCAGGGCTCCGTAGTGGACCCCACGCAGCAGGCTTAATATGCACTATGCCTGATAGGAGCGCTGTGGTGTTGGTAACACCACAGCGTTTTAATTAGGATTACCTTCATGAGCGCAGTCGCGGAGAACCAGCAAGTCCCATCTCTTGCGGATTTGTCCGTCGGCCGCCAGCGTCGCTTCTTCTCACTGGACCCGCGCACCACCATGCTCAACCTTCTGGTGATCAATGTGGTGGTGCTGTCGATCTCCGACCTCTCCGTCACCTACCTAGGTTTCCTCTTCACCGTCATTATGCTGATGACGATACGTTGTTGGAAGATTCTCGGCGGATACATCACCTTCTTTGCTGTCTGCCAGTTCCTGCACCTTGTGGTGCAGCCAGCATTCCCCAACAAGGTAGTGACGATCCTTATCACCTTCGCTTTCTTCCTCTCGAAATACGTCGTGGTCTTTGGAACAGGTCTCTATTTTGTCCGAACCACTACTGCCGCAGAATTCGTTGCAGCAATGAAGAAAATGCGCATTTCTGACGTTTTAGTGGTGCCCATTGCCGTCATGTTCCGCTTCTTCCCGGCGGTTTATGAGGAGTTTTGGGCAGTCGTCAACGCGATGAAATTACGGCAGCTCTTTAAGAACGGGTGGGAAGCACTCCTGCACCCCATTAAAACTACTGAATACGTAGTGGTCCCCCTGCTCACGTCCGTCATTAACATTGGCGAAGACCTCTCCGCATCTGCGATGGTGCGCGGGTTGGGTGCACCGGGGCGTAAGACCTCCATCGTCCCCCTCGGTTTCCAGGTGTGGGATGGGGTGGTTGTTGTTGCCAGTATCGCCTTCCTGATCTTCGCCATTCTCACGAAAGTTCAGGTGATCTAAATGAGCACCGACATCCGTGACGTCACCTATCGTTACCCCACCAGCCGGCCAGGCACTCCCGCCCCCATCACCAACCTCAATCTCACTATTCAACCAGGGGAGTCAGTGCTCATTTGCGGCGGCTCTGGGTCCGGCAAAAGCTCCGTCATCCGCCTCCTCAACGGTCTCATCCCCAAGTATCACGAGGGGACCCTCACTGGTCAGGTTGTACACACCTCCACTAACGGTAACGAGCACATCATTAGCCACGAGGAACTCTTTGAGACCGGCCGTTTTACCGCGACGGTCTTTCAGAATCCCCGCACCCAGTTCTTCACCACCAATGTCACCAGCGAGTTGGCCTTCGCCTGCGAAAACTACGGGATGAACCCGCAGGATATTAAAGACCGCATGATGCGTGTGGTCAACGAGATCAACATCCCCCATCTCTTGGGCAAGAACCTCTTCCACATTTCTGGTGGAGAGAAACAACGAGTCGCCTGCGGCTGCTCCATGATGAGCGAGCCGGATCTCTACCTTTTCGACGAGCCCACAAGTAA
The DNA here is from genome assembly GCF_001293125.1 of Lawsonella clevelandensis. Classification (NCBI taxonomy): domain Bacteria; kingdom Bacillati; phylum Actinomycetota; class Actinomycetes; order Mycobacteriales; family Lawsonellaceae; genus Lawsonella; species Lawsonella clevelandensis. Next base: position 1,545,998 of record NZ_CP009312.1, read on the forward strand.
TCTTTCCCCGCAGGCTATTGATGAATTCCGCGAGGTTTACGCCTCCCTGCGACGCAAGGGTGCCACTTTGGTGGTAGCCGAACACCGCTTGTACTTCCTTCGCGGGCTCGTTGACCGCGTCATTATCATGACGGATGGTCGCATTGAGAGGGAGATGACGGGCGACGAATTCTGGGCGCTGACGGACGATGAGCGTTCCCAGTACGGTCTCCGCGATCTCACTGCTCCGCCGGAACCAGAACTACCGACGATTGTCGCCAACGGCAACGCCACCAAGCTTCCCCCCACTCTTGTGCCCACTCTTGCGCCCAGCACCACGTCTGATGATGGTGGTTCTGCGGACAGCGTGTCGGAACCTACCGCGCTGGAGATCCGCAACCTGCAGTTCTCCTACGGAAAGAAGCTGGTTCTCGATATTCCTGAACTTCGCCTGCCTGCCGGCAAGGTCATTGTGGTGGCCGGCCCGAATGGGGCAGGGAAGAGCACCTTCGCCAGTGTCCTCACGGGCTTGGAGAAGGCGCGCGGCACCATCAGCTACCGTGGCGAGAAATTGACGCCCAAAAAGCGGCTCGCCCACAGCTACATGGTGATGCAGGACGTCCACCGGCAGCTCTTCGGAACTACCGTACGTGGCGAGGTCACAGTTGATTCTGCCGCTTCCTTTGTTGACCCCGCACAAGTGGATGGCTTGCTTGCGGAGTTCGATCTGCTTCACCTGGCAGACCGACACCCCATGTCACTGTCGGGTGGGCAAAAACAGCGCGTTGTTATTGCTACCGCCAAGGCCTGTCAAAAGGACATCGTGGTCTTCGATGAACCGTCATCTGGCCTGGATTACCAGCACATGGTCGCTATTGCGCATGCTCTGCGTGAACTGGCAGCGCACGGCAAAGTGGTACTGGTAATCACGCACGACTATGAACTCATGAATCTTTGTGGCGACCTTATTCTCCACCTCAACAAATTGAGTTACTAAGAATCGAGAGTGCTGTGACTCCATTTTCCAAATTCACCAGCAAAGACCTCATCTACGTCGGTATTTTCACTGTCGTCTACCTGATTCTTGGCTTCGCCTTCGGAGCCCTCGGCGCCCTCAACCCCATCATGCAGGCAGTTGGTGCCATGCTGGGCGTCATCGCCAATGGCATTGTCATCATGGTATTTCTCACCAAAGTGCGGCGCCCAGGAGCACTATTCCTGCTTGTCTTGTTAGCTGCGGTTGCGCGGATCCTTTTCGGTGACGCCTGGCCGGTAGTCCCCATGGCAATCGTCTTCGGTGTACTGGCAGACTTCGTGGCATGGCGAGGCGACTACCGAAACCTCAACCGCAACATCTTCGCTTATGGCCTGTTGTCGCTAGCCCCCGTGGGCTCCCTCCTCCCCATGATCTACATGGGTGACGAGTACTTTGCGAAGGTGGCACAGCACATGGGCGAAGACTACTCCCACTCCATGCAGATGCTCTACACCCCTGGGTTCATTGGCGTGATGACCGTCATTGTGTTCATTCTGGCACTACTTGGCGGTTTTATTGGCAAACTCGTTGTGCAGCGCAGCTTTGCACACTTTGATGCTGATGCTGCCGCAGTCACCGGGCAGCCGTCTGTTGCTGCGGAGCCCGGCTCTAACGTCGGTACCGTCACCGATGCTGACGATGGCACCGTCAGCCCCTAGCGAAAACCTCCTGACGCCCCTTCTCTCGCTCGATACCCTGGGAGTATCCGAGAGAAGGGTTTTTTATGTCAACGACACCAGCAACTCGCGTTATCTACTTGGCAGGAGGCTGCTTCTGGGGAGTGGAAGGGTACTTTCAGCGTCTCTCTGGGGTGGTCGATACCGAAGTGGGCTACGCCAATGGCGTGAGTGCCACCACCAGCTACTACGACATTGCAGAAACTGGCCATGCCGAAACCCTCAAGCTCACCTACGACCCTGCGCGCATCAGCCTAGTGGAGATCCTGCTGCACTATTTCCGCATCATTGACCCACTTAGTCTCAACCAGCAAGGAAACGACCGCGGTACCCAATACCGCACCGGCATCTACTGGGAAGGCACAGCAGACGACGCCACCTCCCGCGCCGTTCGCCGCTTCCTGAACCTCCAACAGGCAAACTTCAGCTATCCCATCCGGGTAGAGGCGGAGCCACTCCGCAACTTTTGCCCGGCAGAGGACTACCACCAGGATTACTTGCAGAAGAACCCGGGTGGCTACTGCCATATCAGCCTCGCTGCAGCAGACCGCCCCCTTGATCCCACTGACTATCCCGCCCCCAGCCAGGAGGAGATTCTCGACACTCTCACCACGGAGCAGTTCCGTGTGACTCAGCAGAAGGACACTGAGCGCCCCTTCAGTAGCGAATACGACACACTCGACGAACCAGGTATCTATGTGGATATCGTGACGGGCCAGCCCCTCTTCTCCTCTGACGACAAGTATGACGCCGGTTGTGGCTGGCCCAGCTTCACCCGTCCCATGGTGGGAGACGCCCTCCACTATGAAGAGGATTTCAGCCACGGAATGCACCGTGTGGAAGTAACCTCCAGTAGGGGAGAGAGCCACCTGGGACATGTTTTCCCCGACGGCCCGCATGCGGAAGGCGGACAACGGTACTGCATTAACGGGGCTAGCCTACGGTTTGTTCCCCTCGCGCAGATGGAGGCGGAGGGCTACGGACGCTACCTCCCATTTGTCACACCCCGGGAGCAGTAACCTACATTCACCCAGCGGATGGGGCATCGCTAGTCTGCCTGTGTGGTAATACGCCGCAACGACTGCAGCACCACCTCAGTGTTGGTGGTCTCCCAATAAGGGGGAAGACTCTGCCGGAGGAAACTGCCGTAGCGCGCCGTCACCAATCGCGAGTCCATCACAGCGATAACACCCCGGTCGGTTGTTGAGCGCAGAAGCCGGCCTGTCCCCTGCGCTAAAAGTAGGGCAGCATGAGCGGCAGAGACGGACATAAAGCCATTCCCACCGTGCTGGTTGACGAAATCAAGCCGAGCGGACATGAGTGGATCATCCGGCCGGGGGAAGGGTATCCGGTCAATAATGACGAGGGAACAGGACGGCCCTGGGACATCCACACCTTGCCACAGCCCGAGGGTGCCCACGAGGACACTTTCTTCCTGCTCGGCGAAGTCGGCGATGAGTGAGCTCATGGTGTCTTGACCTTGGCACAATACCGGGTAGGGAACATGTTCATCCAGATAGGCGGCGACATCATCGGCGGCACGCCGCGAACTGCACAATACTAAGGTGCGTCCACCGGCCGCACTGACGAGCTCTTCCATCCGTTCGAGTACCTTGGGCTGAGTGGAACCTTGCAGCGGACGGGGGAGATCCCGCGCAATGTAGAGGATTCCTGCCGTGCGGTGGGAGAACGGAGACCCCACGTCCAGGCTGCTCCATGCCACAGGGGAGTGCGCCCCACCATAGCATCGCCGGCCACTGTTGGGTTCCTCCTCCCGTGGATGTGCTGCCCGATTGGGATCCCGAGATGTCGCCATGTCGGTGAGGGGGGAGGTTTCCCGTTCTTCCTCAGGTAGCCCCCACTGTCGGGCCATGGTGCGGAAAGAACCGCCTGCCTGCAGAGTCGCCGAGGTGAGGATGACGGTGGACTCAGCAAACAGGTGGTCACGCAGTACTGCAGCAACGGAAAGCGGGGCGACATGGATTTCACGACCGCGGCGTTCCGGTACGCTCATCCAGACAACGTGGGTGGGGGATTCGGCAAGCACCACATCGCACACGTCGACAATCTGGTTGAGACCGCCGATGGCTTGTTTCTTTGCGGTGGCGTTTTTGGGATCGTTGACGATGTCTGCGTCCTTCACCGGACCGAGGGTAGTCAGCAAGGTGGTAGCAGTGGAGCGAAGGAGGGTCAGTGCGGATACTTGGGTGTCGTCCAGCGTATCCCACCGGCCAATGGGGCTGGAGTCCAGGGCGGCGGAGAAGCGTTCCACGCTCTCGAGGAAGTTGTCGACGTCACTGTCGCTGAGGAAATGGATGAGGCGTTTACCCAGGATATCGAGGCCGGCGGTGGATAGTGTGCCGGAGATGACATTGGTGACGCGGCTCTCGAGCTCGTGGGCCTCATCGACGATAACGACGTCATGGTCGGGGAGTAGGTCAATGGGGGAGGCAGCGTCAATTGCCAGCATGGCGTGGTTGGTGACGATAATGTCCGCCCGGTAGGCCTGCTGGCGGGCCTGTTCCGCGAAGCACTCGTCTCCGAATGGACAGGCCGATGCGCCGATACAGGATTGTGTATCCACAGAGACGGTTCGCCACACAAGGTCTGAGACGCCGGGTTTCAGGTCGTCGCGGTCTCCAGTTTCGGTGTCCTGTGCCCATTCGTGGACTCGTTGGGCTTGCTGGCCTGCCTGGGAGGGAATGAGGGTGTGTGTGCCGCCATCATCTGTGTCGGGGTCTGCTGCACTGTGGAGAGCGTTCCAGCATAGATAGTTGTTCCGGCCTTTGAGAAGGGCAAAGGTCGGACGGCGGCCAAGGTCCTCTGCCAGCGCATCGACCAAAAGAGGCAGATCTCGGTGGCACAGCTGGCGTTGCAGAGCGATAGTGGCGGTCGAGACCACCACCGTCTTCCCCGATTCCACTGCATGGCGGAGCGCGGGGACCAGATATGCCAAGGATTTTCCGGTGCCCGTTCCCGCCTGGACTGCTAGGTGTTGGCCGGTGACCATGGCGTGATCAATAGCCGCAGCCATGCGGAGCTGGCCGGCGCGTTCCTGCCCGCCCATAGTCGTTACTGCAGTGCGCAGGAGTTCCACCACGCTGGGTAGCTGGTAGGAGTCAGGTTGTGAGGGGGTAGGGGCAGAAGGGTGGTCCACGGAGCCCTCACTTCCTCCTAGAAGCCCACAAATTGGGTGGGGATAGCGGGCTCACCGCGGGAGAGGGAGAGCCCCTCCCAGGGTAGTTGCTTGAGGTTGTCGTAGAGCAGGCTGCGAGCATCATCGAGAGTAGGTAGGTTCTGCTGCACTTCGCCATCTACTACATAGTCAATGGTGAGCTTGTCGCAGTTCAGTGTCCCGGTATCGGGGGCTGCCGCGCCCAGTGGGGTGACGATCTCGGACACCATCGTGCCGGTAGCGCGGGAGGTCCGGAAGCCTTGCTTGCTGCCACCGCGGGTTTCCTTATGGCTGGAGCGTTTGGCTACTTTTTGGCCGTCCACTTCAACAATCTTGAACACGAGTTCGGCGGTTGGTGCACCCGACCCCGTCACTAGAGAAGTGCCAACACCGTAGGCGTCGACGGGTTCGGCGCGCAGCGCAGCGATCGAGTACTCGTCGAGGTCGCCGGACACCACAATGTGCGTGTTGTGGGCTCCTAGAGAGTCGAGTTGTTGGCGGACCTGGCGGGCCAATACACCCAAGTCGCCGGAGTCAATGCGGACGCCCCCCAGCTGTGGGCCAGCAACTTCAATGGCATTGGCGACACCTTGCGTAATGTCGTAGGTGTCCACCAGCAGCGTGGTGTCCGTCCCCATAGCCTCCACCTGGTGGCGGAAGGCGGCTTTTTCGTCTGGCTGATTGTTGGAGGTGTGCAGCAGGGTGAAGGAGTGTGCCGATGTTCCCCCGACGGGAATGCTCCATCGGTAGCCGGCCGCCATGTCAGAGGTGCTGCTGAAGCCGGCGATGTAGGCTGCGCGGGCGGAGGCGACGGCACTTTCCTCATGCGTCCGGCGGGCGCCCATTTCGATGATGGCGCGGCCATCGGCGGCAGCTGCCATGCGTGCCGCGGCAGTGCCGATGGCACAATCGTGGTTAAGAACGGAGAGGGCGAGAGTTTCTAGCACTTGGCATTCGGCGAATGTGCCTTGCAGAGTCAGGATGGGGGAGCCGGGGAAGTAGAGGTCGCCTTCCCGGTAGCCGCTGATGCTGCCGGAGAAGCGGAAATTGCGCATCCACTCGAGTGTCTCCTCAGAAAGAAAACCGCTGCAGAAGTCGACCTGTTCGTCGGTGAATCGGAAGTTCTGAAGGTGATCGAGCAGACGTCCGGTACCGACGACAACTCCGTAGCGGCGGTCATGAGGGAGACGTCGACCGAAAATCTCGAAGGTGGAGAGGCGGCTTGCTACTGGGGTGCCACTCGCCTTTTCTGCGGTGAGAGCAGCATCCACCATAGTGAGTTCATACATATCCGTCAGCAGCGCAGGGGCGCCACGGTAAGTGTTCATAGGAGCTCTTCTCGGAGTTTTCTCGAGGGTGACCTGTCCTAGTCTACTCAACTTCCGTGCCCCTGAAGTGAACTACACTGGGGTGGACTACTCCGCTAACCAGCATCGGGCGGTGTTGGGTGGGAAAGGAAAAGGATTACGCGCATGGTACCCAGTGGCGTGGGGGGCAAAACCGCACCTATTGGTGTTTTTGATTCGGGGGTGGGGGGTCTGACCGTGGCGCGTGCCATTATTGACCAGCTACCCCAGGAGCCCATTTTTTTTGTTGGTGACGGTGCGCATGGCCCCTACGGGAACCAGACAATGGAGGCGGTGTGTGGGCATGCGGTAGCCATCGGCGACTACTTGGTCGAACAAGGATGTAAGGCGCTTGTCATCGCCTGTAATACCGCTACTGCGGCCGCCTATGAGACATTCCTGGGCCGCTACGATGTTCCGGTGGTGCAGGTTATTAGTCCGGCGGTACGTACGGCTGTGGCTACGACGCGTACTGGCCGAGTTGGTGTTATTGCTACACAGGCGACGGTGGACTCCGGTGCCTATGAGCGGGAGTTCGCGCGTGTGTGCGGTCAGCAGGCAGGGGACGGTCCTCTGGTGACGGTTTCGAGTGTTGCCTGCCCGCGTTTCGTCGATTTTATTGAGCGGGGGATTACGACTGGTCGGCAAGTGTTGGGTTTAGCGGAGGGCTACTTGTCTCCTCTGCAAGAGGTAGGGGTTGATACTCTCGTGCTGGGCTGTACCCACTATCCGTTGCTGTCTGGCATCATCCAGATGGCTGTGGGGCGAGATGTCACCCTGATTAACTCTGCTGAGGAGACGGCGAAGGATGTGGTGCGGTTGTTGACTGAACAAGATCTGTTGGCGCCGGGCGAGCTAGGCGCGGAGGGGTGCACCACGGATGTGACGGGCGTGGCAGATGCGACGGGCGTGGCAGCTCCGCTGCGGCGTTTTGAGACGACGGGTGATCCGGTTTTATTCGAGCGGCTTGCGCATCGTTTTTTGGGACCTGTGGTGGGGTCAGTGGCCGCTACTCGGCTGTTAGCGGAGTAGCGACACATGCTAAAAATGCCTTAGAGCTGAAGAATTCCGCTGAGTGGAGACATGTTTTCATTTCTTGAGTGAAAGTTGTTGAATTCCTCACACCCCACGGCAGTTGTGCAATTTTGCCCCCACCCGCAGTATCACAAGTAGCAAGAAAACTGACACCATAGAACCATGCGATTAACTGTTGTTGGATGTTCTGGAAGTGTGGTGAGTTCCCACTCACCCGCCTCTTGCTACCTCCTGCAGTCCGCAGGGCACCGTCCCATCATTATGGATATCGGCAATGGTTCCATGGGGGGGCTGCAAGATCTTGCCGACCCTAGCGACTGCGACCTCGTTCTGTCGCACCTTCACCCCGATCACGTTGCCGACATCTCCAGTCTTATCGTGTGGCGTCGCTACTCTCACAAATCCACCGATACCTCAGCAACGGTATTGGGGCCCTCTACCTTCCTCGAGAAAGTGGGGGAATGGTTTGCGGACGATTACGGCACCCGCCATGACCTCACCGATACGTTTGATTTCCGCCCTTGGGATCTCGCCGCGTCCCAGAGCCTTAACGGCTTCACATTCCGGGCCTTCCGCGCCGACCACCCGGGTGAAGCGTACTGTATGCGGGTGACGGAGGACTCTACTGGTGCGACGTTCTGTTTCTCCGGCGATACTGGTCCCGCTAACGGTATTCGCACAGCAAGTGCTGGTGTTGACGTGTTTCTCTGCGAGGCCACCTGGACGACACAGCCCCACCTGCCGGAGCATATGCACATGACGGGCACGCTGGCGGGGGAGCTCGCGACCGACAACAAAGTGGGGCGGTTGCTCCTCACTCATGTGTCACCGTGGACCGACAAAGAAGCCGTATTGGCGGAGGCGCTGGCAGCAACCACCGTGCCCGTTGAACTGGTAACTCCGCGGGCGGTTTATGAGTGGTAGTAGGCTCTAGGTGTGTCTACTACTGTAAATTCTCGCGCCGATGGGCGCGCTGTTGATGAACTCCGTCCTGTCTCTATCCTGCGTGGTTTTACAGAAAACCCAGCAGGCTCTGTGCTTATTTCGATGGGGAACACCCGTGTGATGTGCACAGCTTCCGTCACCAAAGGGGTGCCGCGTTGGCGTATGGGCTCCGGTTTGGGATGGGTGACGGCTGAATACTCGATGCTGCCGGCATCTACGAACGAGCGGTCGCAGCGCGAGTCTACGCGTGGCAAGGTGGGCGGCCGCACACATGAGATTTCTCGGCTTATTGGTCGGTCTCTGCGCGCCTGTATCGACCTATCTGCGCTGGGGGAGAATACTATCGCGTTGGACTGTGACGTCTTACAAGCGGATGGGGGCACGCGTACCGCCTCTATTACCGGTGCATATGTGGCCCTGGCAGACGCCGTCACCTACCTGTCCTCGCATGGACTCATCGCCAAGGGAAATCCGTTGAAGACCAGCATTGCCGCCATTTCGGTGGGGGTTATTGACGGTGAGGTGCGGCTGGATCTTCCGTATGAGGAGGATTCCCGTGCTGAGGTCGACATGAACGTTATCTGCACTGGTGACGGACGTCTGGTAGAAGTGCAGGGGACGGCTGAAGGCGAGCCTTTCGATCGGGCGGTGATGGATAGTCTGCTTGATATGGGGCAGCTGGGCTGTGTCGAGCTCAGTAAGGCACAAGAGGAGGCGCTGGCGGCACACTACCCGTTCCCCGCTAAATTGGGCCGCGGCGCATACGCCTAGGCTGAGTGTGGTGGCTGCACTCGCTGGTAGTGCGGCCGCATTCATCCCCTTGTATCAGGAGAAACTATGAAACTGCTTGTTGCCTCCCGTAATACTAAAAAGCTCACGGAAGTTCAGCGTGTGCTTGCTTCTGCTGACCTTGCGAGCATTGAGGTGGTGGGGTTGGATACGGTGGAGGAGTTCCCCGAAACTCCCGAAACCGGGGCGACCTTTGCGGAGAATTCTCTCATTAAGGCCCGGGACGGTGCTGTTCACTCTGGTTGGGTAACAGTTGCAGACGACTCCGGTTTGACGGTGGATGCGTTGAACGGCATGCCGGGGGTTCTTTCGGCCCGCTGGTGTGGCGAGCACGGCCGTGACCAGGACAACCTGGAGCTTGTATTGGCGCAGTTGCGGGATGTTTCCGAGGAACACCGTGGGGCAGCGTTTGTTTCTGCGGTGGCGATTGTGGTGCCAGAATCGTTTGCGAATTCTACGGAGTTGGCGGAACGTGGGCTCGCGCCTGAGATGGTAGTGGAGGGAGAGTGGCGCGGCGTGCTGACGTCTGCGCCGCGCGGAGATAATGGCTTCGGCTATGATCCGATCTTCCAGCCCTGGGATGCAGATGGACGGACCTCTGCAGAACTGTCGGCGTTGGAGAAGGACACGCGTTCTCACCGCGGCCAGGCCCTGCGTGCGGCAGTACCGCTGTTGAGAGCCCTAGCTCAATTGGAGGTAGATTCCGCTGCCGTGAGCCGCGAGGCTGAGCGCTGCTGACACTCGGATTCTGGTGGCGAGTCTCTGGCTGGCTGCTGTGGCTGGCTGCTGTGGTTTGCTGCTGTGGTTTGCTCTGGTGGCCAGCCTTTGGCTGCCGGGTTGGCGTGAAGGCTGGTCTGAACTGTACAGTATGAGAGTCCTGTTTACAGGGCTTGCGCGAGTGGCGGAATTGGCAGACGCGCTAGATTTAGGTTCTAGTGTCTATGACGTGCGGGTTCAAGTCCCGCCTCGCGCACAAGAAACCCCGGAAGCTGTGCTTCCGGGGTTCATTGCTTTAGACATCGAGTTCGGTGATGATGCGTGCCACGTGGCCAGTAGCTTTGACGTTGTATTGTGCTAGGGCAATGGTGCCATCTGTGTCCACGAGAAAGGTGGAGCGGATGACGCCTTGGACGACTTTGCCATAGTTTTTCTTTTCTCCGAATGCACCCCACTCCTGCATGACGGTTTTATCAGGGTCGGAGAGCAGGGGGAAGGTGAGCTCGTACTTGTCGCGGAAGGCGGCAAGTTTTTCCGGCTTATCGGGGGAAATGGCAATAACGTCAATTCCGGAACCGTTCAGTTGGGCCAGGTTGTCCCGGAAGTCGCAGGCTTCTTTGGTGCATCCAGGAGTGTCGGCGCGCGGGTAGAAGTAAACGATAACGTGTTTACCTGCATAATCAGAGAGGCTGACGGTGTTGTTGTGGTCATCGGTGAGGGTGAAGGAGGGGGCGGTGTCGCCTTCGGAGAGGCGGACCTTGTCATGTGGAATATCTGTGCTCATAGTGCCAGAGTAGCGACTTTCCGTCGATTCATCGGAGATTGGGCAGTATTGCAGTACTCTAGAGGGGAAACACTTTTCGGAGTGCGTACGTGAAAAACTTTGCTGGAGGACATTATGGCCCAGGACTTCGAAGCTATTGAGCTGAACATTGCTGTCGCTCGCGATAACCTTGCCGCAACTCTTGATGAGATTGCCGACCGTGTTAATCCCACCAATGTTGTGGAGAAGGGCAAGGCTGCCGCTCAGGACGCGCTGCAAAAGGTCGAGGTTCAGATTGCGCTGGGTGTCGCCGCTGCCGTCATTCTTGGTACGCTGGTGATCCGTCTCGCTCGTCGCAAGTAATCCGGGTTCGTTCTAGCCTGCAGACGTTAGCGGCTAGTGCGAGATTTCATCTTTAGGACATAAACGAAGCGCCCACACTCTCTGGTGGGCGCTTCGTTTATTGCTTTCGTGGGGGTAGGTCAGTCGGTTTTTGCGTTACCGGCTTTCCATTCGGACCAGGGGATGTTCCAGTCGCCAAGGCCTTCGTTTCCTTGCAAGGTGGGGCCCTTGGTGTTTTTCACAGTTACGGGGTCGCCAGCTTTGAGGTTGTTGTATACCCATTCTCCGTTGGCGACGGAGACGTTGAGACAGCCGTGGCTGGTGTTACTGGAGCCTTGTGCCCATACGGACCAGGGGGCGGCGTGGATGAAGATGCCACTGTAGGACATGCGGGTAGCCCAGTTGACTTTGGTCTTGTAGCCCTGCGGGGAATTGACCGGCACGCCGAAGGTGGAGGAGTCCATCACCATAGACTTGTGCTTGTCGCCGATGTAGTAGATACCGTTCGGGGTGGGGTGAAGGTTGGATCCCATGGAGATCGGGATGGTCTTGACGACTTTGCCGTTCTTCTTGATGACGAGTTGGTGGGTCTGGTCGTCGGCGAAGCCTTCCACGCGGTCACCGATGGTGAAGGTGGAGCGGACATCTTTTTGGCCGTAGAGACCTTTGCCGAGGTCATGACCGTAGCACTTGACCTGAACATTGATCTTGGTGCCGGGCTTCCAGAAGTGTTCACCGCGCCAGCGCACTTCGGTGTTGCTGACCCAGAAGAAGGCGCCATCTACGGCTGGGGTGGTCGTGATGTGGATGCAGTCCTGGGCGGCTTGGCGGTCACCAATAGGTTCGTCGAATTTGATTGCGACGGGCTGGGCGATGCCGACGACTGCTCCGTCAAGGGGGTAGACCCAGGGCATGGTGAGGTTGTCTGGCTTGACCGTGCGGAAGCTGCGCTGGAAGTTGAAGCGCTTGCCGTCCTTCGTAGCGAAGGACTTGATGGTGTACGTCTGGTCGTATCCCAGTGGTTCGGTGCTGGACCACTGGTTTCCGTCTTTGGCGCCCTTCACTGTTTTTCCGGTTTCGTCGTTGATGAGTTTGACGGAGCCAAGGGTGCCACTGGTGGCTTGCACGAGGATAGGGGAGATGACGTTGACGTTGGTGGCGGCTTCTCCCACAGATGCCTTAATAGACGGCAGGCTACTAGCTTGCTGCGTGTCTTGGCAGCCGGATAGGCCGACTACCAGAGCAGTTGCTGCGGCGAGGGCTGCGAGAGCCGAGCTACGTCGAGCAGGACGACGCATATGGAACCTCCGAAAGCAAAAATAATGTGCGAGTAGTTGGTGATTGGGGTGTACTCGCACGGCCTGGCTGCGTCTTTTGTGTCGTCTGACGCGGCTGGCCGGTGGGGTCACTCACTGTATTTATGGTGAGCTTCGCTTCATTTGTAACAGTACCGAAGGAAGCAGTGTTGTACCTACTGGGGACGCTGGGTGAGGGCGCTTGCTTACTATGGGCGAAACGCCCTTCGTGACGGGTGATGACCTCATCGTTCACAGTGCGACACCAAGTAGGAACGTGACAGATGTCAGTCTACTGACGGGGTGTAATAAGAAAAAACTCCCGAACGTACCTGGGTACGTTCGGGAGTGGGTGGTTGTTAGGCTGTGTGAGGGTGCGCCTCACTATGTGGAGACGCGTGGTTTATGAGGGTGTGCTGGGAGGTGCTCCTTGTAAAGATGGGGGTTGGAGGTTGCGGGTTTTGGCATGGCTGGCAGCTTCGTCCCATGGCAGGTCGTAGCCTAATTCGGCGGGTGTGCGTCCGGCACGGGCAGCGATAAGCTCCTTGTCTTCATCGCTTGCGTTTGTGGCGATGATGGCGGTGTTGTCTGGGGTGTCGGGGTAGACCTCCTGGGTGAAGGGGTTACGACGGAACTTCGCGATCCGGTATACGTGGTATACAGCTACCGCGATGTTGACGAGCAGTGCCACGAGTGAGACGAGGAATAGCGCGGTCTCGTTATGGGAGGAGCGATGCGCGAACATCGACGTATGCATGAAGGCCGGGAAGGTGAGGACGACGGCCGACCAGAAAGTGAGTGTGTAGGCCCGGTATTGGATCCAGGAGCCGCGTGCGAACTTGAAGATGACTGGGATGGTGCAGGACAGCAGTAGAGCGAGTCCGGAGTACCAGGCGCGGTCTGCCAGGCAGTTGTAGACGTAGGCGAAGTTCCAGAAGTCGTAGGCAATAATCCACCAGATCGTCAGATCGCCCCAGATGATGGCCTTCTCTTTGTTCTTGGAGACGAATATTCCGACCCAGCCGGAGATCATGAGGAAATTGAGAATTCCGGCAATGCCGTTCATGATGTTCCAGGGGCCGCCGAGTGTCACCATTCCTTGGGCGGGGTCGATTCCGTAGATGCTGTAGCACTGGAAGTCTCGGACCACAGCTTCCAGAATGTTAATCGTCAAGATAATTGGCGGAATGCAGAGATACCAGTATTTATGTCGGAGTTTGGGGAAGTACTGCAACGCCACTAGGGAGAGGCTTCCCAGGAGCGCTGAATACTGCTTGACGATGGGGAACCACCCGGCTGAGTTGGTTCCTTCGGTGGAGTGTGGCCACCAGAAGATGGTGAGGAGAATCGGGATGACGATGAACACGGCAATGGCTACCCATTTGTAGCGTTGTGCGAGGTAGGCGGCTACCGCGAGAGCGGCAATCACCACGAGTAGCATGACGTAGTCCCACCATTCGCCGCGCTCAAAGAAGAAGAGGGTGGGGTAGTCGACGTGGTAGCTCATTGTTCTTTACCCCAATTCGGTAGGTAGGTTTTTTCTTTCTTCTGGCGCATTTGTTCTTCCCAGGAGAAGACGGGTTCTTTCCAACCGACGTAATAGTCAGAGTCGACGGTGGTTGCCCAGGGGCTGTCGGCATCGGTGGGTGGCCAATTGGGGTTGTCGGTTACGGGTTCACGGAAGTCGGTGACGGCGGGTCGCTGGCGCCCATAGCGGAACCATTGGGTGTACGTTTCTTCGAAGAAGGGGGTGTTGTCCCAGCGGCCGGCGGGCGTGTCGGAGCGGAAGAACCGGCCTCCTAGCATTCCGCGCATTAAGCGACCGGTGAATTGTTGCTTTTTGCGGAATTCAACGGTGCGTTTGATGTAGAGGTTTTGTAGATGGGCCATGCAGCCACCGACAAAATCGATCTGCATCCAGTTGATGAACCAGGTCCATAGGTTGTCGGGCTCGTAGGCGACGCGCCAGTGGTTGAGAAGTCTAGTCTTCCCGTTTTTCAGGGGTACAAGGTAGAAGCACCAGGCGGCGGCGTAGTGCTTCATACCCGGGTAGCGGAAGGCGTAGCTACCCGGAGCTGCGGGCGGATGTTTGGTGTCGACCCATTCGATGAGGTACTTGCCGGGGACAACGTCTGTCCATTCCATGGTCATGCCGTGGAAGTCAAAGGTCGCGACGTCTCCGGGCATGAGGGAGTCGGGCTGCTGCCACTCTTCTTGAATCTCGTAGGAGTTGAAGAAAGGGAGTCGGGCGAAGGCTCGTTCGAGGAATTCAGAGCTGTAGGATCCTCCTTTGTCGGCGCCGATTTGTTTGAGGATGCGGTAGACCGCATAGGCGGGGGCGTCGATGTCGATGGCGTAGGTGGAAGATCGGCCGTTGGTGTAGTTGCGGTCGATAAGGTCGTCACCAGGATAGGTCCAGGCATTTTCAGCTTTGGTGGCTTTGCCCGTCAATTGGCTGAACACCGTCATGAAGGAGGCGATGCCGGCGGCCGCCCCGCTGGCGCCTATGCTGAGTGCCTTCCACTTATGGGATGAGGCGCACATGCCTACTCCTTTCTAGAGAAGTGGAGAAAATATGTGAAAAAATCCTAAGTATCCTCGCGCCAGGTTATTATTTCCCTTTTCACCTGGAGATTTGCGTCGATACCCGGGATTTAAATTAGCGTCCTGAGATGGTATTTACGTCGAATTGAACAGTGATTTAGATCATGTTCATTTTCTATTGCTCAGAAGTTTATTAGTTGTAATTTGAGCGGTAGCGACCCACGAGAGCTGCCTTCCTCGCAGTGCTCCCAGGGCTCCTCTTGCGCGGTCGATCATCCCTTCAAACCGTCATCACAATGGCAGGAGGTCGGACTGTGGATTCACTCTTCTTCTGGGAAGTGGGCCCTCTCCGCGTCTACATCATCTGGATTGTGGTCTTCGCGGCGCAGATTCTCATTGCGGAGATTAATCGCCGTTGGAACTGGACCATTTTTGTTCTTTGGACCGGTATTGGCATCATCATGATGCCTTTCGCTATCAAACAAGGTATCCCCATTCTGGGATGGTTCCCCTTTGCTAAGTACGCGCTCATGGTGCTTACGGCTACTCTTACGGGAGCGATCCTTGTATACGCCAAACGTCATCCGGAGTCAGCGCACCGCAACGTGATCTGGATTGGCGTCATTCTGTGGGCGTGCCTCGTGCTCAACATTATGGAGGCTAACGTCCGCGACGTTCTTATCTACGTCAATAGGGATACGTACTATGCATGTGCGGCAAACTGGCACTGTCTCGCCAATATCAACGCCACCCACGGTGCCGATATGTTGAACGGGCTGCCCGAGTCGCGAGGTATTAGCGCTGCAGTGGGCTCAGACGCCTGGTATCAGGCGTTGGCACACAACTTTGCAGCGCGGCATGTGGGTATTGACCCAGAGACTGGCTTCCGGACCATCGGCGGTTCGTGGAACCTCATTACAGCGGTTGCTGGGCTGTTGAACTGCATTACCGTGACAGGTCTGGGCAAGATCATGATCACGAGCAACAAAAAGCAGAAAGTACGTGGCATTATTTGGATTGACCAAGTGTGGCCGTGGATTATCGCCTACGACTTGTGGAACCATGCCTACCTCTATAACTCGCTGGCAGACTACACCTGGTATTGCACGCTAGCACTGCTGCTTGCCTGCACCATTCCCGCGTTCACTTGGGCCAAGGGGCAGTGGATTTGGTTCCGCTGCTTCACCCTCATGTTCTGGATCGCCTTCTACAATTGGGTACCCAGCTTGTCAGCACCGCCAAGCAAGATGTCCCAATATGCCACCATGGATCCCAACGCGAACCTTGTGTGTGCGTGGGCGGCGCTTATCTTCAACGTGGGCGTGTTCATCTACTGGCTGTACAAGATCATTAAGTACAAGCGGAATCCGATTACCAACGCGCTCTTCTTCGAGTTGGGTGAGTTCCGGAAGACCGTCAATGACCACTTTGATGACAAAGACAAGTACTTCCTGACGGATATGGTTCCGGAAACACCTGCCGAACTTGGGTTTGAGCCAGAGACCCCGACACCACCGGTCGATGGGTACGTGACTCACCACTTCTGGTGGGGGAAGAAGGACAAACGGTACCCGAAACTGCGCACGCCGCTAACTGCCGATCCTGTGTTGGTGGCGAAGGGCGTGGTACCTGATCCGCAGTGGGATGTGACGTTATCGCTAGATGCTGCGGAGACGTCCGCGAAAAATGCGGCAACGTCGGTACCTATACAGGAAGTAGGTAAGCAGTAGAGACTACTCAAGAGAATGGCAAAGGTCCCGGCTAGCTAAGCTAACCGGGACCTTCTCTCTGTACACCACCAGGGACTCGAACCCTGAACCCACTGATTAAGAGTCAGTTGCTCTGCCAATTGAGCTAGTGGTGCATACTCTATCGTGATGCGCTGGCGTGCTGCGCAACAGAGAAAACTTTATAACGTTCTTTTCCGAGAAACAAATTGCCTGGTAAGAATGGGTAAACTAGTAATGCTCTGGGTGGCATGTGCAACGAAAACGAGGGTTAAGGGGAGTATGCACTCCGTCCTAACCCTCGTCACTAGTGCAGGGAAGAAGATTACTTCTTGAGACCGTTGATGAAGCCCTTGGCCTTGTCGGCAACTTTGCCAGCCTCCTTGGAGGCGGCGTCCTTGGCATCAGCCAGAGCGTCCTTGGCGGAAGCGCTAGCCTGATCAACCTTACCCTCGGCCTTCAGCTGCTCGTCTCCGGCGACGTCTCCAACGCCTTCCTTGGCCTTGCCGGCAACGTCTTCAGCGGTGTTCTTGATCTTGTCTTCGAGGGACATGAGGGTCCTTTCTGGAATTCTTTGGTATTTTACGAGCCTTACGTGCAAAGTGTGCGTCGTGCTCTGTCTGAACCCATCATAACAAAGTTTTTCCAATAAGGCAGTGATTATTAGTTAATAATAGTTAATAAGTGAAGAAACTAGCAGGTCACCTTAATATAATCGCTGTGCGCGAAAAGACCCCCGTACCTTTGTACGGGGGTCTTTATGGGGTGAGTGACGAGACTCGAACTCGCGACAGCCAGGATCACAACCTGGTGCTCTACCAACTGAACTACACTCACCAAGAGTGCTGCTTGTGGCAGCAAGCTAATATTAGCGGAGAATGACGGTTAGGAAAAATCGGCGAGTTTTCCTTTGATCTCCGCATCACTAGGCCCTGGCGATGGCACGAACGCAACGGCACGGTAGTAGGCCAGTTCTTTGATGGATTCCTTAATGTCCGCCATAGCGCGATGATTCATGCCCTTGGGGGGCTGGTTGATATAGATCCGTGGGAACCAGCGATGGCACAGTTCTTTAATCGTCGACACATCAATCATGCGATAGTGCAGGAACGCATCAAGTTCCGGCATATCACGCGCAATGAAGGCGCGATCAGTGGCAATACTGTTACCGGCAAGAGGCGCGGTGCGGGGCTCGTCCACAAACTTCATAATGTAGGCGAGTACCTGCTGCTCCGCTTCGGCAACAGTGATGGTACTGCGGCGGATTTCATCCGTCAGCCCAGACTTGGCGTGCATTTCGGTAACAACCTCATCCATGCCGTTAAGGAGTTCATCGGATGCGTGGATAACAATGTCCAAACCTGGCTCTGTGCCCTCATCGCCGCCGAGTACTCTGAGGTTACCGTCAGTGACAAGTACCGAGATCTCCACGAGAACATCTTTCGTGCGATCTAAGCCCGTCATCTCGCAGTCAATCCACACAATGCGGTCAAGCTTTGCCGGCAGATTGTCGGGAGAAATCATCGTCACTTGTTGTCACCTGCCAAAGCACCGTAGGTGATCTTGTTAATGGGGCTCGTAATAGCGTGGGGAAGGTAACCCACCGCGTTGAGCATCTTGCCCAAAACTCCGGGGACAACGCGACGCTTGTTGGCAGCCAGGGCGGCCAGCGACTTCTCCGCAACCTGGTCAGAGTTTGCCCACATAAAGGAGGGGATCATTCGGTCGAGGAAGGTCTCCTCCTCCTTCGGCTTATCCGCAGGGCGCACTGGCCCAGGCGCCAGCAGTGTGACGTTAATGCCATAGTCTGCCAACTCGTAACGGAGGGATTCCGAGAACGTGTTAACGAAGGCTTTTGTCCCTGCGTAGGTGGCGTTGTAGGCAATGGGCATGTTGCCCGCCGCAGAGCCGACGTTGAGGATAGCCCCCTCCCCGCGTGCAATCATGCGTGGCAGAACGGCGAGCACAAGCTCGTGGACGGCATTGGCATTGAGCTGGAACTGCAGGTGTTCCTTTTCTTCCGGAAGCTTGGCCACGCTACCAAACGTGGCGGTACCCGCATCATTACAGAGGATGGTGACGTCCAATGTGCGCAATTCGTCGGTAAGTGCCAGACGCGCCGCGGGATCTGAGAGGTCGCAGGGGCGGCAAAGAACCTCAACACCGTAGGTGGAGGTGATCTCGGCTGCGAGTTTATCGAGAACGCCAGCGCGCCGGGCTACCAGAATCACGTTGTAGCCTTGTTTTGCGAGGTGTAATGCCAGTGACCTGCCAATGCCCTGGGATGCGCCGGTAATAACGGAAAAAGTCTGTGCAAAAGGTTGCGGAAGTGCCATGTGCCTAAGTCTAGGCTATAAGTATGCGCAGCATGTCTCTCCATCGCAGCTCATCTCTCTGCCGCTCCGGCGAGTGTTCATTACGTCGTCGCCCTAGTGTGTTGCTGTCTAGCGTGGGGGCAGTGGGAGCCGTTCTGCTTCTCGGGGTTGCTACTGGCTGTGGTCCGGCGACCAGTGCATTGGTGACAGTACCGCTTTCCTCGCCCGCACCAGGGGTTGTCACGTCGAGGGGAGAGAGCTTCCAGCCGTCAGCATCCGCTGCGGAGACTCTTCCTATGAGTGGCAGTAGTGCAGTGAACGTGCCGGAGTCTCTGTCAGCCACTACAACGAGCACGGTGGTTGGAGTCGTTCCGGCACTCAGATTCACTGTTCTCCGGGACTTCGGGTTGGTGAGTTATGGAGATGTTTTAGCGCATGCGCGTCTCTTAGTGGTGAAAGGCCGCGCGCCCAAGACTGGCTATAAGCGTTCCCAGTATGGGAGGAGTTGGGACGACAACAACAGTGCTCCTATGGGTCATAATGGGTGCCGCACCCGTGAGGATATTTTGCGTCGTGACCTGGTGAATGTGACCGTCCGCCCCGGGACTGAAGGGTGTGTGGTGGAGAGTGGCACCTTGTTGGATCCCTACACTGGTGAGATTGTGCAGTTTCAGCGAGGGGAGAGGACGAGTTCCTTGGTGCAGATCGACCATGTTGTTGCTCTCGCAGATTCCTGGGTGAAGGGTGCGCAGTATTGGCCGTTTGAGAAGCGGCTGGCTTTCGCGAATGATCCACGCAATTTGTTAGCGGTGTCAGGATGGGTTAATTCCCGTAAAGGTGCAAGTGATACGGCTACCTGGTTACCTCCCAATAAGGCTTACCGCTGTGAATATGTAGCGCGCCAAGTGGAGGTAAAGCGGCTTTATGGTTTATGGGTTACTGAAGCCGAACAAACAGCGATGATGAGAGTGTTGCGAAAGTGCTCCATTCCGAATCTCACCAAGTGAAATTGTTTGTTCTTTCTAACAGGTGACGAAGATCACAAGAAGTAAATTGAAGAGTGTACTAATGGTTCTCTCAGGGTTTTATCGAATAAAAGCCATATTTATGCCGATTGTGCAACATTTTCATCTAGAATTAATTAGCATGAAAGTTTTTCTAAAAACAAAGTACACAGGCGAGTTTTGAAGAACTATGCAAAAATAATTCCACTATTGACCATCAATAATCCCAAATTGTAAGATTCTTTCTGAAAGTTACGAAATTCTGGACAGTTTCTCTCAAAGCTTTGTAGAAAACCATAAATCAATGTCGTAACGAGGTATATCCTGTAAAAGACATTTGCGGTGACCATAGGGTTACTGGTTACAGTCGGATACTCGGTATCAAGTGGACAACACCTGCTCCGTTGCCCTGTGACCAGGGAGAATAACCTCTCTCTCATGGCCCCCGAGTGCGCTCCGCAGGTCAACAATGATCGATAGAAGGAGTTATATGTCTAACAAGTGGGAAATGCTTGGTCAGCTGCAGGAGCAGTCGACCCGGCTGCGCAAAGTAGAAAAGCAGCTGGATAAACTGCAGAATGAGCGTTACCAGTTGGTTCAGTCTGCCCACGAAAAAGGTGTTCGCATCTCCGAAATCTGTGAAGCAACTGGGCTTTCTCGTCCGGGTGTCTACCGCATTCTGAGCCTTTAGGCCGCTGCTCTCTCCTAAAAACTTTAAGCGGTCAATAGACATAACAACCACAACGTGCCTCCAGTATCCCAGCTGGGGGCACGTTGCTGTCTGTGAAGAATACTGTTGTCGGAATTAAAGAAGACAGAAATAGAAGAGTAAGGGCGGGTAGTGTGCGAGTACCGCTAAGCGGCCAGGCGGACTTATTCACATGCCCATCCGTCACGATCGCGGTCCAGGCCTGCTCGGTAGCCCGGTTCCCCTCGCTTGCGCGGCGCGACCCCGGCGGCCCGAACAGCATCGCAATTCTCGTAGTAGACCTCGGCTGAGGTCGGAATGGCCTCAGCGAAATTCAGTGCCAGGAACTGCAAGGGAATAGTTGTTACTGTGCGTGCCCCCAGAAGGTTCGAACCCTCACACGTAATGGCTATGACCTGCAAAAACAGCAGGGAAATAACGATCGTGGCTACAATTTGGCAACACGCCGCGCTGCAGCATCAAGGTGATCCGCCAGCCGGTCTAGATCATCATCGAAAAGATCGGCGTATACATCGAGCGTCATAGCGGCGGAAGAGTGGCCAAGCATCCGTTGTACAGCTTTTACGTTCGCCCCTGACTGTACGGCTAGGCTGGCTGCTGTATGGCGTAGATCGTGGGGTGTGATGCGGGGGATTCCGGATTCTCTTATTGCGCGTCTCCAGTAGCCCTCGCGGGCGTTGGGGCGGGGCACATAGCCCCCTTTGGGTGTTGCCCATACTAGGCTGCCTGTGGGGTGGCTACGCATGTGCTTGTCTAGTTTCTCGGCAACCAGGGCGATTAACGGCACGCTGTGTTCCTCGTTGCTTTTAGGGGTGCCTAAATGGACTTTTTTGTCGAGCCAGACGGCGTTCTTGTTGACTGTGATCCTCCTGCGCAGGAGGTCTATATCATCGGTGGTCAACGCGATAGCCTCACCCCACCGTAGCCCACAGTAGCCCATGACGAGGATTAGCGTCTCGTATTCCCCACAGGCTGCCGCGAATGCTTGTAGTTGTTCGTGGGTGAGGTAGGTTTTTTGTGCGCGGGTCTTTTTGGGCAGGGGTATACCCTCAACTGGGTTGGTGAGGATTAGCCCGTCACGGATCGCGTCCTGGTAGATATTGCTGAGTATCTGGTGGGCGTACCGTTTTGTGGTAGCGCCGAGCGGCTTCCCATCGTTAGTTGTCATTCCTGCGAGCCAGGATGCGACCTCAGTATGCCTGACGCTATCGAGTGCCCTATCGCCCCAGTAAGGTTTCACTTTGGCTTCCCACACGTTTTTGAGAGAGCGGAGGCTGGATGGCTTGAGGCGGGTCTGCCGGCTGACCCACGCGTCCCCCAACTCGCCGATAGTTTGTTTCCCGCCTTGGCTATCTATCCACTGGCCGGTGAGGATGTCTGAGGCCTGTTTTGTTTCTCACGCCTTGGCCGCTGTTTTGGTGAGGAAGCCACGTTTTTTGGTGCGGGTACCGTCAGGGCGGCTGTAGGCTACTGCCCACCTTATTCCCTTGCTGGTGGTGTATTTATGGACGCTCTCGATGTGGCGAGTTTTTGGGCGCGTTGGAAACTGACACCGAGTATCGTCCCTATATCGCGGTAGGGGAGGTTGGCTGCTGAGAGCTCGCGGGCAGCTCGGCGCATAAGAGAAGAGGCTTTGTCTTGCGCGTCTTTAGCTTCCTTGTTCGCTTGTACCGCTTTTTTAGCGATATCGAATGCAGGCTCCACTACGATACGGATTTGTGCGGTTTCCGGGTGTGGTTCGATTTCAGGGAAGAGCTCTAAGCCTGAGCGTGTCCACTCTTCGAGTTGGTCAAGTCGTTTTGTTTGATGGTTGAGGCCTGGTACTTCGTCAACAGTGGCGATCCACCAGCCCTCTTCGCGACGGGCGCGTATGGTGTAGGTGTTGCTCATTCTGTGGCTCCTAGGTCTTTGAGCATTTTCTTTGCGAAGGTGTTGGGAATTTCGTTGTGACGTGGGACGCTGCTGGGCGGCCTACGGAACTCCCTACTGTCCCGGAATTTGATTAGCCGGGGGCGGGGGTGCCTGGTGTTTGTGCTGGGTGCCCCCGCTTTTTTCGTGCGTTTCTTTGGCTACATTTTGGCTACATCTGGTGCATTTTAGAGCATTTTTGTGCCCTTTCGTGCCCCCTTAAGCACCTACTGTAAATATAGTAAAACCCCTGATAAACCAGCTTTTATGTCGATCTACTAGGGGTTTCTGCACGTGCCCCCAGAAGGATTCGAACCCTCGACCAATCGGGTAGAAGCCGACTGCTCTGTCCACTGAGCTATGGAGGCATCATCCACAGTGTAGTGCCACTGTGGAAAAGCACAGAACTCGGCTTCCTTCCCGAGTTTTCCTCGCCACCCCGCATGGAACAGTTAGGCGGTGGCACGCGGACCGTCACTGCGTGCCGCACCATGTCACATCTCACGGGAAAGGCCCACCAATGTCGAACACGATCACCCTCATGGGAAACCTCGCTGGTGACCCGCAGCTGCGTCATGCTGCAGAGCGTCCAGTTGCCTCCTTCCGCCTA
The DNA here is from genome assembly GCF_001293125.1 of Lawsonella clevelandensis. Classification (NCBI taxonomy): domain Bacteria; kingdom Bacillati; phylum Actinomycetota; class Actinomycetes; order Mycobacteriales; family Lawsonellaceae; genus Lawsonella; species Lawsonella clevelandensis. Next base: position 1,568,914 of record NZ_CP009312.1, read on the forward strand.
GCTTCTAACCACCGCTATTTCGACTCCATCAGCCAGTCCTGGAAAGAAAACGACACTCTCTTTATCGAGACGGTCTGCTGGGGGAACCTGGGCGAGAATGTCGCTGCCACACTCCGGAAGGGAGACGCCGTCATTGTTACTGGACGTCTGCTGAGCGATGAATTCACGCCTCAAGGTGCGGAGCGTCCGGTAACGGTGGTGAAGCTCACCGCCACCACAGTTGGGCTCGATCTGCGCTTCCGCGGCCGCACAACAGGCATGTCCGTTCCTGAGGATGTTGCAGAACAGGTAGACTGAGCACGTTAGATACCCCAGTAGGAGAGGTTGATTCGTGTCAGAGTTCGTCTACACCATGCGTAATGTGCGCAAGGCTTTTGGTGAGAAGGTCATCTTGGATGACGTCACCATGTCCTTCTATCACGGTGCGAAGATTGGTGTTGTCGGCCCGAACGGCGCCGGTAAGTCCAGCATTCTGAAGATCATGGCCGGAATTGACCAGCCCTCTAACGGCGATGCTTTCGCGGACCCGGAGGCTACCGTTGGCATCCTGATGCAGGAACCGCAGCTGGACGAAGACAAAACCGTCCGGGAAAACGTAGAAGACGGTCTCGGCCAGGTCATGCAGAACCTCAAACGGTACAACGAGATCGCTGAGCAGATGGCCACCGACTACTCCGATGAACTCATGGAGGAAATGGGTGCACTGCAGGAGAAGCTAGACCATGCGGACGCGTGGGAAATCGATTCCCGCATCGACCAGGCCATGGATGCACTTCGCTGCCCCCCGGGAGAATTCCCGGTGACGCAGCTCTCCGGTGGCGAGAAGCGCCGTGTCGCCCTCTGCCGGCTCCTGCTGCAAGCCCCCGATCTGCTCCTCCTCGACGAGCCCACCAACCACCTGGATGCCGAATCCGTTGCCTGGTTGGAGAAGTTCCTGCAGGACTACAAGGGCGCCGTGCTGTGCATTACCCACGACCGCTATTTCCTGGATCACATTGCTGAATGGATCTGCGAAGTTGACCGTGGCCACCTCTACCCCTACCAGGGCAACTACTCCACTTACCTGGAGAAGAAGGCTGAACGCCTGGAAGTTGCCGGTCGTAAGGATGCCAAGCTGCAAAAGCGCTTAAAGGATGAACTGGCCTGGGTGCGCTCCGGCGCGAAGGCCCGCCAAGCCAAGTCGAAAGCTCGTCTGCAGCGCTACGAAGAGATGGTCGCCGAAGCTGAGCAGTACAAGAAGCTCGACTTTGAAGAGATCCAGATTCCCACCCCGCCGCGCCTTGGCAATGTGGTGGTGGAAGTCAACGACCTCACCAAGGGCTTCGACGGGCGTGTTCTCATCAAGGACCTTTCCTTTACCTTGCCACGCAACGGGATTGTTGGTGTTATCGGCCCGAACGGTGTAGGTAAGACCACCCTCTTCAAAACCATCGTCGGTTTGGAAGAGCCGGATTCCGGCACAGTCCGTGTAGGCGAAACCGTGAAGTTGTCCTACGTGGACCAGAACCGCGAACACATCGACCCCAACAAGACTGTGTGGGAAGTCGTCTCCGATGGGCTCGACCACATTGTCGTCGGCCAGAACGAGATGCCATCACGCGCCTACGTTTCTGCATTCGGGTTCAAAGGCCCAGACCAGCAGAAGAAGGCTGGTGTACTGTCCGGTGGTGAACGCAACCGCCTCAACCTGGCACTGACTCTAAAGGAGGGCGGCAACCTGATCCTCCTCGACGAACCGACCAACGACCTCGACGTGGAGACCCTCTCCTCATTGGAAAATGCCCTCACCAAGTTCCCCGGCTGTGCCGTGGTGATCTCCCACGACCGCTGGTTCCTGGACCGAACCTGTACCCACATCCTCGCCTGGGAAGGCAACGTCGAAGAAGGACAATGGTTCTGGTTCGAAGGAAACTTCGAAGGGTACGAAGCAAATAAGATCGAGCGACTAGGGGAAGACGCGGCCCGCCCGCACTCTGTCACTTACCGCAAACTCACCCGCGACTAACCATCGCACACCACCCACGGGTCCTTGGCAGAAGGGAGTAACACCATGTCGCCCCGGGCAGGAAACTACTCTTGTGAGCTAGAAATCCGGTGGAGTGACTTCGATCAATTAGGCGAAGTCACCGACTCCACCTACATTGAGCTTGCCCGTGAAGCGCGTCTCCGCTTTGTCAAGGACACGTGGATTCGGCGGGGCTTCACTGCACCGCCGATGGTGGTACGCCACCTTGAAGTGGACTACCTCAAGCCACTCCTCTTCGGCAGGGAGAAAGTCAAAGTTGAGTTGACGGTGCAAGCCGTCACGGCCAGCAGCTACACACTCCGGCACGAGTTGCGTGACGAGCGTGGTGACGTCGTCGCCGTGGTGGACAGTGTACTGGTTGCCTTTGACGTCGACTCTCGACGCCAGGTGGAGCTCGAACCGGCACTCCAACTTATGCTCACCGAGTATCAAGCCGCTGCTGACGGTGAGCAGTGACCGTCCAACACTTCGAAAACCCCACGCTGAACTGGGATAACCGGGAAGAACTTATTGTTGCTGGGCACACGCACTACCATGCGGTTGCTTCTGACGCCTGCCTCCCCGACGTAGCCCTTACACCGTTCCAATACGGCCCAGTCGCAGCGGTGGAAGCGACCACCGCGGCGGGAATCGGTGCGGAAACGTCCACGGCAGGCAGTCCTGCTGAGGCAGCGCTTGTAGCCCACGACACTCTCGACAATCTCCTCACCGCCCTCGATGCCGGCGACGATACCCCAGATATGGTGGTCTGCGGTGACGCCTACGACGCCATCCAACATCTCACAGCGCTTAATGGTCTCCGTGCACCCCAACTCGTCTACATCGACCCGCCTTACAATACCGGCACCATTTTTACTGACTATAGTGACGGACTCGACCACCATCTCTGGCTGGGCATGATGCGCACTCGCCTCACTGCGTTGCGGGATGCCCTTGCCCCGACCGGAAGTATCTGGGTCCACCTCGACGACTCTGAAATGCCTTACGCTCGTGTTCTGCTCGATGAGATCTTCGGGCGAGAGAACTTCATTGCCCAGATTGTTGTGGAGATCAACCCCAAAGGGCGGCAGCTCGACCGCTTCTTTGCCGCCTGCCACGATTACCTCCTGGTGTACGCAAAGGACACCAGTATGGTCACCCTTGAGCCCGGGATCACCGGTTCCGTCGACCCCCAAGACTTTCCCTATGAAGATAGCCAAGGGCGCTACCGGCTACTTCCTTTGCGCAACACCAATAAAAGGTTCAACCCCGTCACCGCACGTACCATGAGCTATCCGCTCTACGCGAACCCTGACACCGGTGCTGTGCGTAGCGCGCCCTTCACCGGTGCCAAAGAAATCATGCCCGTCTTTGGGGATTTACAGCCTGCCGTATGGCGCTGGTCTGCATCCACCGTCGCCGAGCGATCCGACGAATTATTCGCCCGCCAGGTGCGTGGGAGAAAAGGTATCCGTCTCGACATCTTCCAGATCGACCGGATGCACCCGGGCCGCCGCAAGAAGCTCAAAACAATCTGGCCAGCAAACGAAGTTGGCTCTTCAGACTCGGCAAAACTACAGTTGCGCCGAAAGTTTGGGGATGACATTCAATTCGCCACTCCAAAACCCGAGCCTCTCCTAGAACGCATCATCAACGCTGCTACAGTGCCTGGTGACTATGTGTGGGATGTATTCGCTGGATCAGGCACCACCGGCGTCGTCGCCCACCGGCTGGGAAGGCACTTCATGATGGCAGAAAGTAACCCTAACACTGTCGCCACTCATATACGTATGCGGTTGGACGACGTTGGGGCTACACCATTCTGGCTGGCAGTCGAGCCGCGCTACTAGGGCCACGACGGCCCAGTAACCGTAGCCCGCTAATCTCCACTGTTGTCGCTTAGAGAACTGTCCAGCGCACGCCCCTGCTGGGCTCGAGACAGGTCAAAAAGCCCCTCACGTAGGAAACGCTGAGCACCACTCGGCAATGTCGTTGAGCTCTCCAACAGTTCTTCTATCAGCTGGCTCACCTCCGCGGGAGCACCCCACAACGGGAAGGCCCGCTCCGTCACCGTGGCAGCCACCTCGCCGCCACGCTTCTCCCATAGCCGCGCCAGATCAGCCGGGTACCGCTGCGCGAAGGGAGCTACCAACGCATCCTGGCCAGCCCATGCGAAACCATCCAAGAGCGCCACCACGGACCAGTTGCCCGCCAGCTCGCCTTCCACCGCAAAAAGCTTCTCCCACACGGCAGCCTTATTGTCCGCAGTGGGCAGCGCAGCCCCCGCAGTCAGTGCCCGGCGCACACCCATACTGGTGTTGTCGGCGCGTAGTGCCGCATCCACATCGTCTTGTGTCACAGCCCCATGGGCAGCCAGTGCCGTCAGCACAGTCCACCGCAGGTCGGTATCCAACTCTAAACCTTCAATGTCTGCAGGGGTCAGTGAGTCCGCTTTCCACACTTCGTACAGCAGCGCCACTTGATCCTTGTGTAGCTTGCACTGGCAGAAAGTGGTGAAAGCGATCAGCTGCTGGTCGGCGCCAAACTGTGGATTCTGGGCGATGGTGAGAAGAACATCGCTCAAAAGTGCCCACCCTTCGGCCTCTGCCCAGGCAGGATCGGTGAAGTACCGCAGTACCTGCACTGCCCGGGCCATCAGGTGCTCCGCTACCGGAAGTTCAGACTCCGCCTCGATTGCCCGCGCAATAACCTCCACCAGGGTGGATCCAGGTAGGGTGGCGTGCATTGTCATCTCCTCCAACACACCCCAGCAGAGGGCGCGAGCGAGCGGGTCCACGATGTCTTCGACGCGCTCGATGACGGTTTCTACGCTCTGTGCATCCAGTTCGATCTGGCAGTAGGTGAGGTCCTCGTCGTTGGGGAGGAGGAGCGCTCCTTGTGGGAGGTTCCGCAGGTCCGTGACGGTGGTCGACTCATCGTCGAGGTCCACTTCGGTGTAGTGGGTACGCACGAGTTCGCCCGCCTCATCTACAGTGAGCGAAGCGTCTGCACTGGTGTGCGCACCGCCTTCCACGATCCCGTCGCTAGCCGCTGGGGCTACCGAGTAGATGCCCACGCCGACGCGGTGGGGACGTAGTTCGCCGGCGCCCGGTGCAGCGCCACTTTGGTGGAGAGTGACGGAGCTGTAACGGGCGGACTGGTCACCCACAGTGGCGTCGACGTCAGCGAGATCCTGTCCTTCGGCCGTGGTGGTGATGTCAAAGTCGAGCGAGAGGGTGTTGCGCCCGGTGGTGGTGAGCCAGGCTTCTGCCCACGCATGAAAGTCCTTGTCGCAGTAGCGGCTGACCGCATCGAGGAGATCTTGGAACGTTGCGTTGCTGTAGGAGTGGGCGCGGAGATAGTCTCGCAGACCCTTGAGGAAGGGATCTAGGCCGGCGTAGGCCACGAGCTGTTTGAGGACGGCACAGCCTTTCGCGTAGGTGATGCCATCGAAGTTGGCGTCCAGCTCTTCCAGATTCTCCATGCTGGCTGCAATGGGGTGGGTGGAAGGGAGGTCGTCTTGCCGGTAGGCCCAATTTTTCTGGGTTGAGGCGAAGGTGGTCCAGGCGGTTTGGTAGTTGGTGGAGCCGAGTTGGGCCATGACGCTCGCCCAGCTGGCGAAGGATTCGTTCAGCCAGAGGTCATTCCACCACTGCATGGTGACGAGGTTGCCGAACCACATGTGTGCCATTTCGTGCAGGACGGTATCGGCGCGTCGCTCGTATTTCCAGGCGGTGGCGTGGGAGCGGAAAACGTAGTCTTCGCGGTAGGTGACGCAACCGACGTTTTCCATGGCGCCGGCGTTGAAGTCGGGGACGAAAACCTGGTCGTAGGAGCCGGTGAAGGGGTAGAGGATGCCGAAAGTGCGGTGGTAGTAGTCGAAGCCGCCTTTGGTGAGGGTGAAGATGTTGCCCGGGTCGAAGTAGGGGGCGAGGGTTTCGCGGCAGTAAAGGTTGAGAGGAATGGTGAGGGTAGTGCCGTCCTCCTCGGTCCACTGGTAGGTGTCGCTCCATTGGTGGTAGGGGCCGGCACAGAGGGCAAAGAGGTAGGGGCAGAGGGGGTTGGTGGGCTGGAAGTGGTGGGTGCTGGCTTTTTCTTCGCCGAAGATGGGGGAGGTGGCGGTAGTGGAGCTGTCGATGCTGCTATTGCTGATGATGTGCCAGCTGGTGGGTGCCGTCACTGTGAGGTCGATGGGTGCTTTGAGGTCGGGCTGGTCGAAGCAGGCGAAGACGCGTTTGGAGTCGGCGGGTTCGCATTGGCTGTAGAGGTAGACGGTGCCGTCTGCGGCGTCGACGGAGCGGTGGAGGCCTTCACCTGTGGTGGAGTAGCGGCACCAGGCGTCGATGACAATGGTGTTGTGGTCGGCGAGGGAGGGGAGGGCTAGACCGTTTTCGCCGGTTTCTCCGGTAGTGGAAAGAGTGGTGTTGTAGGCGTGCACGTCGAGGGGGTCGCCATTGAGGGTGGCGGAGAGAAGGTGTGCGTCGCGTAGGTCGAGGAAGGTGGAGTAGCCGGGAGTGGGGCAGTCGAGTTGAATGGTGGTGTGGGAGCGGAAGTGAGTGAGGGGGGAGATCCCGGATGGGGCGTCTGGGAGTGTGTAGTTTTCTGCAGTGTTGGGGTGGGTGGTGGGTTGGGTGACGTCAAGGTGGATGGTGTAGGAGGTGACGGTGAGGTGTGCGGCGCGGTCGGCGGCGGTTTCTCGGGTCAGGTTGAATGACGTCACGGAGTAGCTCCTCAGTGGGTGAGTGGTGGGCTTCTGTGACGGTTTCAGAGACACTTTTGTGTGATCGTCACAGATGCGTTTTAGGGTGTTTTTAGTTAATAGGGGGCGAACCTAAGAAAAGCGATAAACTGGTAGCTTAATCGCTTTAGTTGAGACTCTAGTTGTTCATTCCCGCAATGTCAGTAGGGGGTTACGAAGCCCTTGTTGTAGCGGAAACACTCGGCAACATTTGATAATGCAACATAGGCCTTGAGCTGGGTGTTTCCACTTCTTTTCAAGAACAGTGAGCTAGCGTATCCAGATCCAAAAAATTTGCCCAAGCCCTCGGTAGCCTAGGAGTCAGCTCCAATTAGTTTAATTGTGCGATCGGACGGGCATTCTCGTTTTTGTGAGTGGGAATCCTTCGTTAGCGAGGGAGGATCCGCGGAGCCCCTGCCAGTCTGTGTTGCGCTTATCAACTCCTCGGAAGGAGATGTCACATGGCGTTGGATCAAGCCGAATGGAAGCGGCTCGAAGACAAGGCCTCCGAGCTCAGGAAGCTTACCCTTCAGACGGTTATCTGGGCAGGGTCTGGTCACATCGGTGGTTCGCTCTCGGCAACGGACGTCTTGACGGTTCTTTACTACAACGAGATGAATTTCGATGGTAAGAAACTAGACGACCCGGACCGCGACCGCTTCGTGCTGTCGAAGGGCCACATCGGCGTTGGTTTCGCCCCTGTTCTTGCTGACAAGGGCTGCTTCCCCAAGGAATGGCTGGAAGAGTACAACCACACCGAGTCCCCGCTGGGTATGCACCCCTGTTCACACATGGTGCCCGGCGTCGAAATCTCCACCGGTTCGCTCGGCCACGGCCTGCCGATCGCCGTGGGCATGGCCCTCGGCGCCAAGCTGCTGGGCAAGGAATGGCGTACCTACACCCTGCTGGGTGACGGTGAATCGGACGAAGGCTCGAACTGGGAAGCTGCTATGGCCGGCGCCAAGTTCAAGCTGGACAACTTGGTCGCCATCATTGACCGCAACAAACTGATGATGGATGGCCCGACCGAGGACATCATGCCGCTGGAGAGCTTCGGCGACAAGTGGCGCGCCTTCGGGTGGGAGGTCATCGAAATTAACGGCAATAGCATTCCCGAGATCGTCGACGCCTTCGCCAAGGCTCGCGAAGTCAAGGGGAAGCCTACTGCCATCATTGCCAACACCACCAAGGGTTGCGGCATTGACTTCATCGCTGGTGACTACAAGTGGCACTACGGTGCATTCGCGTCGGATCTGGCAGATAAAGCATTCGATAGCCTAGACCGCTACCACGAGCAGCGGCTTGCAGCAGTGAAGGGAGCCTAACGCAATGGCTGGTATGACTTATACGGCACAGGCCCAGGTTGACCTGTCCACCGCCGAAATTTACGGCCGCGTTCTCACCGAACTTGCTGCCGAGCATGAGGATATTGTTGGCCTCTCCGCCGACCTCGCCAAGTCCACCAAGATTGGTCTGCTGGGTGACAAGTTCCCCGAGCGTTTCTTCAACGTTGGTATTGCTGAGCAGGACATGATGGGCATTGCTGCCGGTCTTGCCGCTGCCGGTTTCACTCCGTTCGTGTCTACCTTCGCCGCCTTCGCCTCTATGCGCGCATGCGAGCAGGTCCGCACGGACATCTGCTACAACAAGAAGAACGTTAAGATCATCGCCACCCACACTGGCACTTCCTTCGGCCAGGCCGGTACGACCCACCACTGCACCGAGGACATCGCCATCATGCGCTCCTTCGCAGGCATGGTCGTCCTTAACCCTGCTGATGGTATGTCCACCGCCCAGGCTGTGGAAGCTGCCTACGAGCACGACGGCCCCGTCTACATTCGTATCAACCGCGGCTTCGACCAGGTTGTGTACGAGGAGCCCGTTGAGAACTTCCGTATCGGTGGTTCCAACACGCTCCGTGAAGGCACTGACCTCACCATCATTGCCTGCGGCGCTGGCGTATGGCGTGCCGTCCAGGCTGCCGACTTCCTGAAGAACGAGGACGGCCTGTCTGTCCGCGTGATCGACCTGTACTCCTTGAAACCGCTCGACGAAGAGGCTATCAAGGCTGCTGTGAGTGAGACCCGCCGCATCGTTACTGTGGAAGACCACAACATCATTGGTGGTATGGGCTCCGCAGTTGCCGATGTCGCCGCCACCGCCGGCAAGGGCTTCACCTTCAAGAAGCTGGGTGTTCCGGACTGCTGGTCCATCATCGGCCAGCCGGAAGACCTGATGTCCTACTACGGCTTTGACGAGAACGGCATCATCGAAACCGTTCGCGAACTCATGAAGATTGAGGTCGAAGAGGACGACGACTGGGATGATGAGGTCTAAGAATGAGCGATGCTGACAAGACTCGGTATTCAACGATCGTCTTCCTGAAGGCTGTTCTGCCTACTCTGAAGCCGCTCGTTGAAGGTAAGCCGGGCCTGACCAAGCTCTGGGGGAGTACCAACGGTACTGTCCAGATCAGCGCTTGCGCTCCGGATGGCGAATTCAATGTGAATGGTGTGCAGAAGGACGCCATGCACTTTGAAATCACCGATGGAGCTCTGCAGCCCCGCTTGTCCGCCACCGACTATCCCGACTTTGAAATCGAGTTCAAGAGCCGTGAAGATCTCGTCACCTTCTTCACCGGTGGACTCGCCCTTCCCAAGTTCCGCGGAGCTCTGAAGAAGCCCGGACTGCTGGTGAAGACGATTGGCACGCTGCTCGTCCTCTCCAAGCTGATGGGTGCCACTGAGCCCCCGGAGGATCCGGACGAAGCTGCACTTCTCACCAAGCTGATGTTCTACTTGCTGACCACGGGTATTTCCCAGCTCAACAAGGCCGGACATCCGAAGTTCAAGAAGTGGGCCAAGAAGCAGCCTGACCGTGTGTACCAGCTGTCAGTGCAGGGTAAGCCTGACTTGGCCGCCTACGTGCGCGTCAAGGGTGGCCGTACCCGTGCATCCCGCGGCTACTACAAGCGTTCTCGCCCGTTCTTCGAACTGTCCTTCGACTCCGTCCCGAGTGCCCTTGGCACCCTACTGGAGATCGACGACATGCTTGAGGCCACCACTGCTGGACGTATTCTCATGTTCGGTGCCCCCGAGTATGGTGCAGACTTCGGCGATCTTCTTCTCACCATCGGAGGTTACGCAAAGTGAGAATCCCATTCGTTAGCCCGAAGATTCACGGCCTCATGCACGTCGGCGTTACCGTGTCCGACTTTGAGGCAGCTGTCAAGTGGTACCACGAGAAGTTCAACTGCCTGCTCGTTTCTGAGATGGTTTTGGATAACTCGGTCCTGGAGCCCATGTCTAACATGTATGGCGCTTCCGGCCTGAGTACCCGCCTGGGCTTCTTGCGTACTCCCGACGGTGGAGTTTTGGAGATCTTCGAATTCACTCCCAAGCAGGACAAGCAGAAGTGTGAGTGGAACCGTCCCGGTTACACCCATGCCTGCATCTCTGTTCGCGACGTACCGAAGGTTCGTGCCGAACTGGAAGCCCAGGGAGTTGAGTTTGTCACCCCGATCAATGCCACTGCCGGCACCCACTGGTGCTTCTGCAAGGACCCTGACGGCAACTTCATTGAGATCATGGACCTCCATGGTCAGCGCCTGCTGCTGAAGTGGCTCGGCTGGACCCAGGGCCTGATCGACAAGAAGGGCAAGTACGCCTCCTACTACAAGTAATTCCTTGTCGTAGAACGCAGAACCCTCACTGACCCCACCTCCTGGGAGGTGGGGTCAGTGCTATTTTCGGAATAAACGTATACCCCGCTGGGTTATCGTCAAGTGAAAGAGCACTGCGCTTTTTCCCCCTCAATAGAGAAAGGCCGCTATGTCTGACACCCGCGTAGATTTTTGGTTCGACCCCTCCTGCCCCTGGTGCTGGCTTACCTCCCGCTGGATCCTTGAGGCAAACAAGGTTCGTGATTTCGACCTAGGCTTCCATGTGATGAGCTTGGGTGTCCTCAACGAGGGGCGCGATCTTGACCCCGCCTACCGGGAACATATCGACAAGACGTGGGGGCCCGTCCGTGTGCTGAACGCGGCAGCACAGGAACATGGGGAAGACGTCCTCGCGGATCTCTATACCGCTATTGGTTTGCGATTCCACAATGGTGGGCGTCCCCAGGACAAGGCTGCCGTTGAGGAAGCTCTAGTGGACGTTGGACTGCCCACTACCCTTATGGAGCATTGGGACGAGACCACCTACGAGAAAGAGCTGCGGGCCTCGCACCATGCCGGCATGGATGTGCTGGGAGATAACGTGGGTGCCCCGTGTATCCATGTAAATGGTGTTGGCTTCTTCGGTCCGGTCATCAGTCGTGTTCCGAAGGGCGAGGAAGCAGGGAAGGTGTTTGACGGGGCAGTCGCGCTGGCAAACTTCCCCTACTTCTACGAACTCAAGCGATCCCGCACGGAATCCCCTGTCTTTGACGTCTAGACGCTGCTTTTACAGGGGCGTTTACGGGGCAATGGCGTTGTAGAGGAGCGCTGAGCAACGGCATTTTTATGGTGTTGAGCGATTGCCGCACAACACTGAATTGGGGCATTTTGCTCTGATTCGGCTTTTCGTTTGCCTGGCTCCCATTAAGCTAAAGCTATGCGAATTTATCTTGGCTCCGATCATGCCGGTTTTGATATGAAGAATGCTATCGCGGCCCATCTCAAAGAAGAGGGTCACGAGGTCGTGGACTGTGGCGCCCACGAATATGACGCCCTTGATGATTACCCTGCCTTCTGTGTTTCCTGCGCGGAACATGTCCGTGACGATGAGGGGTCTCTCGGCATCGTGCTTGGCGGTTCCGGTAACGGCGAGCAGATGGCCGCCAATAAGGTGAAGGGAATTCGTTGTGCCCTCGTGTGGAATGTGGAGCTTGCCAAGTTGGCGCGCGAGCACAATAACGCACGGGTGATGAGTCTCGGCGGTCGCTTCACTGAAGAATCCGATGCACTGAAAATGGTAGATGCATTTATTGCTCAACCGTGGTCTGAAGAAGAGCGCCACCAGCGTCGCATCGACATTTTGTCCAAGTATGAGGAAACAGGGGTTAACGAAGGTGCTCCTGAACCACAAAAGGTATAGATTCGGTATCTTTTTTCGGGATGTTCCTTCCGTACGGCGGGAACATCCCGTTTTTTATTTCCCAAGGAGTCAGGAAATAACCTGTGAGAAGTTGGACGATATCACGGAAACTGAAGCAAATTTCTCGTGAATTGGTAGACAAAATTCTCGAAGCCGGGCGTCGGATCGCGGCAGGTGGATAAATTGTTTGTGCAGGTAGGAAGGTTTCAGTTTTGGTATTTATCAAAAAATCTAGAAAAGCTGGACGGATTGATTAAACCGAACGGGTTAAAACTGTGAATTACTTGAAAGCGCCATGTTTTTTTATCCCGAGAACTCAGATAAAGTTTTGGTAGCAGTATTGCGTCTAAATGAGGTTTATCTATGTCTTCCCGCGTTCGGAATCGCCTGCGTGCCCTCGCCACCTCGGCTACCAGTCTGTTGGTAGCTAGCAGCATGGTGTGTGCACTGGCGCCCGCTGTATCTGCCGCACCGACTAGCTCGGAGACGAGCACCGCTACCTCTACGTCCACGAAGGGCTTCCTGGGCGGGCTGTTTGGCGGAAAGTCTGACGAAGCCACCAGCACGAAGGCTCCTGCCTCAACGGTGACTTCCATCAATCATCTGCGCGATCTTTTTGACGCGCCGAAGGCGTCCATTACGACCACTCAGCCGGAAGATCCCAACGCTGAGGCCGAGGGACGCGAAGCTATCCGTAACAAGGATGGTGAGATTGTCTACACTGGCAAGCACACCTCCCAGTCCGCTGCAGAAGCTCAGGGTTTGTACTGCGAAACCTCTGACGACCTGACCTTTGGTGGTGTGGCGCACCTTGTTGAGGATCAGCTGCGCAGGCTCATCAAGGATAAGGCCGCGATGAAGGTCTTCGACCAGCAGGTCCGGATGCTAGAGACGGCAATGAACTACGTTCAGCTGCCGACCCTCATTGTTTCTAATCCGGCAACTCAGCTGACGGGTCCGGCCCGCGAGTTCGACGACCATGGCGTGAACTACCTGGTCGGGGCTCTGTTGAAGGCCCGTGATGGTGGTTGGCGCTCGACGGTGTCTGTTCAGGACATCACCATTAATGAGGCTGTTGAGACGGTGCTGTGGTGGTTCTACTGGGTTCAGATTTATGGCCAGTGGCATAACGAGACTTTCCCGTCTATTATTCGGGCGACGATTCTGGGCATCAATCTTGGTGGTCTGACTGATCCTGTCGAGAGGACGTTGGCATTGGGCCCAAGCATTGTGCTGGGTCTGGGGAACTTTATTCAGAAGCAGCTACAGAAGAACTGTCTCTCTAAGACGAACTCTCGTTCCAACCCCGGCAACTACCAGTACCATGACCTGCCGGCTTGGTTGCCGAAGGATATTACTGATGGGGTGCACCAGCTCGAAGCTCCTCTTGATAATGTTGAGGTTGCCGACGAGGACTGTCCTCCGATTTCGGAGATGAACTTCCGTCGCATCGGTAAGCGCACCACGCTTATCATGCGCAAGGACGTTAAACCCCAGTATCGCGAACTGTTCGACCAGGTGGCACAATTTGTGCTACTCCGCATGGAGGAGATTAAGGTCAATAAGGCCCTGATCCCTCTGAAAGCGTGGGAGATCGGCGGTCTGATTGGTCTCATCAATAACCCAGTCCTCACCTATGTTGGTGGCACTGCACTTGGTGCAGTTGATGGACGCGCCTATCAATGGGTACCGATGGGCGAGATCACTGTCGATAATGCTGCAGACATTGCTATTGTTTCGAACGCAGTGGCGAAAATCATCGCCCAGATTATGTGGGCCATCACTAGGGCAATCATGCAAGCGGTGATTAATGGTGCCAATAAAGGAATTGATAAAGCTATCCGGAAGGCAATTGCCGAAGCGGTTCTTGGGCCAGAAATTGTCGGGACAAAAGATGTGTGTAGGGCTCTCGCGGGAGTCCTGATAGGGGGTAGCCTTGCCGGAGGTACAGTTGCTCCTGGGGTTATTCCCCCGGCACTTGCCGGGCAAGCTGCGTTGGGTCTATTCTGCGGCACGGTTGGTTTAGTTGAGCATGCTGCTACTGATGATCCTGCAACTTTTACTGTCACCCCTGCTTTGAATATCCGTTTTTTCCCCTTACCAGCAATTTCTTTCGGTATTCTCATTCCATGGTTCGGGTCTATCCCCGTCGGCCCTCCCGGTACAGATCCTTCAAACCCCGGACGAACACTTGGTGCACCAGTGTTGGGGGATGTGATCATCTTCGGCCGACTATTTGAAAAGTCCAAATTTATCCAGCTGCTGACGATCTTGGGTTTGGACTGGGACCTTATCATTAACCCCATCCCCACCATGTTCTTCGCGGGTGACGTGCTGCTACCTATGGGGCAGAAAGTCACGCAGTCTGTATGCCTTGCAGAAGATAAAGGCCACCGTCAAGCTAAGTGGCAACGCGGTACCGCCCAGATGGAAGAGGACGCCGCGCTAGCCGAGAAGAAGGGCCTCTACGAAGCCCCCAAAGGACCGAACATCATCCTCTTCAACAAGTGGGTGTTGCCCTTCGCTAACCCCTTCTTCAAACCCGACTATGCGAACCTCAACACCGACGTGCCCGAGCGTGAACCGATGATCCAGCGTCACGACCCCAACCGCGTCCCCGACCAACTCGATCCCGATGACGTCGAGTACAAGGATGAGGTTAACCCCTCGCCGGATCCCGACTACAAGATCACGTACAACCGTGACTTCGACCAGCTTGATCCCACGACGTCCATCACCAAGGACGACCCGTACGCTCCTGCCACCAGCTCCGAAAGTAGCTCAACCACTACCAAAGAGCCCAAGGTCACGAGCACCACGACCAAGCGCAACTAAAACCGCATAACAAAGGGAGGGCCTCGCCACAATGGCGGGGCCCTCCCTTATGGCCCTATGACGTCAACACGCGGCACTCACAAGGCCACACCAACAGTCTGTAGGGTACTCAAGAAACTGCACATCACCTCCCCACAGCACAGTTTCACAACCGCAACTAGCGGGCCCAAACCTCCCGCATCCACGCCTCCACCTCATCAACAGAACGTGGAATAGCAGCAGACAAACGACGAACCGAACCATCCGGTTCCACCACAATGTCATCCTCAATACGGATACCAATCCCGCGCAATTCCGGTGGTACCAACTCATCATCCACACGGAAATAAAGACCCGGCTCAATCGTGAACACCATGCCCGGCTCCAACGGAGAATCCACATAAAACTCCCGCGGTGTCACCGAACAATCATGCGTATCCACACCCAAATGGTGTCCCGTACCATGCGGCATCCACCGTCGCACTTGCTGCCCCTCCGGGCTCACCGCCTCCTCCACAGAACACGGCAGCACACCCCACTCCGCCAGCGTCTCCGCCAAAAAACGAATAGCCGCATCATGCACCTGGCCATACTTACAGCCCGGCTGCTGAGCCTGCCGGAACGCCGCCTCATTAGCCCCCAGCACAGCCTCATATACCTTCCGTTGCATCGGGGAGAATGTTCCCGACACCGGGAAAGTACGCGTGATATCACCTGTGTACAAGGAATCCAGCTCCGCACCCGCATCAATCAGTAGTAAGTCGCCCTCCGCCACCGGGCCTGAATTCTCCATATAGTGCAACGTGGTTGAGTGCACGCCAGCTGCCGCAATCGTGTCAAAACCCGTGCCATGCCCGCCCAAACGAGCCGCGGAGGAGAAAGCCACCTCAGCCACTCGCTCCCCCCGTGGATGACCTACCGCCTGCGGAATGGCGGCAATAACACTCTCAAAACACTCAGCCGTCAGATTCACTGCCTGTTGCAGCTGCTCAACCTCCCATTGGTCCTTCCACATACGCACAGTGCCCAGCAACACCTCAAAGGTCTTATCTTCATCAGCAGTCGACTCCCAGCACTCGTCACCCACCACCTGCGCAATTAGTGCGTCAATGGTGGCATCCTCGCCACGCACCACACGTACTGAAGTACCATCCGCACTACCCCGTAAATCCTCCTCCAACGAAGTCAATGGGCGCACAGTTAAGCCGGTCCACGCCTCCATCTGCGCGATCGTCGGGCGAGCCCCCACCCAAAACTCGCCATAGCGCGAATCCGCATAAAACTGATCCGTAGAGCGGGATGCCGGAGGCTGGAAATATAGCACCGCTTTGTGTCCCTCCGCCTGCGGATAAAACACCACAGCAGAATCCGGCTCATATTCCTTTCCCAGGCCTGTTGCCCACACAAAGGCAGAGTGCGGACGGAAAAGATAATCCTCATCGGCCGATCGCGTCTTGTACGAGCCCGCCGGAATAACCAACACAGTATCCGGATAATGGCGCTCCACCGCCGCGTGGCGGGCCGGCAAGAACTCCGCCACTGTCGAGACGGAGCCAGTGTCTCCGCTGGCAGCAGGCTGCACCCAATTGTTTCCCATGAACTCGGCGAATGTTGAGGACTTGGGGGAGCGGGAACGATTAGCGGCGCGTTCTCCCAAGGGTTGTGGGGAACGCAGTGCCTCTAGAGTGAGATCCTGTTGGGTCATCAATAACCTCCTCAGTGAGCCCCGGATAGGGGACGACGGGTGGTGCGGACACCACCAGCTGATTCTTCCGTTTTATCACGAGCTCCCGTACAAGGAATAGCGTATTGATGAGCTCACCCTAACTTTGTGTGCGTTATACTGGGACAGCAAAAAGGCATAAGCAGGGCGTCCACCGCCCACCTACTACTCTTTCCGGAGGACACCATGCAGCGTCGCCGCACTTCCCCGCTCATCCGCACCGCCACCGCGATTGCGGCAGCTACTAGCGCACTCCTGCTCGGCACCGGCATAGCCGGAGCCATCCCCATGCCCGCCCCCAACACTTCGGCCGTCGTCACGTCCTCCAGCGTGCTTGAGGACGCCGAAGGCAATGGCTGCGCTATCACGGGCGAGCTTCCGAAAGTGGGGGAGTACCGCCTTCTTACCGTCGATCCCACCTGTGGTTCCCCCACCCGGCCCCTCATGGGTGCATATAAGTATGTGAAGAACGGGGGGCTTAGCTACGAGCAAGCAGCTGCTAAGGAAGCGGGCAAGCCGCTGCCCGCCTACACCAAAGAACAAACTATGGTGTCTTATGGTATAAAACAGCCGGTCTATCTCAAGAACAACCGTGACGCTGGCATTGTGGGCTACCTCATCCTGCAGGTGCCGAAGGTGGGTTCCGTTGTCGAGCTGCACGCTCAGTACAAGTAATTGCCCCACACAAGTGCCTCCGGCTTAGTGACGCGTTAGTACGCGAGGAAACCCCGTTTTCCATGCGCCGTTGGCGTGGAATGAAGCTGAGGGGCACATCGTGTCGGTGCTCCGGTATACCCAGAAGTTTGTAGGCTCAGTGTACGGAACGCAGCGCGGGGATGATGACGTCATCAATTTGACGTAGAAGCGTCGCCTCGTTGACCTCAGCTCGCACCACAATCTCGCCCAAGATATAGATCAGTGGGAATTTTCTATATAGTTCGTCCAACACAGCTGGTTGTAGTCTTCCTGCACCTCATTGGCCTGATTGTGGCCAGCGCCGGAGTGGCTGGGGTGTCGGTTGGTATCCTCACAGCGCTACTCGACATGGATACACCCACCGGATTGTTGTATGTGCTGTCCTGGTGTGGCTCGCTGGTACTGATGGGACTCACTGTCGGGGGGGTGGTCCTCACGGGTCGTCGTGGTGTGAGCATCCCGATTCTGCTGTGGCTGCTGTCGATGGCGACAGTGACCCTTCCGCGCGAGTTTTTGCCAGAATTGTGGGCAAACTGGATTTACCCGTGGACTCCACTGCAGTTCCTGGGAAAAGGAATTCGCTCACTGCTCTACGTTGATCAATCCATGATTCCTGGATCAACCTTGTTGGCATTGGGAATTACGCTCGCATTAGGGCTGGTATTGCTGGCAGCGGGGATGCTGAAACCGGTAGGGAAAAAGGAAGTTGCACAGCATAACTAGAGGTTGTAACGAGCACTACAGATAACACAAAAACCCAGCCCACTCAAGCATTCTTGGTGTGGGCTGAGTTAGTGGGGTGGAGGGGATGACGGGAATCGAACCCGCGTCTCCAGCTTGGAAGGCTGGGGTAATAGCCACTATACGACATCCCCACAGATAACCTCTGTGCCTGCTAAGACTACCCGAGAAAACCTTGGTTACAAAAATTTCGAGGTTGCACGTAAGATGGTGCAGGAACTCTTCGTGCTGAAAAGTACTGTTGAGTTGCCCCGGGATGTGGCGCAGCTTGGTAGCGCGCGTGCTTTGGGAGCACGATGTCGCAGGTTCAAATCCTGTCATCCCGACCAAAACTTGAATCCATCAACGTGACCCCTATAAACAAGGAGAACAATTCCGTGAAAAGCACTGTTGAGCAGCTCACCTCCACCCACGTGAAGCTGATTATTGAGGTTCCCTTCGAGGAGCTCAAGGAAGAATTCGACAAGGCTTACAAGACTATCGCGGCGCAGGTCAACATTCCCGGCTTCCGTAAGGGTCACGCTCCCGCCAAGCTGATCGAAAACCACGTCGGCCGCGGCGCAGTGCTCGAGCAGGTCATCAACGACATGATGCCGAGCCGCTACGAAGAGGCATGTAGCGAAAACAACGTGCAGCCCCTCTCCACCCCCGAAGTTGATGTCACCAAGATCGATGACCCCAACTTCATCGAATTCACGGCCGAGATGGACTGCCGCCCCGAGATCACTGTGCCGGACTTTGCCGGCAAGGAGATCACCGTGGATCCTCGTCGCTCCGCCGACGAAATCGCCGAACAGGGCCTCAGCGATCTCTGTGAGCGCTTCGCCACCCTCAAAGGCGTTGACCGCGCTGCCAAGGAAGGCGACTTTGTCTCCCTCGACCTCTCCGCCTCCATCGACGGTGAGGAAATCAAAGAAGCTGAAACCAAGGGCCTGTCCCACCGCATCGGCCAGGGCGACCTCATCGAAGGTCTCGAAGAGGCCCTCGCTGGCATGAAGGCTGGAGAAAGCAAGACCTTCTCCTCCAAGCTCATCGCCGGTGACCACGCCAACGAAGCCGCCGACGTCACCGTCGTCCTTCAGAAAGTTCAGGAGCAGGAACTCCCCGAACTCGACGACGACTTTGCCCAAATGGCCTCCGAATTCGACACCCTCGAGGAGCTCAAGGACGACCTGGCCAAGCGCGCCGACGCCGCTGCCAAGTCCGAGCAGGCCTCCAACCTGCGCGATGCTGTCCTTGCCAAGCTCATCGAAGAAGCCGACTTCGAGATTCCCGAAGGCATTGTGGAAGAGCAGGCCCAGGGCCAGATCCAGCAGATCCTCTCCCAGTTCGGTGGCGACGAGAACATCCTCAAGTCCATCCTCGAATCCCAGGGTTCCGACCTCGACACCTTCTACGCTGACGCCAAGAAGTCTGCCGAGGACGCCACCCGCTCTTGGCTACTGCTCGACGCCCTGGCAGAAGAGCGCAGCATCGAAATTAACCAGGATGACCTCACTGAAGCCGTGGTTGCTCAGGCAAAACAGAACAACATGGATCCCGAACAGTTTGTCAAGCTCGTCCAGCAGCAGGGCCAGCTTAGCAACCTCTTTAGCGATGTGCGCCGCAACAAGGCCCTCTTCGCTGTGGTGCGTGATGTCGACGCCAAGGATACCGATGGTAGTTCCCTGGAAGACCTCATGGTGTTCTTCCAGGAAGTTGCTGATTCCTCTGTCTCTGACGACGCTGCCTCCAGCGACGCAGAGTAAACCCCATCTCAAAGCGAACACGGGCGTAGCGAGCGAGCCGGCTGCGCCCGTTTTCGTTACGCTATAGACGGCGAATCTTTTCCCACCAGAAACGGAGAAAGCAGGTACCCATGGCCGACGGATTGAATCTTCCCGACTCAGTCTTCGAAAAGCTCCTCAAAGAGCGCATTATCTTCCTCGGATCGGAAGTTAACGACGAGGTCGCCAACCGCCTCTGTGCCCAAATGCTGCTACTGGCAGCCGAGGATCCCACTGCTGATATCAGCATGTACATTAACAGCCCCGGTGGCTCCGTCACGGCCGGCATGGCCATCTACGACACCATGCAGTTCATCTCCTGCGATGTCGCGACCTACGCCATGGGTATGGCCGCCTCCATGGGACAATTCCTGCTCACCGCAGGCGCCTCCGGCAAGCGTTACGCCCTGCCGCACACCCGTGTCCTCATGCACCAGCCTTCTGCTGGAGTGGGCGGCACCGCCACCGATATCACCATTCAGGCCGAAAACTTTGCCAAGGTGAAGAAGGAAATGGCCGAACTCATCGCCCAGCACTCCGGCCAGACCGTCGAACAGATCGAAAAAGACTCTGATCGCGACAAGTGGTTCACTGCGCAAGAAGCTTGCGACTACGGCCTCTTCGACCACGTCATCGAGCACGTTCCCGGCACCGAGAAGTAAAGGAGCACATCACCCATGACCGGATTCCAGCTTCCCGAAGCCCGCTACGTCGTCCCCTCCTTCATCGAGCACTCCAGCTACGGCACAAAAGAGTCCAATCCTTACAACAAACTCTTTGAAGAGCGCATTGTGTTCCTGGGATCGCAGGTTGACGACACCGCCGCCAACGACATCATGGCGCAGCTGCTCGTCTTGGAAGGTCTCGACCCCGACCGCGACATTACGATGTACATCAACTCCCCGGGTGGTTCTTTCACCTCGTTGATGGCTATCTATGACACCATGCAGTACGTGCGCCCTGACATTCAGACGGTATGCCTGGGTCAGGCAGCCTCCGCTGCCGCAGTACTGCTCGCCGCCGGCACCCCCGGCAAGCGTGCCGCCCTTCCCAATGCCCGCATTCTCATCCACCAGCCGGCCACTGAAGGTATCCGCGGACAGGTGTCGGACCTGGAGATTCAGGCGCGCGAAATTGAGCGAGTACGCCGTCAGATGGAAGAGACTCTGGCCCGCCACTGCAATGTCAGTTCAGAGCAAGTGCGTGAAGATACCGAACGCGACAAGATTCTGACCGCTGCAGAGGCCAAAGACTACGGCATTATCGATACCGTCTTCGATTACCGGAAAGCCTCCGCCAAGAAATAACGAGAAGCGACTACGGTAGAAGGTAATAGCTCCCGCGACCCCTCTACCGTTAGTTGCGGATCCGCACCTCTACAGAACCCCGAAGGAGCAGCCGAGCCCGATGGCATATGTTGGCGATTCAAGCGATGTTCTGAAATGCTCTTTCTGCGGAAAGAAGCAGAGCCAGGTGAAGAAACTCATCGCCGGTGGGGGCGTGTACATCTGCGACGAATGCATAGACGTCTGCAACGAAATTCTGGAAGAGGAGTTGAACGACTCCACCCAGACCACCACCGGAAACGATCTGCCCACCCCCAAGGAGATCTGCGAGTTCCTTGACAAGTACGTCGTGGGACAAGACGACGCCAAGCGCGTCCTTGCCGTCGCCGTCTATAACCACTACAAGCGCATTCGTGCGCTCGGCGGCCGACGTCCCCGCGAAGAAGACGTAGAGATTGCCAAATCCAACATTCTGCTACTCGGCCCCACCGGCTGTGGCAAAACCTATCTGGCACAAACGCTTGCCCGTATGCTCAATGTGCCGTTCGCCATCGCTGATGCTACCTCGCTTACCGAAGCTGGTTATGTCGGTGAAGACATCGAAAATATCCTGCTGAAGCTCCTCCACGCTGCCGACAACGATGTGAAGCGAGCTGAAAAAGGCATTATCTACATCGATGAGATCGACAAGATCTCCCGCAAGGCCGAATCCGCCTCCATCACCCGTGACGTGTCCGGGGAAGGCGTACAACAAGCCCTTCTCAAAATCCTGGAAGGTACCGTCGCTTCCGTTCCCCCGAACGGCGGGCGCAAACACCCGCACCAGGACTACATCAAGATCGACACCTCCAACATCCTTTTCATCGCCGCCGGCGCTTTCGCGGGCCTGGAGAAAGTGGTGGCAGACCGCGTCGGTAAAAAGGGCGTAGGGTTTGGTGCAGACCTCGTTACCGAGGAAGAAACCAAGTCCACCAACTACTTTAAGCTGGTGAAACCGGAAGATCTCAGCAAGTTTGGGCTCATCCCCGAATTTATTGGTCGCCTTCCCGTCGTCGGCTCTGTCGAGCCTCTCGACAAGGACGCGCTCAAAGCTATTCTCACCGAGCCGCGAAATGCACTGGTCAAGCAGTACCAGAAGCTCTTCGAGATGGATGGGGTAGACCTCGAGTTCACTGACGAGGCCGTGGATGCTTTAGCCGATCAGGCATTGGAACGCTCCACTGGTGCTCGTGGACTGCGCGCCATCATGGAAGAAGTCCTTATGCCCGTGATGTTCGAGATACCCTCGGCAGAGGATGTGGAAAAGGTCACCATCACTCAAGAAACCGTCCGGGACAAGACCGCTCCGCATATGCATCGTCTCGATATTGCCCCCGTCGAGAAGAACGTCGGATAGTCGCCTTCAGTAGAGTTCCGCCAGCCCACTGCAGCCGGGTTTTCCCCGCGCGCAGTGGGCTGTGTTGTTCCTCACAAAAGGTGTTCAGTAGGGCATATCTAATGTTCACGAACCTGTCACCAAACCAGAAAATACTCGCGTGACCTGCGGTAACATTAGTTTCACTAAGTGACGGCGTGGCTTTTCCCACGATTTTCCTCTGGTCGCCCCCGACGACGCTTAGCGAACCATCCAAGATGGTGAGACACTAGAAGTACACGACTTCACCCCACCGGGTAAGTTCACTGATCGCCGACAAAACATAGTTCGGATCCTGAAAGGACGTGTTTCCGAAGATGACTCTGCCCAAGAAGGTCACCGTCACCGGTGCTGCTGGCAATATCTCCTACTCCCTGCTGTTCCGCATCGCTGAAGGTGCCGTTTTCGGCCCCGACCAGCCCGTCGAACTGAACCTCCTGGAGATCACCCCGGCACTCAAGGCTGCTGAAGGCGTCGCCATGGAGCTCGATGACTCCGCCTTCCCGCTCCTCGCCGGCATCAACATCTACGATGACGCCAACCAGGCCTTCGACGGCGCTAACACTGCCTTCCTGGTAGGTGCCCGCCCCCGTGGTAAAGGCATGGATCGTGCCGACCTGCTCGCTGCCAACGGCGCCATTTTCAAGCCGCAGGGCGAAGCCATCAATAACCACGCCGCAGACGACATCCGCGCCCTCGTGGTCGGCAACCCCGCCAACACTAACGCCCTCATCCTCAACCACTACGCACCGGACGTACCGAACGACCGCTTCACTGCCATGATGCGCCTCGACCACAACCGCGCTCTCTCCATGTCCGCCAAGAAGCTCGACGTTCCCGTCGACGCTCTCACCAACATGACCGTGTGGGGAAACCACGCCAACACCCAGTTCCCCGACGTCACCTACCTCAAGGTGAACGGTGAAGCTGCCGCCGATAAGTTCGACGACGCCTGGCTCGCCGACGAATTCATCCCCAAGGTAGCCATGCGCGGTGGCGCCATCATTGAGGTTCGCGGTGCCTCCTCCGCCGCCTCCGCCGCCACCGGCGCCATCACCCACATGCGTGACTGGTACCAGGGCACCGCGGAAGGCGACTGGGTCACCGTTGCCCTCCCCTCCGACGGCTCCTACGGAATCCCCGAGGGCCTCATGTACGGCGTTCCCTGCACCTCCGACGGCACCAACTGGAACCGTGTCGAGGGCCTGGAAATCTCCGCCGCACAGGCTGGGCGCATGAAGATCAGCGTTGACGACCTCGAAGCTGAGCGTGCCGCCGTCAAGGAACTCGGCCTGCTCGACTAGCCGCCACCGCGGTTTCTCGACCGCCCCTCAACTCCTGAAACGCACCCGGTACTTATACCGGGTGCGTTTCTCTTGCACTGCCGCCCCGCTAGTGCGCCCCCAGTTCGAAAGCAGCCCTGCAAACCGTTAAACTTGCAAGCGTGACCAGTGCAGAATATTCCGCTCAGAATGCCCCTTCCACCTCCGTTGATCGCTCCGGCGAACTCCCCAAATCCTGGGATCCACGTGCCGTCGAGTCCAGCATGTACCAACGGTGGGTAGACGCCGGATACTTTCACGCTGACGTCAACAGCAGTAAGCCCCCCTACAGCATCGTGCTGCCACCTCCCAACGTCACCGGCAAACTCCACATGGGCCACGCCCTCGACCACACCCTCATGGATGCCCTCTGCCGTCGCAAGCGTATGCAAGGCTATGAGGTGCTCTGGCTCCCCGGCATGGACCACGCCGGCATTGCCACCCAATCCAAGGTGGAACAGCAGCTCGCCGACCAAGGCATCGACTACCACTCCCTCTCCCGCGAGGAATTCGTGGAAAAGGTTTGGGAGTGGAAGCGCGAATACGGTGGCTTCATTGGTACCCAGATGCGTGCCATCGGTGACGGTCTCGACTGGGAACGTGAACGCTTCACCCTCGACGAAGGGCTCTCCCGCGCCGTCCAGACCATCTTCAAACGCCTCTACGATGCCGGCTACATCTACCGTGCCGAGCGACTCGTCAACTGGTCCCCAGTGCTGCAGACCGCAGTCTCCGACATCGAAGTGAAATACTCCGATGATGAAGGCGAACTGGTCTACTTTGCCTACGGTGAGATTGGTGCAGACGGTAAGCCTGTAGAGGGCAACAGCCTGGTCGTGGCCACCACCCGTATCGAAACTATGCTGGGCGACGTCGCCATCGCCGTCCATCCTGACGACGAACGCTACCAGCACCTGGTCGGCAAGGTGTTCCCGCACCCGCTGCGCGACGACCTCACCCTCACTGTCATTGCCGATGACTACGTCGACATGGAATTCGGCACCGGCGCGGTCAAGATCACCCCCGCGCACGACCCTAATGACTTCGCCATGGGGCAGCGGCATAACCTCCCCATGATCAACATCATGGATGCCACCGCCCACATCTCCAATACCGGTACCCGCTTCGACGGCCTGAGCCGTGAAGACGCCCGCCCGGCCCTCAACGAAGCACTACGTGAACAGGGACGCATCGTCAAGGAAGTGCGGCCCTACGTGCACTCCGTCGGCCACTCCGAGCGCTCCGGCGAAGCCATCGAACCGCGCCTGTCCCTGCAGTGGTTCGTGAAAGTGGAAAAGCTGGCCACCATGGCCGGCGATGCCGTACGCGATGGGCTCACCACCATCCACCCGGCCTCCCAAGAACCGCGCTGGTTCGAGTGGGTCGACAATATGCACGACTGGTGCATTTCCCGCCAACTGAAATGGGGCCACCGCATCCCCATTTGGTACGGCCCCGATGGGGAAATCGTCTGCTGTGGACCCGAAGATGAGCCCCCGGCCGGCTGGGAACAGGACCCTGACGTCCTCGACACCTGGTTCTCCTCTGGCCTGTGGCCCTTCTCTACTCTCGGCTGGCCCTACCCTACGGAGGACATCCAACGCTTCTACCCGACGAACGTTCTCGTCACCGGCTACGACATCCTCTTCTTCTGGGTGGCCCGCATGATGATGTTCGCCACCTTCGTCGGTAAAGAAGGTGCCACCGGCAAGGACGCCGGCAACATCGGCCCCATTCCCTTCACCGATGTTTTCCTGCACGGGCTGGTGCGGGACGAGCATGGCCGCAAGATGTCCAAGTCCCTCGGCAACGGTATTGACCCCCTCGACTGGGTGGAACGCTTCGGGGCAGACGCACTGCGCTTCACCCTCGCCCGTGGCGCCAACCCTGGTGCTGATATTCCGGTGGGGGACGACAACTGCCAGGCCAGCCGCAACTTCGCCACCAAGCTCTTCAACGCCACCCGCTTTGCCCTCATGAATGGTGCCGAGGTAGGGGAGCTGCCTGACCGGGCCGAACTGACGGATGCTGACCGCTGGATTCTCGACCGTCTCGAACAGGTTCGGGACGATGTGGACTCCGGCCTGGACGTCTACGAATTCTCCAAGGCCTGCGAAGCTCTCTACCACTTCACCTGGGATGAGTTCTGCGACTGGTATCTGGAGCTCGCCAAGGCTCAGCTGGGCCGCCCCGCAGACAATCTGCCCAGTGCCCCTGCAACCCGCCTCGTACTTGGGCATGTGCTGAACACCCTGCTGCGCCTTCTGCACCCGGTCATGCCCTTCGTTACCGAGGCACTGTGGACCACCCTCACGGGTGAGGAATCTCTAGTGGTCGCAGAATGGCCTGCTGCCTACACTGTAGAACCTGATGCAACCGCCCTGCAACGTATTACAGACCTGCAGAAACTTGTCACTGAGGTGCGTCGTTTCCGTGCTGACCAGGGCGTCAAGCCTTCCCAGCGGGTCCCCGCCCGCCTAGTGGGCGTCGTCGAAGCAGCCGACCTAGAAAACCAGGTCGCAGCTCTTCGATCGCTCGCCCGTCTGGAGGTGCCTACCGCGGACTTCAACGCCACCGCATCTCTGGAAGTCCGCCTCTCCCGTGCCACCGTAGTAGTGGAACTTGACACCTCCGATACCGTCGATATTGAAGCCGAACGGAAACGTATCGAAAAGGATCTGGCGGTAGCCCAGAAAGAACTCGACACCACTGGGAAGAAACTGGGCAACCAGAACTTCCTGGATAAGGCCCCGGCTGCGGTTGTGGAGAAGATTAAGGCTCGTCGCGAGGTCGCGGAAGCAGAAGTTACTCGCTTGACCGAACGCCTGGCAACCTTGCCAGCCCAGCAGTAACACCTACCCAGGAGAACAGTGTTGCGTTAGCTGCCCCGGACCCACACCGGGGCACTAACCACACTGTCTGGACATAGACGAACCGCCGTTGCCTAGAGGAGCATAGAACGATGAGCGATCTGCCAAAGAACCTCAACTATCGGGACGTCTACAACGCTGACGATCCACTAGCTTCCCTCCGCGCTGGTAACCCTGCTGCATTGCCGGAGGAAGAAGCCTATCGCAACTTCATGGCGGGACATGCCAACAAGCAGAACCGAGACGAGCCATGCGCCTGCCAAACAGGGGATAAGTTCGCCGATGCTGACGAGGTTGCCCGCACAGCGGCGACGGAAGAAGCAGACCCGGCTGATGCCCTCGCCGAATACGTGTTTCGGGAGTCCGGGCTCAACCTTGACGCATTGGCGGCGGCTGCCGAACGCATCGTCGACCAGGCGTCTGACGAGGAGGATGACGAGGAGTTCAACCCCGAAGCTCCGTTCGGGCTACGTCGCCTCAATCCGCTCCTCGAAGAAGACGGGGTACTCACGCCGGAGATTCAACAGAATCTGCGGGATCTCCTCTCCCAATTTGACGAAGAACAAATGGATGCGCTGGCCCGCGCCCTGGACGCCTACAACGTGTCACATGCGGGGGAAGACACAGACGACGCTGAGGACGCAGACAGTATTTCGGGGGAGGACCTGTACCGCGAGTACACCGGTCGCATCGACATCGACACGGGTGACAATATCCCGGACCTGACCGTCTACGACGAGGACGACGATCCCAGTCGCTACCGGGTAGAGAAGCCTACTGCGGAGGACTTTGCTGCGTTGGCTGCCGTGGAGAAAGAACTCGATACGCGGTGGGGAGAACGACAGATTGCGCCTGACCTCTCCCGCATGAAGCGGTTGATGGATATGTTGGGCCATCCGGAAGAGACTGCGCCGGTTATTCAGGTGGCGGGTACCAACGGGAAAACCTCCACCGCCCGCATGATTGATGCCCTACTGCGGGCCATGGGCCAACGGGTGGGACGTACTACCAGCCCTCACCTCCAGCTTGTCACCGAGCGCATTAGCATAGATGGTGCTCCCATCAGCCCCCGCCGCTATGTGGAGGTGTGGGAGGATCTTAAACCTTTCGTGGAGATGGTTGATGCCTGGTCGCTGGAGCAAGGTGGACCACGCATGACTAAGTTTGAAGTGCTGACGGCGATGGCCTACTGCTGCTTCGCCGATACTCCCGTGGACGTTGTCGTGGCAGAAGTGGGGATGGGTGGACGCTGGGATGCGACTTCGGTGGCTCGTGCCGAAGTGGCGGTCGTGTGCCCGATCGGTATGGATCACATGGATTATCTGGGCGACACCATTGAGAAGATCGCCGCCGAGAAGGCGGGCATCATTAAGCCCACCGAAGGGGAAAACACTCCCCACAATCCGCACGGGACTGTTGCCGTTATCTCCCACCAAGACCCCGCCGCGCTCCATGTTCTGCTGGAAGAAGCGGTACAGGCGAATGCGGTGGTTGCGCGGCAAGGGCTGGAGTTTGAAGTGTCCGCCTGCCGGCCGGCCGTAGGTGGCCAGGTGATCTCTATCCAGGGGCTCTCCGGCAGCTATGACGACATTTTCCTGCCCCTCTACGGTGAACACCAGGCGGAGAATGCAGCAGTGGCATTGGCAGCGGTAGAGGCATTCTACGGGGCCAGCTACGACAAGCCTCTCTACGACCAGGCAGTGCACAATGGATTCCAGGCGGTGCAGTCGCCTGGACGGCTGGAGCGTGTACGCACCGCTCCCACTGTGCTGCTGGACGCCTGCCATAATCCGCATGGGGCAAAAGCCCTTGCACGTGCACTCGACAAGTACTTTGAGTTCAACCGGTTGGTGGGTGTACTGGCAATTCTGGGCGATAAAGATGCGCGGGGCATCCTCGAGGCTCTCGAACCGGTAGTGGACAAGGTTATTCTGACCACCAACAGCAGCCCGCGAGCCCTCCCTGTTGAGGACCTTGCCGAGCTCGCTCGGCAGGTCTTTGATGTCGAGAAGATTGATACCGCTCCTACCCTTACAGATGCGATTGCTCTCGCGACGGTGGAGGCCGAGAACATTGATGAGAATGGCGTGATGAGCGGAGCTGGGGTCATTGTCACCGGCAGTGTGGTGACGGCGGGGGAAGCTCGCTCACTATTCCGCAAAGACCCTGCCTAAACTTTCGCTGGACGGCACGTGTCGCCACGGTGACCGATAACTGTCGCACAACTGAGAAGCACAGTATTGGCTCACGTCGTGCGGGTTCTTGCGAATAATCTGTGGATACGTGATTAAGCGTGGAATATTCGGGAATAATCTGCTTTTCGTTACTATATGCATATGACAGAACAGACTTTCTTTATGATCAAGCCGGACGGCGTGAAGCGCGGCTTGGTAGGCGAGATTCTTCGCCGCATTGAGAACAAGGGCCTCACGATTGCGGCTCTTGAGCTCCGCCACGTTTCGGAGGAGCTAGCCGAACAGCACTATGCCGAACACAAAGGTAAGGATTTCTACCAGCCGCTGGTGGACTTCATCACCTCTGGCCCGGTTGTTACTGGTGTTCTGGAAGGCCCGTCTGCCATTGCCGCCTGGCGTCAGCTGTGCGGTGGGACTGACCCCATTGCCAAGGCCACGGCCGGATCTATCCGCGGTGATTACGCCCTTATCACCCGTGAAAACCTGGTCCATGGCTCGGACTCTCCAGAGTCTGCCAAGCGGGAAATTTCCACGTGGTTCCCGGATTTTCCGCTCGACTAAAATCTCTCAATCGTTTCTTTTCCCTATAACTAGATCTCTCCCCCCGTGAAGCCGGCGTAGAGAACGTTTCGACGTTTTTTCGCCGGCTTCGGTGTATTGGGGGATTGTGTGACACAATAGGGGAGTCGCCAATCATATTTGTAAGGTGTCAGCGCCGCCCTGCGGGGTGAGCCGCGTTTCCTTTCCGTGCCTGGCGTCGCCTGGAAACGGCGCAGCGTCATACCCCGACGAACCACTGCGCATAGCAGCTGAACTGCAGCCGACTGGGCCAAGAGACCATCCGACATTTCAATACACCCCTCCGTGTGGCCGCTCGGTACCGATGCGCCCGGAGGTAAAGGAGATAGTGTGCTGCCAGAAAGCACCACGGTAGAAGCTGTACTTGCAGACTTGCCACAGAAAATCCGTGTCCACGTCCTCGCCAAGCGCCTGGGCATGGCCTCAAAAGATCTGATCGCCGCGCTTGCTCAGCACGGCGTTACCGTCACGTCTGCCCAGTCCAGCGTGACATCTGACGTTGCGGCACAGTTCGTCGCCACTCTACTCGCTGACACGCCCGCAGAACTGGTAGCAGCTGACGCTGCTACCGCCACCGCGTCCGATCCGGAACGCCCTGTTCCTTCTCAGGACGACACGGCAGAATCTGCTTCAGCAGCAGCTAGTCCCTTCATGAACCCCTTTACTGCGGTCGAGCATGCCGAACCTATGACGGCTCCGCTCCCGCAAGACCCTTTCAGCACTGGTGCCGTCGCGAACCCCTTCGCCGTGAACGCCATGCTGCAGGCAACTGCGCCTATCGTGGTCACCGCCCAGGATATGGGAAGGGATGAGGATGACGAGGAGGACGCCGCAGACCAGGAGGAGAACGACTCCCGGCAGAGTGATGATGAGGGCTCGCCTTCCGCTCGCCGGCGCCGTCGCCGCGGACGCCGTGGCCGTGGCCGTGGCCGCGGTGATGACTCCGACACCTCCGAAGACTCGGCGGAGGGTACCCACCGCGACGCGGACACCACCGACCGAACAGACAACACCACCCAATCCGGCTCGAAGAGTGGACAAGCCGGCAACAAGAAAAAGCAGCAGAAGCAGACCTCCCCTGTAGAAGCAGAGGAGAATGCGACCACAACGACCGCTGCTGAGGATACAGAAGCCGCAGCTGAGGGGGGAGAGGACACGTCCTCGACTCACCGTCGTCGTCGCCGGCGTCGCCGCAGCGACGTTGATACCGACGACAGCACCCAGGGCGATCCGCCGAACACGGTGGTGCACGAACGGGGCAGTACACGCCGTCGCCGCACCTCCAGCTCCGACGAAGTACAAGGTATCTCCGGCTCTACCCGACTCGAGGCCAAGAGGCAGCGTCGCCGTGAAGGCCGTGACAACGCTCGCAACCGCATTCCTGTGCTCAGCGAGGCTGAGTTCCTTGCACGCCGTGAGTCCGTCGAACGGACCATGGTGGTGCGAGAGAAGGAGCGTTCCGACCACCCAGGAGTCACCACTCAAGTGGGTGTGTTGGAAGACAACATTCTGGTGGAGCACTTCGTCACCTCCGACACCCAGGCATCCATGGTGGGCAATATCTACCTGGGCCGCGTGCAGAATGTGCTGCCCAGCATGGAAGCTGCCTTCATCGACATCGGACGGGGTCGCAATGCGGTGCTCTACGCCGGTGAAGTGAACTGGGCTGCTGCCGGGCTGGGAGGCAAGTCCCGCAAGATCGAGCAGGCTCTCTCGACTGGCGACATGGTGGTGGTGCAGGTTTCCAAGGACCCCATTGCCCATAAAGGTGCGCGTCTGACGACTCAGATCTCGATGGCAGGACGCTACCTGGTGTACGTGCCAGATGGAAGCAGCGCTGGAATTTCCCGCAAGCTACCCGATACTGAACGCAAACGCCTAAAGGGTATTCTCAAGAACATTGTTCCCGGTGACGCCGGAGTGATTATTCGCACCGCTGCTGAGGATGCCTCGGAGGAGGATCTGAAGCGCGATATTGATATGCTGCACGAGCAATGGCTATCGGTACAGCAGGCCGCTGAGGAAGCTCAGCAGAAAGCGGACGGCAAGGCTCGCACCCTGCACGAAGAACCCACCATGTTGGTGAAGGTCGTGCGGGACCTCTTCAACGACGACTTCAAGAAGCTCGTCGTGGAAGGTGAGCGCGCCTGGGGGACCATCACTGACTATGTGCAGAAGGTTGCACCGCAGCTGGAACAGCGGGTGGAACGCTGGGAGAACACGGGCGTGGATGTTTTCCAGGCCTACCGTGTCGACGAGCAACTGGCTAAAGCACTTGATCGGAAAGTTTGGCTGCCCTCTGGCGGTACTCTCGTCATCGACCGCACTGAAGCCATGACGGTGATCGACGTCAACACCGGTAAATTCACGGGCTCGGGCGGAAACCTGGAAGAGACCGTCACCCGAAACAATCTTGAAGCTGCCGAAGAAATTGTGCGCCAGCTGCGACTGCGCGACATTGGTGGCATTGTCATTATCGACTTCATCGATATGGTGCTGGAATCGAACCGGGATCTCGTGCTGCGTCGCCTCCGGGAAGCGCTCGGTCGCGACCGCACCCGCCACCAGGTTTCAGAAGTTACCAGTCTGGGGCTCGTCCAGCTGACTCGCAAGCGCTTAGGTACTGGCCTGCTTGAAGCATTCTCGAAGCCGTGCCCGCACTGCTCTGGCACCGGCTACATCCTGCAAGAAGACCCGGTGGAGTCCATCACCAGTGGCAACAACGCGGAAGATCTGCGTGGTGGGCGACGCCGCAAAGGCCGCAATGCGGAGAAGAACGAGGCGGCCAAGGGCGGAAAGTCGAAGGACAAGAACTCCGCGGATAAGGAGGCGTCGTCCAAGGGCAGCGACGGCGGTAAGGACCATCAGGGGCCCAACCCCAGCGAGCATCCCATGATGAAGGCAATGGGTCGGAAGAAGGACGACGATAGTTCCGCTGCCACGGGCACCACACCCAAGGTCACCGTTGATGCATCTTCGCAGGAATCCATTTCCAGCGAGAGCAGCGAGCAGAACAGTCAGCAGGCGGCGCCTGTGAACGCTGAAAAAGGGGCGGCGACATCGGCAGAAACAGTAGATAATGGCTTTGCTGTGGACACTGCCGATGAATCCGGAGAACCCACTGCGCGGCGGCGTCGCCGACGGGGACGCCGGCATGGTACCGGGCCTGACCAACAGAACGATGAGGCAGACCTGGCTGCCGAGGGTGAGGACGCGGAAGTTGCCACTCCCCTCGAAAGCACAGATTCTGCTGAGACGACAGCGGACCGTTCCCAAGGAGAGCATTCCGGCAAGAAGTCAGGGAAGAAAGGCTCGAAGAAGAGCGGCAAAGACGTGCGTCCCACGCAGGCGTCCACTCCAGCACGCGATGCTGAGTTTGTCCTACCGGCGGAGAATGCCTCGTCATCCCTGCCGTCGGTAGTCGAGGTAGCGGTCTCGGAGACTGCAACTCCTCGCAAGCGCCGCGGAGCACGTCGTGCCACCCAGGCCGCCGGATCGGCTACCGCACATGCGGAACCAGCGGCTCCGGCTGAGAGAAAAGAAGTGGTCTCTGGTGTGCTGGCAGCTGCCCCGGTGGCCGTAAATACCAGTGTGGAGGAGAAGGCGCCACGACGCGCACGTCGCCGTGCCACCCGCTCTTCCTAGTCAGTTTGATTTCCGCCTGTTAAAACGAGTAATCTTGACAGGTCGCCATTCAACGGGTGAATACTCGCGTCAACAGCTGCTCTGATGCACTATTGGAGCGCACTGTGAGAATGTAGAAACTCTCCCGCCAATGGCAAGAAACTAGTCCAGTCGAATGACCATCCGGTTGTTCGAGAAGAAACAACACTTTTAAGGGGACGCCCTCCGATGTACGCGATCGTCAAGACCGGCGGAAAGCAGTACAAGGTTGCCGAAGGTGACCTCGTCAAGGTCGAGAAGATCGAGGGAGAGCCGGGCACTGCGGTCTCGCTTTCCCCGGTCCTCGTCGTTGATGGCTCTACCGTAACTTCGGATGTTGACAACATCTCCGTGGCTGCTGAAATTGTTGAGCAGACCAAGGGGCCGAAGATTCGCATCCGTAAATTCAAGAACAAGACCGGTTACCAGAAGCGCCAGGGTCATCGTCAGCCGCTTACCGTGCTGAAGATTACCGGCATCAAGTAACACCGAAATTCCTCTAAGGAGAAGCAAATGGCACATAAGAAAGGTGCATCTAGCTCGCGTAACGGTCGCGACTCTAATGCCCAGCGCCTCGGTGTGAAGCGCTTCGGTGGCCAGCTCGTCAACGCGGGCGAGATCCTGGTCCGCCAGCGCGGCACCCACTTCCACCCCGGCGTCAACGTCGGACGTGGCAAGGACGACACCCTCTTCGCTCTCGCTACAGGCGCCGTTGAATTCGGCACCAAGCGTGGCCGTCAGACGGTAAATATCGTTCCTGCTGAGGCAGAGGCCTAATAAACCTCACCACATCTTTTTTAACAGGGGCGGGCTGGGCAACAACACCCAAGCCCGCCCTTGCTGTATATCTCAAGAGAGACGCTTAACCACCCACACAACGGAGAAGACGATGGCACGCTTCATCGACCGAGTAACCCTTCATGTCACCGCCGGCCACGGCGGCCACGGTTGTGCCTCCGTCCACCGTGAAAAGTTTAAGCCGCTCGGTGGGCCAGACGGTGGAAACGGGGGACGCGGTGGCGACGTTGTCCTCGTCGTTGATCCCCAAGTTCATACCCTCCTTGACTTCCACTTCAGCCCGCACGCAAAAGCGGGAAAAGGCCAGCCGGGCATGGGTTCTCATCGCAACGGGGCGCAGGGCGCCGACCTCGTTCTCAAAGTTCCGGACGGAACAGTCGTCACCACGCCGGAAGGCGAGCTGCTGGCCGACCTTACCGGTGCCGGAACCGAGTTCATTGTCGCCAAGGGCGGCAACGGTGGGCTAGGCAACGCCGCCTTGATCTCCAAAACCCGCAAAGCTCCCGGTTTTGCCCTCTTGGGTGAAGAAGGCGAAAGCTGCGACGTGGTACTTGAACTGAAATCCGTGGCCGATGTGGGGCTGGTGGGTTTTCCCTCGGCCGGTAAATCGTCACTTATTAGTGTGCTTTCCGCCGCCAAGCCGAAGATCGCCGACTATCCCTTCACCACCCTGCAGCCGAACTTGGGGGTAGTGACGGCGGGCGACATTACCTACACCATTGCTGATGTGCCCGGCCTGATCCCCGGTGCCGCCGAAGGGCGCGGTCTGGGGCTCGACTTCCTCCGCCATATCGAGCGCACTGCCGTGCTTGCCCATGTTGTCGACTGTGCCACCTTGGACCCTGGACGAGACCCGGTGAGTGACGTGGATGCGGTGGAAGCCGAATTGGCCGCCTATCAACCTGCCCTCGAAGGTGACATGGGGTTGGGGGATCTGGCCGACCGCCCCCGCATCGTCGTTCTCAATAAGGTCGACGTTCCCGAGGCAAAAGAGCTTGCCGAGTTCGTTAAGGATGAGTTCAGTGCGCGCGGCTGGCCTGTCTTCGCGATTTCCGCGGTGAGCCGAGAAGGGCTGAAGGAACTCTCCTTCGCCCTCGCCGAAATGGTCCATACCTATCGTGACGAGCATCCGGTAGAGCAGGAGAAGCGCGTCTACGTACGTCCGCAGATGAAGGAAGACGATAGTTTCCGTATCCTCCACGACCCAGAAATTCCGGGTGGGTTCATTGTGGACGGCGTGAAGCCCGCCCGCTGGGTGGCGCAAACTGCTTTCGATAACGACGAGGCAGTGGGATTCCTTGCGGACCGGTTGGCGAAGTTGGGTGTGGAAGAGGCGCTGGCGGAAGCTGGTGCAGTTCCAGGTAGTGCCGTCACTATTGGGGATGTGTGCTTCGACTGGGAGCCCAGCACCCTCGCCGGTGTCGACATGACGCCCACTGGTCGTGGCACCGACGTTCGCCTGGACCACAATACGCGAGTGAGTGCGAAGGAACGTCGCCACGCGAAGCGTATCCGCCACGGTCTTGCCGATGAAGACTCCGATATGAATGACGAAAGTACCTGGTAGAAAAAGAATGTCCGGTTCGCAGTCCGTACCCCAGCAGGATTCTTCCCCCTTAGCCGCTGCCGCGCAGCCACGTGTGCCGTCCTCACCCACTCGGGAGGCAATTCGCACAGCCCGTCGTGTGGTCGTCAAAATTGGATCCTCATCTATCTCCCATCCCGATGGCGGGTTAGATCGTGCCAAGCTCGACAAATTGGCGACGGTGCTGGAGGAGCGTATGTGTGCTGGATCCGATGTTTTCGTGGTTTCGTCGGGTGCAATCTCTGCCGGTATTACCCCTCTGAAGCTGCATAAGCGCCCTCGGGACATCGCCACCAAGCAGGCTGCTGCTGCGGTTGGTCAGGTGGAACTTGCGAAGGCGTGGGGGGAGTCCTTTGATCGCTATGGGCGCACGGTGGCGCAGGTGCTGTTGACCGCGAGTGACTTGGGGAAGCGCGATCGGGCCCGGAATGCCCAGAATACTCTGGACCGAATCCGGCTGCTGCATGGTGTACCCATTATCAACGAAAACGACACTGTTGCGACGGACGAGATTCGTTTCGGCGACAATGATCGGCTTGCTGCTTTGGTGGCGCATCTAGTGTCTGCTGACGCCTTGATTCTGTTGTCTGACGTGGATGGTCTCTATGATTCCGATCCTCGCCAAGGTAATGCCACCTTTATCCCTGAGGTTGCCCATCCTGCTGTTATCGATGGTGTGGAAGCAGGCGACGGAGGTGCGCTGGGTACGGGTGGAATGGCCTCTAAACTTTCTTCTGCGCTCCTGGCAGCCGATGCTGGAGTTCCCGTTCTGTTGGCGGCATCTTATGAGGCTGATGCTGCACTCCGGGATGCTTCTGTGGGGACGGTTTTTATGGCGCGGCCGAAGCGTATGACCGCCAAGAAGTTCTGGGTGCGGTACTCCGCGGACAACGCAGGTACCCTCATTGTGGACGAGGGGGCAGCTGCGGCAGTGCGGAGGCGACGTAGTTTGCTGGCCGCTGGGGTGGTGACCGGGGAAGGCGATTTCCATGGTGGGGATGTGGTGGAAGTGCGAACCCGGGAGGGGGAGCTGGTCGGGCGCGGCATTGTGTCCTATGCGGCAGGGGAGATGGAGTTCATGTACCGCATGAGTACAGATGAGCTTCCTAAAGATATGCACGCCCCTGTCATTCATGCGGACGATCTAGTGCTGGTCTAAGAAGTGGCCCGGAGAGGGTCCGGAGACCGCTTGTGGTCACATGTCCAGTGTTTGTATGAATAGTCTATGAATTCATGGTGCCCCAGCGGTAGGTTACTGATGAAAATTAAGTGATCTACCAGGTGTTTTTTGCACATACGGTAGTCATCAGGACTACCTTCATGAGTATGAGCGAAACCACAACTTCCCCGATTACTCGCCGGTCCTTCTTAACTGGTTCAGCTGCCCTCGGTCTAGGGGTAGCCACAAGTCTCACTCTTCCCGGCCCGCAGGCCTCCGCCGCCACCGTCAACGACGCCCTCATCCCTGCCGCGCCCAAAGCAGCTGCGGGAGACAGTGTGACCGTCACCGACCTCGAAGTCATGACCGTCACCCCCACCAGTATCACCTTCTCCTGGAGCACCTTCAAAGAGCCCCACACCGACCACGTCCTCCCCAACGAGCGCGTCGCCTCCGACGGCGAAGTCTGGCTCGCCCGCTCCGATGTCAAGCAACCCCTCCGCTGCGTCCACAAGTCCTACTCCAAGTCCGGCTTCCACTACGTCACCATCCGCGGCCTCAAACCCAACACCATGTACCGCTTCGAATGCCGCTCCTTCGGAAAGAAAGCCGAACCCGGACTCTGGTTCACCAACATCTTCAACGAACCCGAAGTCACCGGAATCCTTACCACCCTCGCCCAGCCCACCGGTAAATACATTCAGACCGTGGCCATCGCCAACGACATTCACCTTGGCAAGAGCGGCGACTCCATCAACTCCACCCCCTGGTCGGAAATCATGGTCTCCACCATGCTCGCCGAAGTGAAACGCCGCGGCATCCCCCATATCTTTATCAACGGTGACCTTTGCGACCACGGCAAACTCGAAGAAGCTAAGGATCTCAAGCGCATCCTCTCCGCCTTCGGCGACTACCAGAAGGACTATTACATGGTCCGCGGTAACCACGACGGCTTCGGAATGCCCACCCCCACTTCCTTCGACCCCATTCAAGCCGTCTTCCCCAAGCACAAGCTCCAAACCTGCTGGACCATGGACTACGGCAAACTCCGCGTCCTCGGTATCGACTCCTCCTGGCCTATGACCAACAGCGGCTTTATCACCGATAAGCAACTGAAAGACATCGAACGGATCCTCATGCAGGATCCGCAACGCCCGACCCTCGTCATGGCCCACCACCCCGTCACCGAAGATGCAGCCCGCAACACCGTCGGCTGGCGCCCCTTCATCCTCGACAAGGATGACTCCCTGCGCCTCCAGCGCATCTTCCAAAAGGCACCTGGTGTATTCTTCATGGCTGCCGGCCACACTCACCGTGCGCACCGGGACGCCCCCGACCTACCCGGTGGCCCCCAGTTTGCCCAGTTCTGTGCCAGCACCCCGTTCCCCGGCGGATTCACCCTCATGGACATCTACGAAGGTGGCTACACCGTCACCTTCCACCGTGCTCCCACCGCACAAGCCCTCCAGCAGGTAGCACTAAGCCGCTACAAACAGTCCCTCGGCTACTACGGGGAGTACACCATCTCCCGCATGCACGACCGCTGCTTCACGGTAAAACGCGACATGTCTGCGCTACGCTAATCTCACTCAGACACCTCGACCCCGTCTGACCCAGCACACCCGTCACTCCGACTGCTGCCATCTGCAGAGGATGACGGGTGTCGGCGTATCTACCGGTGAGCAAGATTTCATACGGTTTCAACACCGCTGCAACTTTGCAGTTAAAGAGGCGTTACGTTGCCCCTTTACCGTGCCAGGTATGAACGAGAATGCTCTGCCCAACCGTACTCTCACTCGCCGCTCTTTCCTCGCCGGAAGCGCCGCAGTGGGGCTAGGCGCCGCCACCGTCCTCACCGGGCCACGCGCATCCGCAGCCACCCCAGTTATCACCCCGCTACCAGCTGCTCCCCGCATGACTTCCGGCGCCGACGCCACCGTTACCGACCTGGAAGTCATCACCGCTACCCCCACCAGCCTGGTGTTTAGCTGGACGACCTTTAAGACTCCCCGCACCGACCATCTCTATCCCAATGATCGCGTCGCATCCGACGGCGAGGTGTGGCTCGCGCGGGCAGACACCAAGGAACCCCTCCGCTGCGTCCACCGTGCCTACTCCAAGACCGGCTTCCACTACGTCACCATCCAAGGCCGCAAACCCAACACCCGGTACCGCTTCGAATGCCGCTCCCTCGGAAAGAAGGCCGAACCCGGCTTCTGGTGCACCAATATCTTCAACGAACCGGAAGTCACCGGCATTGTCTCCACTCTTGCCCAGCCCGCCGGCAAATTCATCCACACTGTCGCCGTTGCCAACGACATCCACATCGGTATGGAAGGTGCCGGAATCACCAAACAGCCCTGGTCTGAAGTAATGGTGGCGTCTATGCTCTCCGACCCGCAGCGCTCCACCCTGGTGCTGTCACACTTCCCGGTGACAGAAGAAGCTGCCCTCACCAACGCTGGCCAGCGTCCCTTCATCTACAACAAGAAGGACTCGCTGCGCCTGCAGCAGCTGTTTCAGAAAGCACCTGGTGTGTTCTTCATGGCTGCCGGCCACACTCACCGTGCGCACCGGGATGCCCCCGACCTGCCCGGTGGCCCCCAGTTTGCCCAGTTCTGTGCCAGCACCCCGTTCCCCGGTGGGTTCACGCTGTTTGACATCTACGAACGCGGCTACACCGTCACTTTCCACCGCACGCCTACTGTGCAAGCACTGGCACAAACGGCATTCAACCGCTACGACAAGAGCTATGGCTTCTACGGTGAATACACTGTAAGCCGGATGCAGGATCGCTGCTTTACCGTGAAACGGGATATGTCCGCTCTGGCATAGTGGCTACAATAGTGGGTATCTCTAGCGTCAACTGACGGGTAGGTACCTTCACTATGGGAAAACTCCGCCTAACGACGGCTGCTGAGAAAACGGTCACTATCGCGCTGGTGATATTTGGCCTTGCCGCCCTTATCGGCATGATTCTCATGTGGCCTTCAGGCAAGTCCGTGACGGTCGATGAAACCCTCAAACAGTCCATCGGCATGAACGACAGTCTGGTCTACGGGAAGGCTCTGGAAGAAGGACAAACAGCCTGCGATAACGTCCTCTTCGGACGTCCCATGAATGTGCAACCGCACTTTCCCGAAGGCTCTTCCTTCACCCCCACAGACGGGGCCAAGAAAGGCCAATGCCCCGGTATCGTCGTGGAGATTCGCACCGGCGAAAACGCGTCCCAGTTTGTTGTTCTCAATAACCGTGTGGTGGGCGACTCCGTCATGGTGAAACCAGGCGACCATATCCGCATGGCGCAAGACAAATCTGCGGGAAACACCCGCTACGTGTTTGAGGACATGGATCGGCGTACCTCCCTGGCCATCTGGCTGGGGGTGACTGTTCTCATCGTGCTACTCGCCGGCTCGTGGAAAGGACTGCGAGCCGTCATCGGTGTCATCGTCACCCTGGCAGTAGTGGTGCTGTGGATGCTGCCCTCTATCCTCTCTGGTCACCCCGTTATCCCCGTTGCCGTATGCGGTTCCTGCCTCGTACTCTTCCTCGTGATGTTCTTCGTCCACGGGTTTAGCTGGAAAACTGCCTCGGCGCTACTGGGCACTCTAATATCCCTCTTGGGTGCCGTCACCATGAGTCAATTGGCAGTGCAGACGGCACACATCACCGGGATGTCAGAAGGACAAAACGTTACCATGCAGATGTACATGGGACAGCTGCCAGTTGTGGGTCTCGTCATTGCCGGATTCATCATCGGCACCATCGGTGTGCTCAACGACGTCACCATCAGCCAAGCAGCCACCGTATACGAGCTGGCAAAAATGGACCCCACTGCATCTGCCAGCCGCGTCTTCAGCGGAGCTATGCGAGTGGGCCGTGACCATATCTCCTCCATGCTCTATACTCTGGTGCTGGCCTACACCGGTTCGGTGCTGCCACTTCTCCTCCTCATCCAACAGTCCTCCCGTGGTATGTGGGAAGTCCTCAACGGTGAAGTAATTGCCGTGGAGATCCTCCGCTCGGTAGTTGGTGCTATTACCTTGGCGCTATCCTTCCCCCTCACCAACGCCATTGCTACCTGGCTGGCAGTTCCGCACAAACACGGGCGGGAAGACGATGGCGCTCCTGTCACAGTAGGTGCCCTCATCAGATCAGCAGGAGAACACGACGACGAGCCGCTCTCGCGACCCATCCCCGCCCCCCAAGAATCCAGGGAAGAAGAAAATGTCGAAGCGGAGAT
The DNA here is from genome assembly GCF_001293125.1 of Lawsonella clevelandensis. Taxonomy (NCBI): domain Bacteria; kingdom Bacillati; phylum Actinomycetota; class Actinomycetes; order Mycobacteriales; family Lawsonellaceae; genus Lawsonella; species Lawsonella clevelandensis. The sequence goes on from NZ_CP009312.1 coordinate 1,609,592, forward strand.
CGTCCACCCCAATGGCGGAGGGTACCTGCGCCGAGATAACTACCATCGGCCTGCCGATCCGCAATCCCCTCCCATGGACTCGACCACCAGCGGCCGGGAACCGCACACGCCACCTACTGCCGGCCGCTATGCGCGTCCGAGTGAAGCAGCCCTCCCCACCGAACGCCAGCCCCGTCCCAACAACGGCTACCCGCGGCCACAGGGCGGATTTCAACGAGTCGGTGACGGCCACCTGGTAACCGGTGACGGCTACCTTACCAGCGGTGACCGCAGCCACGCCACCTACATGCCCCCCACCGTGACCTCGACAGGAGACGCCCCCACCATCTCCGACTACCAGCCGCGCCGCGCCCGACCAGCGGGAACCGACAATGGTGTAGGCGACTACCACACCGCCGCAGACCGCTACCCCAGCGAAAATGACAGCGGGGGAGAGGAAGCACCTGCCCGGCACGGCCGGCACTCTCGCTAGCAACCCACTACCGCCCTACCTCCACGGCGAAATCACCACTAGCGGATGCACCAACTCTTTTCGGCGTAGCTGAAAGCGACCGGAATAGTAGCTACATCTTCTGGAAGTGGGGTACCCGGAAGCTCCTTCTGGTTGTAGCGAGTGGTGAGTGTACCTGCCGCAGTAGCGCCGTCCACCACCACATGGTCGAGTGTAAGGCTCACCCAGGGCACACGCCCTTGCGCATTAGCCGCTGCACTTGAAAGCGGTGGAATATTTTCCAGCATTGCCGCAGCTCCAGCACCTGAAGATGTTGTACAGAAGGCTTTTTGGACAAGATCCGCGCGCAACTGCGGATCTGCCGTCTGCAATCCCGCCTCCAGCTCGGAGACCACTTCTTTCAGCGCGGGGTCAATTGGTCCCGGAGGGTCCTCAGGCCGCACTACCAACCCAATAACGAGTGCGAGAGCCGCCAAGAACAGCACAGAAAAACTGGCGACCCGTCCTTCGCGTCGATTACCCCCAGACTGCTCCTCATCCCGCAAGGCGTCAGCGAGACCTTGCGGAACAGCATCCGAGATGGGTTCAGACATACGTCACCTAGAGAAATAAGGAAAAGAGAATAAAAATGCGGTAGTGGCAAGTTTAGAAGTTCGACAAATGCTTGTGGGCAAAAATTCCCTCCACACACGCAAGTTGCCAGAAACTTGCCGGAAGGAGTCCCGGGCACGCCCGCCTCTTTCAGCCGGAAAGGTAGGCTAGACAGCATGACCGCTACTGATGAACTGCGCGAGGACATTCTCGCCGCCGCTGCTCGTTCCAAAGCCGCCTCGCGGGCCATCGGCCTGCTCACCGCCACGCAGAAGAACGAAATCCTGCAGACCGCCGCCCGTACCCTTCTCAACCGGGTCGACGAAATCCTGGCCGCCAACCAGGAGGATATCGAGACCGCCCGCAGCAAAGGTACCAGCGACGCCATGGTCGATCGCCTCGCGCTCGACCAGGCCCGTATCGAAGGCATCGCTGGCGGTCTCACTCAGGTCGCCGGTCTGCCCGACCCCGTCGGCGAAGTGCTTCGCGGCCGTACTCTCGGTAATGGTCTCAAACTGCGGCAGATCCGCGTTCCGCTGGGTGTTGTCGGTATCGTCTACGAAGCCCGACCCAACGTCACCGTCGATGCGTTCGGCCTAGCCCTCAAGTCTGGGAACGCGGTCATCCTCCGTGGCTCCAAGTCCGCAGCACGCTCGAACGCTGCCCTCGTCGCGATCCTGCGCGACGTCCTCACCTCCTGTGGGGCACCCGCAGATGGCGTCCAGCTCATCAGCTCAGAATCTCACGACACCGTCACTCACCTCATTCAGGCACGCGGACTAGTCGATGTCGTCATTCCGCGCGGTGGTGCCAACCTCATCAATGCAGTCGTCCAGAACGCCACCGTTCCCACTATCGAAACTGGCACCGGCAACTGCCACATCTACCTCCACTCCGCAGCGGACCTGGAGATGGGCATCGCCTGCATGCTGAATGGCAAGACGCGCCGCTGCTCCGTATGCAACGCCACCGAAACCGTACTAGTTGACAAAGGCCTGGGGGACGACGGTCTGCAGGCGGTGCTCGACGCTTTGGACGGCGCCGGCGTCACCGTCCATGGGGATCTACCCGGCCTGGTTCCCGCCACCGACGAGGACTGGGGCAACGAATACCTCAGCATGGACATCGCCCTCAAAGTAGTCGATGGTCTGGAGGAAGCTGTCGACCACATCAACACCTGGGGCTCCGGGCACTCCGAATCCATCATCACCAGGGATGTTACCGTTGCCCAGCAGTTCACCGACTGCGTCGATGCAGCAGCCGTCTACGTCAACACTTCCACGGCCTTCACCGACGGCGAACAATTCGGCATGGGCGCTGAAATGGGTATCTCCACCCAGAAGCTGCACGCGCGCGGCCCCATGGCACTCCCAGAATTGACCAGTGCCAAGTGGGTTATTTGGGGAACTGGCCAAACTCGACCCTAGGTACACAATGATGGATAGCACACGGCACTCTCCCGCCACTAGCCGCCTCGGTATTATGGGTGGTACTTTCGACCCCATCCACCACGGTCATCTGGTGGCAGCTAGCGAGGTCGCTGCCCGCTTCGACCTCGATGATGTCGTCTTTGTCCCCACTGGAGAACCGTGGCAGAAGCACGGCCGGCGGGTGAGCTCGGGGGAAGACCGCTATCTGATGACGGTGATCGCCACCGCCTCCAACCCACGCTTCTCGGTGAGCCGCTGTGACCTTGATCGGCAGGGGCCAACGTACACCATCGATACGTTGCACGATATCCAATCTCAGCACCCGGAAAGCGAACTCTACTTCATCACTGGTGCCGATGCCCTCTCCAAAATTGTGACGTGGCAGAACTGGGAACAGCTTTTCGACATGGCGCACTTCGTTGGTGTCACGCGCCCCGGCTACACTATTGATGAAGAGTTACAGAGCCGCCTTCCGGAAGGCCGTGTCACTCTTCTCGAGATTCCCGCTCTGGCGATCTCATCGACCGAATGCCGGCGTCGTACCGAGGAGGGGATGCCCGTGTGGTACCTCGTTCCCGATGGTGTTGTGCAGTACATTGCGAAGCGCAACCTGTACCGGCCGGATGATTCTGCGCGTGCCGACGGCACCGCTGTCGCAACTGCCCCCGTTCCAATGCCCCCTGATGCTTACACCACTATTTCGAAGGAGAATGCGTGACAGCCTCTGCTAACGCAATCGAGATCGCTACCTGGGCGGCCCAAGCCGCAGACAGCAAGAAAGCCGACAATATTCGTATTCTGGATGTGTCTGAGCGGCTTGCCATCACTGATTGCTTCGTCATCGCCTCTGCCGACAATGAGCGCCAAGTCAATGCCATTGTGGACGGTGTAGAAGAAGCTCTGCTCAAGCACAAGGTCAAGCCTGTCCGTCGAGAAGGTGGCAAAGAAGGCCGCTGGATCCTCATTGACTTTGTGGATGTTGTCGTCCACGTGCAGCATGCTGACGAACGTGAGTTTTACGGTCTCGACTCCCTGTGGAAAGACTGCCCCGAAATCTCATGGGGGTCCGCCGTAGATGCCGTTACCGCGGGCGACGCTGTAGAAGCTGAGGCCACAGAGGGATAGCAGAGGAATAACTGTGTCCTTCCGTCGACTCATACTGCTCCGGCATGGGGAAACTGAATTCAATCTCGCCCGCCGCATGCAGGGCCACCTCGACGTGGAACTGTCCGCCCGCGGACGAGAGCAAGCTAGTCGCGTCGCTCCTATGCTCGCCGCTAAACACCCCCTTGCCATTGTGAGCTCTGATGCGCAACGAGCCACCCATACTGCCCAAGCAGTAAGTGATCTGTGCGGTGTGTCCGTGCAGCTCGATAGCCGCCTACGGGAAACTGATATGGGCGAATGGACGGGACTCGACCATACAGAAGTGGAGGCCCGCTGGCCCGGTGACCGTCCGAAATGGCGTTCCGACCCCACCTTCGCTCCTCCTGGCGGAGAAACCCGTTTGGCGGTAGCGGCGCGCGCTATGGAGGTTGTCCGTGACCTCCACCACCGCCTCACCGACTGGGGCCAGGATGACCGTCCTGTCCTTCTCGTCGCTCATGGTGGAACCTTCCTGGCCTTAGCTGCCGCGCTCATCGACTCACCGCTGCAGAACTACGCTACATTCTCCGCGTTGGGAAACACCTCCTGGTCCCAATTCACGGAGTGGCCGCAATACTTCACCGAAGCGGATCTCGACCAGCACCCCGCAGCAGCTGGCCCCCGCATCCCCGCGATACCCCCCATCCAACCCGGCTACCAGTGGCGGGTCGATATCTGGAACTCCACTACTCACTTGGGAAACGACGCGTTCTGATGACAGACCAGCCGGCCGATCACGACACTACTGCCGAGCGTCAGGCGTTATCCGCCTATGATGTGTCCGCACTATGCGACCATACAAAGCTTCTTGTGTTTGGAGACTCCCTCACCCACTTCGGGCCAGAAGGTGCTTTACCTCCCCACGATCTGCGTCTCTGGCCGGCGGCACTCGCCCACGATATGGGCCTTGAGTTAGCGCTCTTCGCGGAAGCTGGCTGGACGACGCGCCAAGGATGGTGGGCCATGACCCGAAACCCCACTATCTGGGAAGCTATCGCTGAATCCTCCGCCGTCGTCCTTGGGTTGTGCAGTATGGACTCCATGCCCTCTCCGCTACCCACCGCATTGCGGGAGGGGCTGCGGTATATTCGCCCCCCGCGCTTACGTCGAGCCGTGCGGAAAGGCTATCTGGCTCTGCAACCACAACTATCCCCCTATCTGCCATGGCAGGCACTTCCTCCCCATCTCACAGTCGAGTACCTGGAACGGATGCGCAACGCCATTACAGTGGTGCGAGCCGATGTCCCCATTGTCGCTGTCGCACCCTGCGGCCATTGGGGAAAATCCTATGGTTATGCACAGCCAGGTCGCGATAAAACTGGTGCCGCAGTGCACCAGTGGGCACAACAAAAGGGTATTCCCGTCGTTGATCTCTACGCTGAGACTCGCAGCTACGTTGATAACCACATCGGTAATCCTGACGGTTTGCACTGGGGGTTTGACGCACATCGTGATGTTGCCGACGCTTTCCTCCGAACCTTCCACACTCACACAAACTGGGGATAACCTTTTGCCGCCGGCTGGTTCGCCATAGTAAAGGACGATACCCTCTTCTACGCTGCTGGTATGCCACACCGCCCACCCATCAGTGTTTACCCACCCAACGCGCCCACCTGGGCACAGAGTGGATGGGGCAGCGAAGAACACGCCACCCCGCCCGACCCTGACCCAACTCACTCGCCACCCTCATCCCGACCGTTTGCTGCTGCTTCTGCTATTCCTGGAGCACAGCGGATAACGCACTGGTGGGCAACCATGACAAGCCTGCAACTACGCGGATTCGTTATCGCCGTGATGGTGTTGGTGGGACTCTCCACGACAAGCCTCATCGCCAACTATTGGATGCTCCATGCCAGTGGAGTCTCCCCGGTAAGTCTGCGGTCCGCCCAGTCTGCCCCAACTATGCAGAACAGCAACTCTAACTCCGGACAGCCAGCCGAGGTTCGCACCGTCACCCTGACAACCACACCACCCACCGGCAGGGGCGCGCTCGAAACGGCGACGAGCACCAGCGAGCCTTCTGCAGGAGGAGCCACACTGCAAGCGGGTTCAGCAGCGTCTTCACCGGCCAACGGCCTTATTAACATCAATACTGCTTCTGTTGCAGAGCTTGACGGGCTTCCCGGTGTCGGTCCCGCCACCGCACAAGCCATCGTTGATTACCGCACCACGAACGGGCCCTTTTCCAGTGTGGAGGAACTGACTGCCGTCGATGGGATTGGTGAGGGCAAACTCGCCAAGATGCGCGGACATGCCACCGTTTAGCAGGAACGATACCCACCTTCCGCACCGGCATGGGGACCGTGTCCACGACATTCGTCTCGTTGTACCGGCTCTTTGCCTGTGGGCGACTGCCCTAGCAGGTGCAGAAGGGGGGATACATATCCTGGGAGGAATTGTAGCGAGTGCGTCCGTCGGGGCTGTCATTGTGTGGCGAGTTCGCCGGCGTAGGTTAGAGTCTCCGCTCGCGTCTCTTATTCTTGCGGCGTTGCTTGCGGTAGTGCTGGGTGGTGCCGCAGTGCTGCCACACCTGTTTCTCACCGAGCTGGGGAGGCGCGAGCTCTATTCTGCGCCCACGACCGCTTCTGGCCTGTCTGCCCCATTCGCTGCCCGCACCCCGGTCGCTGCCCGCACCCCGGTAGCTGCCCATGCCCCGTCAGTTACCGCCTCCGCCCCTCGACTCCTGGGGTCCCCCACGGCAGCCTCATCGCGGGTGGTCATCGGCCGTATCACCAGTAGACCACTCCATAATGTCACTGGTACGCGCTTTACGCTACGCACCGCCCATGGGGAGATGATTATCCATGCCCGCGCAGCACAGTTTCAAAAACTTGTTTTAGGACAACGTGTCACACTGGTTGTTAAACCGTTACGGCCACCAGACCACCATCTCAGCTTGGGGGAGTGGCGGGCAATTTATCTCCGTAGTGCCCGTGCACCGCAGGGAATGTGGGCATTTTCTGCACTCGTTGCACGGCAATGGGAGGAGGCGCTTACCCTTGCTGACACAGCGGGTCTCACCACCAGTCTGCATGCGCTCGCCCGCGGAATGACCATTGGCGACACCTCCGGCCTCACTCCAGACCAGCAGCGCTGCTACCGCGCCAGTGGCCTCACTCACCTCACTGCCGTCAGTGGTGCCAATGTCAGCTATGTGCTGCTCCTCGCAGGAGTCACGCTCCATCACGCTTCCCCACGCCGCCGGGTAATCGTGCACTCTCTCCTCCTTGTTCTCTTCGCGGCGCTGATCGGTCCCGAACCAGCCGTGCTCCGTGCCACGATCAGCGGAGCCGTTGGCGTACTTGCACTGTGGGAAGGTGGACGGAGCGCCGCGTTTCCTGCACTCGGAGCAGGCATACTCAGCCTTATCATCGTCTCACCGCTTTTTGCGGTGTCCCCCGGATTTCTCCTTTCTGTAGCGGCCACCGCAGCACTCATCTGGGCGGCACCTCGCCTCGCCGAGCAACTCACACAGTTGGGTCTTCCCCTTGTTGTGGGCGAGGTGCTGGCGGTGGCAGCGGTAGCCGCCAGCAGCACACTTCCACTAAGCCTCTACCTTTTTGGGACCGCTAGCGTTCTTGGGGTGCTCGCCAATACTGTGGTTGCACCGGTTGTTCCCCTCATCACCGCTGTTGGGTTGGTGGGGGTAGCCACGAGTCTCTTCTTCCCGCCTGTGGGGGCAGTAGTGCTGATGGTGCTGTTGCCTGCATTGTGGTGGGTAGAGAAGGTGGGAAGGGCACTGGGTGGCCCCGGTTGGGCTCAGCTTGCTCTCCCCGAGAAGCTTTCCCCAGGACTTGTTCCAACTCTGGTCCCCAGCTTGCTGGCCACCGCTGTGCTTGCTGCGGCGGTGCTCGCCTGCCACACACGGAGAGGGAGGGGAGTGGTTGTCGCTCTCGTCATAGTGGCTGGGGTAGTAACGGGCGGACATGCTGCCGGAAGCTATCGGCATATGACGACCTGCCAACGTCAGCCAGATGCTCTCACTCTGGTGTCTTCGGCATCGGACTTCACCGCATCGCCTTTCACTGCCACGGGCGCTACGCACACTGTGGGGGTTAAACACCAAGGATCGCACCACCAATCGCAGCGCTCGGTCATCCTCCTAGAGGGTAGACTCACCGCAGCGGCCCTGCCACACATTGATGAACTTGCCGCCAGTATGCAGCATCCCGTTCTTGTGCATCTGAGCACGGCGGCATCCCACGCCACCATCACGCGCGGATCCCGCCCTTCTGCTCATCGCTCTGGCCCGACACCCTTCAGTGTCTCCCCGCGGGTGTCTCCTACAGAATCTTCCGTGGCGTCCTCTCGCGTGTCCTTCACTCCGGGCGGCACCCCTGTCGTCGAACTGGCAGCAGGCGAGACGGTGACAATCACCGCGACCAACCAGATTTGTGCCATCGGCATGGCAAGATAGAGGCGTGAACCCTCTGCAGCTCATTCTTGGTGACGAAGAATTCCTCATCGACCGTGCTATCGCCAGCATCATCCGGGGCGTGCGTGCGGGAATGCAGAGCAACCCGGAAGAACTTCCCGTTACCAAACTCCGTGCGGGCGATGTCACACCGTCCGAAATTGTCGAACTGCTGAGCCCCTCTCTCTTCGCGGAAGACCGCGTTGTTGTCCTTGAAGCAGCTGGCGAAGCCGGCAAAGAGGCAGCAGCCACCATCGAACAGGCAGTACACGAACCAGCGCCAGGGATCGTCCTAGTAGTGGTTCACAGTGGTGGAGGCCGTGCAAAAAACCTCGTTACCGTCTTAAAGAAGGCAGGTGCGGAGGTGACGGAATGCCCGAAGATCACCAAGGTGAGTGAAAGGGAGGCCTTTGTTATCAACGAGTTTCGTAACCTGGGTGTCCGTCCTAGTAGCGATGCCGTCCATGCGCTTCTTGATGCCATTGGTGGGGATCTTCGGGAGCTGGCCTCCGCAGTGACCCAATTGGTTGCGGATACTGGGGGACGGGTAGACTCAGCGGCTGTCAGGCGCTACTACGCGGGGGTGGCGGGTGTTACCGGATTTCAGGTTGCCGACGATACACTCGCGGGGAACACGGCGGCTGCGTTGACAGCTCTCCGCTGGGCACTAGTGGGAGGTCTGCATCCTGTTCCGATCGCGGATGCGTTGGGAGATTCCCTCTTAGGGATGGCACGTCTTTCTGCTATCGGTCGCGTGGATCCCTACTCTTCCGCGAAAACATTGGGTATGCCGCCCTGGAAGATCAAAAAGATTCAGCAGCAACTGCGGGGATGGGATGCTGCTCGCCTGGCGCAGGCGATGCAGATTGCTACCGAGCTGAATGGGGCAGTGAAAGGGCAATCAGCGGATGCTGAGTATGCCCTGGAGAAAGCTGTCCGGGAGATTTCTCAACTGGCAGGCCGGCGCTAAGGCTTGTTACCTAGCTCATTCGCTCTCCTCGATAGCTGGGGTGACGGGTGAGACGATGATTGCTGCCACGATATGTGTCTCTCTATAGCAGAAGCGCCGGTCGGGATAACCCGAACCGGCGCTTCTGCGATGTGCTAGCGCAGATTAGAGAGCGTTGGTCTGCTGAGCCATAGCGGACTTCTTGTTGGCCGCCTGGTTCTTGTGGATGACGCCTTTGCTCACAGCCTTGTCGAGAGAGCGGCTGGCGACGCGCAGAGCCTCAGTGGCTTTTTCCTTGTCGCCAGCTTCAGCTGCCTCACGGAAGGCGCGGATATCAGTACGCAGAGCAGACTTAATGGCCTGGTTACGAAGACGGGCGCGCTCGTTGGTGCGGATCCGCTTCTTCTGGGACTTGATGTTTGCCACGTGGAAACCTCTGTAAGTTGTTGTGTTCTGGACTCAATGCTTATTTGATTGCGGCGCGTTGCCCCGGGGCATCTCACTCGGCAGTATTCGTACAGAAAAGTACGGGACGTCCACCGGGTGCGCTATACGCAATCACCGAAGGTTCAGCTTAGCAAAGATACCGCTACCACTCAAAACCTGTTACCTGGTTCAGGACCAGCCGTACTCACCCCGCAGGCGGCGCGCGACCTGCTCAAAACGTTCCTTATCGAGGATGGCCCCCTCACGGCGGATCCCCGCTTCTGGTACCTCTAAAACGCGATCTAGCCGCACGTAGCTCTCCCGATGCTGGCTATCCCAGGATCCACGGCCAAGATACTCCCAGTTGCTGTCCTCGCGACGGTGCGACTGCGAGGACAGCATGAGTCCCAACAACGTGTCACGATCGCGACCCACCACAAGTACCGGGCGATCTTTGCCTTCGCTGGCGTTCTCCTCGAACTCCACCCACGTCCACACGATCTCGCCCGGATCTGCCTTGCCATCCAGATCAGGGGAGTACACCAGGTGGCGGGCTACACTGCGGGCACTCTTAGCGTGACGGGTGGTGGGTCGACCGCCCCCACGGCTGATCTGCCGGTCGTGTGTATTTCCGCTAAAGCTCCGGATGGCCTCCTGCGTTGCACGCGTAACAATACGACGCGTCGACGGATTACTGAGAATGTTCTTCGCGGCGCGCACCAAGGTACCGACGAGACGGCCGCCTTTTCCAGCTGGACTCATACGTCTCAGCGTACCGTGTGCCGGCGTACGCGCCCGCGGGAGCGACCTAAATTCCAGAAACTGCCACTTCGTGAGACACTAGAGGGGAATTCCCGTATCGGGACCGTGGGGCGAGTGGCTCTCACCCTCCGCACTACCCGACCCGTACTGTCCGAAAGGTTTGAGCACCTCTATGGCGCACTTCGCAGAGACGACGTTTACTGATCCTGCCCGGATCCGTAACTTCTGCATCATTGCCCACATCGACCATGGCAAGTCCACACTGGCCGACCGCATGCTGCAGATCACCGGTGTCGTCAACCAACGTGAAATGCGTGACCAGTACTTGGACCGCATGGACATCGAGCGGGAGCGCGGCATCACTATTAAGGCGCAGAACGTGCGTATCCCCTGGGTGCCCAAGACAGGAACCTGTGCTGGCCAAGAGATTGTCATGCACCTCATCGACACCCCCGGGCACGTCGACTTTACCTACGAGGTTTCCCGTGCTCTCGAAGCCTGCGAAGGGGCCGTGCTGCTGGTCGACGCCGCCCAGGGTATCGAAGCGCAAACCCTTGCTAACCTCTACATGGCCATCGATAAGGATCTGGAGATCATCCCCGTCCTTAACAAGATCGATCTGCCAGCTGCCGACCCGGATCGCTACGCCCGTGAAATCGCCCAAATTATCGGCTGCGATCCCAGCGACGTCATTCAGGTCTCGGCAAAGTCGGGCATCGGCGTCGAAGAGCTCATGGACGTCATCGCCGAGAAAGTTCCCGCCCCGACAGGCAGCTCCAGCGGCCCCACTCGCGCCCTCATCTTCGACTCCGTCTATGACATCTACCGCGGAGTCGTCACCTACATTCGTGTGATGGACGGGGAAATCCGCCCCCGTACCAAGATTCGCATGATGTCGACTGGTGCCGTCCACGAACTCCTGGAAGTGGGCGTTATCTCGCCCGAGCCAAAACCCACCGATGGACTTGGTGCGGGAGAGGTAGGCTACCTCATCACCGGTGTGAAAGACGTCCGTCAGTCCAAAGTGGGCGACACCGTCACCACCTTTAAAGACGGAGCAGAAGAACCCTTGGCCGGCTATGAAGATCCAAAGCCCATGGTCTATTCCGGTCTTTATCCTATCGATGCCTCCGACTACCCCGACCTGCGCGATGCGCTAGACAAGCTGCAGCTCAATGACGCTGCCCTTACCTACGAGCCGGAGACCTCTGTGGCACTGGGCTTCGGCTTCCGCTGCGGCTTCCTCGGCCTCCTCCACATGGAGATCACCCGCGATCGTCTGCAGCGCGAGTTTGGGTTGGACCTCATCTCCACCACACCCAACGTGCACTACCGGGTTGTCACCGAAGACGGTACCGAGTACGAGGTGACAAACCCCTCCAATTGGCCGGAAGGCAAACTCCGGGAAGTCAACGAGCCCGTCGTGAGCTCCTCGATTATTGTGCCCAGCGAGTTTGTGGGCACCACCATGGAGCTGTGCCAAACCCACCGCGGTGAGTTGAAGGGCATGGATTACTTGTCTGAGACACGCGTGGAACTGCGCTACCGTCTACCCCTTGCCGAAATCATCTTCGACTTCTTCGACTCTCTGAAGTCACGGACCCGTGGATACGCCTCACTGGACTACCACGAGGACGGTGAGCAGCTGTCCGACCTGGTAAAGGTCGATATTCTATTGCAGGGCGAAGCAGTGGACGCATTCTCCGCTATTGTCCACAAGGATTATGCCTCCACCTACGGCAATATGATGACGAAGAAACTGCGAGCCCTCATCCCCCGACAGCAGTTCGAAGTGCCTATTCAGGCAGCAGTCGGCTCGCGCATTATTGCCCGCGAGAATATCCGCGCCATCCGCAAGGACGTCTTGGCCAAGTGCTACGGCGGCGACATTTCCCGTAAGCGCAAGCTGCTGGAAAAGCAGAAGGAGGGCAAGAAGCGGATGAAGACCATCGGCCGCGTAGACGTGCCGCAGGAAGCCTTCATCGCAGCTCTCTCCGCCGACGCAGAAAGCGACAAGAAAAAGAACTAGCTTCACAGGGACGCTAGCTCCTCGAGAGGCATACCTCTAACTAAGTCCCCACGTACTCCGGGCAGCCCGATAGCAGTCCATTTCCACATGGGGTTTCTCATCCCACACCATGCAGACACGCGTCGTCTCGTTATAGGTGGGCCATCCCGGGTTACCGTCGGCAATGAAGTGCTGTAGCGCACTATGCATGAGATCTGCGGTAGTTTGCCCGGCGGCATCATCTAATACTGCAGCAGTCGGATCACTAGGATCAGTTGTGGTGACGGGGCCCACTACGTTGTTGGCAGTCTTTGCCCCGAGCGTGCCAAACCATATGGGGAGGTCTGCGCAGTGGGCAGCCCCTTGCCGACCTGGCCAACGATAGTCATAGACCCAGGTGCGGGACTCTTCAGCCGGTTGGTCAAGGACGCGCCCTTCAATCGCGGTGGCGACAGTAGCTCGAATCATGGTGTCAGACATGACGGCCCCCACGCGGCCTTCGTGGATGTCGTCGTGGTGAGCGGCAATCACACTGTTTCTCCGGCTGGGATCCACGCCCGCCGTGGAGAGAGAAATTTCCACGCCCAGTCGGGAGAGCAGCTTCAGTGCACCGTTAAAAGTGACTGAATCGAACTCTTCCGAGGTGGATCCAATGAGCATTGGATAGTGCTGGAAAAGGGCACTGTCAGCCGCGTCAGTCAGGGACTGCGGCTGGGTAGCCTTATCGCGCACCGGGTAAAAGGGGAGACCGAGTGGGTTGCTGCGCCGCATCCGGAGGGAGAGCTTCTCCATCTTCTGCAGCGGCCATTGTGACAGTGCATCGGCCGTGAAAGTTCGGAATGGCATTGCGCGGCGAGCCGCCTTAACGATCCCCTTTGCACCCCCGTCTGCGGGGAGACGGACGAACGCGGGTGAGCATGAAAATACCTGCTGGAAAAGTCCCTGAGCGGCAGGATTCGAAGCCAGGCAGAGAGCGCTTGTGCCACCCGCAGACTGGCCTCCAATAGTGACACGCTGGGGGTCGCCACCGAATGCGGAGATATTCCGCTGCACCCATTGGAGGGCGGCTAGCTGGTCGAGCATACCGCGGTTCTGGGGTGCATCCGGCAGTGGCAGCCAGCCTTCCGCATCGAGCCGATAGTTGATGGTGACCACGATGACGCCGGCGGCGGTGAACTTCGCACCGTCCCACCAGTCACAGGCATTTTCGCCCACAATGAAGCTGCCGCCATGAATCCACACAAAGACGGGGAGCGGATGCGCTAGCGGAAGTTTGCCCGGTTGGGGGAGAGCATCTTTGGGCGCGTAGATCGTGAGATTGAGCTTTTCTGCGCCGGGCCGTACCACCTCTGGGATGGTGGGGTTGGGTGTGGTGGAGAAGTCTTGGGCGGTGGAACCGGGGGCGGTGCAGTCGCGAATGCCATCCCAGGGCAGTGGTGGCTCGGGTTTGGCAAAGCGGGAAATGCCGGAGAGGGGAGCAGCGTAGGGGATGCTGTAGAAGACCACGTCGTGGGTGCGGTCAAGCCCTTGGACCTGCCCGGACCGGGTGGTGACAACAAAGGGGGAAGGGACTCCACGTGGAGAGGTCACAGTAGTGGTGTCGTTTTCAGCCATAATCCGAGGTTACCTTGTCCTCGCTAAGATAGAACCCACAACCATGCCACGATGCGGCTTTCCTGGCTGCTGCCAGAGTCTCGAGCCGAGGCGTGAACAACAACCCGAGACAACGAGAAAGGTGTGCTGTGTCCACTGCTAACCCGCTGTTGGCCCCCTCCACGCTGCCCTACGGTTTGCCTGACTTTTCCGTTATTCGCGACGAGCATGTGATGCCGGCACTGGAAGAGGCACTACGCCGCCATAGTGTTGAAATCGCAGCTATTGCGGACTCTCCGGATGCCCCTACCGCCGCTAATACGGTGGTGGCCTTGGAACGAAGTGGGCAGGACCTTGCCCGTGTCTTGGGGTATTTCTTTACGGTGGCAGGTGCTGATGCGACGGATGAGCGGCTGCGAATGGAAGCGGAGATCGCCCCGCTTATCGCCCAGCACTCTGACGACATGTATATGAATCCGCAGCTTTTCCGCCGTATTGATGCTGTGTTCCAGGCGTTGCCAGAGAGCCTGGGGAGGATTGAGGTGAAGGGCCAGGTAACAGCAGCGCAGTTGGATGCGGAGACGGTGGCGTTGGTGCAGCGTTATCACGACCTTTTCCTGCGCCATGGGGCAGGCCTTGCCGAGGAGGCGCAGGCTCGGATCCGGGAGATTAATGCCGAGCTGTCTCAGCTGTCTTCAGAGTTCGGCGACAACTTGCTCACGGATACGCAGCTACGAGCCGTCCACATCACGGAGGAATCCGAACTTGCGGGTGTAGCCGACGCGCAGAAGTCCTTCTTCGCTGAAACTGCCCGTGCCGCAGGAAAGACGGGTTGGCTTGTCCCCCTGGGGTTGCCGACTGCTCAACCTATTCTCGAACAATTGTCTGATCCAGCTGTACGTGCTCGCGTGTATGAGGCCTCTTTACAGCGTGGTGGTAGGCGCAGCGAGCAGATAGCACACCGTATGGCGGTGCTTCGGGCGGAAAAGGCGACACTGTTTGGCTACCACACGTTTGCGGAATTCGTCATTTCCGACGAAACAGCAGGCACCCCGGAGGCTGCGCTGGAGCTTCTTTCTGATCTCGCTCCGGCAGCAGTCCGAAACGCGGAGAGTGAACGGAAAGACCTCGTGGCGATGGCGGAAGCGGCTGGGGATACTAGCTTTACCGCTGCAGACTGGCCGTACTACGCAGAGAAAGTACGAGCCGCCCACTATGCCCTCGATAGCGCCATGCTTAAACCCTATTTTCGCCTGCAGAGTGTGGTGGAGAAGGGCGTCTTTCGGGCTGCGGAAACGCTTTATGGGTTACGCATTGTGAAACGCTCCGACTTAGTGGGCTACACCCCGGATACGGATGTGTGGGAAGTGACGGATGCGGAAACGGGGGAGGGGATTGCGCTGTTGCTCACCGATTACTTTACACGCCCGACAAAGCGGGGTGGCGCCTGGATGAATAGCATCGTTGACCAGAACTATCTCCTGGGGCAGAAACCCATTATCATTAACGTTCTCAACCTCACTCCTGCCCCTGCCGGTGAGGAGGTTCTTCTGACCCTTGACGAGGTAGAGACCCTCTTCCACGAGTTTGGCCACGCCCTGCATGGGATGCTCAGCTCGGTGGTCTATCCGCTCTTCTCTGGGACAAATGTGCCGCGGGATTTTGTGGAGTTTCCCTCCCAGTTCAATGAGATGTGGACTCTGCACGAGGACACGCTGCCGGTCTATGCCCACAGCGCAGCGGGGGAGACTATCCCCAGCGAGCTGGTTCAGAAAGTGCGAGCCGCACAGCAGTTCGGACAGGGTTTTGCGACGGTGGAGTACTTGGCTGCCTGCATTATTGATATGGCATGGCACACTCTCACCCATGCGGAGGCTCTCGCTTTAGGTGACGACCTGGATGTGGCAGCTTTCGAACGTGCTGCCCTGCAGCGGGCGGGACTGTTAGTGGACGGTGTTGCACCGCGCTACCGCACTCGCTACTACCAGCACATTTTTAGTAATGGATATTCAGCTGGCTACTACAGCTATCTGTGGTCCGAAGTGTTGGATGCAGATACGGTGGACTGGTTCAACGAACAGGGTGGGTTGGTGCCGGAGGCGGGCCGCCGTTTCCGGGAGAAGATTCTCTCCCGTGGCGGGGCAATCGACTACATGGCGGCTTACCGGGACTTCCGGGGTCGTGATAAGGATGTCACTCCACTGTTGCGACGCCGGGGTTTAGTCTAAGAGACCCGCTCATGGTGCTCATCAACTACCCTAAAGAGGAGAACCGCAAAGGTAAGCGGGAGGCAAAGCGCCAGCTGTGTGCTGGGGTCTGCAACGGATAACGATCAGGAGGTGGCGAATGGAACGGTTCATTGACTGGACTAACACGGTGGCGTCCTGGTTTGTGGACCTGCCGGTGGGGTGGCAGATGTTTTTCGCGCTCCTCATCCTCATTCCCATCTGCTTGGTTATCGCCAAGTTTCTGTTGCTGCCGATTATTGATGCCGTACAGAATGCGTATCGCCGACGGGTAGATGTCCACAATGTCATCGAACCTGCGGTTGTTGAGAATGTTGATGAGAGTGCTACTACTGCTGCGGGCGTTGCAGCGGACGGCACAGCCCACTCGGATAGCCGGTGACTATGCCGTCGTCTGCCCACACACCGACGGACGCTCCTACCCCACAGGTTCCGTGGGAGTGTGTCGATCGACAGGCTCTCGCCACCCGGCCCTTTGGCATCTATCTTCACGTCCCTTTTTGCACGTCGCGCTGCGGCTACTGTGATTTCAATACGTACGCACTCCACACTTTTCCCGCTGGTCCTACCGGAGACCCCATCACCACTTGGGCAGACCAGTTGTGCCATGAGATACGCCTGGGGGCACAGTTATTGGCAGACCGGGGGGTAACGCCACCTCCTGCGAGCACAGTGTTTTTCGGGGGAGGTACGCCCAGTCTTCTTGGAGATCGTCTTCCCGCAATTTTGGCAGTGGTGCGGGAGTGTTGTGGGATCGCGCCAGGGGCAGAGATCACAAGTGAGGCCAACCCGGAAAGTACCTCGCCGGAACTGTTCGAATGCTGGCGGAAGGCGGGGGTTAATCGGCTCTCCCTCGGTATGCAGTCCAGCTCTCCGCAGGTGCTGGCGCTCCTCGACCGGAATCACGACCCAACCCGAGCGGTTTCCGCCATTCGGGAGGCGCAGGCTGTTGGTTTTGAGCACCTCAACCTCGATCTTATTTACGGTACCCCTGGGGAGACTGCAGACGATGTGACTCGCAGTGTAGAGACGGTGGTGGAGACCGGGGTCGATCATGTGTCCGCCTACGCGTTAACTGTTGAACCCGGAACTGCCCTTTTCCGCAAGATCGTACGCGGCGAGATTGCGCCGGTGGATGAGGATGTGCAAGCGGACCGCTACTATCAGATTGATGCGGCGCTGCAGCAGGCTGGCTTTGCCTGGTATGAAGTGTCCAACTGGGCACGTTCGCATGAGGCGCGCTGCCGGCACAACCTGGGCTATTGGGAGGGTGGGAACTGGTGGGCTGCTGGCCCGGGAGCACATGGCTATCTGGGTGGTGTGCGGTGGAGTATCCGCAAAAATCCCCGTAGCTATGGGGCGTTGTTGGCCCACGGCATTTACCCAGCTGACTGGTGCGAGGTATTGACGGCGGAAGAACTGCGGGAAGAGACCATCATGTTGCGACTTCGGGTGCGTGATGGGTTGCACCGTAGTGTGCTCACCCCTGCACAAGCGCAGGTGGCTGCCACGGCGGTAGGAGATGGTCTGGCAACGTGGGAGGGAGAGTACCTGGTCCTGACAACGCGGGGACGGTTGCTGGCCGATGGTGTGATTGGAGACTTGCTTCTCGTAGACGACTAGGCCCCGGGGGGAGGCGGCGAGGACACCCTACTGCATTAAACTGGCACTTAACGTCTGAGAGTGCCAGAATTGGGGTAGACGGCATTATTGACACGCGGAACCCCGCATCTCTTCACCACAAAGGAGGCCCCATGGCACGTGCAGATGAACGCCGCCTCAAAGTCCTCCGCGCTATCGTCACCGACTTCGTTGCCTCGCACGAACCCGTCGGCTCCAAAGCCCTTGTGGAGAAGTACCAACTCGGCGTCTCCAGTGCCACCATTCGCAACGATATGGCCGTACTCGAAGCCCAAGGTTACATCACCCAACCCCACCCCTCATCCGGGCGAGTACCCACCGAAAAGGGCTACCGAGAATTCGTCGACAACATCGAGCAGATCAAACCGCTCTCCCGCGCCGAACGTACCGCCATCCGCCGATTCCTCGACAACTCCATCAGCATCGACGATGTCCTCAACCGTGGTATCCGTCTCCTCAGTCAACTCACGCAACAAGTCGCCGTCATCCAATACCCCACCCTGCACTGTGCCAGCGTGCAGCACGTGGAAATCATACAGATGGCCGACCGACGCGTCCTCGTCGTCATCATCACAGACCGAGGGCGAGTTGACCAACGCATCGTGGAATTCGATCGGGACCTCACCCCCGACGCCGTTACCACCCTCCAGCAGGAGTTCATCACTGCTCTCAAATGCCGTACTCTCAGCGAAGCCTCCACCGCAGTTGCCGCGCTTCTCGCCGACCCACACCACCCCTATGCCAAGGAACTCGCCCGCGCCGGGCATATTATTCTTGACACCCTTGTCGAACACCCCGAAGAACGGCTCCTCCTCGGAGGGACTTCCCATCTCACTCGGCATGCTTCAAGCTTCCACGGCTCATTACAAGAACTCCTCGACGCACTGGAAGAACAAGTTGTCATTCTGAAACTGCTCAACAGTGCAGCTACCAACCCACTTGGGGACCCCCACGCCGTCACCGTTCGCATTGGGGAAGAAACCCACCTGGAACATATTCACGGGACCTCCGTGGTCTCTACCACCTACGGTACAGATGACTCTGTCTTCGGAGGTTTGGGAGTCATCGGACCCACCAGAATGGACTACCTCACCAACATTGCGGCGGTATCCGCAGTCGCCCGGTACATAGGAGAAATTCTCGCCGGACACTAGACCACACCAGCCGCCTGCTGTCTGGCTCCACCGGACACACCCCAGCCACCTGCCCCTGCTCCACTACAGATATACACGAAGGATTGTTCCTCTTGGCTTTGGACTATTACGGCCTCCTCGGCGTAGACCAGGACGCCACAACCCGCGACATCAAGAGTGCCTACCGCAAACTCGCTCGTGAACTGCACCCGGACATCAACCCATCCGAGGAAGCAGCAGAGAAGTTCAAGCAGGTCACCACCGCCTACGAAGTACTCTCGGACCCCGAAAAGCGGCGTATCGTCGACATGGGCGGAGACCCCCTCGGACAGCCCAATGGCGGCGGGTTCGGCGGCGGGTTCGGCGGGTTTGGCGGCGGAAGCATGGGAGACATTTTCGACGCCGTCTTCAACATGGCCGGTATGGGTGGTATGCGCGGAGGTGGAGCCGAACGACGCTCCCGCGTCCAACCAGGCAGTGACTCTCTCACCCGCCTTCAGCTCACCCTCGAAGAGTGCTTCCGGGGTGGCCTCCAGGATCTTGACGTCACCACCTATGTCCTCTGCCCCGACTGCCAAGGCACCGGATCAGAATCCGGAGCCCAGCCCGAAACCTGCCCCCACTGTGGCGGCACCGGCCAAATTCAAGACGTTCAACAGTCCTTCCTCGGGCAAATCGTCACCACCCACGCCTGCCCTCACTGTGGCGGCACCGGACAGATCATTGCCGACCCCTGCCGCACCTGTGACGGCGGTGGACGCGTCCGTCGCAACCGCACCGTCACTGTCAAGGTTCCGGCAGGTGTGGGGAGTGGAATGCGTATCCGCCTGGTGTCCCAAGGTGACGTGGGCCCCGGTGGTGGCCCCGCCGGAGACCTCTACGTAGAAGTTCAGCAAAAACCCCACCCTGTCTTCACCCGTGAGGGGGACGACCTACACTGCAACGTGTCTGTCTCGATGGTCGATGCCGCCCTCGGCTGCGAAGTCGACCTCGATATGCCTGATGGCGAGGTTTACACCGTCCGTATCCCGGCTGGCACTCAGCCGGGAGCCGTCCGCCGTGAGCACGGTAAAGGTATGCCCAATGTGCGGACCGGTCGCCGGGGCAACCTCGTCGTGTTCGTCAACGTCACTATCCCCAAAGACCTCGACGATGAGGAAACCGCCGCTTTGCAGACGCTCCGCCGTCTCCAAAAGGACGGTGCGCGCGTGCTCTCCGAAGATGACGACGACAACCTGTTCAGCCGTTTGAAGCAAGCCTTCCAGCGTTAGTAACGAGCAGGTTAGGATAGCTTTATGAGTCTCCCCGTATTCCGCATCGACCCAGCCGATATGAATGCTGAACCCGGCGCCATTCTTACTTTGGAGGGTGCCGAAGGCCGGCATGCGGTGACAGTGAAACGCCTTCGCGTGGGGGAGAAGTTTATGATTGGTGATGGTGCCGGCACCCTCGCCGTCTGCCGTGTCACTGACATTGATGGCAAAGACGCCCTGCACGCTACTGTTGACGGGGTCAAAAACGTGTCCCGGCAAAAGCCCGCCGTCACTATCGTTCAAGGCATC
The DNA here is from genome assembly GCF_001293125.1 of Lawsonella clevelandensis. NCBI lineage: Bacteria > Bacillati > Actinomycetota > Actinomycetes > Mycobacteriales > Lawsonellaceae > Lawsonella > Lawsonella clevelandensis. Next base: position 1,629,944 of record NZ_CP009312.1, read on the forward strand.
CCCAAAGGTGACGCTGCTGACCTAGCGGTCGATCTGGCTACCGAGGCAGGCGTCGACCGCATCATTCCCTGGCAAGCGGAGCGTTGCATCGCCCAATGGAGTGGTTCCAAGAAGGAGAAAGGTCGGGCGAAATGGCAGAAGACTGCCATCGAAGCCGCCAAGCAATCCCGTCGAGCCTGGGACCCAGAAGTAACCCCAGTGGCCGCGCTCGATGACATTGCGAAGCTGGTGTCCGAGACGCAGAAAGCTAGTGGTGTTGTCGCAATTCTGCATGAATCTGCCCGGGTGAAGTTCTCCAGCCTGCCCTTCAATCGCGCCAAGAGCATCGTCCTCATCGTCGGGCCAGAAGGCGGTCTCACCAAAGAGGAGATCACTGCGTTGGAAACCGCGGGCGGGCAATCCGTCATTATGGGGCCTACCGTTTTGCGGAGTGCCGTTGCCGGCGCAGTCGCGTTGGGGGCGATGGGAGTCCTCACGGAGCGCTGGTAGCAAGGTAAGCTAAGGTTATGCCGTTCATCACCCGCACCTTCACCCTTGAAGGTGACACCATGCCGGCTCTGCTCGGCGCACACGATGCTAATCTCCGTGAACTAGAAAAACTCCTCACCTCCGATATCCACGTCCGAGGAACCGAGCTCACTCTCGCTGGCGATCCTGACGATCCCACTGACCTCCCTCTCTCACAAGCTGTTATTACCTCCCTCCTCGACACTGTTGAGCAGGGCGTCATTCTCGACGTGCCGATGGTGCGTCGGACTGTCTCCATGCTCGCTGGCTCCGGCCACGATCAACCGTCAGAAGTGTTCTCCACCCGGGTTGTGAACGTCCGCGGACGCACCATTCGGGCCCAAACCTCCGGCCAGAAACACTATGTCGAAGCGATCGCCAACCACACCATCGTCTTCGGTATCGGTCCAGCTGGTACTGGCAAAACCTACCTTGCCATGGCCATGGCAGTGAATGCACTCCGCTCGAAAGATGTCAATCGTATTATCCTCACCCGTCCCGCCGTTGAAGCAGGCGAGAATCTCGGCTTTCTCCCTGGCACCCTCAACGACAAAATCGACCCCTACCTGCGCCCACTCTACGACGCACTGCGGGACATGATGGAACCTGAGCAGGCCCGCAAAATGATGGATACCGGAGTCATTGAAGTGGCCCCCTTGGCCTACATGCGTGGCCGTACCCTCAACAACGCCTTCGTCATTTTGGACGAAGCCCAAAACACTACTGCGGAACAAATGAAAATGTTCCTCACCCGGCTGGGTGCCGGATCCACCATGGTCATCACCGGTGACGCTACCCAGGTGGATCTTCCTGGTGGAAAAACCTCCGGTCTGCGTATCGCTCGACGCGTCTTGGAAGGTACCCACCCCGATATCGCCTTCATCGACCTCACCAGCGAAGACGTGGTACGCCATAGTCTTGTTACCGCCATTGTGGAAGCCTACGGGCGCTACGATGAAGAGCAGGAGGAACGTCGCGAACAACAATCCTCCCAGCGGAAAGGTGGCTCACGTCAAGGGCCCTCACAGCGGAAGCATGAAAACTAGGCAATGAGCATCGAAGTAGCAAATGAATCCGGCATGGACGTCGACGAAACTATTCTCATCGACGTCGCAACCTACGTACTTCAGCGTATGGACGTTCACCCCGCTGCGGAACTTGCCATCACACTGGTCGACTTAGACGCTATCGAACAGTTGCATGTTCAGTGGCTCGATCTTCCCGGACCAACGGATGTGATGAGTTTCCCCATGGATGAACTCACCCCCGGTGGACGCCCGGACGCGGTCCAACCCGGACCGGCCATGTTGGGAGATATCGTCATCTGTCCACAATTTGCTGCTGATCAGGCTAAACGCGCCGGGCATGGAGCTGGGCATGAAATGGCGCTCCTCACTGTTCATGGTGTGTTGCATTTGCTGGGATATGACCACGCAACTGCTGCCGAAGAACAGGAGATGTTCTCGCTCCAAAACGCCCTCCTTGCGGAGTGGTATGACCAGCGCGATAGTCGTGTGTGAAAGGGTTAGAACCACCACATTATGAGTGTGCTTGCCATCTTGAGTCTGGTTTTTGGACTCCTGCTTATGGTCTTCGCAGCTCTCTGCGCAGCCCAAGACACCGCTCTCAATAACGTTTCTTCCGCTCGTGTCGTGGAGATCGCACACGAGAACGAATTGGGTTCCCGCAAGATGCTCTATGTCGTGGAGCGTCGAGACACTTACTCTGCCCTTACTGTTTTCTTGCGCACCACCTCAGAACTCGTTGCCACTATCCTCTTCGCGACCTTGTTCCTCGACACCGTAGGAACAATGGACGGTCGAGGGGCCGGAACCGCATGGGCGCTAGTCTATACCGGCATCGTCAGCGTACTGTGCAGCTATGTGGTGGTGGGCGTATCGGCCCGCACCCTCGGCCTCCAAAATCCCTACATGGTACTGCGCTACACTGCTGCGTTGCTCATCACTGTTGGTTGGGTATTCCGGCCAATTAGCCGCCTCCTTGTGCGTATCGGCAACGCACTTACCCCCGGTAAAGGCTTCAAAGAAGGCCCCTTTTCCACCGACATCGAGCTCAAGGAGTTTGTCACCCTCGCACAACAGCGGGGCGTTGTTGAAGACGATGAACGCGAGATGATCGAATCCGTCTTCCAACTGGGTGCCAACAACGCCCGCTCCGCCATGGTGCCACGTACGGACATGGTGTGGATTGAATCCACCAAGACTGCCAACCAGGCCATCAAACTCGCGGTGAAGTCCGGATTCTCCCGTATCCCTGTCATCGCCGATACCGTCGACGACGTTGTGGGCATTGTCTACCTCAAAGATCTCGTCGCCTACACCTACTCGGCAGTGGAAGGCGCAGATAGTGTCACTGTTGGTGAATTGATGCGGCCCGCCTGGTTCATCCCCGATTCCAAGAGCCTCGATGACGTCCTCGATGAGATGCGTGCTAAACGTAACCACATTGCCGTCCTTATTGACGAATATGGCGGAGTCGCTGGACTCATCACTATTGAAGACATCCTGGAAGAAATCGTTGGCGAAATCTCGGATGAGTATGACGCCTCCGAAGTTGCTCCCCTGGAAGAACTGGGCGACAATCGGTGGCGTGCCTCTGCCCGCCTTTCTATCGATGACCTTGCCGAAGCTGTCGGTGTAGAGTTCAACGAAGAGCTTCTCGACGAAGTCGATACCGTGGGCGGATTACTAGCCTACGAACTCGGTCGAGTGCCACTGCCGGGAGCCCATATTCATACCGACACGCTGAACCTGGTCGCAGAGGCTGGACATGACCACCGTGGCCGACGCCGCGTCACCACTGTGCTGGTAGAAAAGATCCTCCCGGCAAACGACAACACTCCCGACGATGAGAACGAAGACCAGAATGACTGAGTATTCCGTAGACCAGCCGAACATTCCCTACCGCTCCGGCTTCGTCTGTTTCGTGGGCCGCCCCAATACCGGCAAGTCAACCCTCACCAACGCCATGGTGGGCCAGAAGATTGCCATTACCTCAAATCGGCCGCAAACCACCCGGCACACCATTCGGGGTATTATCACCACAGACGGCGCGCAGCTCATTGTAGTTGACACGCCGGGCCTACACCGTCCTCGTACTCTCCTCGGAGAGCGGCTCAACGAGCTCGTCAAAGATACCTTTGCCGGCGTGGACATTATTGGCCTCTGCATACCCGCCGACGAATCCATTGGCCCAGGAGATCGGTGGATTCTCGACCAGGTGCGCACCAATGTGCCGCGCACCCCAGTCATCGGCATAGTCACCAAAATAGATAAAGTCTCCCGCGACCAGATCGCCGCACAGCTGGTGGCAGTGTCCAAGCTCCTCGGGCCTGACGCAGACGTCGTGCCGGTCTCCGCTAATTCCGGGGAACAAGTCGATACCGTCGTCGACGTCTTTACCTCACTGCTACCAGTAGGTCCACAGTTCTACCCAGAGGAAGAGCTCACCGATGACGACACCGAAAAATTCCTCTCTGAACTCATCCGGGAGGCGGTCCTAGAGGATGTGCGCGAAGAACTGCCGCACTCTATCGCCTGCAGCATCGAAGAAATGTACCCGGACCCCGACGACGAGGGACGCACGGTAGTGCACGCCACAATCTATGTGGAGCGTGAAAGCCAGAAAGGCATTGTCATCGGAAAGAAAGGGACGCGTCTGCGCAAAGTTGGCCAGCGTGCACGCCAGAGTATCAGCCAAGTACTGGGCACCCGGGTCTACCTTGATCTCCACGTCAAAGTACTAAAGGATTGGCAAACTGACCCCAAACAGCTGGGCAAGCTGGGCTTTTAACCATGCCCTCCTATCGGGACCAAGGGCTGGTGTTACGCCACTACAACCTGGGGGAAGCAGACCGCATCATTGTGCTCTTCACCCGCGGGCACGGCGTCGTACGATGTGTAGCCAAAGGTGTCCGTCGCTCGCGCTCCCGTTTTGGAGCGCGTCTGGAACCCTTCACCCTTAGTGATGTGCAGATTTACCCCGGGCGAAATCTCAGTACCATCACGGAAGCGGTGACGGTCGAAACATTTAATGCCCGCATTGTCGCCGACTACGGACGGTACACCGCCGCCGCTGCCATTCTGGAAGCTACTGAACGGTTGCTTGGTGAAGAGCAGCCTAACCAACGACTCTTCGATCTCACCGTGGGAGTCCTGGGAGCCTTGGCAGAAGGCCAGCGGGCACCCCAGCAGATGGTCGACACCTACCTGCTACGGGCCATGGCGGAGGCAGGGTGGGCACCCGAATTGGAGAAATGCGCCGTCTGCGGCGTAGAAGGATCGCACCAAGCTTTCCACCCTGCGGCAGGGGGAGTGGTCTGTGCCCAGCATCGTCCCCCCGGCAGTGCGACCCCCATGTCCGGGGTGCTCGACTACCTACGGGCGTTACGGGATGCGCGGTGGGAGCGAGTTGATGTCATTGCCGGAGACCGAAAGCTTGGCCAGCGGGTGCAGGAGGAAGCCCACAGACTAGTTGTCTCCCATCTACAATGGCATACAGAACGGAAGATTACCGCCCTCGATGTGGCGGCCGAGGCAGAGAGAGGACAGCGTCGATGAGCCTATGGCGCGACAAGCTCGCCGGTTTCTTCACCGGCTCGGAAACGAGCGGGAAACGGCTCTCCGGCACCGCGCTGTCCACTGCCCAACAGTGTTCGCTCCGTGAGGTGGAGGGCGCGCACACCTATGCTGACGACGTTCCCGTCACCGAAGACCTCCTGCCCGACCAGGAAATCCGCATCCAAACGCGGGGTCCGCAGATGGATCCCTGTTTTGAGGGGCACGATTTTACGTCGGCTCCCCCCGCTATTCCCGCCGAATTTTTACCCCGCCACATTGCGCTGGTGATGGATGGAAATGGACGTTGGGCCCAGCAGCGCGGGATGACCCGCACCGAAGGACATCGACGTGGTGAAGCGGTGCTGCTGGAGGCCTGCCGTGCCTGCCTCGAAGCGGGAGTCCCGTGGCTTTCTGCCTACGCATTCTCTACCGAAAACTGGACCCGCAGCTACGAGGAAGTTCGTTTCCTCATGAGTTTCTCCCGGGATGTCCTGCGTTGGCAGCGGGATGAACTTAATGAGATGGGGGTCCGGATTCACTGGGCAGGGCGGCGCCCCCGTTTGTGGCCGTCCGTCATTAAAGAACTCGAAATTGCGGAAGAACTTACGCGACATAACGACAAGATGCACCTCGTCATGTGTGTCAATTATGGGGGGCGAGCAGAAATTACCGATGCCGCCAATCGCCTGGCCATGGCCGTCAAGGAAGGTGTGCTTGACCCTCGCGATATCAGCGAAAAGACACTGTCTAGCCTGATGTATGTTCCCGAAATGCCGGATGTTGACCTTTTCTTTCGCCCCTCTGGAGAAAAGCGCACGAGCAACTTCCTTCTGTGGCAAAGTGCTTATGCCGAGATGGTCTACCAGGATGTGTTATTCCCGGACTTTGACCGCAGCCACCTGTGGGCAGCACTTGACGAGTACGCTCGCCGCGACCGGCGTTTTGGGGGAGTCAAAACGCCTCATAGTGGGGAGTAAGGGGGGAGTGGTGCTGTGCCGAAACAGGCTACAGGAACCGATGGTGAAGAATCTCCTCTGCATGGCACAGCGCATCGTTGACAATACCTGTGAGGTGCTCATCGACTAGAGAGTACTCATGTTCGCGGCCACGACGCGTGGACTTCACCACGCCGGCATTCTTCAGTACTCGCAAATGCTGGGACACTGCTGGCTGGGGAATATCCAGTGCTGCCACCAATTCGTGTACACAACACGGACGGTGCTGCAGCTGGACAATAATCGCGATGCGAGCAGGAGCAGTAAGAGATTGCAGAAGAGTACCGGCAGCCTCCATCACCTTTTGTGGAGGGAGTTCTGCCAGATCCTTATCCACCAAGCCAGAGGAGTGCTCTTCCGGTGCTTCTGCCATGCTACGTCCCATCTCTCAATGCTGCGGTGAGTCTGCCCGGTGACAACTCTCCTCATATCATAGCGAGCTTGGCAAGTATGTGGCGGTGAGAAGGTGTGCCACTGCTGCTCAAATGGGGTTTAGTAGTGGTGCCTGCTAAGATTTTGGCTGCAGAGACTTCCATCTGGCATGTTCAAAGGAGTTCATGGCCGTGGCCAAAAATAACCTCGTTGAGTCCGTCGCTAACCTGTGTAAACGCCGGGGCATCGTGTACCCGTGTGGTGAGATTTATGGTGGCACTCGCTCTGCGTGGGATTATGGCCCGCTGGGTGTGGAACTCAAAGACAACATTAAGCGCCAATGGTGGAACAGCATGGTCCGCAGTCGCGACAATGTCGTCGGCCTGGATTCTTCCATTATTCTGCCTCGTCAGGTTTGGGAGGCTTCCGGGCATGTCGAGGTTTTCACCGACCCGCTCGTGGAGTCCCTCTACACCCATAAGCGTTACCGGGCAGACCACCTCTTGGAAGCGTACGAAGAGAAGCACGGCCACGCCCCCGCTAACGGCTTGGCAGATGTACCGGATCCGGAAACCGGGCAGCCGGGCAACTGGACTGAGCCGAAGGCATTCTCTGGCCTCATGAAGACCTACCTAGGCCCCGTCGATGATAAAGAAGGTCTGCACTATCTGCGTCCGGAAACGGCCCAGGGTATCTTCGTCAACTACAAGAACGTCATGACAACCTCTCGTATGAAGGTTCCCTTCGGTATCGGCAATATTGGTAAGTCGTTCCGTAATGAAATCACTCCCGGTAACTTCATCTTCCGCACCCGTGAGTTTGAACAGATGGAGATGGAATTCTTCGTCAAGCCAGGAGAGGACGAAGAATGGCACCAGTACTGGATCGATGAGCGTTGGAAGTGGTACACCGACCTCGGTGTCCGGGAAGAAAACCTGCGTCTTTACGAGCACCCGAAAGAGAAGCTCTCGCACTACTCAAAGCGCACTGTCGATATTGAGTACGCTTTCCACTTCACCGGCTCCACGTGGGGCGAGCTGGAGGGTGTCGCCAACCGTACCGACTACGATCTCACGGTTCACAGCAAGCACTCTGGTGAGGACCTCTCCTTCTTTGAACAGGCCACCGGGGAACGTTTTATCCCCTATGTCATTGAGCCCGCGGCCGGTCTGACTCGCTCCCTGATGTGCTTCCTGGTAGACGCCTATGAGGAAGAGGAAATCCCGAAGGCGAATGGCAAGATTGACAAGCGTACAGTGCTGCACCTTGATCCGCGTCTAGCCCCCGTTAAGGCTGCGGTGTTGCCGTTGTCCCGTAACGAGGAGCTCAGCCCGGTGGCCCGTTGCCTCGCCAACCAGCTGCGTCAGCGGTGGAACGTCGATTTCGACGATGCCCAAGGTATTGGCAAGCGCTACCGTCGCCAGGATGAGATCGGCACTCCGTTCTGCGTCACCGTCGACTTTGACACGAAAGACGATCAGGCTGTCACCATTCGCGAACGCGATACGATGAGTCAAGAACGTGTGTCGCTCGACAACGTGGAGAACTACCTCGCTGAACGTTTGCGTGGCTGCTAGCTAACATCCCGTGCACCTTGTGGCCTCACGGAGGACAATGGGAGCAGGGCACACTTTCGAGTGCCGCGTAGTTACCTGTACACCCACTTTCGAAGGAATCGACCAGATTAGATGGATGGCGTTCTCCTGAATCAGGAGCTCGTCTTTCGAGTCATCGACTTGACGGGCGTCGTTGGCGCAGGCTGCCTAGGCGGCACTGTGGCACGCCGTCATAAGTTCGACCTGGTCGGTTTCCTTATTTTGGGAATTAGCACTGCGCTGGGTGGCGGTATTTTGCGTGACCTCATGCTCAACCTCACGCCCATTGCTCTAACCGACTATGCCTATCTGGTGGCCGCAGTTTGTGGTGTGTTTATCTCCATGGTGCTGCGCATTGACGGACGAAAGTTTTGGGTGAATCTCTTCAGTCTGGTCGACGCCATGACGATTGGGTCGTGGGCGGCGACGGGTGCCTCGAAGACGCTCGCCGCCGGGCTGGGTGTGGGTCCGGCACTTGTATTGGGCGTGATTACCGCGGTGGGTGGTGGCGTCACCCGCGATATCTTGGTGGGCCGTACCCCAGAAGTTTTCGGAGGGAATACCCTCTATGCCACCCCAGCACTCGCTGGTGCGGGTGTGGTAACCATGGTGCATGGCATCGGCTACCCTGGTGTGGGTATGATTGCCGGCACCATTACCGGTATTGCTCTCTGCCTGCCTGCACAACTGTTCGGCTGGTCGCTTCCGGTGATTCCCGATTGGAGTCTGGATTCGGCGGCTGCCGAAATGTTGCGCAAGGTGAAGGGTGACAAGTCCCGGCGTGCAAAGTCCCATTTAAAGGGGCTACAGATGATGGAGGAGCAGGTTCACCAGGCGCAGATGCAGGCGGCAGAAGACGCCGCCACCAGCGAGCCTGGTGACGGGTTCCCAGCGGACACTGAGCCACCTGGCGAGGGCCCCGAGGAGGGAACGCCTCCTTCGCCTTTCTTCGATAAGACGGTGTAGGGGACTTCTCTTTAGAACTTCCCACCTATTCCAGAAGGCCCGCCGAAGGATCCGCCGATACCGGAGAATCCTCCTGAGTTACCCAAGGCGCGGGCAATGTCCACAGCTCCGTTACTGACAGCTGACCAGCCATTATTGTAGGACGATCCGCCACTGAGTAGATTGCCTAACAGCATACCGCCCAGGAAGCTGCTGACGTTGCTGCCAGAGCGGGTGCGCTGATCCTGGTAGTACATCGTGGCATAGGTTCGTTGGTCGTGTGCGGCGGCCTGGGTGGCCTCCTGTGCCATCATCATGGCTTTTTGCGCCTCTTGGAGAGCTGCCAGGTAGTCGGTTTCTGCCACTTGCTCCGCCATACGTAGATGAGTTTGTGCCTGTGAGAGGCGAGTACGGGCGGTTGCCTGCACAATATTCGTGCGAGTATTCACCAGGTCTTGAGCTGCCCGCACCTGATGCTGAGCCGTGATAATAGCCTGGCGCACTGTCTCCTTCTGGCGCTGTAGGGTGTTGGCTTGCCCTTCAGTAGAAATGAGAGTGGACTGCAGACTGGTGTCTGCAGCGACCAGCTCGTTATAGCAGGGGAGGGGTATAGCTTCCCCGCGTGATTCGGCGCGTTTGAGTGCCTGACGAGCCAAGTTGACGGCATTGTGCACTGGATTCGTGTTGACGGTGGAGTTCTTCGCGAGTGGGCTTGCGAGGAAACTCTCAGCCTCAGCAAGGGTCTTGGTGAGCTCCTCTTTTTGTCCCTGCAAGCTGGCTTGCGCGTGTGTGATGTCCTCGTCAGCATGATCCACTGCAGCGAGGAGTCGCTCTGCCTGGGCCAGCAGCTTTTCTGCCTGCACAATGGCCGGTGCCACCGGATAGTGTTCCTCGCTGGGGCGTTTGAGCCCCTGCCGAGCATCATCCAGGGATTTCTCCGCAAGGGTGATGTTCTCTTCCGCACCAAGGACGTTTGCTTCGATGGTTTCCAGGTTGAGCCGCTTATAGCGTTGCTGTAGCGACGAGATGGTCTGGTGAGCTGGCTCCAGCCGTGCACGTGCTTCCACCGTACGAAGGGTGAGGTTAGCAATGCGGGGCTGTGGATCGGTCATAATGTCGCGCATCTGCTCAAACTGGGTGGCGTTCTCCTTGAGAAGTTTGCCGGCATCGTCACAGTGTCGGAGTAGCTCCGTCAGCATTTGGTGTTGCTGTTGTTGTGTTTCGGGGAAAGCGTCATCCAATTCTTGGCGGATGGTGAAAGCTTGACGCAGATGTGCGGAGGCTTTCTGGAGGGCGATCTGGTACTGCTCTACCGCTGCATCACCAAATTCCTGGCGGGCGGTAATCACAGCCTGGTTAGCTTGCCGAATTGCGTTATCGGTAGCGATGAGCACTTCCTTAGACCGCTGATGCAGTTGGCCCAGCGGCACTGCTCCGAGGGGATTGGGGGCGTCCCATTGTGGGTTCGCCAGTGCGTTCATTGCGGCTTCATTGTTGCGTTTACGACGGGCCAAGCGGCGGACCACGTAATAGATGGCAACCGCGGCAGCGGCGACAAGGGTAAGGATGAATGCGCCTAGCCCGAGGGGAACGTTGTCATCGGTAGTGGATCCAGCCGGCTGGGAACTACGCACTGCGTGCAAGCCTTCCACTGCTGCAGGTCCTATGTTGCCCCAGGAGGCATCACTTTGCTGCAAGGAGGGGATGAGGTACTTATTCATCAACGTTTGCATCTGGTAGGTGCTGAGAGAACCACCTTGCCCCAGGTAAAGATCGCGCTGCTGCGTCGCGACGGTGATAACAACGTAGTTCGGCCCCGTAATGTGCGACAGGGACACAAATTCTTGGGTCCACCCAGCTGGGGTGAGGTCTCCGTAGGTGTCGACGAAGACGAAGTAGATCTCCAAGCCCAGTTGTTGGCGGGCATCTACCACAGCATCCTGGAGTTTTACTTGGTCAGTGTCAGAAAGTGTAGTGCCACGTGCCACCACATCTGTACTATCCGGCATAGCAAAGGGCTCCACGGCATAACTGGCAGCGGTAGGCCCCACCAGTACACCTAGCGTGAGGAGAAGAGCGACACAACAACGTTTGAAAACGTTCACCATGGGGCAGAGGCCCTCCCTTATCCATGGACGGACGGAGATGACGGAGATGAAGGACAACAAAGTCGAGAGGTTGTAAGAACTCTCCAACCTAAGATTACTGAAGTTTCGCGCCGCTGTGTCGAGAAGCGACAGTGGACCTCGCCAGCTCGCTAGAATGAGGGTGAGATGAGTGTATATACCGATCATGACCTCGCCCGACGTCACCCAGAGCAACCTAAGGCTGCGCAACTAGGGAAAACTGGCAACTACGATCGTCGGAGCCCCTTCTCCCACGATCGTGCCCGCATCCTCCATAGTGGTGCACTGCGACGGTTAGCGGATAAAACTCAGGTGGTGGGCCCACAGCAAGGGGATGTGCCACGCACGCGCCTGACGCATTCCCTTGAAGTTGCACAAATCTCCGGGGGCATCGCCTCGGGGTTAGATGTCAATGCAGATCTTGCGGAGCTCGCCGGTCTAGCACACGACATTGGGCACCCCCCTTACGGCCATAATGGGGAACACGCTCTCAACGATCTTGCGGCTGACTGCGGCGGTTTCGAAGGCAACGCACAGACGCTTCGGATTCTCACCCGCCTTGAGCCGAAGGTTCTTTCCGATGAAGGGACGTCGGTAGGGCTTAACCTCTCCCGCGCAGCACTCGATGCCGTCTGTAAGTACCCGTGGACCCGTCGTCCGGGAATGCGAAAGTTTGGTGCTTACGCTGATGATGCCGATACTCTGGCATGGATTCGAGACGGCGCGCCCACTGACCATAAGTGCCTGGAAGCACAGATCATGGATTGGTCGGATGATATCGCCTACTCAGTCCATGACGTTGAAGATGGTATTTTAGCCGGTCGCATTGACCTGAGAGTTTTGGGAGACGATTCGGAAGCTGCAGCTTTAGCAACAGATGCCCACACCACGTTTGGGCTCTCCGCCGACCGTGTTGCAGCTGCTGCCGCCCGCTTGTGGGAGCTACCCCATGTGCGAGAAGTAGCAAACACCTGCGTCTCCAACTCTGGGACGGTAGTGGGGTCCGGAAACTACTTTGGGTCTCGGAGTAACTTGGTGGCGCTCAAACAACTCACGTCGGAACTGGTGGGGCGCTTCGTCAACTCCACGATAGCCACCACCCGGGCTCACTACGCGGGGGAGCTGGGACGCTACCGAGGAGATCTGGCAATCCCGCACGACATTGAAGCAGAAGTGGGGCTCCTCAAGACGGTGGCAGTCCGCTACGTCATGCACAATGTAGACCACCTGAAGGCACAGGAACGCCAATATGACCGGATTTTCCGCGTGGCGAGCTGGTTGCTGCAAACTGGCGAAGGCGGCCTTGACCCGGTTCTTTGGGATGATTGGAAAGCAGCCTGTGCGGCGGGTGATGATGCACGCCGCATGCGAATCGTGGTCGACCAGATCGCCTCGTACACCGAAACCCGTCTAGAACGTGTCGATAAGGCTGCCGCTGGTCTGCAAGCAGGGTGGGGCTAGAGCACGCTGGCATTCGCTGGATGGAGTATCCTCAAACCATGGCCAAGGGACGGATTCCAGAAAGCGACATTGAGGCAATCCGTAACCTGGTGCGCATTGAAGACGTCGTCGGGGAATATGTGTCGCTGAAACCCGCCGGTGTCGATTCTCTCAAAGGGTTGAGCCCCTTTACCGACGAGAAAACGCCCTCCTTCCACGTTCGCCCCAACCACGGCTACTACCACTGCTTCTCTACAGGGGAGGGAGGTGACGTGTTCAGCTTCCTCATGAAGATGGAACATGTCACCTTCGTTGAAGCGGTGGAACAGCTGGCTGACCGCATCGGCTATCGCATCAACTACCAGGGAAGCGGCGCCACCACTCCGCAGCAGCGGGGGACACGTCGGCGGCTACTTCAAGCCAATGCAGCCGCCCACGAGTTCTACCGGCAGCAGTTGGAAACCCCAGAGGCACAGCCGGGCCGCGACATGCTCCTCGACCGGGGTTTTGACGTCGCCATCATTAAGGAATTCGGCTGTGGTTACGCCCCAGCCGGATGGGACACCGTTACCCGTCACCTGCAGAAACAAGGCTTCACCTTCGATGAACTGGAGGCTGCCGGGATCTCCAAGATGGGTTCGCGGGGAACTCCCATCGACCGCTTCCATCGTCGTCTCCTCTGGCCCATCAGTGCCCCCAGCGGGGAGGTGATTGGTTTCGGTGCGCGCAAGCTCTTCGACGACGACAAACTCGGGAAGTATATGAACACTCCCGAAACCATGCTCTACAAAAAGTCCAAAGTGCTCTTTGGTCTGGATAAAGCCAAAAAGTATATTGCCGAATCACACCAGTGCGTCGTTGTGGAAGGCTACACGGACGTGATGGCGATGTGGGCGGCTGGCGTAAAAACCGCCGTCGCCGCCTGCGGAACCGCATTCGGCGATGACCACCTGGCTATTCTGCGCCGCTTCCTCATGGATGATAACTACTACCGGGGGGAGATCATCTACACCTTTGATGGAGATGAAGCGGGTCAAAAAGCTGCTATGAAGGCGTTCACCGGAGATCAGCAATTTGCCGGCCAGAAATTCGTCTGCATTGCGCCGGGCGGAATGGACCCCTGTGAGCTGCGGCAGGCGGAGGGAGATGCCGCCGTACGAGATCTCATCGCACGCCGTATCCCCATGTTTGAGTTCGCACTCCGCTCACTGCTGAAAGACTTCAATCTCTCTATTCCAGAAGGGCGCGTAGCAGCTCTCGAACGCCTTGTCCCGGTTGTTGCGGCTATCCACGATGCGGCGCTACGGGACGAGTATGCCCGCCAGCTTTCCGGCTGGGTAGGTTGGCACGATCCCACCGAAATAGTGAATCGAGTGCGACAGGCTGCCCGTACCGCGGGACGGATGCCAGCAGGAGGACCAACTGGGCGATCGCTGCGAGGAGGGCTTCAGCGGGGCCGGGGTCCACGAGCTAGTTCGTCCTTTTCTGCCTCTATTGGGGCAAGAGGAACTGCAGGCGGCCAGGCCAGTCAGAATCAGCCCCGGATGCTGCGCCCCCGTAAACCCTCCGAAGGTAGTGAAGAGGGGCGCCAACGAGGGGCAGTGCGTCTCGCAATCCAGTATCCCCGTACTGCCGGAGCTGGCTTCGACGCGTTGGGGTCTGATGCCTTCACCTATCCGCTCTACCGCACTATTCGGGATGCTATCGAAGCGGTAGGAGGCTGCACGAACGCGGTGGTTGACCATAACTGGGTACCGTCCATCCAAGAACATATCGACGACCTGGTAGTACAGGGGGTAGTCTCGGAGCTTGCCGTCGAAGATATGCCGGTAGACCAGGAGCATATGGCCAGCTACGCGGAGGGTCTTTTTGCGCGCCTGGAGGAAGCGTGGGTGGGGCAACAAGTAGCCGCACTGAAAGCTGCCCTACAGCGGAAGAACCCCTCTACTGACCCCGACTACCATGACATGTTTAAGGATCTTGTGGCACTGGAAGAATACCGTGCGACATTGAAACAACTTGCCATCGCAACCTTCTAACAGCGTGTCGGTACATCTGCTTTTCACCTACTTTTCCTCGTGTCCACCTGGCAATTTGGAGAGTAGCGGGGTGGGTAGGTAAGCTATCCATTCGTAACACCAAGGTGTTTAGTCCCCCATAGCTCAATTGGCAGAGCATTCGACTGTTAATCGAAGGGTTGTTGGTTCGAGTCCAACTGGGGGAGCTTTTGCTATTTAGGGCACGGTAAAACACCCCACAGCGATTTGAGCTTGCGTCGCCCCAACCCCCTCGGCGCACCCCGCACACCATCACCAGTGCACCGGCTTTCGGCATATACTGACGACAAGAAGCATAACTGTATGCCACAGCTATGCCTGTCCCCAGGAGCTCCCATGACCGAGTCTGTGTACCCCGCTGATGTGTCGGTGGACTTTGCAGACACCCAGCTGGTCGCTACCGACATCCACTACGACTATCCCGGTAGCCCCGTCCTCAATAACATTAATCTCACGCTTTCTGCAGGAGACGTGCTGGGTCTAGTTGGCGACAACGGAGTGGGCAAGTCCACCCTGCTGTGGATTCTCTCCGGTCGCCTCAAACCCAGTGCTGGCCGTGTCACCCACCAAGGAACCCGCGTTCTTGGGGCTCAAGAGCTCGAAGCCCCCTTCGATTCCACCGGTCGTATGCTCGTTGAAGAGGCTCTCGGACCTGCCCGTCGCCGTCTCCAGGCGTTGGAAGACGCTGCCAACATTATGGCTACCACCGAGGATCCTGAGGCCGCCGCGCACGCGGAACGACGCTATGCCGAGATCTATAACGACGTCATGGCCCATGATGCCTGGAGTGCTGAGCATAATGCGGAAGTTGTTCTCGACCATTTGGGCCTAACCGGAGAGGGAGTATCCGGAGATCTTCTTGACCAATGCACTGTCGATATGTCGGGTGGTGAGCGAGCTCGTCTCGGTCTTGCACTTGCCCTCATCCGGGCACCTGAGATTCTCCTCCTCGACGAACCTACCAACCATCTCGATGCGCGAGGGCGTGAGCTTGTTGCCAAAACTATTCGAGAGCACCCGGGGATCGTCGTGCTGGCAACCCACGACCGTGACTTCTTGGATGCCACCTGCACCCATATCGGTGACATTGTGCGCAACCGCGAGGGTATCGGTATTTTCACCGGAAACTGGACTCAGTACGACAAACATCGTCGACACGAACGCCAGCTGTGGGAGCATCAGTGGCGCACTGAAGAGCACCAACGAGAGCATTTGGAAACCACTATCGAGAAAGGTGCGCGAGAGGTTTCCCCCGGCCGTGCACGTCAGGATAACGATAAACTCTCCTACAACCAGGCCGGCGGTCGCGTGGAAAAACAGATAGCCCGCCGAGTTCGAGCAGCGCGCCAAAAGCTTTCGGACCTGGAAGAAAATGGGGTGGAAAAACCGCCAGTCCTGCTTGGTTTTCATGCCCCTCTAGCGAAGGCTCCCAGTGGTAAACGTGTCGCCGCTGGTTCCGATGAGGACTTCCATCTGAAGCTCCGTGGGGTGGTTGTTCCCAAACGTGTCCACGTGGGTTCTCTGACCATTCGGCCTGGCGAAACTGTCGTCATCACCGGCCCCAATGGATCCGGCAAATCTAGCCTGCTGCATGTCATTACTGGTGCGCTCCGGCCGGAAGCAGGAGAGGTGCAGGTCGGGCAGGGAGCAACCCTGTCGATCCTGGAGCAGGAACAACGATGGGAGGACCCGAAAAAGAGTGCTGCGGAACTCTACTCCTTTGCCTCCGGTCCACACTCACTGGACTTAGACGAACTGGGGCTCATCACCCCTGAAGATGCCCAGCGACCCGTGGGTGATCTCTCGCTGGGACAGCAGCGACGGGTAGCCTTGGCCTTGCTCGTGGCTAACCCGCCAGAGATTCTCTTAATGGATGAGCCGACTAACCACTTGAGTGTTGACCTCATCGAAGAAGTACAGGACGCTATTAAACAGTGTGAAGGTACTCTTGTCGTCGTCACCCACGACCAACGCATGATCGAACAGGTGGAAGCACGGCACCTAGTTGTAAAAGATGGCGAGGTGGAGGAGCTTCCGCGAGGTGTGCTGCCCGAGATCTTCGATTAGTGTGTGCCGCACAGCAGCCCCCGCACGGCATTCTGAAGTTCCGCTCGGCATTGTGCAGTCCAACGCATGGTGAAGTGAACCTTGTTAGCCCCATTGTGTGAGTGGGTGCTTCGGGCTATTGTGGAGGACATGGCTGAACGTACATCCGCAGATTGGGACGCCCGCTACAGTGAAACACCCGCCCCTTGGGGAGGAACCCCTGCCGCGGCAGTCGTGGAACGGCTCTCCACTATGGAACCCGGCACCGCTCTTGACCTAGGGTGTGGGGATGGTCGGCACGCTCGTCTTCTGGCGCAGATGGGCTGGGACGTAGTAGGCGTTGATCTCTCTCCCGAGGCAATTCGTATAGCGGCAGAGCACGAGTCATTGGGGCCGAAGATTGTCTATACGGTGGGGAACGTCTGTAACTGGGTACCGGTCTACGATGCACAAGTTACTGGTGATGACCGTTTCACCAGCGGCAAATTCGACCTTATTTTGGGCGCTTATCTGCATTTGCCCATGCATCAGCTACGCGATGTGTTGAAGCGTAGCCAAGCCTGGTTGCAGCCGCACGGTGCGCTTCTCTATCTTGGGCATGCTGCCGAAAACCTCCGTCACGGCATTGGAGGCCCGCAGGATTCTGCACTTCTTCCGACCGTCGCTGATCTTGCTAGTGCCAGTGCGGGGATGCGGGTCATCCGCCTTGAGCATATGGTGCGACCGGCCGGCCGTTCGCAAGCTGTTGATGTCCTTCTTCATGCAGAAAACTGGGACTAGTACCGGAACCGCTGCTTCCGTACCGCAGTAGTGGCAAGGGTTAGACGCAGGCGCCGACATTCGCGCATTGTTCGGCAGGTGTTTCTGCTTGCACCGTCACATGGTGAAGAGAGTAGGTGTGCTCCATGAGTTCTTGCACGCGCTGGCGGGCTTGCGGATTTGAGGTGACAACATGGACAGATCCGATGTTGTCACCGGTGGTGAGGCTCCACACATGAAAATGGTGGAGTGCTTGTACACCGTCTACCGATAAGATGTCTTGGCGGAGAGACTCCACATCGACATCTGTGGGTGTGCCTTGCAGGATGACGTTACCCACTTGGCGGAGCAATGCGACTGCCCGCGGGAGTACCCATATCGCGATGAGGACTGCAACCACAATGTCGGCATACACCCATCCTGTGAGATAGGTGATGAGACCGGAGATGAGTACTCCAACCGACCCCACCATGTCTGCCATCACCTCTAGATAAGCGCCCTTCACATTAATGGACTCGTCCTTACCGCCACGGATGGCAAGAAACGCGAAAAAGTTCATGAGTAGTCCCACTACTGCGACGATGGCTACTGGTAGCCCCAGGACATCAACGGGATGGATGAGACGCTCGACGGCTTCGACGACGATGATGACGGCGACTGCTAGCAACAGAACTGCGTTGAATCCCGCGGCGAGTACCTCGACGCGGCGAAAACCGAAGGTGTGTTGTGGAGTGGCGGAGGTGCGTGCGCCAATTCGGATGGCAATGAGTGCAGTGCACAGGCCAAAGACATCGGTAAACGCGTGTGCCGAGTCCGACAGGAGAGCGAGCGAACCGGAGAGTAGCCCTACAATAATTTGTGTGATGACGGTCACGAGTCCCAGGGCGATAGCGACACTGATGCGCCATTGAGGAGTGCGGGCGAGTTGTGCCGCGTCGTGATGGTCGTGGGTGTGATGATGGGAATGACCGTGAGGTAGTGTGCTGCCGTGATCGTGACTGTCGGGGTTGTGGTTGTCACTGGGATCCGGCACGTGGCTATGTGTGTGGCCATGTTCCGGGCCGTGAGTGTGATCGGACTGGTGAGTGTGATCAGTGGCCTGCATTACCAAACCTCTCTAATATATGCGTGATAATGCATATATTAGAGAGGTGAAGGAAGATTAGCAAGGGAACCCTTCGAAAAGGGGAGAGGTGCTCCTGCTGGGCCTTGCCTCCCTGGAGCAGGCGCGTACTACGCTCATCGGTGCGCACCGCCCCTATCAAGTCCGCGCCGGGCATACGATGAAAAACGTCATGACTGTGCGCCCTACTCCCAGTGTGCTCCAAGCCCCCGGACAGACACACCTCTACAAGAGAGGAAAGAGTGCCCGTAAGGGGGTTAATCCTCGTAGTTATTCAGCTGAGCAGCTACGTCAAGGCGGGATTGTCGGAGGGGAGGATCAGTGGAGCCCGTATGAAAAAGAGGTTGCTGTGTTAGTGGAGAAACGCAGTGGTGTTCGGTTGGAATACTGTGCCGCTCTCGGACAATTGCCAAGTGATACACAGGACGATTTTAGGAGTTCTCTTGGGCTGGGAGAGAACTTCAGCAAGAACACCCCAGATATCGTCTGCGGGGACATCACAGTAGAAGTAAAACAGGTTAGTAAGACTTCTGAAAACCCGCGTAATGGTGTCACTGCAAACATCAGAAAAGCGCAGCATCAATCTGACCATGTTGTCATTGACTCGAGAAACTTCTCTATCCCCCGAGAAGAACTTATCGAAACAATAGAAAGCGACATTGACCCCGATCATTACCCGAAAGAACTCCTTGTTCTAGGCACTGATGATAAAGGCGACTATGAGCTAATACGGCCCTAGAGGAGGTGTGTAAGCATGGCAGATTACCCAGATTTTGACCTATACATAGAAACAAGTTCTATGTCGGATGTTAGAAAACCCCTTTCTACTCTAAAAGCAGATATTGTTTCCGAGTCTGACCGGTATATGGAGTTCAGTATTGCTCGTCCTGGACAAGACGACCTGGAGGGTTTCGTTACCCGGAATACAGAAGAGGGCTCCAGTCAGATTATCCTGTCGTCATATGAGTTCACCGGGGGAGAGAGTATCTTCCTCGGATATGTAGATTTGATATGGGATGCTTTCGCCGAAAACACCTCATATGATATGAGACTTGAGCAATTCGGTGAGACGATATCCTCCCAATTCACCCGCTACCGTATCGATGGCGTTGTCTCAGAGGAGCCTGTAGCCGCCTAAGAGCTTTTATCACCTGAATAGAACCCCGTCACCCCCTATTGGGTGCGGGGTTTTCCTTTACCCACCGCCCGTAGCCGCGTGTCCGCGCCGGGCGGTGTGGTGTGTTTGAGCACCCTTTCCAGCCGGGGGTTGTGTGGTTGGGCACTTGACCCACGGTGCTTGTGATGTGGGGTTTTGTTGAGGAGAAGAAAATCATGCCGGATCATGTGACGCCGAATGATGTTGCCTACATGTCTGCTGGTGAGCAGATCCCAGACAATATGCAAGAGGAGCGGTCGGAGGGGCGAGAATTCACCCCGCCTGCCTCGCAGGAAGAGTTCGGTGGTTTTATGTTGTTGCTGGGCTTCCTCGCTTTTTTCGTGCGTTTTCGTGGCTACATTTTGGCTACATCTGGTGCATTTTAGAGCCTTTTTATGCCCCCTCGTGCCCCCTCAAGCACCTACCAAAAATGTAGTGAAACCCCTGGTGAAACAGCAATTATGCCGATCTACCAGGGGCTTTGAAAAGTGCGCCTGCTGGGGCTCGAACCCAGGACCAAATGATTATGAGTCATCTGCTCTAACCGACTGAGCTACAGGCACGTACTCCTCTGCTGTGAGAACAGAAATGAGCGTATCCAGTGTAGCGCGTTACTAGCTAAACCTCCGCTTCGGTAGGGCGCTATCGTTGCCGGTTGCTGGTGATACTGATGTTACTGAAGTTTATTAAAGTTAAAAATGTGCTTTTACCTGCGAATTTTTTTAAAAATAACGCGGCGTGTCGGAGGTTCAATCGAAGAAAAGTCTCAACCTTTAGTGCAAACTTGAACGTGACAAGAGAAAAGTGCACACACCTCCGAATAGGACGTACTGCGTTGGGGAAGACGTCATACGTCTCAGAAGAAGAAGGAGGTGCGGCGTGCACGTCGCTACACCATTTGTTGATGCCACCACTGGGGTGGTGTCCCTTTATGCTGCCCCCGCAGCGCTTTGCCCGCGGATCGAGCAGGTCCTGGCTCGTACCTTACAAGCAGCCCTCCCTACCCGGCGGCTCGTGTGGCACACTGTGGAAGGCCGTCCAGGTATGCTCCGCACCTCTGTCGACTGGATCGGACCAGTTGGCAGTGGGCAAGCCCTCGCTGAAGCCCTCGCAGAGTGGCCCATTCTTTCCTTTGATGTCACTGAAGATGCCACTGAAAGCTGGAACGGCCAGCGTTTCAGCCATACTCCAGATCTCGGTCTCTGGCGGGGGGAGACAAATGCTTCGGGTGACGTCGTTGTCTCCGAAAACCGACTTCGCGAAATTATGCGTGCTGGTGATCTTGAGCATGGCATCGAACTCGCACTCGGCACGGCATGGGATGAGTCTCTTGACACGCTTCGCCAAGAACAGCCTTCTAGTATAGACGTCACCTGGCTGTCCGCCGTCGGTTAAACCACCTACGCACCCCCTCTTTTCCTCTTCACAAAAACTGTGGTGGGCACCCGCAACGGAGTGCCCACCACAGTTCGTTTTTCACCGTTATTATTCCTTTGTTAGTGGAGATAACAGCACGTTATCAGGATCGCCCCACAGTGACTCGTTTAATGTAATCGACGACATCGCGTACCGTGCCCATACCTTTCATTCGCTCATCGGGAATTTCAATGCCGTACTTGTCCTCGGTCTGAACAGCAATTTCTACCATCGACAGGGAATCTACGTCCAGGTCATCCACAAACTTTTTGTCTGGAGTTACCTCAGTCTGTTCAATACCGGTGACTTCCTCGATGATCTCGGCAAGGCCAGCAACGATGTCTCTTTCATCAGCAGCCATCTGCGGTGCTTTCCTTTCCGTCTAGTACCTTCACTATGCGTACAGGGGGGAGGGCGCAGAGTGGCGCCCAGATAATACTCACGACTCTACCAAGATTTGTTGCTGGATTCGTTAATGTCCTCGAGCATCCCCAAAACATTAGCGATCCGCAGCGTAAACCGCATACGCGAATCAAGTGGATCCATACCGGTAATGTCATTTACTCTCTTCAAACGGTAACGTACCGTGTTGGGGTGCACGTAGAGCTGCCGGGCCGCTTCTTCGACGCCACCATCAACCGAAAGATAAAGTCGCAAGGTGTCACGAATGGCTGCACTCGCAGACTTCTGCAAAGGCTTAATGATGCCATGAAACAGACGCTGCACAGCTCGATGGTCTCCCGCTATCGCCCGTTCCGGGATAAACATGTCAGCAGCCGCCACGCGCGGAACATTGGGCATTGCTTGCGCGACGCGTAACGCTGCAAAAGCTTCCTCTGCGGACCGAGATGCTCCCGCTAGATTGCGCGCTGTTGGCCCTAGCATGATCTGGTCATCGGAGAAGATCTCATAGAGTGGGCATTCTGGATCCATGAGCACTTCTGCAGGCACGTTCACCAGTGTCACCAAATAAGGGCCTTGCACCGCTGCCAAGGCGCGATAGCCCAGGTCGGATGCTGCTTGGTGGAGACGAAGCACAGTCCGCTCATGTCGATCCATGGAACGCGGAGTTCCGACCATCACTGTCACCGGCTGATTAGCGTCGCATGCCAAGGCAGAGCCAAAGGAACGGATGTCTTCAGACTTTGCTCCGCGCACCACCGCGTCAACTAGTGCCGTCTCCATGCGGGCATCCCAGGCACCGCGTTTTTCCGCTGCCGCCGCAAAGTAGTCTGCAATGGAGAACCCCAACTCGCGGCTGTATCGAAGCGCATGGACTAGCAATGTGACCTTTGCTTCTGGCATGTCCTTCATGTTGATGACGGCCTGTTCGATGACTTCCATGCTCGAGTGCAGGATGGAGACAGACTGCTGCAAGCTCAGACCTTCCACCATGTGGACGGAATCCGAGCCAAGTACATCCATAAAATCAAGATTGTTATTCTCTGGATTCTGGACCCAATCCGCAAAAAACCGAATGGCAGACTGCACCAACGCTCCGATATCAGCCCGATGTTTGGCGTCAAGTTCTGCAAAGAAGGGAAGAGACACACTCATGTGTGCCATCACAGTCCGGGTGAGCTGGCCAGATATCTCACGAATGTGGTGGACAAGGCTTGGCGACACTGCATCGAGTATGGTCAGTTCAGTCTGCGAACCTTCGGAGGTAATTTGTTCAGTACTCACAAGATTATTGTTGCATGTTTGTTCAAATGAGTGAGTGCTATTTCCGTGAGTTAAGCCACACACCTGGACGTCAGGAGGTGCTGGACTTGTTGCCAGAAGAAACCAATGTGTAATAGTTTTTTCATAGGTAGACTGGTGGAGTCATCGGGAAACGAACTCTAATTAGGAGGATCGACGCAGTGAGCGCCAGCTCCGACGCCAACAGCTTCAACGCCATCTTGGCCCATAAACTTGAAATTTCTGACGACATGGTCGTGCAGGAGGTTGGTTGGGACGACGATTGCGACTCATCCATTAGTGAAGCTATCGAAGATATCATCGGCTCCACACTGCTCGAAGACACTTCCTATGATGTCTGTGATGCGATTCTCTTTTGGTGGCGCGACGGTGACGGAGACCTTACCGACGACCTCGTTGACGTCGTCGCCCCGCTGTCCGACGGGGGAGTGGTGTGGTTGACCACCCCTAAGACTGGTCAACCAGATGCCGTAGACCCCTCAGAGATCGCTGAGAGTGCGCGCACGGCAGGTCTTTCCCAGACGTCTACCTCCGCGGTCAATGACTGGATTGTCACCCGTTTAGTACAAGCTCGTCACGGCGCGCCTCGTCGGTAAATTAGGGCGAACAGCGTCCCATAGGTTAGAGTTTTAACGTCCTGCGTGGGTAGCTCAGGGGTAGAGCTCCGGTTTTACACACCGGCGGTCGGGGGTTCGAAACCCTCCTCACGCACTTTGGAAGATCCCCGGTCACACTGAGTGACCGGGGATCTTGTTGTCTTGAGTAGAGAGAATATGGGGGGGGGAGTCCTCTGAAGAGAAAAGGTTGACGTAGAGGGAGCATTGTCTGCGCCGAGGGGGGGAGTTGTCCGGAAGGGAGGAGTTCGTCCCTCTGAGACATTCTCAGCGCCATTTCGGGGGCTCCTTCAGACCTCTCTGGAAATGAAATAGATGTAGTCCCCCAGGACACTGTCCTGGGGGACTATCACAAAGCAGGAGGCTAACCCTTA
The DNA here is from genome assembly GCF_001293125.1 of Lawsonella clevelandensis. Lineage (NCBI taxonomy): Bacteria > Bacillati > Actinomycetota > Actinomycetes > Mycobacteriales > Lawsonellaceae > Lawsonella > Lawsonella clevelandensis. Next base: position 1,653,753 of record NZ_CP009312.1, read on the forward strand.
CATCAGGAAGCCACCGAGCGAGTTCGCAAGGCCCAGCACCGGTCCGGGAAGAATTCCCATGAGGATGGTGAGCACAGCAGTGATAACCACCACGATGCTGACCGCGGCACCGGGCTTTGCCACCACAGTAGTGATATTCGTGCGCTTGAAGAACATGACAATGATCATGCGCACGTAGGCGTAGGCGGCAAGTGCGGACACCAGTAAGGCAACGACGACTAGCCAGCTGTAGCCAGCCAACCACGGCACTGCGAAGACGGTGAACTTACCGATAAAGCCAGCGGTGATGGGGAAGCCTGCGAAGCTCAGGAAGTAGAGGGCGAAGGCTGCACCCAACCACGGATGCTGGCGTCCAATACCTTCCCAGGCGGAAATCGCAGTTGCTTCCTCGCCGCTCTCACGACGGACGACCGTGACAATGGCGAAGGCGCCAATGGTCGCGAGCCCGTAAGCCGCCAGGTAGATCAACACCGAAGAGACAACACTGAACTCCAGGCTTCCTACCTTGAGGAGGCCCTGATCCGCACCCACCAGAGCGGTCATGATAAAGCCCGCGTGAGTAATGGAGGAGTAAGCGATCAGTCGCTTGACGTCGGTCTGGGTCATGGTCAGCAGGGCACCGAAGAGCATCGAGATGATGGCCAGTACCACGATGACAATTTCCCACTGACGTTCGTTGAGCGGCACTGCCACGGTGAGAACGCGGGCGAGAGCAGCAACGGCAGCCAGCTTAGTGCAGATTGCCATGAAGGCAGTCACCGGGGTGGGGGCGCCTTGATAGACGTCCGGAACCCAACTGTGGAACGGTACTGCACCAATCTTGAAGAGGAGGCCAATCACGACAAATACGACGCCGAGCACAAGCAGGGCAGGCTTGTCGGTGTGAGAGGACTGCTCTGCAATGCCAGCAAAGGTGAAGTTACCGGTGGCGGCGTAGAGCATCACGATGCCGTACAGCATGACGGCTGCTGCAAGTACGCCCAGCAGGAAGTACTTCAGAGAAGCTTCCTGGCTCAGACGTCGGCGGTAGAGTGCCAGCCCGGCGAGAACGTAGAGCGGCAGGGACATCACTTCAAGAGCGACGAAGAGCATAAGCAGGTTGGTCGCTGCGGTGAAGAGCATCATGCCGAACAGAGAGAACAGCGCCAAGACATAGATCTCGGAGTGTTCAGTTCGCTCACTCTCGGGGATTGTCTTCAGCCGGCGTGCATGCCGTGTACTGAAGAGAATCATGCTGAGGGCGGTGAAAACAATCAGAGCACCCTGCGCCACATAGGTGGGCTTATCCATGGCAAGGAGGCCATTGGCGACAACCGAGAAGTGGCCATCGACCCAGTTCGCAATCAGCATTCCCATCGTGGCAATGAGAACGACGAAGACGGAGACCAGCTGCACGACAGCGCGAGCCGGCCGACGCACAAAGGCGTCCAGGAGGAGAGCGACACAGGCACCACCGAACATGATCAACAGCGGAGCGAGGGTCTGGTAATCCAGCGCCGGGCTCTCGATCATTCGTGCGGGGCTAGCCATCATGTCCATAGCAATGATGTTCTGGATCATTTAGCGCGCACCTCCTAAAGAGATAGTGGTCGATTCAGGCTGCGCGGCCGGAGCCACGGCTTCGTGGTTTGTTGCCTTCTCAACAAAGGTGACAGCCTGTTCAGAATCGGGGTTCAGCACCCTGGTCAGCGGAGTGGGGTAGACGCCGAGGACAAGGAGCAGAGCCAGCAGAGGAACGATGATCCACCGTTCCGCCATGGACAGCTCGGAGACCTTCTCTTTCACCTCATCAGAGGGGAGACCCGTCATCGTCCGCTTGTACATCCGCATGATGTAGAGGGCGGCAAGCACCATAGCGATGGCCGAGATGCCGGCAGCCCACGGGTAATTCGTCCAGGTTCCCGCCAGCACACCGAACTCAGACACGAAGGGTGCCAGGCCGGGGAGAGACAGGGACGACAGACCCGCGATGAGGAGGAAGCCGGCAAGCACCGGGGCAACCTTCTGCACGCCACCGAAGTCGGCGATCTCTGCGGAGCCACGACGCTTCATCAGGTAACCAACCAGGAGGAAGAGCGCGGCGGTAGAGATGCCGTGGTTGAACATGTAAAGGTTGGCACCTGCCACCGAGGTGGGAGTGAGGGCGAAGAGGCCCAGTACGATGAAACCAAAGTGGCTGACGGAGGTGTACGCCACCAGGCGCATGAGGTTGCCCTGCGCCAGTGCGGCAAGTGCACCGTAGATGATGGATATCACGGCCAGGACGATGACCACTGGGGTGGCCCACTCGGCTGCGTTCGGGAAGAGACCCAGCGCGAAGCGGAACATACCGAAGGTGCCAATCTTGTCCATGATGGCGACCATCATCACTGCACCACCGGGGGTGGTGTTCTCTGCGGCGTCGGGCAGCCAGGTGTGAACCGGAACCATGGGGGCCTTCACAGCGAAGGCGATCATGAATCCCACAAACAGTAGGCGTTCCGTGTTCGTGCCGAGATTCATGTTCATGAGGTCACTCAGCAGGAAGGTGCCGTGGCCACTGTTCTGGGAGTTTATGTAGACGCCGATAACGGCGGCCAGCATAACCAGACCAGAGGTCAAGGAGTACAGCAGGAACTTGATGGCAGCGTAGCGACGCTGTGCTCCACCAAAACCACCGATGAGGAAGAACATCGGGATGAGGGTGGCCTCGAAGAAGAGGTAGAACAGCAGAACGTCAGTGGCAGTGAAGACGTAGAGGGAGAAACCCTCGACGGCCAGCGCAAGTGCCAGGAAGGCGCGTTCTCCCAGCTGGTCTTCACGGAAGTTCTCCGTGAAAGCGTAGAGCAGCACCAGCGGGGTGAGAATGGCGGTGAGGAGCACGAGGCTCAACCCGATACCATCCACACCAAGCGAGTAGTAGGCGTCAATCTGGGGAATCCACTGGTGTAGTTCGGTGAACTGCATACCTTGGCCAGGGTTGAAGAGTACTGCCATAGCAATGGCGATACCCAGCGAGCCGAGGGAGGCAAGCATGGCCACCACGCGGCTGGCAACACCCCGGACCACGGTAAGGAGGAGCGCTCCTACCAGGGGGATTAGTGCGGCAGAGGTAATTAACATTCTCTCAATCCTCCCTTATGCCAGTTGTCCGAGGATGAGCGCAACAGCGGCGAGAACCGCGGTACCCACGACCATGAGGAGGCCGTAGGAGCGGATCATGCCGTTCTGCAAGCGCGACAGCAAACCGGACAGACTGACCAGGCCGCGTCCGCCACCATCAACGGCGGGGTTAACGGCGCGTCGGTCTAGAAGAGCCGTAGCCTGCGCAAGACCCTGGGTGGGCTTCACGGCAATGTACTCATTGATCGTGTCGCCGTAGAGGGCATTGTCGCCGATACGGGTGTACAGAGGCGCATTCTCACGCGTAGTGGGTATGGGCTTGCGGAAGATCAACCAGCCGACCAGCACCCCAACGATAACCACCAGGAGGGTAGCGGCGGTCTCCCAACTGAAGTGAACAATGTGGAGATCCGGCGCAGTGCCACCAACGGCGGGGTTGAGCCACTTGGTGATGCCTCCCACCATGAGGAAGCCACCAATCACGGAGAAGATACCGAGAATAACCAGCGGGATCACCATCGTGGCCGGAGACTCGTGCGGGTGCACGTCCTCTTCCCAGCGCTTTTCACCGAAGAAGGTCATCATCATGAGGCGCGTCATGTAGAGGGCAGTGATGCCAGCACCGATGAGCGCTGCCAGGCCGAATACCCAGCCACGTTCAAAGGCGACCTCAATGATGGGGTCCTTGGAGAAGAAGCCTGCGAAGCCGGGGAAGCCGATGATAGCTAGGTAGCCGGCAGCGAAGGTGAAGAAGGTCCATGGCATGGCTTTGCGGAGTCCACCGAACCGGCGCATGTCGACGCTGTCATTCATAGCGTGCATGATGGAGCCGGCACCGAGGAACATGTTGGCCTTGAAGAAACCGTGGGTAACCAGGTGGAAGATGGCCAGTGCGTAGCCGGCAGGACCGATGCCTGCGGCCAGAATCATGTAGCCAATCTGGGACATGGTCGAACCAGCGAGAACCTTCTTGATGTCGTCTTTGGAACTACCGATCCAAGCACCAACCAGGAGGGTTACAGAGCCAACGATGACAACTGCCAGAGCAGCCTGCCACGACAGCTGGTAGATGCTGCCACTGCGGACGACCAGGTAAACACCGGCGGTAACCATGGTGGCGGCGTGGATGAGGGCGGACACGGGGGTCGGGCCCTCCATGGCGTCGAGGAGCCAGGCCTGGAAAGGAACCTGTGCGGACTTGGCGCAGGCACCCATCAGGAGCATGAAACCGAGGAAGGTGGGGATCCAGCTGTCCGCATCGGCAACGCCGGCGTTGACAGCGGAAAATTCGGTGGAACCGAAGAACTTGAACATGGTGATGATGGCGAGCATCATGCCCACGTCACCCATACGGTTCATGATGAAGGCCTTGTTCGCAGCCTTCGCAGCGGAGGGCTTATGTGCCCAGAATCCGATGAGGAGGTAGGAGGCCAGACCGACGCCTTCCCAACCAACGAACAGCACCAGGTAGCTATTGCCGAGAACCAGCGTCAGCATGGCTGCCATGAAGAGGTTGAGGAATGCGAAGAACTTACGACGCTTCTCATCGTGTGCCATGTAACCCACCGAGTAGAGGTGGATGAGGCTACCGACACCGGTGATGAGGAGCACGAAGATGATGGAGAGGGGATCGAGGCGAATACCAAGATCGGTCTCCACTCCCGGCAGCGACATCCAGGTGTAGAAGGGTGCTGTCAGGGCGCGATCCGCAGCAGAGCGCATCGCCATCTGGATAAACAGAGTGAGGCCACAGGCGAAGGCGGCGAAGCTCATCACGACGGCGAGCCAGTGCCCCCAGCGGTCCAGCAGCCGGCCGCCCATAAGCAGCAGTGCGGCGCCAATAAGGGGCAGGCCGATAATCAGCCAGGCCACTACGGTGGTCGTCGTATCCGTTGTAGGTGGGGCGACAGTCAGCGACTGTCCAGTTGCAAGAAGAGTATTGGATACCACTGCCTTTAGCCTTTCAGTGAACGTTCTTCATCGACGGACACTGTGTACTGCGTACGCCACATGGCGACCACGATAGCGAGGCCAACCACGACTTCTGCAGCAGCAACCACCATGACGAACAAAGCGGCGACTTGCCCGTCGAGGTTACCGAACTGGCGAGCCAGGGCCACCAGGCCAAGGTTGCAGGAGTTCAGCATCAGTTCGACGGACATAAACACGACCAGTGCGCTACGGCGAACCAGGAAGCCCAGGATACCGATAGCGAACAGGATCGCGGACAGGGTCAGATAGAAACTAGTAGCCATGTCACTCATCCTCTCCGTCGCTCTTGGTAAGAGCTTCGTAGGTCTTTGCGGTCTGCTCAGCCAACTGCTGGCCAGAGCGTTCCGCATGGGCGTCGTAGATCTCTTCGGAGATGGAGGAGTGGAGTTCGCTGCCGTCGGGGAGGAGAGCGGGGACGTCCATGGCGTTACTGGCGGCGTAGACGCCGGCACCAGGCATAGCACCCACGTCGGTGCCCTTTTCAGCGTAAGCACGGAAGCGTGCTTCCATGGTTTCACGCTGAGTGGGGCGGTTCTTGACGCGGGTCCGGAGGGTGAGCACGATAGCGCCCACCGCGGCAATGATGAGAAGTGCTGAGAGTACCTCGAAGATGATGACGTACTTGTTGAAGATCAGTTCACCGAGGCCGGCGATATTACCGCCGGTGGTGCGAGTGGCTTCATCAAGTCCGGCAGGATCCTGCCAGGTGACCAGCGAGATAGCTACAGCTACCAGAACGATAACCGCCAGTGCCATGATGATGGCCGCTATCCGCTGACCGGGGATGGGGTCGCCCTCTTCGGCATCTGCATTCGCACCGACCATCATCACGATGAAGAGGAACATCACCATGATGGCGCCTGCGTAGACAACGATCTGGACGACAAACACGAATGGCGCATTGAGAATGGCGTATTCGATTGCCATACCGACCATCACCAGCAGGAGGGATAGGGCGGAGTGAATGAGTTTGCGGGACAGCACCATACCGAGTGCAGCAGCCACAATAATGATGGCCAGGATCCAGGAGAGGACCTGTCCGAAGATGTGACCGGCGCTGGAGTTACCAGCGGCAAGCGTCATCATCGGAGCAACGGTGGCGGAAGAAGCGATGGAAAACGCCATGATTATCCTTCCTCCAATTGCTTCGATTCACGTGAGTCTGCGTGCAGAGGCAGGCCCAAGAAGTATCCCTTTTCGTTGTCTGCAAGGCGACGGGGGTGCGGAGGCATCTCCATGCCGTCTTCCAGCGGGGCAAGGAGCTTGTCCTTGCCGTAGATCAATGCTTCGCGGGAGGCGTTAGCCAGTTCGAAGTCATTGGTCATGGTCAGTGCGCGCGTCGGGCATGCTTCGATGCACATGCCGCAGAAGATGCAGCGCAGGTAGTTGATTTCGTAGATGGCACCGTAGCGTTCACCGGGGGAGTAGCGCTCATCCTCGGTGTTCTCTGCAGCTTCCACACGAATAGCATCAGCTGGGCATGCCCAGGCACACAGTTCGCAACCGACACACTTTTCGAGACCATCGGGCCAGCGGTTGAGCTGGTGACGACCGTGGAAGCGGGGCTCTGTGACCTTCGGCTTTAGCGGGTATTCCTCCGTGAACTTCTTGCGGAACATCGTCCGGAAGGTCACTCCAAGGCCCGCCCAGCGCGAGAAGACACTCATGACAGTTCCTCCTTCCGCTGTGCGCCGGCAGCAGCGGGGGCATCCTTGAGCACCGGCAGCGGGTAGTGGGCAGTAACGGGATCAACAACGGGCGGGGTGGCATCGGTGATGATCTTGTCGATTGGGTGACGCTGCAGGTACAGCACGAGAGCTGCGATAGCGGCGTAGATCAGTACCACACCAATGGCGGTGGCGTCATCAGTCAACCAGGAGCCGGGTTCTGCCATAGCGCGAGCCTTCTGGTAGATACCTACGACGACCAGCCAGCCGAGCGAGAGCGGCAGGAGGGTCTTCCAACCGATGGACATCAGTTGGTCGTAGCGGTAACGCGGGACGGTACCGCGGACCCAGATGAAGAAGAAGAGACCAAGGACGACCTTGATGAGGAACCAGAGGAGGCCCCACCAGCCGCCGTCGATGGCGGTGTTGTTGAACGGCCACGGTGCGTTGAACCCACCGAGGAAGAGGGTTGCGCAGATGGCGGACAGCGTTGCCATGTTCATGTATTCGCCCAGGTAGAAGAGAGCGAAGCGGAAGCCCGAGTAGTCGGTGGAGTAACCACCAACTAGTTCGGATTCACATTCCGGCATATCGAACGGGGCGCGGTTGGCTTCTGCCAGCATGGCTACCACGTAGATGCAGAAGGCAGGGGCAAGCAGGATGAAGTTGTGAGCGGGGAAGGGGGAGTCCCAGCCGAACAGGGTCAGGGTGTTGGCCTGGTGCTCGACGATGCCCACGGTGGACATGGTGCGGCTGGCCAGGACGACGGACACCACAGCAAGACCCATAGAGACCTCGTAGGAGATCATCTGTGCGGCAGAGCGCAGACCTCCCAGTAGGGAGTAGCGGGAGGTTGACGCCCAACCAGCGAGGACGATGCCGTAGGTGCCGATCGAGGCGATGGCCAAGATGAATAGCACTGCGACTGGGAGGTCACCGAGCTGCAGCTGGGTATAGTGACCACCGATGGAGACCCGTCCACCCAGAGGGATGACGGACCAGGTGGTGAAGGCGGCGATACCGGTGAGCATCGGGGCCAAAGTGAAGACGAACTTGTCGACGTTGGCCGGCGAGAAGTCTTCTTTCATGAGGGTCTTGATGCCGTCCGAGAAGGGCTGCAAGAGACCTAGCGGACCTGCCATGTGGGGGCCGACGCGCTGCTGGAGGAATGCCAGGATACGGCGTTCGAACCACACACAGAAGATTGCGAAGAGCAGGGGAATACAAAAGATCACGATGGCCTTCACAAGGATGAGCCACCATGGGTCACCCCACACGCCGATAGTGCTTTCAGACACGGGATGACACCTCCATTCGAACGTTGTGAGCATCGTCTGACGGAACCACAGTGACCTGATCGCCAGGTACTGCACCGGTCACCGCAAGCGGGTTACCGGGAACATTACTGGGAACCCACACCACGTCGTCTGCCATCTCTTCGACGACGGAGACGGGGAGTGTGAGAGATCCCTGTGAGGCGGAGACGGTGGCAGCGCCACCAGCGGTGAGGCCGTAGGCCGTGGCCGTGGCCGGGCTGACGCGCAGTTGGCCGCGACGGTGGTCACTTCCCTTGAAGATGGTTCCGTCAAGAGCAGCGGAGTCTCCCATGAGTTCACGCCAGCTGTCGAGCACCAGGCCAGAGGTAGCGGTGGTGGAGACTGCCGGCATGGAACCACCGACAGCACCGGTGGCAGCTGCTTGCAGGAGGTCAGCTACCTGCGAGCTGGCGGGAATCTGCAGGCTGGTTCCCATTGCCTTGGCAATGGTGCCGAGGATGCGGCGGTCTGACATGGTGGTGACGGGCACACCTGTCAGCGGCTGGACCCTACGCCACCGTGCTTCCCAGTTGAGGAAGTGCCCCTTGACCTCGGAGATGAGGCTGACGGGGAGGACGACGTCGGCGCAGGCGCTGAGGGCGCTGCGGCGTTGTGCCAGCTGGACGGTAAAGGCGGTGGTAGCTGCCTGGTGAAGCAGCTGGACGTCGACGAAGTCGCGTTCGTCCAGAGCACCGAGCAGGAGAGCCTGCAGTTCGCCAGCGACAGCAGCTTTCAGCATGGCCTTGGTGGAGTGTCCTCCGGCTGCAGGGAGGCAGCCGGCTTCTAGTGCACCACGGTCGCCAGCGTGCAGCGGCACCCAGGCGAAGCGGGCTCCGGACTTTTCTGCGGCTGCAACGACGGCGCTAAAGGTTCCGGCGGAACCAGCGGCGCGGGCTCCCACCAGAATGATGGTGTCGCTGTCGAGACCGTCAAGCTGTGCGAGAGCGTCTGCTTCTTCACCGGGGCGGCACGTGACAACCTCAGCGTTGAGTTTGTCGGTGCCGATGGTGCGGTGGCTGGCGATGGAAACGACCTGCAGTCCCCTCTTGCGGACTGCACGGCGCAGCCGCAGGAAGAGGTTACCGGCTTCGTCTTCCGGATCGAAGGAGACCAGCACGATCTTCTTCGCTTCATCAAGTGCCTGGTAGGTGACGTTGTTCTCAAGTGAGGTACCCGCCACGTACTGGGTGAGGAAGGCGGCTTCTTCCGCGGTGCCCTTGTCGGAGCGGAAGTCGATGTTTTCGGTTCCGGCGACGTTACGGGCGAAGGCGGCGTAGGCGTAGGTGTTTTCCACCGTGCTGGAGGCTCCCGGTAGAACGCCGAGAGAAGAGCCAGCGGCTTTGAGACCGGCGACGACGATGGAGAGTGCTTCCGGCCAGGAGGTCTCAACGAGCTGTCCATCGCGGCGTACCAGCGGGGTGGTGATACGGTCTGCGAGGGTGCCGTAGCGGAAGCCATAGCGGCCCTTGTCGCAGTTCCACTCGAGGTTGACGTCGGCGTCTTCACCGGCCAGGCGACGAGTGATCTTGCTGTGACGGTGGTCTACGCGGAGGGCGCAGCCGCCTGCACAGTGTTCACAGGTGGTGTCGGTGGAGACGAGGTCGAACGGGCGTGCCTGGAAGCGGTAATCAGCACTGGTCAGAGCACCCACCGGGCAGATCTGCACGGTGTTGCCGGCGAAGTAGGAGCCGGCGTCGGACTCGGGCACAGAGGAGACTTGCTGGCGGGCACCGCGTTCGGCCAGTGCAATGCAGCGGTCGCCGGAGACCTGCTCAGAGAAGCGGGTGCAGCGGGTGCAGAGCACACAGCGTTCGCGGTCGAGGAGGATGTTGCTGACCAGCGGCAACGGGGTGGGGAAGTGGCGCTTGTCGCAGTCGAAGCGGGTTTCCGCCTGGCCATCGGACATGGCCTGGTTCTGCAGCGGGCACTCACCACCTTTGTCACAGATGGGGCAGTCCAACGGGTGGTTGATGAGGAGGAGCTCCATGATGCCACGCTGGGCCTCTTTGGCCAGCATGGAGGATGCTTGGGTCTTCACAACCATGCCTTCGGCCACTGCCAGCGAGCAGGAGGCCTGGGGCTTCGGGAAACCGCGTCCGTTACCAGCGTCAGGTACTTCGACCATGCATTGGCGGCAGGCGCCTACCGGGTCGAGTAGCGGGTGGTCGCAGAATCTGGGGATACGGATACCGAGCTTTTCAGCAGCTCGGATGACCATAGTTCCCTTGGGAACGGATACGGACCGACCGTCAATTTCCAGGGTTACGAGGTTGTCCTGGGCAGAGGTCGAGGTGTTATCGCTCATTGAACCTTCTCCTCATCACTAAAGAGCGCACTGGCCTCGTAGGGCAGGAGCTCCCAAGCGGGGGTGGTGTAACCGGCCTCAAACTCCTCACGGAAGTGCTTGACGGCGCTGGTGACACAGGCGACAGCACCATCTGCGAGGGCGCAGAAGGACTTGCCGCCGATATTCCCGGCAATACTCAGCAACTTGTCGACATCGCCCGGCTTGCCTTCGCCGCGCTCGAGGCGCTGCAGCAGCTGCACGAGCCACCAGGTGCCTTCACGGCAGGGGGTGCACTTGCCACAAGATTCGTGCTTGTAGAACTCGATAAAACGAGTGGTGGTGCGGACTACTGAGGTAGTCTCGTCGAAGATCTGGAGAGCTTTAGTGCCCAGCATGGAGCCGGCACCAGCCACCCCCTCGTAATCCAGTGGAACGTCAAGGTGTTCCGCGGTGAGGATGGGGGTGGAGGAACCACCCGGGGTCCAGAACTTCAGTTGGTGTCCATCACGCATACCGCCCGACAGCTCAAGCAGTTCACGTAGGGTGATGCCCAGCGGGGCTTCGTACTGGCCGGGGTTTTTCACATGTCCGGACAGCGAGTATATGGTGGCACCCTTGGACTTTTCGGTACCCATCGAGCTGTACCATTCGGCGCCTTTGCGGACAATCGCGGGAACAGAAGAGATGGACTCGACATTGTTAATAACAGTGGGAGAGGCGTAGAGGCCTTCCACTGCCGGGAACGGTGGGCGCAGACGCGGGTGTCCACGCTTGCCTTCCAGCGAGTTGAGGAGGGCTGTTTCCTCACCACAGATGTAAGCGCCGGCGCCGGAGTGAACCATAACGTGGAGGCGCTTGCCGGTACCGAGGACGTCGTCACCGGCCAAGCCGGCATCGTACGCTTCCTGGATGGCCTGCTGGAGGCGACGTGCTACCTGGGCTACTTCACCGCGGAGGTAGATGAAGGCTTGCTCGGCACCGAATGCGTAGCAGGCGATGAGTGCGCCTTCTACCAGGGTGTGGGGGCTGGCCATGATGAGGGGCATGTCTTTGCAGGTACCAGGCTCGGACTCGTCACCATTGACGACGAGGTACTTGGGCTTGGGGTTGTTCTGCGGAACGAAGGACCACTTCATGCCGGTTGGGAAGCCTGCACCGCCGCGTCCGCGGAGTCCAGAATCCTTCACTAGGCTGAGAACCTCGGCGGGTTCCATGCTTAGGGCCTTACGAAGTGCGTCGTATCCTTCGTGGGACTTGTAGCTCTCCAGCTTCCACGGCGTTTCATCGCCCCAGTGTGCGGAGAGGATGGGAGTAAGGAGTTCGTTCGACACGTTACTCACCTTCCTTCACGTCGTAGGCAATGCGCCAGCCTGCCAAAGAGGCGGGGCCGGCTGCGGGGCCTTCGTCGCTGCGACCATCGTTGAAGCCAGCGAGGACGCGTTCGTTGTCACGCCACGAGGTGATCTGCGGACCACGGGTGGAGTGAACTTCTTCGTCATTACGCAGCTTGTCGAGGATCTCAACAGCCTTACGAGGAGTCATGTTGTCCATGTACTCCCAGTTCAGCATCATGACAGGGGCGAAGTCGCAGGCGGCGTTGCATTCCACACGTTCGAGTGTGAAAGCGCCATCTTCAGTTGTTCCTTCGCCATCGAGGCCGAGGTGCTTGCGGACGGTTTCGTAGACGAGGTCGCCACCCATCACTGCGCACAGGGAGGTGGTGCAGACCCCGATAAGATGCTTGCCGACCTCGTCCTTGTGGAACATGGTGTAGAAGGTAACGACACCCAGCACAACAGCTTCGGGGATATCCAGGATGCGGGCAATGTGGCGGACGCCTTCGCCGCTAACCTTTCCGTCGATGCTCTGCACGAGGTGCAGCATAGGAATGATGGCAGATTGGGCGTGCGGGTAGCGATCAGCCAGGATCTGCAGTTCCTTGATATTTTCTTCGGTGATGCTGGTAGTGGTGTCGCTCATGTCGACAGCATCAGCATCGTCGAACTTGGAGACAAAGTGGGCTTCAATCACCGGTCAACACCTCCCAGAACGGGGTCGATACTACCGACCGCGACGACGATATCGGACAGCATGCCGCCCTCACACATGGCGGGGAGGGCCTGCAGGTGGTGGAATCCAGGGTCACGCAGGTGGACACGGTAGGGATGAGTTCCGCCATCAGACACAACGTGGCAAGCAAGTTCGCCCTTGGGGCTCTCGGTGGCAACGTAGGCCTGTCCGGCTGGAACCTTGATGCCTTCGGTCACCAGTTTGAAGTGGTGGATGAGGGCTTCCATGTCTTCACCCATAATCTTGCGCACGTGTTCGAAGGAGTTGCCTTGGCCATCGTTGTATACGGCGAGCTTGGCGGGGCGCGAGATCTTCGGATCTTCAATCATGAAGGGCTGGCCCTGCGTGTCGGCGAGACGGTCACGGCACTGGCGGCAGATCTTCAGGGATTCGTACATTTCGGCGAGGCGAACACGGAAGGCGCCGTAGGCATCGCAGGTGTTCCACACCGGAATGTCGAAGTCGTAGGTTTCGTATCCGAGGTGGGGCTGCTTCTTCCGGAGGTCCCATTCCGCACCAGCGGCGCGTAGGCGGGGGCCGGTGACGCCGAGTGCCATACAACCGGTGAGGTCGAGGTAGCTGATGCCGAGCATGCGCTTCTTCAAGATGGGGTTGTCGTTGCACATCTTGTCGAAGTCGGGAAGTCGAGCCTCTAGCCAGTCGAGGGTCTCATCCAGCTTGTCCATACCGTAATCGGGCAGGTCATTGGCGACACCACCAGGGCGCAGGAACGCGTGGTTCATGCGCAGACCGGAGATGGCCTCGAAGAAGTCGAGGATCATTTCACGGTCACGGAGGCCGTTGGTCAGCAGTGTCACACCACCGAGCTCGTTACCGCCGGTGCCAATGGCGACCAGGTGGGAAGCGATGCGGTTGAGTTCCAGCATGAGCACGCGAATGATGTTGGCGCGCTCTGGGATTTTGTCGGTGACGCCGAGGATTTCTTCGACAGCCATAACGTAGACGGCTTCGTTGAAGAGGGGTGCCACGTAGTCGGCACGGGTGACCAGGGTAGAGCCCTGGGTCCAGGTGCGGGCTTCGCAGGTTTTCTCGATGCCGGTATGCAGGTAGCCAATAGCCGGGCGGAGGTTGGTGACGATGTCGCCGTCCAGTTCCAGGCACAGGCGCATAACACCGTGGGTCGAGGGGTGAGCAGGACCCATGTTGATGATCATGCGGCTGCTTTGTTCCTGGATTTGGCGATCGACGATCTCCTGCCAGTCGCCACCTTCGGCAGTGAGCTCGACCGTGTCCGGGTCGGTTTCAAAGAGCTGTTCGACAGACGTTACGCCCGTCGGCGAGGTGAAGTTCTTTTCAGGGGCAGTCATTAGCGGTAACTCCTCCGTTGTTCCACCGGCGGCACTTCAGTGCCGTGGAATTCGACCGGGATACCACCGAGCTGGTAGTCCTTCCGCTGCGGGTGGCCTTGCCAATCGTCTGGCATGAGGATGCGGGTAAGGCCGGGATGTCCGTCAAAGATAATTCCGAACATGTCCCAGGTTTCGCGCTCGTGGTAGTTCACCATGGGGTAAACGGTGACCACGGAGGGAATATGGGGTTCGAATTCAGGGCAGACGACCTCGACCCGCAGGCGGCGGTTGTAGGTCATAGAGAGCAGGTGGTAAACGCTGTGGAGCTCGGCATCCTGTTCCGCGGGGTAGTGTACGCCGGAAACTGAGGAGCACACTTCGTAGCGCAGTTCTGCATCGTCACGCAGCGCCTGCATGGTCTTCAGCAGGTGTTCGCGCGGGATGTAGATGGTAGGCATGTCGGTGAAGTTGGTGACGGGGGAGTCAGCAACTTCGGGGACCAGCTCAAATAGGCGGTCAAAAATCGCGTCGAGCTCTCCGCCGAAGGGACGGGAGAGAGGAACGATACGATCAGGCAGACGCACGATACGCGAAAAGCCGGAGGTATCTCCGGTTCCATCAGACCACATACCTTGCTTCGCTGCGAAGGGTGTCCAGCTGGCTGCAGAGTTTGGGGTACCTGCCACGTCGGTCTGGTCTTCAGTGTTCTGGGGGTTGTCAGTCATGCGCTCCTCCCTTCTTACTTCTTCTTCATCCGGATGAGTTTCTCTTCGGCGACACGAACTTCACCGGCGAGAGCAGCGGCTTCCTTAGCCTGCTCGTCGGCGATGATGTGCTTTTCACCGAGTTGAGTCTTCTTGGCGATCATGGCGCGCAGCTTGAAGGAGGCGTCGATCAGCATGTCGGGGCGCGGCGGGCAGCCGGGAATGTAGAGGTCTACCGGCACGATATGGTCGGCACCCTGCACGATGGCGTAGTTGTTGAACACGCCGCCGGAGGAGGAGCACGCACCCATGGCGATAACCCACTTGGGGTCAGGCATCTGGTCGTACACGCGGCGCATGATGGGGGCCATCTTCTGGCTCACGCGGCCGGAGATGATCATGAGGTCAGATTGGCGTGGGGAAGCGCGGAACACTTCCTGTCCCCAACGGGAGGCGTCGAAACGCGGGCCTGCGTAGGACATCATCTCAAATGCACAGCAGGCGAGGCCGAAGGTGACGGGCCAGACTGACCACTCGCGGGTGAGGCCAAACAGCCATTCTGTGGTGGTGGTTACGAAGCCACCTGAAAGTTTGTCTTCAATTCCCATTTCGAATTCCAGTCACTTAATTGGGTAGATAGTGAAAAGCAGGGCGTGGTTTATTCCCAGTTCAGTCCTCCCCGGCGCCACACGTAGATGTAGGCAACCAAGAGGGTGGCCACGAACAGGAGCATCTCTACGAGGAGGAACCAGCCCATCTTGTCGAAGGCGATTGCCCAGGGGAACAAGAAGATGGTTTCAACGTCGAAGATGAGGAACATCATGGCGATGGTGAAGTACTTGAGGGACATGCGGCCCCCGTTTTCGGGGCGGTCCAGTGCGTCCACACCGCACTCGTAGACGTCATACTTGGATTTGTTGTAGCGGTGGGGGCCGATGATGACTGAGGCGCCTACCATCACCAGCACAAACAGCGCTGCAATGATCACCATTGCCAGAATGGGAATGTAATACGACACGTCGGTTTCCTCTCACACGTGAGTGTTAGTTAAGGAGATAAGAGGTCCGTACCTGGGCAGCAGATCGAAAAGCTCTGGCTACTTACCCGGGCGGAGGAGATTCGCCGCAGCGAGGGGTAGATCGATGGGATCAACGGGGAGAAGGTAGACAGCATCCGCCTTGCTCCATGTAGACAGCCATGCATCGTCACGTCGTTGCAGGAGAACGAGAAGCGGCGGGTGATCCTCCACTTCGGCATTAATTTGGTAACTCAGGCCCATTCCACCGAGTGGGGCGGCTTCGCCATCGAGAAGGCAGAGATCGATTTCCTGGTTGTGAAGGGCACGGATGAGTGCCGGACCAGTGGCGAAATCGACCAATTCAACGGGGGGCAGATCTGCGGAAATAGAAGAAGTGCCGAATGCTGAATGTACGTCCTCTCGCAATTGTGGGCGATCAGAATAAACTGCAATGCGCAGCACCGGGGAGGATGAGTCTGTGCGGGTAGTCACAGTGTTATCAGGCATGTGATTAGCCTACCGAGAAGGGGCCTCATTTTATGTATCAATGGGCAAGGAGTTTCAGCTAAATCTGCAGGTAAGGCCATCCTAAGTTGGGCCGTTGACGGTATTTAGACGGAATAAGTGACAACCGCCTTAACAGAACTCTCAGTTACCCTGAGAGGGGACTTTTTTCATCCACGAGAGGACTTTTATGAACGCACAACCTAGGAATGTACTTATCAACGCGGGTATGGTGCTCGGTGGCGTGCTGGTGGGGACAGGCATGACGGGCTTGCTTTTTATTCTCGGTGTGACACTTGTTTCTACGATTTCTCACCCAATTATTAATCCCATAGAATGGACTCCAGTAATCCCACTTCTCGGACTGATTGCCACCTGCCTGACGACCGGCGGGTCCATCGGCATTATCCGTAGCCGACACCCCTTTTCCGCTCTGGCGGTGGGCATGATCATCGCCTCCATTGTCTTCCTTCTCGTCATTGTGAGCTACTACTTTGGCTATGCCCATTAGAAGTGAATAGTTATTCAGTGAAACGAATAGATCGAGTGAGTGGTCTCGCCCTCGGATTCCTTCTTGACCGCCTTTACGCGGACCCTCGACAGCATCACCCAGTGTCGTTCTTTGGGCGCGGAGCACAACGGTTGGTCTCGCATCTACGCCCCGTCGAGAAAACGAGGCGCACTCTACTACCTCATCGCTAGCGGAGTTCCTACCACCACCGCTGTCATAGCTCAGCGAGTCAGCCGTTCATGTCCCCTTCTACACACAGGCCTGCTGGCTGCCGGGACCTGGACGGTCCTCGGCGGAACCACTCTTCAACGAGTTGGGCATGAGATGGAACAACGACTGCGTGACGGCACTCTTGAGGCGGATCGGGAGCTCCTCCCTTCGTTATGTTCGCGGGATCCCCAGTATCTCGATGTGGAAGGAATTGCCCGTGCCACCGTAGAGTCCCTGGCAGAAAACACATCCGATGCGACCATAGGGGCACTGTTCTGGGGAGCCATAGCAGGGCTTCCAGGACTTCTCTGGTACCGTGCCACCAACACTCTTGACGCCATGGTGGGCTATCGCTCCGCACGTTACCGCGATTTTGGGTGGGCAAGTGCTCGTATGGATGATGTGGCAAATTACGTGCCCGCGCGTCTCACTGCCCTGCTAACCGCAGCTATTGTTCCTCAGCGAGCACGAGAGATTCTGCATTTGTGGCGTCGCGATGCTCCCACACATCCCAGTTCTAATGCGGGAGTTGTTGAGATAGCCTGTGCTGGCGCCTTAGGGATAACACTAGGTGGGGAGACTATCTATCGCTATGGGGTGGAGAATCGGCCGCGTCTTGGGGATGGTCCTGTGCCTACCTGCGAGGATCTTGCTGCGGCCGTGCGTCTTTCCGGTGCTGTCCAGTGGGCGGGCCTGTGCGTCGCACTCATTCTCGCGGCAGTAATGCCTGGACTGCTCGGGGGAGCTCCGCAACACTGTCGATAGTATAGGCAGCCTGCTCCCACTCCGTGGGGGAACCAGTACCCCACGTGCAGAGAATAGTGTCGATGCTGAAGACAGCTGCCCCTTCCACGTCGTGAATACGATCGCCTACCATCACATAACGACGGTGTGGATGTAGTGGATCATCTCCTGCCTGGCGGATTGCCTCCGCAATGACGTCGTCCTTCGCTTGGCGTGTGGTGCCGTCATTATGAGCGCCTACCATGCCGCTAAAATACTTGTCGATGCCTACATGGGCCACAGTCCTAAATGCGACCGCTTCCCGTTTAGAGGTAGCCAGGTAGAGCTCATAACCCAGTGCGCGCAGTTCAGCGAGTGCATCAGCAATGCCGGGAAAAAGCTCAGACTGGTCCCACATATGAGTGTCGTAATGGTCAAAGTAGAATCGCTTCCCGGCGTTGACCTCGGCCGGTGACCACCCGAGCCGGGCCATCGTCACCTGCATGGGAGGCCCAGCCACCGATTCCAGAAATTCTGCAGAGGGACGCTCTTTCCCTAGCGCATCGGCAGCCAAACATAGCGTTTGCTGTACCGTAGCTAAAGAATCAATGAGGGTACCGTCTAAGTCCAAGAGAACGATAGGGGCACGTTGGGAGTCTGACGGACGAGGAGAGGTCATATCTGTAGTGTCTCACACCGTTGAGATTGCGAACATCCCCGCCTCGTCCGCCAGTAGTGAAGTTCTTGTTCTCATGACGATGCCGTCCCAGGTTGACGGGACTGGGCTCTGCGGCGTCCAGTAGGCTTAAAGGTATGACTGGCACTCCAGACACCCCGTGGAACATTCATGGGGACCAGCAGGATCTGCCGGGTATGCTCGATTTCGCTGTGAACGTTTGCCAACCAAGCCCACCGCCTGTGGTGCTCAACGTATTAGAAGCAGCGCTACCGCAGCTCGCGCACTATCCGCGACACACAGACTATGCACGCGTCCAAGAAGCCCTCGCTGTTTTTCACGGTGTCTCTCCCTCGTGGGTGCTTCCCCTTGCCGGCGAAACAGAGGCCTTCGATTTGCTGAGCCGGCTTCCCTGGCGACACATCGCGATACTTCATCCTCCCTATACAGAAGCGGAAGCACCCTTCCACAATGCGGGTTACGGGGATGCCATACATCATTACCTGGCAGAGGATCAGCTTCCCGTCCTTCCCGACTACTGTGACCTAGTAATTGTCGGTAATCCGGTAAACCCCACGTCGTACTTGCGTTCCCGTGCAGAACTTGCACAGCTTCGTGCATCCGGTCGTATTGTCGTTGTCGATGAAGCCTTTATGGATGTCGTAGTGCCCGATTATGCAGCTGCGGCAACCTTTCTCCCCACTGTTCCTACGTATGGTCGCGGTGCCACGTCTGCCGCATCTGCGGCTGCTACCTCTATTCAGAAGCTTCTCGGAGGCGACCTCATCGTGTTGCGTTCCTGCACGAAAACGTGGGGTATCTCAGGCCTCCGGGCGGGCTATGCGATAGCCCACCCCACACTCGTGGAACGTCTTACTACTTGCCGCAGTCCCTGGACCGTCTCCACGCTGTCACTAGCCGTGCTTCGTGCGCTTCCACAGCCGGCACTACAAGAGGAACTCGCGACTATCCGCACCCGCATTGCCGTAGAGCGGGAAGCGATGATCCGTTCCTTGACCATGGCCGGCTGGCAGGTACGCCTTCCCGCTAGTGGTCCCTTTCTGCTGGCTCAACCCCCGCGTTACCCGGGTACCGTTGACACGCTCCGACTAGGCTTGCAGGAAAAAGGTATTGCTGTCCGCCGCACCGATACGTTCCCCCTGCTCGATGCTGGGTGGTGGCGGCTAGCGGTCAAAGACGTCTCGAGTGTGCAGCGGCTCATTGATACTGTTCGCGTACTTACAAAGGAAGAGGAGACGTTGGCATGAACGAACACCCTGGCACCGAAGCGGCACCCCCCAGCGTGGAATCTGTACGAGTACCCCACACGGTGGGAGATATTATGGCCGTGATGGATCGGGCCTACCCACCGAGGTACGCCGAAAAATGGGACCATCCAGGCCTCGTCTGCGGCGACCCTCATGCGGTCGTCAACAAGGTGTGCTGCGCGGTTGACCTCACTCCCGAAACTCTCAATGAGGCGTTAGCCCAGGGGGCGCAGATGGTGATCACGCACCATCCAGTTCTCTTTCAGGCGGTGCACTCCGTCGCTGCCTCGATGCCCAAGGGAAAGCTCATTCACACCGCTATTTCCGCAGGATGCGCACTCTTCTGTGCACACACTAATGCGGATAGCGCCAACCCCGGGGTCAATGATGCGTTAGCGGAAGCGCTCGGGCTTACCGTGCTTCGGCCACTTATTCCCCACCACCCCGATGCACTTGATCGCTGGGTGGTGCATGTGCCGGGCAGCCAGGTACCGGTCGTCCAAGACGCCATTTTTGCCGTCGGGGGAGGTGCACTCGGTGACTACACTCAGTGTTCCTTCCGTGTTGATGGGATTGGACAGTTCCTTCCTGAGAAAGGAGCTGACCCCTATCTGGGAAGGCCAGGTGAGCTGGAGACTGTCTCTGAGTCTCGTATTGAGTTCGTTGCGGAGCGTCGCCTGCGGGCCCAGATTCAGGAGGCGTTGACGACTTCTCATCCCTATGAGGAACCCTCTTATGACATTCTGGAAAGCTATGCTCCGGCACATGGCAGTAATCTGGCAGATGCTCCTGGCCTCGGGCGAATCGGGACTTTAGCCCAACCTCTGCCACTGCGTGAATTTGTTGAGGTTGTGGCAGAAGCTCTTCCCTCCACCGTGTGGGGAGTTCGTGCTGCCGGGGACCCTACTGCAATAATTGAAACCGTTGCCGTATGTGGAGGTGCTGGTGGAAGTTTTCTCGATGACGCACGTGTAGCGGGGGTGGACTGCTACGTAACCTCCGATCTTCGTCATCACCCTGTTGATGACTTCCTTCAAGCTGGGGGATCAGCAGTAATTGACACTGCACACGCGGCGAGCGAGTATCCCTGGCTATCACAGGTTGCGGACTTACTGGTGAGAGAGCTAGATCTGGATGTCGCGGTTCTCCCTCTCGTCACGGACCCCTGGACCTTGCATTCACAGTAAACTTTGAGGCAGGCGGTTAACACCATAGAGATTCCGGGTCAGTAGACATCACGAGCTTCCGCACGTGAGCGATTTTGCACCAGTGAGGAGAAGTCCGCTATGAAGTGTCCCCCCGTTCTGCAGAGGCTCCTGCTCGATCTTGCTGACGTTGATGCCGCCATTGCAGCGGCAGAGCATCGCAACAGCGAACCCAGCACAGATCGTCATGTGAAGATCCAACAACGCCACTACTTTGAAGCACGCTCTACCGCTGCACGGGCACGATTAGCGCTGGAAGATGTCGAACGTGAACTGCAACGAGCGCGGGGAGAGCTAGCCTTCCTCGAGCGCCGCCAAGCCCATGACGAAGAAGCGGTGCATGTCGCGCATGAGACGGAAGTATTACGTGATCTTTACCATGATCTCCACTCTGTAGAACGGCTGCTCACCAATTCTCGCCGGCGTATTCGGCATCTGGAAGAGCAGGTATCTGCTTACCAAGCACAGGTCGCTAATTGTGATGCCGCCGTGAAAAGCACTCAACGAGAATTGGATAGTGCGGTGGCAGCGCTTGACAAGTACACCGCTGATGTAGCGAGTGCACTGCCCAAGATGCGTGCTGAACGGGAAGCATTAGTGGAGTCTCTTCCCAGTTATGTTGTTGACGTCTACGAAGAAATGCGGGAAGAACTAGGAGTAGGAGCGGGACGCCTGGTCGGCCTCAATTGCGGGGTGTGTCGAATGGAGCTTTCTACTGGTCAGCTGCACGCCATTCATGGCGCCCCGGCGGATGAATTAGTGCGCTGTCCAGAGTGCGGTGGGTTGTTGGTGAGGAGTGATCTCATGAGCTAGCTGCCAGAGCGGTGTTCTCTGCGCGGACGGTACCATGGAGACTATTCCCGTCCGACAGAGTGGTGAAGGAGAATTGCGGTGGCAGAAGCGTCACGAGGCTGGGCATCCCCCGATATGGGCAGGCCAACGAGGTTTGTGATGGTACGTCATGGACAGACCGCAGACTCCGTCCGTCATCTTTTCTCCGGATCTGGAGGAATTGACCCAGAATTGACCGAGCTGGGGCATCGGCAAGCACAACAGGCAGCGCAACGTGTGCAGGAGAGTTCTGCACCGGGGGATTATTCCGTGCTCATAGCTTCGCCTTTGCGTCGAACTCAGCAGACGGCACAGTATCTTGCTGAGTCGCTGGATCTCCCTATCGTCACAGACAACCGTTTGCGAGAATGTGATTTTGGAGAGTGGGAAGGGTACACGATGGGGGAAGTACTGGAGCGCTACCCAACGGTCGCTGCAGCGTGGATGCAGGATCCTGAATGTGTACCACCAGGGGGTGAGAGCCTCGCCGCAGTACGACGTCGGTTGCAGAGCTTTCGGGAAGATGTCACGGCGCAGTATGGTGGAACGAATGTGCTGATGGTGAGCCATGTAACGCCAATTAAATCGTTGCTGTGGGAAGGACTTGGCGAGGTGGATACGGTGTTTTACCGTCTCTTTTTAGATCTTGCGTCGATTTCGGTAGCGGAGTTTTATCACGATGGCGGGTCGACAGTGCGGTTGGTTAATTACGGCGGGGGAGTGGTGGCCTAGTTCGCTGCCGGAATTTGTGGGGTAACTAGTACACTAAACACCGGTAAATGAGTCAGCTAGGCTGTCGCGGTTGGGGAAACCTTATGACCTAAGAAGTCCCCGTCGAGGAAAGTCCGGACTCCATAGAGCAGAGTGGTTGCTAACGGCAACCCGGGGTGACCCGCGGGATAGTGCCACAGAAAACAAACCGCCACTTTGGTGGTAAGGGTGAAAAGGTGCGGTAAGAGCGCACCAGTATTGCCGGTGACGGCAGTAGCTTGGTAAACCCCACTCGGAGCAAGATCGAAGGCTTCACGTTTGGTGGAGCTGCGTACATGTTTAACGGCTGCTCGCTGAAGTGTGCGGGTGGATCGCTTGAGATACTCGGCAACGATGTATCCAGATGGATGGCGGCCGCCCATGGGCAATGCTTGTGGGAACAGAATCCGGCTTACGGTTGGCTCATTTACCGTTTTTGTCGTTATGAGAGGGAATCTGAGGCTTCCGGGAATGGAAAGTTTTCATAATGGCGACAAGATCTTTTGCCGCATGGCAACTTTTTGAGAGCTAAATCACTTCCGTGGGCAATTTTTAGAAAACACAGGTTTCTTAGGAAGTGGACCGATGATGCTCAAAAATCAGCATCGTCTGGGTGCTCGCTACAACCGGATTATTGTTCAGCTGATGTGCGACAAAATCGGACAATTCAGTGGTATCGCGCATACATACATAGATCAGATAATCGTCAATGCCGCTAACAAAATAGACGTCCTGAACACCCCGTAAACTTGCCATCGTTTTCCCAAAAGTGTCCATTCCCATGCGAGAACCTGCGTGAAGCCGGACAGCAATCATAGCCTGGAGGCCACGGCCAATGAGCTGCGGGTCGATGTCAGCGTGCACACCGCGGATCACTCCGCTATCGGTGAGTGCCTTCACCCGGGCAGAAGCGGTGGAGGGGGCAATCCCTACTCGTGCCGCCAAATCCTTGTTGGCGATGTCTCCGTCTTCCCTAAGAATCTGAAGAATTTTTCGGTCAACTTCATCAAGTTGTGGAGGCTCAATCGGCGAAGAATCCATAATTTTCACCCCGAGTTAAAAAAGTTTTTTCGGAATAGGTGCGAGCTTACCGAATTTTCTCCAGAATAAGCGTGACCCAGAAATTTTATAGGGGTTCGCGAGAGAACAAAACGAAGAACCCCACAACACGTTTCAGGAGTAGCAATGCGCATTGGCATTCCCAAGGAAGTTAAAAACAACGAATTCCGCGTATCCGTCACCCCCTCCGGCGTCGCCGAGCTCGTGCACCGCGGCCACGAAGTTTTCGTGGAGAAGTCCGCCGGTGTTGGATCCAACTTCCCCGATGAAGAGTACATCGAGGCTGGCGCCACCATGATCGAGACCGCCGACGAAGTTTGGGAAAAGGGCGATCTCATTATCAAGGTGAAGGAGCCCATCGCCGAGGAATTCCCCCGCATGCGTGAAAACCAGGTGCTGTTCACCTACCTGCACCTCGCCGCCTGCACCGATTGCTGCGATGCTTTGCTCAAGGCTGGTACTACTTCCATTGCTTACGAAGTTGTCCAGACTCCGGATCGTAAGCTCCCGCTGCTTGCCCCGATGTCTGAAGTCGCTGGCCGCCTTTCTGTTCAGGTTGGCGCCCAGCATCTGATGAAGCAGTACGGCGGCGGCGGCAGGCTGCTCGGTGGTGTGAGCGGTGTCCGTCCTGCCAACGTTGTCGTACTTGGTGCCGGCACCGCTGGCTCCAACGCTATCGCTATGGCCGTTGGTATGCGCGCTGACGTCACTGTCTTCGATATCAACATTGCTGCTCTGAAGGCTCTCGACGACATCTACCAGGGCCGTGTCCATACTGTCGTGTCCAACAAGGCCGAGATCACCAAGGCCCTGAAGACCGCAGACCTGGTCGTCGGTTCCGTTCTTATCCCGGGTGCTTCCGCACCGAAACTGGTGACCAACGACATGGTTGCACAGATGAAGAAGGGCTCTGTGCTCGTCGACATCGCCATCGACCAGGGTGGCTGCTTCGAGGACTCCCACGCCACCACCCACGAGGATCCCACCTTCCCGGTTCACGACACCGTTTTCTACTGCGTTGCGAACATGCCTGGTGCTGTCCCCAATACCTCTACTTGGGCACTTTCTAACGCCACCCTGCCCTACGTTCTGCAGATTGCTGAGCAGGGCTGGGAGATGGCAGTGAAGAAGAACTCTGCTCTGAAGGCCGGCCTCTCCACCCACAAGGGCAAGCTGTACTCTGCCCCGGTGGCTGAGGCACTTGGACTCCCGCTGGCCACTCTGGACTAAGTATCTAGCCCAGAGTGCGGTCTCCGACGGGAGGCGTGTTGTGTGATAGAGACGACGCCCGCACCCATGGGTGCGGGTCTCGTCGTATTTATGGGCCGATATCCCGACCAAATAGTGGAAAATTCGGAACAATAGAGCTATGACAACTTCTGACAACGGCAACTGGTACGTCAATACCGCGACCGGAGAAGTCTCCCAAGGAAAGCATCGTGAATGGGGCGACCGGTTGGGTCCCTACCCAACCGCAGAAGCTGCCGCAGAATGGCGCGGCCAAGCCGCTGCCCGTAATGCGGAAGCCGATGCCGCAGATCTCGATTGGGAAAATTCTATCGGAGCCAACGAAGAGGAGAAACCCTTGTCCTAGCTGCAGGGAACTCTCCCGGATATCCACCCACAGAGTACTTCCCCAGCGTTACACCTCACTGCACACAAAGGAAGGCGAGCACCCAACATTGGGTGCTCGCCTTCCTTTTCTCTCGCTAATAAGTGGGGAGGGTTACCAGCGTTTCAGCAAGAGTACGAGTAGCTAATGCCAACTTCGTCTCTTTCCAAATTTCGGGACACGATTTCGCTAGTGCAATATCGATATCGTGGGGATTCTTCATGATTGAACGCACAGTAATGTCATTGTGGAGTGACCATTCGAGGACCGCAGCGTTGAAAGATCCGCGGGCTGCCCGCACGCTATTGGTTCGCCAGGGGGAGAGGGATGGCTCAATGGCCTGGCAGAGCAAGGGGGCGTTTGCCTCGACTCCGGGAGTCACTGCCTTTTCCCGCTGCTCTGGAATAGCGCTAGTGGTGGTGGTCTCACTCACTTCCGGTGCAGGCAGTGAGGACGATTCACAGCCTGACAACATAAGTGCCACAGAAATGCCGGCAATACCTGCGACAATGCCGGAGGACAAACGGTTAACGCTCTTCATATTTTTAGCTTAGCGATGAGTCTGAAAAGTTCCTGGAGGTAGACAGAAAGAATGCTCCTTTTTTCGAACCGAGCTCTCCCCAACGCGGCATCTCCTGTGAAACGATAGACAGCATGGACGCGTTGCGTCCCCAGCCCGCAAATGACAGGAGAGTAAATGCGACGGGACACAGTTAGCATGCCGCGCAAACTCGGTGCCTTGGTGATGGCGATGGGGTTAGCCGCCTCATTGGGAGTAACCACCACTGCCACCGCGGCGGCCCAAGACCCTTACACGATGGCAACTCCCGCAGCTGGAGAAAACCATCCTGCTCTGCAGAAGTTCTACGCACAGCGCGTACAGTGGGGTCCTTGTCTAGACGCAGCGATGCGTTCATCGGCACTCGATCGTTACCAGGCGTTTCTCAATATGGGTGAGATGGAGTGCGGAACAGTTGAGGTTCCGGTGGTCTACCCAGATGTCATCGCACAGGATAAAGCCCTGGGTAACCCCTGGAAGGTTGAACCGGGCAAGACGGTTGTCGCCAAGATTGCTGTCTCCCGTGTGAAGGCCACTGGAAAACGCTGGGGCGGCATGCTCATTAATCCGGGTGGACCGGGTGGATCTGGCCTCAATATGTCCGCGAGCTTGGCCTCGCCGGCAGCTGCAGCGAAGATTCTCGAGCATTTTGACCTCGTCGGTTTCGACCCGCGTGGTGTGGGAGCTTCAGAACCTAATCTCAAGTGCATCTCTGACAAAGCCTTCGACAACAAGCGGACTTTTGGTGATGCCACCTATACCCGTAAAGCCGTGGTGTACCAGAATCAGCAGAACCGCCATTACATGAACGGTTGTATTAAGGACGTGGGAGCGACCTTCCTTGCCCATATTGGTACCCGTGATGTCGTGCGCGATATGGATGTTATCCGCGCTGCCATCGGAGACAAGAAGCTCACCTATATTGGCTACTCCTACGGCACCTTCCTCGGCTCGCAGTACGCAGAGGCATTTCCCACGAAGCTGCGTGCGCTGGTATTGGACGGTGTCGTCGACCCCACTGAGGATAGTGTTGAATCTGCCGTCAACCAGGGTGCTGGATTCCAGAAGTCTTTTGAAGCATGGGCGAAATGGTGTGCAAAAGAACGGGATTGCCCGCTAGGTAATGATCCGTCCAAGGCCACAAGCGAGTTCCACAAGCTCGTCTGGCCATTGCAAAAGAAGCCTGCTCCGACCATCGTCATGAGCCGTTCGCTCAGCTGGTCTGACTCGGTACAAGCTGTTATTGCTTCCCTCTACACGCAAGCAACGTGGCCCCTGTTGAAGCTCGGTCTGCAGCAGCTGAAGACAGGTGCCGGTGGTGACGTATTGCTGGCGTTAGCAGATGGCTACTACGGACGCTGGATCGATGGTAACTATGCTAATACGCAGGACGTGTTCCAGGCTGTGCTCTGCATGGACAATGAGTCCAACTCCGACCATGCCAAGCAGCTCGACATGATACGGCGCTACATGAAAGCGATGAAGTTTGCTGATCCGGGTGGCGCAATTGAAAACGTTCCAGCGGATCTCTGCTCAATCTGGCCGGCACGGCATACCATTCGGCCGCATAAGCCGTCTGTGCATAGCAACGGCAATATCCTCGTGGTATCCACCACTGGAGATCCGGCTACCCCCTATGAAGCCGGTGTGCAGCTGGCACGGGATATGAAAGCCCCGCTGGTGACCTACGTGGGCGAAGGCCATTGTGCAGCCCTGCGTGGTCAGGCGTGTGTGGACCGGTATGTGGGAGACTTCATCGTCAACAAGAGGATCCATAAGAGCCATGTGACGTGCCGTTCTCAGCCGTAGGCTGACGGACGCATCCGCACTGGCAACGAGGCACCGCCTCTCCGATCTTGGAGAGGCGGTGCTGTGTTATCTGGAATGGGCAGAGGGGAGCGGGAAGTGGGTTACCGCGTTCTGGGAGAGTGTCTGGTACCGATGGGAAACGTTAGGAAACAGTGACCAGAGTTAACATGGCGGTAATGCTGATCTAATACCCTCGGAAGTATGAATCGACAGCAGGAATTTGTTCTTCGCGCCCTTGATGAACGCGATATTCACTTCGTCCGACTCTGGTTCACTGATCTTTTGGGGTACCTCAAGTCAGTCGCTATTTCGCCAGCTGAACTAGAGGGGGCGTTCGAAGAAGGTATTGGTTTCGATGGATCGTCGATCGAAGGCTTTTCCCGCATTACCGAAGCGGACACCATCCTCATGCCGGATCCTTCCAGCTTCCAGATGATGCCGTGGCTGCATGAGGATAAGCGGCAGCACTCTGCACGTATTTTCTGTGATATCCTCATGCCGGATCTCACCCCCTCGTGGGCTGACCCTCGCCACGTCCTGCGTCAGGTGATGAATCGTGCGTCGGGGATGGGTTTCTCCTGCTATGTCCATCCGGAGATTGAGTTCTTCGTCCTGAAATCACTTGATACCGAAGGGCAGCGTCCCGTACCAATTGATGCTGGCGGTTACTTCGATCAAGCTTTCCACGACATCGCCCCGCACTACCGGCGGCATGCAATCGAAGCTCTCGAATCGATGGGTATCTCGGTCGAGTTCAGCCATCACGAAACTGCTCCTGGCCAGCAGGAAATTGACCTGCGGTTTGCCGATGCACTGGGAATGGCGGACAATGTCATGACCTTCCGCTATCTGGTGAAGGAAGTCGCTATTAATGATGGAGTTCGGGCCACCTTTATGCCCAAACCTTTCACCGATTTTGCTGGCTCCGGTATGCACACACACGTCAGCCTTTTCGAAGGTGACACTAACGCTTTTGATGATCCCAATGACCCCATGGGTCTCTCCACGGTTGCACGGTCCTTTATGGCTGGTGTGCTAGAGCACGCCAATGAGATCTCGCTGGTGACCAACCAATGGGTGAACTCATACAAGCGGTTAAGCGGCGGATTCGAAGCCCCCATCGCAGCCACCTGGTCTTCCGGTAATCGCTGTACGATGCTGCGAGTGCCTCGCTATATGCCGAATAAGTCCAGTTCACGTCGGGTGGAGGTGCGTACTCCTGACCCCGGATGCAACCCCTACTTGGCATTTGCAGCTATTTTTGCTGCCGGTGTGAAGGGTGTGGAAGAAGGCTACGAGCTTCCTCCTGAAGCGGAGGAAGACGTCAATCTCATGCGTCCTAAAGAGCGTAAAGCGATGGGCTACCGCGATCTGCCAGAAAGCTTGCAGGACGCTATCGCGTGCTTTGAGAGCTCTGAGCTGATGGCAGATGCACTGGGCGAACATGTTTTTGAGTTCCTTATTCGGAGCAAGCGGGAAGAGTGGGCGCGGTATTCCAACCACGTCACTCCCTATGAACTGCGTCACTACCTGTCCCTGTGACCACTCCACGTAATACCGGCCGCCGTGTGATCCCCAGCTCCGCCAGGTTGGGGCTGTCGCGGGCGACCGCGGAACAAGAACTTACGGAACTGGGATGGATGAAGGAGGAGTGTGTAGACCTCCTGCGCGCTCTCTCCCGCAGTCCAGAACCTAACCTCTGCCTCGCTACCTTGGTCCGATTACGAGAAGCATTGTGCGACGTCGAAGGGGAGCAGAGCTGGGAAAGCTTGACGCAGGATCTTCTCACAAATGCCGTGCTACGGAGCAGACTCCTTGCGCTTCTGGGAGCGTCGACGGCGCTAGGCGACCATCTTGTGACGCACCCGACGCTAGCCCGCCATCTAGATACTGCTGTTCCCGCGTTTTCGGCGAGCGCACAACACCTGTTACAGAGCGTACAGGCCACCCCAGTGGATGCGACCGCGTCAGCTGATCTCACCACGACTGGCACTTATCGAGCCGGGATCACTGGTCCGGATGCCTTGCGCGCCATCAGAAGTGCATACCGCGACATTATGTGTCTAGTGGCCGCCGCGGATGTTGCCCACACGGTCGACAGCACAGAACACCAACCACCCCGCCGGGATACCTCGGAGCGCCTAACGGAGTTAGCGGAAGCAGCATTAACCGCCGCTCTAGCGGTTGCTGTTGCGACAGTCTATCCAGATGCAGCAGAGACGCCGGGACGTCTAGCCGTTATCGCAATGGGCAAATGCGGTGCCCGCGAGCTCAATTACATTTCAGATGTCGACGTCGTTTTTGTCGCTGAACCTGCTGATGCGAAAACTGCCCGTCTGGCTGCTGAATTCATGAGCATCGGCACCCGCTGCTTCTTTGAAGTGGACGCGGCACTCCGCCCCGAAGGTAAAAAGGGCGACCTAGTTCGTTCTGTAAGCTCGCATCTTGCGTACTACAAACGCTGGGCAAAGACCTGGGAATTTCAAGCGCTGCTCAAAGCGCGGCCAATGACCGGGGATATGAAACTGGGAGGGGAGTACTTCGACGCTATTTACCCACTGGTGTGGACAGCATGTGAACGGGACCAATTCGTTGCCGATGTGCAGGAGATGCGGCAACGCGTGGAAAACAACCTTCCGGCAGCTCAAGTTACCCGTGAGCTCAAATTGGGCCGAGGTGGCTTGCGGGATGTGGAATTCGCGGTACAGCTGCTACAGATGGTACATGGTCGCACCGATACCAGTTTGCGGGTGCGAGCCACCGGGGAAGCCCTAGATGCGCTTGCCGAAGGTGGTTATATCTCTCGGCATAATGGGGACGAGCTGAACTCTGCCTACGACTTTCTCCGTCTGCTCGAGCATTGCCTACAGCTGCAGCATCTCCGACGCACGCACCTCCTACCATCGGAAGATGAGGAGATAGCGCTTCGTTGGCTTGCGCGAGCAGCTGGATGCCGTCCGACCGGAACGATGGATACAGAAGAAGTACTGGTTGATCGTCTCCGGCGGACGCGGGCACGCATCCGAACTCTTCACGAGAGCCTCTTTTACCGTCCGCTGCTGCTGAGCATTGCCGCCGCAGACGCCTCCACCGTCTCCATGGACAATGAGGCGATGGAACGGCAGCTGGCGGCACTGGGATATCAGAACCCGCGGCACGCGCTCACCCATCTACGTGCACTGACCGGAAATAGCAGCCGGCGTGCCCGCATTCAAGAGATGCTTCTACCCATGGTTTTAGAGAAGCTCAGCCGCACTGCTAACCCCGACGCAGGTTTGCTGGATTATCGACGTTTGTCCGAAAAGCTGGCTGACAAGTCGTGGTATCTCCGGCTTCTCCGGGATGATGGAGTTGTGCTGGAACGTCTGGCTACCATCTGCGGGAACAGCCGTTATATTCCCGACCTGTTGATGAATGCTCCCGATGTCATTCAAATGTTGTCCGGCAGCCGCCTAGTGGAGGCAAGTTCAGCCGATATCGTCTCAGCGCTCGAAGCGAGCGCCCGCCGTCACCACAATCCGGCGGATGTTATCGATGCTGCACGTTCGTTACGGCGGGCAGAATTAGCGCGTATAGCCTGTGCAGATGTTCTCGGAATGCTGGATGTGGAGGAAGTGTGCGCTGCGCTCTCCACTATCTGGGTGGCTGTCCTCAACGCGGGATTGTCCGTCACGACTCGTGAGCATTTGGAGAGCGCCGGGCTGGCGGAACAAGATGCCCCGGCACGCATAGCGGTGATCGGCATGGGGCGTTTGGGAGGTAAAGAGATTGGGTATTCCTCTGACGCCGACGTGATGTTTGTGTGCCAACCCACCGAAGCAGCGGAATCTAACCAGGAGGCGCTGCAGTGGTCGACCGAGGTAATCGACAAGCTTCAGCAGCTGCTCAAGAAACCCTCTACTGATCCGCCATTAGAAATCGATGCGGATTTGCGACCCGAAGGGAAGAAGGGTGCGCTGGTGCGCACCCTGGAAAGCTACCGGAGCTACTACGAAGAGTGGGCGGAGCCCTGGGAACTGCAGGCATTACTGCGGGCGGAGCCACTAGCTGGAGACATGGAGCTAGGGCAGAAGTTTATCGAAATGGTGAATCCTCTCCGCTACCCAGAAAAGCTCCCGGTGCAGGTAGTCCAACAGATCCGTCGTATGAAGATTCGGGTGGAGACAGAACGCATGCCATGGGGTGTGGATCCGAGCCTCCACACCAAGCTAGGGCGGGGGAGCCTCTCCGATATTGAGTGGACAGTCCAGCTGTTGCAGCTGCAGCATGCGTATGCCTATCCAGAGCTGCAGGTGACATCCACGCGGGCGGCGCTGGAGGCTGCCACACAGGCAGGACTCTTGAGTTTGGATGATGAGGACACACTGTGGATTGCCTGGTCCCGCGCAACGTCGACGCGGAACGCTTTAGTGTTGGCGAAAGGCCGTCCCCTTGATGTCCTACCTATTCAGGGAGACATCTTGTCCAGTGTGGCGGCAATTTGTGGGTGGCCGGTCAATGCGGGTGCGGACTATGTGGAGAATTATCTGAAGTCCACGCGACGGGCCAGAAAAGTTGTGGAGCGCGTCTTCTGGGGAGAATGACGCGCTCCACAAGAGCTCGTGCTGTGCGTCCTGTCACCGTAGTTCCAGTGTGCACAGAGCTATGTGAGGTTTCCTTAGTAACGGATGCTCACCGGGACTCGGGCAATGATGTCCAGACCATTGACGTGGTCGTGGAACATGGTGATCGAGCAGCCCTTGCGGCAATCGACCTTTTTGCCGGGAACAGTTGAGCCGGTAAGGGTTACCGTAATTTTGGCATCGACCGCACCATTCCGGGGAATGGGGTTGGTGCCGCCGGGGGAGTTGGTCACCCACAGCTGATTCCCGACCTGACGGCGCTCACCGGTGCAGAGAGGGATGGGGCCTTTGTAGTTTGTTTGGCAGAGTCCAACGTTGTAGCCGGAGAGGGGATCGAGCCCACGCAAGGAGATCTTCACGACACTGCCGGCGTGAAGACCTTTGGTGGGGGTGGCGCTAAGCGCAGGTGCAGCCTGCGCCGTACCAGTACCGAGGGAGAATACACCAGCGACAGCAAGGGCTACCAGAGCAGAACCTCGCCGCGCTTTACACATCGCGATGCGGCTGGAAAAGATCGTCACTTTCTTTCCCTTTCACCTAAAAATTGCCGTTTTTCCGCGATTAGCATCCCACAGATGGGTAAAGTCCCGGTCTCTCCGACCGGGACTTTAGTCTCATATACACATAGTCGCATTCATGCGGACATGTAATGAATTTGTAATGTTTAGCGCTTAGTACTTCACCGAGACGGGCACACGGGAGAGGATATCCAGGCCATTCACATGATCGTGGAAGAGGGTTACGGAGCATCCCTTACGGCAGTCCACCTTCTTGCCCGGAACCGTAGAACCAGTCAGAGTGATGGTGATCTTGCCTTTAACAACACCGTTACTAGGGATGGTATTCGTACCGCCGGGAGAGTTGGTGACCCACAGTTGGTTACCAATGGACTTACGCTCGCCCGTGCACAGTGGCACCGGGCCAGAGAACTTATTCTGGCATAGCCCCACGTAATAGCCGGACAACGGGTCAAGACCGCGGAGGGTGACATTAACAACGGAACCCGCATGCAGCCCCTTGGTAGGGGAAGCGGAAAGGGTGGGGGAGGCCTGGGCAACGCCAGCGCCAGCAAGAGGCATGAGAACCGCAGCGGTCAGACCAACGATAGCAGAGGCGCGACGGGACGTACGAGAGGTAAAGATCGACACGATGGTGCCCTTTCTACAATGTCCTCAAAAGGTCTTCTTGAAGGTCTCCTCGAGGCCCTCAAGTGGCGTCGAGTTCTTAATAACAAAAATATAACTCAGGCGACCCTAGTCAGGTTACCCTAAAACTTTGCAATGGACTATTCTAGAAAAAGAATTTGTGGTGCTAACGCTACTCATCGGGGTGGCATAATTCCGCGGATAAGCAGCTGATAAAGCTCTCGAAAAAATAAATGACTTCTGGAGGACTGAAGTGGCCGGCTTTACTGACCCCATGATGGACGCATCATCCACCCACGCGCGCGCCCCCCGCTCTCACCGCCGCGTCCTGATCGCTCTCATTACTAGTGCCGCCCTTGTCTTTACCGGTTGTGCCGGCCCTAATGGAGCCAACGGTGGGAAAGACGAATTCCCCAACGCCAAGGGCTCGCGCCACGCCGTGCTGAAGAATAACAACCCCGAAGTGGTCGTCAATACCCCCACACAGCACCTTCCTGCCAAGGTGAAGTCCTGGGACGGTGAAGAGATCACTGTCACTGACACATCTCGCATCATTGGCATAGACCGCCCCGGCACCATCACTCGCACCATCTATGCATTGGGTCTTGGGAAGAACATCATTGGACGTGACAAGACGGCAGACTTCCCCATGGCGAAGGATATCCCGCTCGTCACCACCAAAGCCCACGTCCTCAATGCCGAAAAGATTATTGCTGCACGCCCCACTGTCGTCATTGTTGACGTGACAGTAGGCCCGTCTGCCGTCCTCCGACAGCTTCGTGCCCTCGGTATCCCAGTGGTCTACATTTCCCCGGAACGCTCACTCAAAGGCGTGGGAACTACCATTGTCGAAATTGGTGAAGCCCTCGGCGTAGACCGAAAGGATATCGATAAGGTCATCGACCACACTAAGAAAGAAATCGATGACGCAACCAAACGCGCCCACGCGATGGCTGACGGCCGCCGCATCGCAGTACTCGTCATCCGCGGCACCAACGTCGCCTTCATCGGTGGCCCTGGCTCGGGAGCCCCTGGACTCGTGGAAGCCCTGGGCGGTGTCGATGTCAGCAAAGAAATTGGTCTGACTGCCGCATTTACCCCAATGACCCCAGAAGCCATGGTGAAGGCTGCCCCAGACACCGTCATCGTTATGTCTGACGGCATGAAGTCTGCCGGTGGCGTGGATGGTGTGGTTTCTGCCCCCGGTATGGCCCAAACACCGGCCGGCAAGAACCGTTCCGTCGTCGATATTCTCGACTCCGCCCTCTTCTCTTTCGGTCCGGGAGTCGGCCTGGTTATCGATGCGCTCGCTGACGCCCTATACGGAAAGCCTGCCGCCCAGTGACGCCTACTAGAACACGCCGCTCCGTCATCGTTCTGGTCATCCTCATTCTGCTGTTGATCGCAGCGGCCCTTGTCTCCTGTCTCGTGGGCCAGGTTCATACCACCCCACAAGACGTCATCAACACCATCCTCATGTCATGGGGTGTGGAAGGTGATGGCAGCACCTCCCGTATCGTCTCTAGCACGCTCTGGGAAGTGCGTTTCCCGCGGCTCGTTCTGGCACTCGTCGTGGGTGCCGGCTTGGGCTGTGCGGGTGCGCTCCTGCAAGGAATCTTCGCCAACCCACTGGCGGAACCGGGCATTATCGGTGTGTCATCGGGAGGTGCAGTCTTCGCCTCGGGGCTCCTCGCGATCACTTCTCTGGTTGGTACAGACCAAAGCTACGTACTCCTCAAGTGGGGGACCGCCGTAGCAGCCTTTATCGGTGCCCTTCTGACAACCCTGCTGGTCTATTCGCTGTCCCGTGTGCAAGGGAAGACGGTAGTCGTTAACCTCATCCTCGTCGGTGTTGCTGTCAACGCTATCGCAGGCGGTTTCATTACCCTCTTTAGCTTCATCGGTGGCACTGCTGCACAATCACAGGTTGTTTTCTGGCAGTTTGGGTCGCTGGCAGGAGCCGGGTGGAGTTCCGCAGTGATTACACTTATTGTCACGCTCATGGGGATTGTTATTGCCTGTCTCTTCTCCCGCAAGATGGACCTGCTGGCGCTAGGAGAAAACCAGGCGCAGCATCTTGGCGTTAACGTAGAACGCTTCCGCTTCTACATCATCATCGTGGTGGCCGCACTGGTGGGCGTTGGGGTGGCGTTTGCCGGCGCAATCGCGTTCGTTGGCCTCGTTGTCCCACACGCTATCCGTCTTCTCATCGGCCCGCAGCATAAATGGCTGCTCCCCACCTCTGCCGTGGGCGGCGCGTTTGTCCTACTGATCGCCGATACCTGTGCGCGCACTATCATTAGCACGGCGGAACTACCTATTGGCATGCTGACATCTTTGGTCGGCGGCCCGGTCTTCCTGCTCCTGCTCCGTCGCTATAAGTCTGTGGGAACGGGGTGGCAGTAATGAGCACTACGCCTAGCGTCAATGGTTCTACCGTCATAGAAGCCAACCATGTTGGCTGTGTCCGTTCCAAGCGCAGCATTCTCAACGATGTCTCCGTAACAGTGCATGCCGGTGAGGTTATCGCCCTTGTCGGCCCTAACGGTGCCGGTAAGTCCACGCTTCTTAGTGTCCTTGCCGGGGATCTCCCTATTTCTGCAGGAAGCGTCTCTGTGTGCGGTGACGACCTTACCTCTCTTTCCGTCCGCGAATTGTCCCACCGCCGAGCGGTGCTTACCCAGAGTAACCATGTCGGTTTCGAATTCTTGGTGAGCGAAGTTATCGAGATGGGTCGAGCCCCCTGGACGCGCACTCCGCAGGCAGCAGAGGACGCAGAGGCAATCGTAGGGGCAATCGCCGCCATGGATGTGGAACCGTTCCTCCCCAAGCTATTCAATGAACTGTCTGGTGGCGAACGCGCACGTGTCTCGATGGCCCGTGTGTTAGCACAACGAACCCCTATCCTCATGTTGGATGAGCCCACCGCAGCACTTGATATTCAGCACCAAGAGCGGCTCATGCAGGTAGTCCGTGAGCGGGCTGCACATGGTGTCGGTGCCGTGGTTGTTCTCCATGACCTCGGTCTGGCTGCTGCTTATGCAGATACCATTGTTGTACTGGCAGACGGCGCTGTGGTGGCGCAAGGCGAACCTCGTGAGGTACTTACGGTGGATCTTCTCAGCCGGGTATACAACACCCCCGTGCGCATTGTGGAAGACGGCGTGGGCTCCTTCCACGTCGTGCCCGATCGTTCCGACTACCAACGGGCATAGTCCGTTTCTGGTGCACTACCACCGCGGAGCACACACTGTGGT
This sequence comes from Lawsonella clevelandensis, assembly GCF_001293125.1. Lineage (NCBI taxonomy): Bacteria > Bacillati > Actinomycetota > Actinomycetes > Mycobacteriales > Lawsonellaceae > Lawsonella > Lawsonella clevelandensis. The sequence goes on from NZ_CP009312.1 coordinate 1,689,960, forward strand.
AGGACACCGGTTCTGAAGGAGACTTATGTTTGCTGACGACGCCACCTCGGCCCCCGCTGAGTTTCTCTCCTTCCGCACTGTGTCCACCCCGATCGGAGACATTCTCTTGGCAGCTACTGCCGTCGGCATCGTACGGGTCGGGCTACCAACCGAAAACCCTCACCTAGTGGCCACTGAGGTGGCCTCCCGGCTGGGAGTGCCCGTTAGGGAAACAAGTTCGCTACTGGATACGGCACAGACTCAGCTCGTGGAGTATTTCGCTGGGGAGCGGCTGCGCTTCGACGTTCCCCTCGACTGGCGCTTTTCCGACGGCTTCGACCTGCAGGTGCAGCGGCAGCTTCGGCATATTCCGTATGGCTCAACATGCTCTTACAAAGAGGTTGCGAAGGCCATCGGAAACCCTCACGCTATGCGCGCGGTGGGGGCTTCCTGTGGGGCGAACCCGCTGCCGATTCTTGTACCGTGCCACCGGGTTATCCGTGCAAACGGCGACCTTGGCGGCTACCGCGGAGGACTGCCTACCAAGGTCGCCTTACTGACACTGGAGAAGCAGATGTTAGCGCAGGAAGATCAAGCGTTCTAGTCCATGATCCACAAGCTCAGACGGAGTGCGCCAACGGCTTCATCCATCGCCCGCTGAGCATCCTTCCACACCCAGAAACTATTGACGGTGGAGTGACATGAATCTGCTATTACGATGCAGGGTAGTGGATACACCAACTGCAGCCAGATACTTGGCGTAGGCTTCATCTTCATAGCGGAGTGGAACGTGTCCCGCTACCGCAACGTTTGCGGGGGCTACTTTTGTGAGAAGAGCATCTGTTCCCAGATGTCTGAAAAGAAGCAGTGGAGGCTTTCTCGTTGTTTCAGACTAACAGTCATTTCCTGCGGAAATATTGTAACTGGACAGATGAATAACGTTGTCGCGCTAGAGAAAAATCTAGCGGTGACAACGCCAAACTAGTATTTATTTACTTCTGGGTGGGTGGTGTGGAGTCGTTTTCTCCACCAACACATAGCGCCGGGACATTTGCGAAACTCCCTGACCACTGCGGACCATCTAGCCTGATGTCTCCGTTTCCACAACACTACCTTTCGTTTTCCCTTCAGATTCCCCCTTAGTAGGTCAGAGTAGGCTAGGCGCGATCCCGACGACGGGCCCGCACGAGGTGGCCACCCGCACGGAGTTCGTCACCTATCCGTCCCCGATACCGTCCATGGCCACGGCCGACGATGGCACCCGCGAGCTGCCTGTCGGCATTTGGGAGCCCGGAGACACGGAGCCGATCGGCCCACTTGTGGTCTTCTCCCACGGCGCGAACGGCACGATGTACAACAACGAGTCTCTCTTCCGAGAGCTGGCCAGCCACGGCTACCGGGTCGCCTCCGTCGCCCATTCGAAGCACACGATGTTTACCCGGCTCTCCGACGGCACCATCGTCACCCCCCGACAAGCAGTTCCTGGACGAGCTCTCGACATCCAGAAGTCCGACGACATCCAGATGTCCGTCGACCTGCAGAAGGACTGGATCGAACTTCGCCTCGCTGACCTCGACGCGGTCCTGGACCAGCTCCCGCACGACGAGGTCGTCGCCATGGGCCACTCGTTGGGCGGGGCCAGCGCGTTGGCGCTCGGCCGCGAGCGCGATGACGTCGTCGACGTGGTCGCCCTCGAGTGCATCACGGTCGCAGGCGAAGGAGAGGGGCCCTATCCGGTGCCGATCCTGTACTTCTACTCCGACGTGGCCAAGGATATGCTGGAGGGCCCTGCACACACCGAGGTGGCCCTGCCCGACGGTCCGGAGGATCGGGTGGTTTACTTGCCGGGCTCCGGCCACCTGGGCATGACGGACCTGGGCCGTGTGACCCCGATTGTCACCAACCTCCTCGACCGCGGCCTCGATACCACCGACAGTGAGGTAACACTCGGGGCCATCAACGAAGAGGTCCTCGCCTTCCTCGACCAGCTCCAGTAGCCCGGACAGCCGCGCGACCTCGTACCCCGGTAGCATGAACTACTCCCCATTAGTGGACTGAGAAATCCGATACCGACTAGCGGGGAGTGTTTTGTGAGAGCGTGAAGATCTTTGACCGAGCACCAGCGAAAACAGCTTGTCGAGTTGTTTGTACACGGTATGGGCATACTGCCGCGGTGCGCCATCATCTTTCACCATCTTCTTGATGGTGTCCTTGAGTGTGTCACCGAAGTTCTCAAGTCCAGTGCCTTTATAGGCGGTGTTGAACTCGCGGACAATCGCATTCACTTTTTGGTCAAGAGTCTTGTTAGGCTCCATAGTCTTTTGAATGTTCCTGTTGGCAGTGTTCGCCTTATGTCTAGGAACTTTGCCAAAGTCCTTATTGAACTTAATCTCTACCACTGATTTTTCACCTCCAATCCGGTGCCGTACGTCATAGACTCCCGCCCCGACATTAGGGTGAAATATTTGAAACAGGCGTGCTAAATCGCTCATGTGCGCGAAATTGGGGGATGTCTGGTGAATTCACGACCGATATAAGTGAGATGATAAAGACCTTGATGGAAGCTGTTTTCGCGCAGTTTTCACTTTCCGATAGCATAATAAGAATCTATAAGTAAAATTCAAGCGATAGGTAAGTATAATGGCAGTTACGCAAGCGAAGTTAGAATCCGAGCTCTGGGAAGCCGCAAACTCTCTGCGTGGAGCAATGGATGCAGCAGACTACAAGAACTACGTCTTTCCGGTTCTTTTCTGGAAGTGGATTAGCGTCAACTGGGAACTAGAACACCAGAAGTTTCTCGATGACTACGCGGGGCAGGATCCTGGTGAAGAAGCTTTAGCAGAGGTAGAAGCTGACTATCACATCTTCACCGTGCCTGACGGCACCCGCTGGTCACAGGTGTTCCGTAATGAGGGAGTTCCAAAGGGTATCCAAGAGGATAAGAATAATAAGCTCAACCCCGCCACCTATCTTGGTATCCGTGTTAAGCACGCCATGGACAGGATTTCACAGGCAAACACTGACCGTCTAGCAAACATCTTTGGCGATGTGCATTATGCCAACCAAGAGCGATTGCCAGAAGCAGCACTTAAGGGACTTTTGAAGCCCTTTAATGAAGTCTCCCTTGACCGTGAGAACGCGCCGGGTGACCTGATGGGTGCAGCATACGAATACCTACTCAAGAGGTTCGCTGATGACGCTGGACAAAAGGCTGGTGAGTTCTTTACCCCGCGTTCTGTTGTTCACCTGATTACCCGCCTGTTGAAGCCACAAGAGAATGAAACCATTTTCGGACAAAGATCCGAATCTTGGACACGCAAAAAGAAGTATCAAGTAGCATTATCCCAAAGCGGAAATACAAATCTGGCAAGGCTATAGGCACTGCGGGGAGATGACGCAAAACACGGAGGCGTATCTGACGTTTGTAAAAGAATTTTTGGATTCGGATTTATGGAATGAGAAAGATAAAAGTTGATGGATATCCTACGAGCAATACTTGACGGCGTGGCGATCGCCGCAATTTTTAATGGGGCTGTCGCAAGCTTGGTACTGATCAATCCAAGATGGTTTTTGGACTCTTATCCAAAAGCCATTCAAAAGGCAGCTCCTTTACCAATGACAACGCAAGAGAAAAAGATAAATCTCATATTCACTATCGGCCTCGTTGGGATATGTTTTGTTTATTCGGTCGCGAGCCTTATGCATTCCCCAATTATTGGTTTTTGGAACTTGTTTTGGATGAGCTATATCCAGTGGAGCATCTTAAATGCAGGAGATTTTTTGCTGTTAGATTGTCTGTTATTTCAAGGAAAATATAAGAGCAAAATTGTTATTCCCGGCACAGAGGGGCACAAGGACTATGAATTTAAGAATTGGATGAAGCACTTGGCGATTTGGGAACATTTCTTGTTTGTACCCTTTTTGCTAATACCAATCATATCGGTAATCCAGGCGTTCATTATTGGAGTGTTAGTCAGATAATTCGCAATCTGTAAACCTTTTAACGATTCTTCAAACAATTTAACGATTGCTGACACCTTTTAACGATTGCTCGCCAAGGGGTACGAAAAACGTAAACAGACACACCGGCAAGAGCCACAGAAAAGCCCCAAAATCATACAAAAATCGCCACGGAAAGCAGTGACGGAAGCTCCGAGGAAAGGCGTAAATCCCTGTAAATCAAGGGATTTAGAGGTTAAACACATAACTTACGCACCAGTATCAAATACAGTGTCGGAATAGACCCGACCTGTGGCACGGGTGGCATGTTGATTGAGTCTGTGGCAGCTGTGGAAGCTGACGGTGGTGACTCGCGCACCTTGAGCCTGTATGGACAGGAGAAGAATCTGACTACTCAGTCCATCGCCCGAATGAACATGTATATTCACAACTTGCCAGACCATAACATCATGCGCGGTGACACTTTGCGAGAGCCAAAGTTTACCGATGGTGACGCACTCAAACAGTTCGACGTGGTTATTGCTAAACGTTGGTTGGGACAGATGATACGAGATAACGGCGTGTGCGAGTACGCGTTAGCCGCGTAAAACCTGTTGGTAGGCAGGGTCTAGGGACTTCGTGCGCTGCTCGCGAGCATTCTCGCGGTAGTAGTGACAGGGGCGTTCGGGCGTCTTCCGCCTGAGCTACGGCACCATTTGTACCCACCCGAAGCGCTGGAAGTCGTGGCGTCAAAAAGTATGGGTCACCGTCAAAAGGTATCGAGCAGAGTTTTCGCCCTACTTCTTCCCGTGCCGCTTCTCCCGCAGGTAGTACTTGTACTCTTCCCGGACACGATCGAAATCCTCGTCGGTTTGGTTCTTGAGGAAACTCAAGGCATCACCCGACCAGACCCAGGACGGATTGTGTTTTCCTCGCCACGCATACTTCGTGTTTTCGCGGAGTCCGTGCCGCCAAGCCATACACTTGAGATCATGCATCGTGAGCTTCCTGCCGTTCTTCCGGACCTCATTCGCCCGCTCCACCAATTCCCCTGCTGAAAACGGGTGAGTGTCATTGGGATCGACTTTGCGCTGAACGATTGTTGTTGGCGCGCCTTGGTTAATGGCAACCTCAAGATCGGCGCGACTAATTTTCTTGCCTGATTGCAGGTTGGTCTCCTGAACGATTGCGATCCGCCCCATGTCAGCGCCTAGGCTTTCTGCCTTGCCTATGATCTGCCGTAGGTCTCGAAGGAAGTCCTCGACTACCTGTGCAGACTTCACATCTCCATCCACCCGGAGCGAGCGAATCGTATCGCTTGGGGTACGAGCCGCCAGTGGGAGCAACGTCCACGTGATGTCATCGGCTAAGCCACTCCCAGAGTGTGTGAGATGATACGTATCCATTTTGACCGTCACGGACGCTGTGGCGGGTATCTGGAAGATTTGGCATACCCAAAAGTAGATGAGTAATAGCCAGTTGCTGTTTACTCATGGCTAATGACAAAGAGAACCCCCGTTTCTGGCTGATTTTTGCCAGTCGCGGGGGTTCTTTGCGCACTGAAACAGAGCACTAAGTCGCTGCTGAGAGAGTTCCGGGGTTTTCCGAACAAGTGGCGGAGGTTATCCGAACTCCCCGTGCCTATTAGCAGTCGAAGTACATTTCGAACTCCACCGGGGCAGGACGCAGACGAGCGGCGTCGAGCTCCACAGTGCGCTTGTAGTTGATCCAGGTGTTGATGAGATCTTCGGTGAACACGTCGCCCTCGGTCAGGAAGTCGTGATCCTTCTCCAGTGCTTCAAGAGCTTCATCGAGGGTACCCGGGGTCTGCGGAATGTTCTTGGCTTCCTCCGGAGGTAGCTCGTAGAGATCCTTGTCAATGGGGGCCATCGGCTCGATACGGTTCTTAATGCCATCCAGGCCGGCCATCAGCATGGCAGAGAAGGCAAGGTAAGGGTTGGAGGAGGGGTCAGGGCAGCGGAATTCGATGCGCTTGGCCTTGGGGTTATTACCAGTGAGGGGGATACGTATGCAGGCGGAGCGGTTGCCCTGGGAGTAGGCCAAGTTGACGGGGGCTTCATAACCCTTCACCAGACGCTTGTAGGAGTTGATAGTGGGGTTGGTGAAGGCCAGCACTGCGGCCGCATGCTCGAGGATGCCACCGATGAAGTAGCGGGCGAGATCGGAAAGACCGCCGTAGCCGTTCTCGTCGTAGAAGAGGGGCTTGCCGTCCATCCAGAGGGACATGTGGGCGTGCATACCCGATCCGTTGTCTCCGAAGAGCGGCTTCGGCATGAAGGTAGCGGTGAGGCCGTTCTTCCAGGCGGTGTTCTTAATGATGTACTTGAATAGCTGCACATCGTCTGCGGCGTGGAGAAGGGTATCGAAGCGGTAGTTGATTTCCATCTGGCCACCGTTACCAACCTCGTGGTGGGCGCGCTCCAGCGTGAATCCAACACTGCGCAGGTCGCGGCACATCTGGTCGCGGAGATCCTGGTAGTGGTCGTAAGGAGCAACCGGGAAATATCCACCCTTGAAACGGGACTTGTAGCCACGGTTGGGAGTGCCGTCGAGGTCGAGTTCTTTGCCGCGGTTCCACCAGGCTTCTTCAGAGTCAATCTCGTAGAAACCGGTGTTCATCTCGGTGGCGTAGCGGACGCTATTGAAGACGTAGAATTCCGCCTCAGCACCGAAGTAGCAGGTGTCGGCAATACCGGTGGAAATGAGATATTCTTCCGCTTTGCGCGCAACGTTACGGGGGTCACGGCTGTAGGGTTCGCGGGTGCGGGGGTTGTGGACGAAGAATTCCACGTTGAGGGTCTTGGCCTCACGGAAGGGGTCGAGGCGGGCGCGGGACAGGTCGGGGAGGAGCGACATGTCGGATTCGTCAATGGTGGCGAAGCCTCGGATGGAAGAGCCGTCAAAAGCGAGGCCCTCTTCCATAGCTTCCACGGTGAAATCAGCAGCGTCAATGGTGAAGTGCTGTTCCATACCCGGCAGGTCGGTGAAGCGAATATCGACGAGTTCGACCTCTTCAGCCTTGATGTAATCGACAACTTCTTGAGGGCTGGTAAATCCCACGGTAAATTCTCCTTGGTTGAGACCGGCTTTTGTCCGGTGATGTCTCAACTCTAAAGGAGAGGTGTTGCTCGGGAGTCAAGGTCGTGTTTCCGATGTGTTACGCAACCGCTTTTTCGGTTAAGAAAGGGGTGCCGTCGCCTTACTTATCCCTAAATAGGCTCTGGCCTGCACTGACGGGTACATATATGCCACAACCGCTGTAGTGACTCTGGGGGAGTTCCTACAGCGGTCGTGAGAAGAGTGGAGGGAAGGGCCAGTAGTTGGTTATGCGCGCAGAGCTACCGATCCGTGTGCATGGGCGGATTAACGCTGTGTGCGACGCCGGGCAGAGCGCTGCACATTACGCACCTTGGCGCCGGCCGGTATGGGGCCCTTGGGCATTCCCATCATGCCGGACTTTGCCGCCAGAGACTCCAGACGGTGCTGGATGAAGTCGACCTTGTCACGGTCAATATTTTGGGGGAGGCGCTTGATGGTGCGCTCAAGCTTCTTCATCTCCACTTCGTCTTCACCATGGCCCACATAAATCTCGTAGATGGGGGTATCTCCCACAACGCGGGCCAGCTTCCGCTTTTCGCCTTGCATTAATCCGCGCAGTCGGGCGTGGTTACCTTCCCCGACCAGGATGACGCCAGGGCGCCCAACCACTCGGTGCACAACATCCAAAGTGGTGTTACCTGCCACCGTCTGCTGGACACGCCAGGTGCCCTTCAGCTGGGAGAGAACCCACCCAGCCATGCCAGGCTGACCGTCTGCTTTCGCATAGAGGCTGTTGGTCATACGACGGGTGAAGATCACCATATCCAGCATGACACCGAGCAAGATACCGGCGATAACCATGAAGAGCCAGGTCACCCAGGACCCATTCATGAAGAAGTAGGTCACAAGAACGACGACAAGGAGGACGGCCACCAGCACAGCAATCATGATGGGGAGCAGCCATTTGTCCTCTTTGCGCTGCATATTAAAGGCGGTCCACACCTGTTTGATGGTGTTAATACGGCCCTTGCGCTTAGCCTGGCGGGCTTCTTTCCGCTCTTCCTTGGTCATTTCGGCCAGCGGCTTGTCCTTCTTAGCCATTACTCTCCCTCAATCAGTGCGGTGCATGGGACATAGGTGGCAAACAGGCGCAGTGCCACGCAGTGAACGCGTGTTTGCCATGAGCTCAGCTGCTCATGCGATAGTTCTAGTGTAGGCGATGGATGAGATTATGTATTTCCTGCGAGGCACCCTTGCTGTCGGCAAGATGCTGGAGCTGCGGAGGCAAAGGCCGACCGAGGTGTTGCATCGCTTGCGCGTAAAGTTGGCCGGCGCGGTAACTTGACCTCACCAGAGGCCCTGCCATTACCCCTGGGAAACCAATACGGCGGGCAAGATCCGCATGGGCCAGAAACTCCTCTGGTTTCACCCACCGATCGACAGGATGGTGCAGTGGAGAGGGCCGCAGGTATTGGGTAATAGTGATGATGTCACAGCCTGCTGCATGGAGATCGACGAGGGTTTCTTCCACCTCTGCGGGTTCTTCCCCCATACCGAGAATGAGATTCGATTTGGTGACCAGGCCGTAGTCGTGTGCCTGGGTCAGCACCGATAAGGACTTCTCGTAGGTGAAGGCCGGGCGGATAGTTTTCATCAGGCGTGGAACGGATTCGACATTGTGCGCGAGGACCTCCGGACGCGCAGCAAATACCTCTTCGAGCAAGGTGGGGTTTGCGTGGAAGTCGGGGATGAGGTTTTCGACCCCCGTATCCGGGTTCAGCCTGTGAATCTCCCGTACGGTTTCTGCGTAGAGCCATGCCCCTTCATCTGGTAGGTCATCCCGGGTAACCCCAGTGATAGTGGAGTAGCGGAGGTGAAGGTGGCGCACGCTCTCGGCAACGCGCCGCGGTTCGTCAGGGTCCAACGGTTGTGGTTTGCCAGAGTCGATCTGGCAGAAGTCACAGCGTCGCGAACAGCGGCTACCGCCAATAAGGAATGTTGCCTCGCGGTCCTCCCAACATTCATAGGCGTTGGGGCAGCCCGCCTCCTGGCACACTGTGTGCAGTGAAGCCCCGCCGACAAGCGACTTCATATCTTGGTAGTGGGGGCCTGTGCGAGCCGTGGTGCGGATCCAAGGGGGTTTCTTCTCGATGGGATGCGCGGCGTTACGTCGTTCGATACGGAGCAGTTTCCGGCCGTCGTGCAGGTCCTTCATCGCGGAATCTCCCCTTCGGTGAGGTCGAGTTCACCGTCCAGTGCCAGCTGAAAATAGTGCTGTACTGCCGGCAGGATGTCGGTGGGGGTGACGGTGCAACCAACTTCGAGAGACAGAGTGGTGGTGGCGGCGTCGGTGATGCCACAGGGGACAATATGGGTATAGGGCTCGAGCGAATTACAACAGTTAATGGCAAAACCATGTTGGCTGACTCCGCCGGTCAGATGGTAGCCCAGTGCTGCGACCTTTCGCTCTGGCCGATCCCCAGGTATCCCCAATGCTGCATCGCTGGGGACCCACACACCAGACCGTCCCAGGACTCGGCCCGCCGGTACGCCCAGATCAGTGACGACGCGGATGAGGGCTTCTTCGGTGCGGCGTACGAAGGCGATAACATCCAACGGCTCTGCCAGCTTGATGATGGGATAGCCAACGAGCTGTCCAGGGCCATGCCAGGTGATCCGTCCGCCTCTATTAATGGACACCACGCGGGCACCATTATCGGGTAGATCGCTGTCTTCCGTCATCCTTCCAGCTGTGTAGACAGAAGGGTGAGTGAGGAGGAAGACCACATCGCGGGCTGCGGCTGCCTGCGATGGGTCCTGCGCGCTAGTTTTACGCCGGGCGGTTTCAGCTTTCTGCCACTCCCATGCGGTGTCATAGTCCACTTCCCCCAGCCACCGATAGTCAAAGGGGAGGCGGGATGCGCGTGACGAGGCGGAGGCGGAGGCGGAGGTGTTAGGAGAGCCCATTCACGTCATCGATATCGTCGAGGAAGCTCGCTTCCTGAAGGGCGTTTTGCACGTCGTGGAGGAAATGGCTTGCGGAAGAAGCATCGACAAGGCAGGAGTCGTAGCTCAGCGTCAGGTAGCTCATAGCACGAATGGCGATGGCGCTGCCGCCGGCATCCTCAACGACGACAGGTCGCTGTACCGGGTTACCTACGGCGAGTGCGGCTGACTGGGGAGGAATGACCATGGGGGTTTCCCAGAGTGCCCCGCTTGCGCTGGGGTGCGCCAATGCAAAGGTGCCGCCACTGAGGTCACTTGGGGTCAGGTTACCGCTCAAGCACCGATCTTCCATCTCCTGCAGACGCTGCCCGATTTCTGCAAGGCTGCACTGGTCAGCATGGTGCAACACCGGGGAAAGAAGCCCGTGTGGGGTGTCAATACCGACCGACAGGTCAATATCCTCATGGTAGGAAATGAGCTGGTTCTGCTTGTCATAGCTAGCGTTCATGACCGGGTGACGACGCAGAACCCGCGCCACCGTGTAGGCGACGCATGCCCGTAGAGACAACGCCAAGGAGGGTTCGGTAGAACGGTGTGACACCAGCTGACGCAGCAGCGTGGTGAGATCAACCTCGAAGACCTGTGAGACGGGTGCAGTGTGATGAACGGCGGATAGTGCAGCGCGCGCGGCGGACTGCCGGACGGGGGATGCCGGCCGCACAGTACCCCGGAGCTCAGTTCCCCCCGCACCTTCGTCAGTGGTAGTAGGGGTGGCCCCCACTGCACTCACCATCGCGGATACGCCCAAGGTAGCAGCGCTTGCGGCGGCTGCAGCAGCCGCGCGACGTTCCTGTTCGGCAGCATAAGCCAGGATGTCCTTCTTGAGAATGCGCCCTCCCAAGCCGGTTCCCTTTACATCAGCAAGGTCGACGCCCTTGTCGGCGGCTAGTTTGCGAACAAGGGGGGTGACGTAGCTGTGGTCGGTACTGGCACGCCGCGTATCGCCAAAGCCAGTAATGCCAGGGACATTGTCGAACGAGGGGGCAGTCTGCGGCACTTTGGGTGCCACGCCTGCTGGCACTGTCTCCTCGGCCGCAGGGGCGTCAGGACCATCGCTGGGGACGTCGGTGGGCTCCGTGCCGTCAACCATTTCCTCTGCAGTGTCAGACGCACCAGCATCGTCACGGGTAGCTGTAGAGGTTGTCAGCAGATCGGTGGTCGTGCTTTCGTCCTCATCCTCGGACTCTGCCGACACATCGGTGGCAGCATCATAGTCTTCAACTAAGTCGGCAGGATCGGGGGCAGTACCCCCCACCTGTAGTACGGCCAATACTTGTCCGACGGGGACAGTATCGTCTTCCACCGCGCAGATTTGTACGAGGATACCATCGGCAGGAGAGGGGATTTCGGTGTCAACCTTGTCGGTAGATACCTCTAAAAGAGGCTCGTCCTCGGAGATCATTTCCCCGAGTTTCTTACACCAGCGGGTAATCGTTCCCTCGGCAACGGATTCGCCAAGCTCGGGCATGAGCACTTCGAAGTACTGTGCCTCCCCTGCGCCATCGTCCTCCGGGGTGGAGTCGGCGTGGGCGGCGTGGTGTGGTGTGGAGGATGGAGCAGCCGCAGATGCGTCGGAGGCAGCATCCTGTGGTGTGAAGGAAGAGGTGGAGGCTGGTACAGGAACCTCCTCTTCTTCTTCGACAGTGACGTGCTCCTGTGCGTGCGCGCCGGATACTTCCGGGAAAGGAACAGTGCTGGCGGCGTTGCTACCGGATCCAGACATCACGGGGCTACCGAGTGCTGCGGCAGCTTCGCTAGGGGCGGCGATGCGGGCTAATAAGCCGCCGATTTCGACGGTGTCATCTTCCCATGCGCAGATCTCAACAATGACACCACTCACAGGAGAGGGAATCTCGGTGTCGACCTTGTCTGTGGCGATCTCAACTAAGGGCTCATCTTGTGCAACAGAGTCCCCAACATTTTTTAGCCAGCGGGTGACGGTTCCTTCCGCCACCGACTCGCCAAGTTCGGGAAGTGTTACTGAGACAGACATGGCACAACTCCTTGCAGGGGTACGTATGCCCTCTAGATTACCCTGCGGATGCTGCCGCCTCAGTCGCAATAAGGTGTGCGAACGAGGATTGTGTCGAGAGCTCCGGTAAACAAGCGTGGAAATTACGCTCATTGTGCAAAGAAAACCTGCCCTCATCGGCCATTAACCCGAAGTGGAGTAGCATAATCCCCATGGCTCAACACTCTACTTTTGATATTCAGCGTTCTGAGCACCCCCGCACCGCTGAAGAACGCGCAGCAATTCTCGACAACCCCGGCTTCGGCCGCTACTTCACCGACCATATGGTCGTTATTGACTACGAAGAGGGTAAAGGCTGGCACAACCACCGCGTGGTGCCCTATGGCCCCTTCTCGGTCGACCCCGCCTACATGGTTCTGCATTACGGCCAGGCCATCTTCGAAGGCTTGAAGGCTTACCGCCACGCCGATGGTGAGATTGTGACCTTCCGTCCTGCCGCCAATGCCGCCCGCTTCCAGGCCTCTGCAGAGCGCATGGCCATGCCCAAGCTCTCCGAGGAAGACTTTATCGACTCTATTAAGGAACTCGTCACAATTGACCAGGATTGGGTTCCCCAGCCAGGCGGTGAAGAGTGCCTCTACCTCCGTCCTTTCATGTTTGCCACGGAGACCGGCCTAGGTGTTCACCCGGCCAAGAAGTTCACCTATGTTCTTATTGGTTCCCCCGCCGGCGCATACTTTGCACACGGTGTGCAGCCGGTGACAGTGTGGGTGTCCCACGAGTACGTGCGTGCCTGCCCAGGAGGCACTGGCTCCGCAAAGTTCGCCGGCAACTATGCAGCCTCCCTCGCCGCCCAGGATGCTGCCGATAAGCAGGGTTGCGACCAGGTGCTGTGGCTCGACGCCATCAAACGCGAGAATATTGAAGAAATGGGTGGAATGAACGTCATGTTCGTTGCCCAGGATGGAGATGACGTTACCGTCATTACCCCGGCTCTGTCGGGATCGTTGCTCCCAGGTATTACCCGCGACTCGTTGAAGACGGTTGCCCAGGATTTGGGCTATAAGCTTGAAGAGCGCGTTATTACGCTGACGGAGTTAGCAGACCGCGTCGCTAAGGGAGAAATCACCGAAGCCTTTGCCTGCGGCACCGCCGCCGTTATTAACCCCATCGGTACCTTCAAGTCTCGCGATGGCGAATTCACGGTCAACGAGGGGAAGTCCGGTGACATCACCCTGAAGATGCGTGCCACCCTTACCGGTATTCAGCGTGGCGAACGTGCTGACGACCATAACTGGCTATACAAGCTGGTCTAACCAGCGTAGTGGCCGCAACTGAGGTTACGGCCCCAGAGCGACGAGCCATAAGCACCGTTACCTCCCAACTGTCGCCCCTGCACAACCACCGCAGGGGCGACAGTTGTATGCCGGGAAAGTAGAGAGGAACAGGTGGCGCATGAGGGGGGCGGAGGACAACGATGGTGAAGGCGACACTAGGCTTAGAGCAGCGCCGTCACCGCACACACAGCCGCAACAGCACCACATGCCTGCAGCAATTCCACATTGGCACCCAGTACATCACCAGTGAGATATCCCAACCGGCGAACACAGTGTTGGCGATACAGCACTGTTCCGCCAACAGCAGCGGCACTATAGAGCAGAGCGACCACCACAGAGACATCGGGTATGCGTCCGCATAGCGCAGACGTAATAGCGGCCGCACAGGTGAAGAGAAGTGCTCCGATACCGGCCACCATCCAGGCGAACGCTGGTCGCTGCGTACCAATCATCAAGTAACCAAAACCACGGCGGGGAACCTGCGAAGCTCCAGCTGCACACATGAGGGGAGTTGCCCAGCGGGCGACCGCAACCACCGTGCCCGTCATAATGTGCCCATTGTGAGTGCTCAACAACCCAAAAGCGAGAGCTTCAGCAATAAGCGCCAACACCACCGCCGTTAGCCCCAACGGCCCCACTCGACCATCCCACATAATCTCGCGTGCTTCGTCTGGTTCTTGGTAGGAGCCGAGCCCATCAATAGTGTCAGCCAGTCCGTCAACATGCATCCCGCGAGTAAGGACGGCAAGTAGAGTAGTGATGACGATGCCGGTGATAGGCCAGGGGATAGCGATACTCGCAAACCCCCACGACACCAGCCCACAGAACAGACCCAACACCACGCCTACTAAGGGAATGGCGCGGACCGTCCGCACACCCAGTGCGCGATCGACCTCGTCAGGAGCTTTCACCGGAATAATGGTCATCCACGAGAGAGCAGTGCGGAAACCGACCATGGTGCTTATACCTCCGAAGTGGTGAAGCGTGGGCCGATGCCGTCCTGTGCATCGAGGCGCCCACTAACCTCTACATCATCAAACGTAGTCATGTCTGTCATGCAGTGGATGGCGCCACGCAGAAGAGGCACTGCACATACCGCACCAGATCCCTCGCCGAGCCGCAAACCTAAGTCCACAAGAGGGGAGAGTTCGAGTGCCCGCAACGCTGCGGCATGCGCCGGCTCGGCTGAGCAGTGGCCCGCCACCCACCAGGAACGGGCACCCGGCGCCAGCATTTCTGCGAGGAGCGCGCATGCGCCAACAATGACCCCGTCCAGCACTACCGGAATGTGCCGCACAGCAGCCTGGGCAAGGAAACCTGCTATTGCGGCAAGGTCGGCGCCTCCACAGCACGCGAGCAGCCTCCCCGGATCATCGCGGGAGGGCACCCCCGCGCAATAGCAACGGCCACGGCAGCAGTCTTGGCAGCCAAGCCAGCATCATCGATGCCACTACCACGCCCCTCCCAGGCAGGATCATTCGTAGGGGTGGGGCCGGTAGCGCCGTAACGCACATAGTCCGCCTGTGTAGCGCTGATGAGCTCCTCGGTGAATGCGGATTTTCCACTCCTAGCACCCCCGATGACCAGGCTAAACGCCATTTAGTTGGCTTTCTTGGCCTTCGTGGAATGCACGTCGGAAGAAGTACTGGCGGTATCCTCGCCGTCATCTTTCTTCGACCAGGGGAAGGTTGGTGACGTCTGGGGAACGGGGTTACGCCAGCGGCGTGGCTGAGTGGCGCGCATGAATGCGTACCAGCCCAAACGGAACCCCGTGTCCTTCTTCCCGGGGAACTTCTTTTTCGCCAGACGAGAGACGGTAATGCAGATACGGAAGGTTTCGATGAGCAGCACGATGAAGAAGAAGTACATGAGGTACTGGATGGTCTTCTGTATCGCATGGTTAGGAATCATGGTGCCGATAAGCAGCATCAGCACGATGGGGAAGAGCCAGGAGATCGGGGTCCACGTGGAGTCTACCCAGTTGCGGGCAAAGCGACGAATAGGGCCTTTGTCGCGGGGTAGCACGTAGTCGTCGTCACCGGCAGCCATCCGCTGACGACGATATTCCTGCTGTATGCGGCGTTCTTCGGTTTCACGGGCCTTGGCGGCCTTCTTTTCTTCTTTCGTCATCCCTGCGTAACGGGCATCCTCGCGCGCACGGGCCTCTTTGCGCGTCATCGGGGCGGGTGCGACGGGTCCACGTTGAATACCGCGTGCACGCTCGACATCGCGGCGACGTGGAGTGGCATATCCCTTTTTGGGGGTATAGGCGGAGCCCTTCTGGGGAGTTACCGTTTCGGTGGTGTCTTCAACCGCGGGCTCGACCTCAGCGGGAGCGTTCTCTTGGGGGTCACGACGAAAGAATCTCACCTCTTTAGGCTAAAGGAAAAAGCGGCGCTGAGCCTAACTCTTTCCCACCGCCCGGCAACCTCCCATGTGCATAGTAGAGGGGCCGGCTGTGCTCTTTGCAGTATGCAGCTGAGGGACACAACACTGCGGGGGTGGTGAGGTGAGCCAGGGGATATTCCCGCCAGGTGGGAGGGTGAGATGGAGAAGCTCAATCGCCGTTGGCTGGGAATAGTTTCTGTGGGTGAATCGTTCTACACTCGTAGAGATTAACTAGACCATAGTCAATCATTTTTTAGGAGCACTTTATGGCTGACACCAAGGACTACCTTGCCGGTGTAACTCTTACCGATGCCGCCGCCGCTAAGGCTAAGGCACTCATCGATGCGGAAGGCCGCGACGACCTCGTACTGCGTCTTGCCGTCGCCCCTGGTGGCTGCGCTGGTCTCCGCTACCAACTTTTCTTTGACGATCGCGAGCTCGATGGCGATATTCGTAACGAATTCGGCGGCGTCACCCTTGCGGTGGACCGTCTCTCCATGCCCTACCTGATGGGTGCCACCATCGACTACGCAGACACTATCCAGAAGCAAGGCTTCACCATCGACAACCCCAATGCCCAGGGTTCCTGCGCCTGTGGAGATTCATTTAACTAATGACCATCGCCGTTTCGGCTTCCGTAGCCACTGACAATCTCATGACCTTCCCGGGAAAGTTCTCTGAACAGTTCCTTCCCGAACATCTTGACCATGTGTCCCTCAGCTTTCTGGTGGACGGCTTGGATATTCGACGCGGAGGTGTCGCTGGTAACATCTGCTTCGCCTTGGGCGTGCTAGGGGAACAACCGCTGCTGCTTGGTGCCGTCGGCAAAGATTTTGGCGACTACCAACACTGGTTGGAAGACCACGGGGTGGATTGCTCCCAGGTCTATGTCAGTGACACGTCTGCGACGGCACGGTTTACCTGTACGACTGATGCCGAACTCGCCCAGATTGCCAGCTTCTACCCGGGGGCAATGGCCGAGTCTGCACAGATCTCGCTCCATGACATCACCCCGCGTCCCGACATTGTGTTAGTCGGTGCTGGCGATCCGGTCGCCATGGCAAAACACACGGAGGAAGCCCGTGAACTGGGTATTCCTTTCGCGGCGGATCCGTCACAGCAGCTCTCCTCGTTGACCCGCGACAGTATTCTCCAGCTGGTTACAGGGGCAGAGTATCTTTTCTCCAACGAGTACGAGTACGGGCTGTTGCTGCAAAAGACTGCACTGACAGCTGACGAGCTGGATGCTTTGGTGACGGTTCGCGTGACGACGTTGGGAGAGCGGGGAGCCGAAATCAATACTCCCGATGGACGGTTCTTCGTTGGTGCTTTGCGTAGCGACAACATCCAGGACCCCACCGGGGTAGGTGACGCCTTCCGGGCTGGATTTTTGACAGGCCGGCTGCGCGGTTTGGACTGGGAGAATTGCGCCAAACTGGGTTCACTAGTTGCTTGCCTGGTATTGGAGACTGTCGGTACGCAGGAATGGGTCTGGGATGCTGAGGTGGCCCGCCAGCGGCTCGCCGAGCGTTACGACGAAGCGAGCGCAGAGGCAATCTTGGCCGTTCTATAGCCGACCACCATACGACGCTATAACAAAGGGGATCGTCCAGCTGCTGGACGATCCCCTTTATCTGTCGTGAGGTGCCGGTTGAGGTTACAACTCGACTGGGTACTGGGGTTCCGGGATCTCCGGGTGAATACGGTCTTCCACGAAGATGCCATGCCAAATAATGAAACATAGCATCGTCCAGATGCGGCGGGAGTGATCCATCACGCCGTCCTTGTGCTCGTCCAGCATGGAGAGAAGCGCTGTCTTGTCGAACAGGTGCTCCGCCTCAGACTCCAGAATGAGCGTTCGTGCCCAGTCGTACATTTCTGGTCCCGCCAGCCAGTGGCGGATGGGGACCGGGAAACCAAGCTTTTTACGATTGAGAACATGCGGCGGGACGATGGTCTTCAGCGCCTCGCGCAGTGCCCATTTGGAGGTGCCGTGTGTGATCTTCATATCGTAGGGGAGTTTGCGAGCGGCCTCCCACACAACTTTGTCGAGGAAGGGAACGCGCAGCTCGAGGGAATTCGCCATGGTGATACGGTCCGCTTTCACCAGGATGTCTCCGCGCAGCCAGGTGAACATGTCGATGTGCTGCATACGGGCCACCGGATCCCAGCCGACGGACTGCGCATAGATATCGGCAGTCACGTCCTGGTGATCCCACTCCGGGGACACCCACGGCATGAGCTCGTGCATCTGTTCAAAGGTGAAGGAGCGGGCGTTTCCGTAGTATCGGTCTTCCAACCTCATGGAGCCGCGCTTGAGGAGACTTTTGCCGCGCATACCGTGCGGGAGATGGTCGGAGAAACTGCCAAGTCCGCGCCGCAGTGGTCCGGGAATTTTCTCAAAGGGGGCGAGGGATAGCGGTTCTTTATAGATGGTGTAGCCACCGAAAAGCTCATCCGCACCTTCTCCGGAGAGAACAACTTTCACATGCTTGCGGGCTTCACGTGCCACGAAGTAGAGAGGGACAAGAGCAGGGTCCGCAACTGGGTCATCGAGATACCAAATGATGCGAGGGACTGCCTCAATGAATTCTTCAGGTGTCACGGGCTTCACAATGTGCTCGACCCCGATTGCCTTCGCTGACTCTGCTGCAACATCGATCTCGGAGTAGCCCTCGCGGTGGAAACCTGTGGTGAACGTTAGCAGATTATCGTTGTGGCGCTTGGCAAGTGCGGCGATAGCAGTGGAGTCGATACCGCCGGAGAGGAAAGAGCCAACTGTGACATCTGCCCGCATGTGCTTGGCAACGGAATCTTCGAGGGCAGCCGTAATACCGTCGATAAGAGCTTGCTCGTGATCGTGCGCACTTTTGTCGATGGGGAAGGTGGGGGTGAAGTAGCGGCGTGTCTGTAGTTGCCCACCTGGGGCGAGGGTGGCGCAGCATCCGGATTCGAGGCGCCGAATGGAGGTGTGCAGGCTCTCCGGCTCGGGGACGTACTGGAAGGCTACGTAGTGTTCCAGCGCGCGCTTATCAAGTTCCAGTGGCAGCTTGATGGTGTCCGCGAGCGAGAGGAGGCACTTTTTCTCAGATCCGAAGACGGCGCCATGCTCCGTCAGGCAGTAGTAGAGAGGTTTGATACCGAAGGGGTCGCGCCCCATGAAGAGGGTGCGGGTTTTGGTGTCCCAAATAAGGAAGGCAAACATGCCACGAAGGCGAGTGATCACATCTTCGCCCCAGTAGTGAAAACCTACAACAATGGGCTCGCCGTCACCCGTGGTATGGAATTCAGCACCGAATTCCTTCTGAAGTTCTTCACGCAGTTCTACATAGTTATAGATTTCACCGTTGAAGGCGAGAATGTAGCGTTCTGGGTCGTCAGCAGTCCCCCACACCATAGGCTGGTGAGCGTTCTTGATGTCGATGATGGAAAGGCGGGTAAAACCGAAGACGACATCCTGGTTGTGCCAGGTGAGATGCTCATCTGGGCCACGGTGGCGCATATGGGGAAGTGCTGCAGTTACGGCATCTGCATACGCTGCTGCTTTTCCGTCAGTTGCGAGGATTCCGAGAAGGCCACACACAGATATTTCGTCCTTCCATAAGCCGCGAGGAGGGTTCCCAGCGGAGGAGCATGCGCCCCTTACCAGTAGGTGAGGGTTCGTTTAAGTATGCCACTAAATCGGGGTTGGCTTGTAGAGGACAGGGGGAAGCGTGGCGACTTCTCTCTATAGGGGGGGACACAGCCGCGTCTACTTTTTTGTAGCTGTGGCACGTTCTGCCCAGTCGCGATAGCGGCAAGCTGATGAGAGGTTCTCGTGCCAGGGGTACGCCACATCCACCAGTCGGACGTGACCGCTGCCGAGGTAGCGATACACGAGCTGACGTTCTTCTTGGGAGCTGGTCATGGGTGCGTCCGGGAGGGAGAGAATGGTCTGGGCACTAGCGTGAAGTTGGGCGACTGCAGCTCGGTAGTCTTCACCGGCGAGACAATGGAGAGTTCCTGCGAACATGCCGTGGCGAATGGCTGTGAAAAACCATCCGGCACGGCCGTCAGGCTCCGCCACAATAATCTCCTCCTGGTGATATAGCTGCTGGTATCGGTGAAGTGAGCTGAGTGCTAGGACTGCCTGAGCAGTGGTGTCTCGCAGAAATGCAGCCTGTTCGTAATGTTGTGCAGTGGCCAATTCTGCCAGACGAGACTGTGTTCGTTCGATGAGGGGTGCAGCTAACCCCTGTGCGAGTTCACGTATGATCTCGGTACTCGCGGATTTTTCCGCCTGGGTGAGAGGCTCAGTGGGAGCGACGCCTTGCCGGATATCGCTTTCAATGAGGGTGCCTACTGCTACCGCCGTGCTCCTCTGTCGGAAAGGGCCAACAGCACAAGAAATCTCTGTTGGGGCGACCCGAGTGCAGGAATAGAGGTGGGTGGCTGATGCACGTGGGGGGATGAGCCACCAGTGGCCCTCCTGGTTCCGTGAACGGCGATTGTAAGGAGGTTGGTGGGCGCTGATGAGCCTCAGTTCACGAATGCCCGCTTCAAAGGGTGTGGGGCATTCGACATAGTCAATGTGGTCCGCGAGAAGCACCATTTCGGACATGCGGCGCCGTGTTTCCGAACCGTTGAAGTAGCCCATGACACGACGGCGCAGATCGGTCGCCGTTCCGACGTAGAGAGGAATATTGTGGGCGTCACGGAATATATAGACGCCGGGAAGATGGGGGAGGGTATTCGCCATCGACCGCTTGGCATAGATGGCACTGTTGTGGTGTCCACGATAGGTGGATAAGTCGGCCAGTGTGGTGACTTCCTGGGTGCCAACACGTTCGATGAGCCCGTGGAGCACTTCTACTGTTGTGCGAGCATCGTCAAGTGCACGGTGGGAGGGGCGGGTCTGGGTGTGGAAGAGCTGAGCGAGCGCAGAGAGTTTTACGGAGGGGGCTTCCTGGCGGTCAAGGATGCGCCGGGCCAGTTTGACGGTACAGAGAGAGGGGTTATCGGGCCAGCGGTAGTCCAGTTGTTGGGCGGTGGCGCGCAGGAAGGAGAGATCGAACGAGGCGTTATGGGCAACGAGCGTGCTCCCCGCAATGAATTCGAGGAGCGAGGGAAAGACGACGTCGATAGTAGGAGCGTCTCGCACCTGTTGGTTGGTGATGCCCGTGAGTTCCTCGATGAAGGGGGAGATGGGTTGTTCTGGGTTAACGAGAGTTGCAAACTCTTTCTCGATGACGCCGCCTGTTACCCGGACTGCACCGATCTCTGTGATGGCATCAATGCCGGGTGTCATACCGGTCGTTTCAAGGTCGATGACGACGAAGGTGGCGTCACACAATGGTGTGGTGTTGGTGGAGGAACCGTCCAGAGAGAAACGGTGTGCGGGCCACAGAGCTGGGGTGGGGGAGCTGAGGATCGATAGGTGGTCCGAGGCTCCGGGCAACTGTGCGCGTTCGTTGGTCACAGATCTACGATATCGAGTCGTTGTAACAAGCGGTAAGAATGCGCGATAGGTAACGGTGACCGGCGTGTTACGTTACCAAAACGATATTTTTGAAAAATATTTTTAATAGTCGCTAATAGTGTTCTTACCTGCGACAATGTTGGATTTTGCGTGTGGATGTAGGGAACAGTTTGTCGCATTTTGCGACCTTTTTGTCTCGGAAAGTGGACAAAGGTGGTTATCTTTTCGTAATCTTTTTGAGACCAAAGAGAATTCTGGCGGGATTCAACCGTGTCCAGAAAGTCTAGCTGGCGGCATCGATCTCGATGTACACCACGCCAGAAATGATGAATGGAGAAAACTCATGGCGAAGCATCGTGCAGTGACGAAGAGTATGTCGGCTCCCCATGCCCTCGCTGTCAGTGTCGTATCTGCTGGCCTCATGGGTGCCATCGCCGGACCGGCCATGGCTACCGAGCTCGACACCCCTGTCGTGTCGCAGGTGTCCATTGAGATTCCGGAACTAACCACCGCAACGCATGTGCGTGCTGATGACTCCACGATCGACGATGCGGAGAAGATTGTTCGACAAGCATCGCAGAAGGCTCTTCCGGCCGCTGAAAAGGTTAACAAGAAGTATGCCCCGAAGGCCAAGAAGGTTCGTGACGAGGCAAAGCCGGTAACGAGCAAGGTGAAGAAGCAGGCGCAGCCGGTGTTGGATGAGTTGCAGCCCGTCAAGAAGGCCGTTCAGCCGGTTATCGATAAGGTGCTGGAAGATAAGACCGTCGCTACTTTAGTCGATACCGTCATCCCCGTTGATGAGCTGATGACCCCCAAGGCGAAGACTCGTAGCAAGGCTGACGTACAGCGTTTTCGTGGTATGAAGATCCTGGAAGCGGCGCGTACTCGTATCGGCGATCCCTATGTGTGGGGTGCCACTGGTCCCAATGCTTTTGACTGCTCTGGCCTGGTTATGTGGGCACACCAGCAGCTGAACATCACGATTCCGCGTACCTCGCAGGACCAGATTGCGGGCGGTCACGCCATCGCGCGCAAGGACCTGCAGCCCGGCGATATCGTCGCGTTCTATGGCAATGCGAGCCACGTCGGTGTCTACGCTGGTCATAACAAAGTCGTCCATGCTCCCTATCAGGGACAGAGTGTCAGCGAATCATCGTTGGACTCGATGCCTTACTATGGAGCCACTCGCTACTACTAAGCAGGGACACATAACGTCATAACTGTCGCTCCGCGACAACCTTCACCGTCTCGTCTAGCGTGTTGTCTGCTAGGCGAGACTTTTTTCCATTCTGTTACAGGTGTTACAGAAGTGAATGGCGCCCAGATAAAGAGTAGTTTTTTCGTACGATCAGATGGACAACCGCCTTTCCTGGACGTAAATTAGAAACCGAAATGAGACTTAACTGAGATAAAGCAGAGACTCGATCGAAACAGCTCAACAGCCCTCGAGACACCGCTAATCACCTCGCGATACATGGTCAAACTGCGTTATCTTAGAAAGACAGGAAGTGCGTAGCATGCGTGGATCACGTCCCGTCCGTGGAACAGCAGCAGTGGTGCTGTCCACCGCTCTTATCGCCGGCCTTGGATCGGCGGCGAACGCCGCCCCGACTCCTCTGGGGCAGCTGCGTAAGCTGGCTCGTGAAGCTGAGCGCACCTCCGAACAAATCCACCAGGCAAATGACACTCTGAAGCGTGCCAAACGTGATCAGGTCTCCGCAGAAAAGGCAATCGTCAAAGCGAATAAAGCTGCTGCTATCGCTGAACGTAAGCGTGCTCGGATGCAAGGGCCGCTGAACAACATCGCCTCTATTAATCTCCGCAACACCCAAAACGTGGGCGTTATGAGTGTTCTCATGGCTGAATCACCCCAGGAGATCCTCGATCAATCCCGTAGTGAGGCAGCTCTCACCCAGACCACCCTCAATATTTTGGTGGATTACGAGAACGCCATGAACGCTGCCAGCCAAGCCAAGAAGTCTGCCGTCGACAACCGCGCGAAGGCCATCGAAGCACAGGCGAAGGCCCGCAAAGCGCAAGCTGATCTCGATAAGGCTCGTATCGCGATGCGCAAGCGTATTGCCTCTGTGCAAGGAGAATTCGCCTCTCTGCCTCCGAACCTTCGGAATGAGTGGAAGAGCGTCAAGCTTCCCGAAGGTTTTGACCCCAAGATTGCCTTTGGCGCGAATATCCTTGGTAACAAAGCTCTCCAGATCGCGATGACCCGTATTGGTAGCCCCTACGTGTGGGGCGCCACTGGCCCCAATGCGTTTGACTGCTCCGGTCTGGTCTACTGGGCATACCGCCAACTGGGTATCGTTCTTCCGCGCGCTAGCCAAGGAATGGCTGTCGGCGGACTCGCAGTCCCGGAAAAGGACATCCAGCCGGGTGATCTCGTCATCTACTACTCCGATGCCAGCCACGTCGGCCTCTACGCGGGCAACGGCCAAGTGCTTCACGCTCCGACCTTCGGGCAAACCGTCCGGCTTTCCCCACTGTATCACGCACCTGTCAACACCATCCGCAGGTACTAAATCTGTTTATCGGCACTGGCGCCGTCACCTTCCGACTTACTGAAAGAGGCAGGTTAGGACGGCGCGAGTTGCTATTTTTCGACGCTCGCTACAGTAGGGTAAAACCATGCGAAAAACGCTTCTGGTCACTAACGACTACCCGCCTCGTCCAGGTGGCATCCAGTCGTATCTCTACCGGTTTATCCAGGAGCTCCCCGCTGACAAAATCGGCGTGTACTGCTCTACCTGGCACCCTCAGTACTGCGCAGAATTCGATGCCCAACAGCCTTATCCCATCGTACGCAACCCAACCTCCATACTTCTTCCCACCGCTCGTGTACGCCGCGAGGTAGCAGCCCTCATCCGCGAGGAAGGCTATGAAACAGTGTGGTTCGGTGCTGCCGCCCCACTTGCTCTCATGTCCCACTACTTGCATCGCCACACCGACGTCGCCACCATCGTTGCCTCTACCCACGGACACGAGGTTGGCTGGGCGATGCTTCCCGTCGCCCACGCCGCCTTACGAATTATCGGCAACGGCTGCGACACCATCACCTACGTCTCCCACTACACGCGTAATCGCATCAGTCGAGCGCTTGGTAGCCATCCCCGACTCGTCTGGTTGCCCTCTGGTGTGGACACCACCCGCTTCCATCCCCATCCCACAGGCCGTGACCTTATCCGAGAGCGTCACCATATTTCGCCTCATGCCCCCGTTATCGCGTGCATCTCCCGGCTTGTTCCCCGCAAGGGACAAGACACCCTCATCCGCGCTCTCCCCACCATTCTGAAGGAAGAACCGGAGGCCCTCCTCCTCATCGTCGGAGGAGGCCCCAGCTCCGACCGCCTCCACACGTTGGCTCAGCGTCTTGGGGTCAGTGACCACGTCCTCTTCACCCACCTTGTCCCCGAAGAGGACCTTCCTCTCTACTATGCCGCTGCGGACGTATTCGCCATGCCCTGTCGAACCCGCGGACACGGACTCGACGTCGAAGGGCTTGGCATCGTCTTCCTAGAAGCAAGCGCCACCGGCATTCCCGTCCTCGTCGGTGATTCTGGTGGAGCCCCCGAAACCGTCCACGATGGGGTAACGGGTATAGTCGTCGACGGCCGTGATATCGACCAGGTGGCCACTGAGCTGCTTCGTTTTTTGGCATCAGCAGAGCGGCGCACTAGTTTTGGGAAGGACGGTCGCGCGTGGATGCTCTCCACCTGGCAGTGGAGTGTGCTCGGCCGGAAACTCCGCAGCATTCTCAACGGAGACGCTGCCGACCACACGCAGGAAGGAGAGTAACGGCCCATGGTACACCCCATTCAGATCGCCGACCTCGCCTATCTACCGGTACCCGCAGATGATATTGCCCTCGTCATCGCCAACTCCGCTGAGTGGCCCCGCTGGTTCCCCAACCTTCGCCTCACCGTCACCGAAAACCGTGGGCCCCTCGGGCTACGCTGGACTGCCACCGGTGCAGTAGACGGCACCTCCGAAATCTGGCTGGAATCTGTCGCCGACGGGACCAACCTCCATTACTTCCTCCACGCAGCGCCTAGTGGTACCGGTTCGCCTGCCACCCAAGCTAAGCGCGCAGCCTCACTCACCACCTTTTACCGATTCCGTTTCAAAGACCTCGTCAACGAGCTCCGGCAGCTACTCGATAGCGACCGTCCCGCCGGCGAAGATCCCCTCCAATGGCGAGTGGAACACCCGCGCGCCCGAGAAATACACGAGGAGCTCCCCGCATCATGACCAACACCATTGGTATTGACGTTGGCGGTACCAGCCTGCGGGCATCCGTTGTCGACGAGCATGGCCGCATCCTGGATCGGGAACGCGTCCCCACCCCACACGCGGTCTACTCGCTAGAAGATGCCCTCACCTCGGTCGCGGAACGACTCGCTAAGCGTAATAAGGTTGAAGCTGTAGGTCTCGCCGTAGCCGCCTTCCTTGACGCAGACCGCTCCACTGTACGCTTTGCGCCCCATCTGCCGTGGCGCAATGCGCACGTGCGAGAACGGATGGAAGAGCGTCTCGGTATGCCAGTAGTGGTTGAGCACGACTGCAACTCCGCTGCTTGGGCCGAGTACAACTATGGGGCATCCGTAGGCGGTAACTACGTCGTCACCTTCGCGATCGGTACTGGTATCGGTGGCGCCCTTATCTACAATAATGAACTCTTCCGTGGTGCCTACGGTACTGCCCCCGAGTTCGGACATCTTCAAGTGGTTCCCAACGGACGCCCCTGTTCATGTGGCAAACTGGGGTGCCTCGAACGCTACTGTTCAGGAACCGCTCTCGTGGATACCGCCCTTGAACTCATGGTGTCCCATCCTGACATTCCCACAGTGCTCGGAAAAGACGTCACCCCCGAATCAGAACTGACCGGCCGCCGTGTGATGGAAGCAGCCCGAGAGCACGACCGCATCGCCGAAATGGCTCTTGACGAATTTGGCTACTGGCTAGGAATCGGCCTAGCTACTGTGGCCGACGTTTTCGACCCCGACCTCATTGTTGTCGGTGGCGGGGTGGGCTCCGCCGGAGACCAGTTCCTCAGCCATGCGCGGGAAGTCTATGCCTCCCATGTGACGGGGGCCGGCTATCGTCCACTCGCCACCATTAAACAAGCCGAGCTCGGAGATGATGCTGGCCAAGTAGGCGCAGCCGACCTCGCTCGCCGTTTCCTCCTTGAACAGAGCGGGAACTAGCACATGCGATTCTTCTACGATTGCGAATTCATTGAGGACGGCCGCACTATCGACCTCCTCTCCCTCGGGATGGTGACGGAAACGGGGGAGGAGCTCTACCTGGCCTCGACGGACTGTGACACTAGCCGTGCCAACCCGTGGGTCCAGCGCAACGTTCTCCCCAAACTGCCCAATCCCGGCGACAGTGCGTGGTGTGACCGGCGTACCATGCGAGAACGCATTACTGCTTTCTGGAAGCATCACGACGACGGGCACACCATGGAACTCTGGGCCTGGGTGGCCGCCTACGACCATGTTGCGCTCTGCCAACTCTGGGGGGATATGGCCGCGTTACCACGCGGTGTGCCACGCTTTACTTACGAGCTCAAACAATATTGGATGCACGCCGGCCAACCAGCTGTCCCCGGAAAGCCTTCGGGTGTGCATGATGCTCTGGTGGATGCACGGTGGGACTTGGAACGTTTTGTCGCTATCCGTCGTGCCCTAGAAGGGGACGCAACTCTGCGTTAGCGGGAGATGCTATTCGCTAGTTTCTTGACTTCTCCACTATTCTGGAGAGGTGAACTGGACTGTTGATATCCCCCTCGAAGAACTGCCCGATCTGCCACCCCTTCCGGACAAGCTGAACGAGGCCTTTTATGCTGCCGTTGCCAAACCGGCAGCTCAGCAGCCTTCTTGGGACCCGAATCATGCCAAAGCGATGCGTCGCGTGTTGGAATCAGTGCCGCCCATCGTTGTGCCCGCTGAAGTCGACAAACTTCAAAATGACCTCACCCAGGTAGCGCTCGGCAAAGCCTTTGTCGTGCAAGGAGGCGACTGCGCCGAAACCTTCGAAACAAATACTGAGCCGCACATTACCGCCAATATCCGCACGCTACTGCAGATGGCCGTCGTCCTCACCTATGGTGCGTCCATGCCGGTAGTGAAGATCGCGCGTATTGCCGGGCAGTACGGTAAGCCCCGCTCCCAGGATGTCGACGAAAATGGTCTCAAGAACTACCGCGGCGACATCATTAACGGATACGCTCCCACCGAGGAAAGCCGTCGCCACGATGCTTCTCGGATGGTGCGCGCTTACGCCAACTCTGCAGCCGCCATGAACCTGGTGAGAGCTCTCGCTGGCTCTGGCACCGCAGACCTACGCCGTCTGCATGAGTGGAACCGCGAATTCGTTTCCAACTCTCCTGCCGGGGCGCGCTACGAGGAACTCGCCAGCGAAATTGATTTCGGTCTGCGATTCATGGACGCGTGTGGGGTCGAAGACAATGGCCTGGAGCGTGCCGACATCTACTGCTCGCATGAAGCCTTGGTGATGGACTACGAGCGTGCCCTTGTCCACCTCTCCGAAAAGAATGGACAACAGCGCCTCTACGATCTGTCAGGACACTATCTGTGGATCGGTGAGCGCACCCGCCAGATGGACGGTGCCCACATCGCTCTCGCCTCCCTGTTGGAAAATCCCATTGGTCTGAAGATCGGTGCCAGTGTCACCCCTGCTGAAGCAGTCGAGTATGTGGAACGTCTGGATCCCAACAACGTTCCTGGCCACCTTACGCTGGTCACACGGGTAGGTTCCGAAAAGATTCGCGACGTGCTGCCCCCCATCGTGGAGGCTGTCGAGGCGAGCGGCCACAAGGTCATCTGGCAGACCGACCCCATGCATGGCAATACCTACTCTGCCGCAAGCGGTCTCAAGACGCGTCACTTCGATGCTGTCATCGATGAGCTGCAAGGCTTCTTCGAAGTACACCATGCTTTGGGTACTCACCCGGGGGGTATCCACATCGAACTCACCGGTGAAGATGTCACCGAATGCATGGGTGGCGCCCAGGACATTTCTGACCTCGACCTGGGACGCCGCTATGAAACTGCCTGCGACCCACGGCTGAACACTCAGCAGTCGTTGGAGATGTCCTTCCTCGTTGCCGAGATGCTGCGTCGCTAACGTACAGTACGGCACCACAAGGATGTGTCGTGGCTACCGGAATAACGCTTCCGGCTGGTTCCCGGTCTCACTCTGCGAGTGAGACGCCGGAGCCGGCGGAAGCAGTTCATGCCCCAACGAGCGCATTGCCGCTCCCGCACCCCCCAGCACGAGGAGCAGTGCCACCACCCAGATGAGGACCGGCCACACCCGTGGGTGGGAGGCGAGCCGCCAGGCCCGTTCCTCTTCTGGGCTCAGGGGTTCCTCCGCTTCGTCCTCGGCATAGACGGGAATGGGGCTATGATCATCAGCCGACTCCCTATCTTCTCCCTCCGAAGGGAACAGCCCACTAGTATCTTCGAGCGGCACGGCAGAGGTGAGCACAGCAGTGTGCACCGGCGATGCCGCTACCCGGGAATCGACTGTAGGGAAAATCTCGGTTGCGTCACCGCTTCCAAGAATCTCGGTTGCATTGTCAGCCCCCAGTACATCTGTCTCCGCTTCACTGGATGGCGCACCAGCAGGATCCTCTCCCTTGTGGAGTGACGCCAGGGTGGAGAGCGCAGTTTGGGCGGCAGTTTGTTCTGCAGACTCTTGCGGAGTGGGAACCACATAGTGTGGTAGCTGCAAGGTTGTACTCAGTTGGTCGAGAGCTTTCTCCATAGCGTGAGCATCAACATAGCGGCGCCCCGGGTCCCGTGCAGTCGCAGTCGCAATAATGCGGTCAAACTCGGTGGGGATACCCGGACGCTGTGCGGAGGCGGAGGGGACACTATCCGTTAGGCGCCGTTCAGCAACCTCCCGTGTCGCCTCCATCCCAAACGGCGCGGTACCCACCAGGAGTTCATACAGCACCAAGCCAGCAGAGTAGACGTCGCAGCGAGGAGTAATCGGAGCACCCGTCACTTGCTCAGGAGCCAGATAGGCAGCAGTGCCGACCAGATACCCTTCTTTATCGTCACTGTTGACGGCGCGGACTAGCCCAAAGTCCACCACCTTCACGATGCCTTCGGGGCCAATGAGGATGTTCTCCGGCTTGACGTCCCGGTGGACAAAACCCGAGCGATGGGCGACCGCAAGCGCCTCCAGGGTAGGTTTGAGGACTGCCACGGCTGCATAGGGAGGCATTGGGCCGCGTTCGTTTAACAACTCTCGCACCGTGCCGCCCGCAACGAGTTCCATAACCAGGAACGCTTCGCCCTTCCACATACCTTGGTCAGACACCGTAACGATGCCTGGGCCGCGCAGGTTAGCGACGGTTTTCGCCTCCGCTACGAAGCCTTTTCGGAATTCCTCGCGGGAAGCTAGATCAGATCGCAAGACTTTGAGCGCAACTGGGCGGTCTAGCCGGGTGTCAATTGCCCGGTAGACGACAGACATCCCGCCACGGGCAATGTAACCATCGATAAGGTAACGGTCATCGACCTTGTCGCCGGGGCGGAAGGGAGACCGGGAATCCGACTCGCGGCCACTGAGGCGTGACCACAAACGTGGAATCTCAGCCATCCTGCTGCTCTTCTCTCTCCAAGGGGCATGCTCACATGTCAGCCGGGTTCCCCGGTTGTAGGGGCACGTCCACCACTGATCTTTGCTGTCTATGCTACCGAATTAGCGTGGAGGAGTTACCCCTCCTTCACGAAGACCAGTACTCTCAAAGGTATGAGTTCTCTTCCCACCGCCGAAGACGTTTTAGGCCCCGCTGACGGTATCCTGCCCCTCTCTGACGTTGCCCAGCTTCTCAACGTTCCCGTGACGCGCATTCACCAACTGCTCCGTCAACAGCAGCTGATTGCCGTCGAACGGGATGGAGTCCTCGGAGTGCCTGCACTCTTTTTCGACGAGCAGGGTACTGCTAAACACATCACCGGCCTTATCGCAGTCCTTGCCGATGGTGGTTACTCCACCACGGAGATCCTGCGCTTCCTCTATACCGCTGATGATTCACTGCCAGGTCGTCCCATTGATGCCCTGCATGGTCATCTCGCACGGGAGGTTATGCGCCGGGCGCAGGCAATGGCGTTGTAGACACAGTACTGTCCGATCCGTGTGCCGTCGTTTCAGCCAGCTTCTCGCTGGCGTACGGGGCTGGAGCAGCTAGTGCACTGATGCGTTCACCACGTCCTAAGAACCAATAGACGATGAGCCCCACGACGAGCGCGGCGATGGCCCAGAAGTAGTTGTAGAGGCCGATAATGCCGTAGGGGAGGACAATAACGCACCCCCACGCACAGAAGCCCGCGATAATGCGAATGGCGCGACGGCTCAGCGCAAGGGAGCCGACGAACCCCAGGATCCACGAATAGTACCAGGGGAATGCTAGCGAGTTAAAGAAGCACAACACCAAAAAACCAACGGTCAGACCGCGCAGTGCTTGCAGTAGTGTCTTCCGGTAATGAACCCACACGAGGATGATGAGCAGCCCCATGACAATGCTGAAGATACTGCGGGCTGCACCGAGCGTTACAGTAAAGCTAGGCCCACTGGCGTGACTGCCGACCATTGCCGTGAAGTGGGCTAACGCAGTGGGAAAGGCAAGCCAGTTGATGACTTTCCCGGAGCCCTGTAGCGCCGCGAGGAATCCCAGCCCAGTTCCGGTGACAAGAGACACTGCTGCAAAAATAGCGATGCTCAGCACCGCGCCGCCACCAGCGGTAGCAAGGAAGTAGCCGACGAGTTTACCGCGGCTTTCTCCAGTAGCAGGAGCATCGGAAGTGCTCCTGAGTGCAGTGGTCTGTTGCGTTTTTCCATCAGTGCGGAGATGTACAACCCAGATCCAAATGAGGAAGGGGAGGGCGACGAACGCTGTCGCTTTGATAGCAGCCCCCAGAGTGATGACGCCAATACCGAGAAGATGCTGACGGCGCAGTGCGAGGGCCAGCCCCACCACCATGAGAGCCACCATGAAGGCTTCATTGTGCATGCCGCCAACGAGGTGCAGCAGCATGAGGGGATTGACGCCGGCAAACCAGATGGCCCAGACGGGCGAGGTTCCCAGCGACCGCGCCATATCCTGCGCTCCCCACATGATGCCTACCAACGAGAGCATGCAGAGAAGTTTGATGAGAAAAACTCCGGCATGGATGTTGTTGTGCGTGATGATGACGATCAGTTCCATCAGCCCTAAGTGGAGAGGTCCATAGGGGGTGGTGGTATTGCGCCAGTCTGCCGACACTTCAAGGTAGAGCGGATCGATGTGCCCGGGTGAGTTAAGAATGTTCGGACCAACCCGGTAAGCAGAGGCGCCAGCATGTTGGATTGCACCTTGGGCCAGGTAGGAGAACACGTCGCGGGAAAGGATGGGCCCTGCAATGAGGAAGGGGGCCATCCACACCACTGTGATGAGACCGATAGCTGGTGTGCTGAGGGAAGCGCGGTGGTCGTTGTCGAGGAGAAAAGCCCCAAGGCGTACCCAGTTAATGATGAGCAGCAGGATGCCGAGCCAGAAGAAGACCTGACACAGTAACTGTCCATGTCCGTAACGTAGCCAGTCCAGGTGGAGTGGTACGAGCCAGGAGTTCACTGCATATTTTGCGCCGGCGCCCCAGGAGGCGAGTGAGATGAACAGTGCGCCTGCCATACCCCACCAGAGCAGGGGGAGGAGGCTGAGGTGGCGTAGTTCGGAGTAGGCGGTACGAACTGTGTTTGCCATAGGTAGTCTCCTTCGCCAGAGTCTCGTTCTTCCTGATATTGTCGCACGTCTACGCCTTAATTTGCGGATTGTTAGCACACTACTCCGAGAGGTAAGACGGCTCGTGATGTTAGTAGTCGCGTCGGGTGACGGTGTCGATCATGGTCTGTAGAGACTCAGTGACGGCAGGGGAAATCTCGTTGTGGTGGAGTAGGTTGAGGAGACTCTCGTTGGCGGTGGCCGCGAGGGAGCTGATTTCTGCTTCACTTCGGGTAACGGCACCACTTTCATGGAGGAGGGTGCGGGCGCGATGAAGTTCTTCTGCGGAGAGAGGGCGGCCGATGAGGTTCCACAGTTCGTCGTGTTCGGCAGGTGCAAGATGAGTGAGTGCATCGGCTAGCAGCTTGGTTCGCTTGCCTTCACGCAGATCCTCCCCGGAGGGTTTCCCGGTTTTTTCCGAATCTCCGAAGACACCCAAGAGATCGTCGCGGAGTTGAAATGCAATTCCTAGGTTGACACCATAGTCGCTGAGTCCGTGAAGGAGGTGGGGGGAGGCTCCAGCGCAGGCAGCACCAATGTGAAGGGGGCGTTCGATCGTATAGGCGGCTGTCTTAAAGCGGTTGACACGCCAGGCGTTATCCGCGTCGCAATAGGGGAGGGTTTCCCCTTGCATATCGAGGTATTGTCCGGTGAGCATTTCTGTCCGCATGGCGGTCCAGTAGGGAAGCGCCCGCTGGAGTGCGGGGGCAGTTAACCCGGCGCTGAGGAACATGTCGTCAGCCCAGCTCAGTGCGATGTCACCAAGGAGGATTGCGGCGGATTGTCCGATTGTGGCGCTATCACCAGTGGCCTGCTGTGTGGTGACGGCGTGTGCGTGCTGGGAGGAAAAGTGGGCGTGTGCGGCAGGGCGGCCGCGGCGGGTCTCTGAAGCGTCGATGATGTCATCGTGGATGAGCGCGCCGGCTTGGACAAACTCTAGTGAGGCAGCGACGTTGTGTAGTGCGTCGGTGAGTTCTGGATAGTGGTGTCCTCCGGCCGCCAACCATCCAAACCAGAGGAAGGTAGGGCGGATGCGTTTTCCTCCGTCGCAGACGAACCGTTCCAGGACTCCAAGCCATTCATCGGCGGCTGGCCCCATGGGTGCACATCCTGCACGGCGTTGCTGGCAGTAGGTGCGTAGCAGTTCCGTGATATGGTCCTGCCAGTTCGCTGGCAGTAGCGGGGAATTTGTCGCAGGCGATGAAGACACAGTTCCTCGATTCATTACAATGTTGAGCATGCTCACTACTAGCGCAAGCTCTGTCCTTGATCGTATCGAGGAATCGACTTCGGAGCGTATTCCATTTTCGGTTGAGTTCTTTCCGGCGCGTACGGATGAGGCACTGGAGAAGCTGTGGGCCTCGGTCCGAATGTTCGAGCAATGGGGTGCCTGCTTTGCGTCAATGACCTATGGTGCGGGCGGCTCTAATCGCGATCGCATGGTAGATATCACGGCCCGTATGCGACGTGAAACGTCTCTGCTGCCTCTCGCGCACCTGACCGCCGTCAACCATTCTCGAGTAGAACTGGAGCAGGTGCTGCAGGCTTTTGTCGACAATGACATTCACAATGTGTTGGCGTTGCGTGGTGACCCACCGGGAGATCCGTTAGGGGTGTGGCGGAAGCACCCCGAAGGGGTGGAGTTCGCCTCGGAGCTGGTGGAGATTATTCGCGAAAAAGGGGGTGTCGAGATTGGTGTGGCGGCATTCCCGAATGGTCATTTCCGCGCTCCTACGTTGGACGCGGACACTCAGTTCACGTTGCAAAAACTGCGTGCCGGGGCAAGCTTTGCTGTGACCCAGATTTTCTTTGAAGCAGATGCGTACTTGCGACTGCGTGATCGTCTAGTGGAAGCGGATAAGGAGATTGGCAGTCGACCGCTCATCCCGTCGATTATGCCTATCACGTCGCTGAAATCTGCTCATCGGATGGTTCAGTTGTCTGGTTCGCGGCTGCCACGGAGTGTTGAGCAACGCTTGGACAAGGCAGCGGGAAGCGGGCCGGAAGAGAATGTTCAGGCTGTTAGTGATCTGGGTATCCAGATGTCCCTGGAGATCTGTGAGCGTTTGATCGCGGAGGGTGTGCCTGCTCTCCATTTCGATACGTTGAACAAGGTCTTCCCCATTGCAGATGTGCTGCGGGGATTAGGGATTATTTCAGATGCTGAGCTGGAGATAGCGAAGAATACGCGCTGAAGCAGGGCGCTTGTGTAGCGGCGCGTCTGCGTAGCCGTGTGCTGGGGGTGTGTCCCAAGTCGGGGTTGGGGGAGGGGCGCCACTACCGAAAGGTACTATTCCGGCGCGGCGGAATGGACGAGTATTCCGAATGTGCGCTGATCTCCTGGGAAAGTGAAGTCCCGGAGTAGGTCTCGGAAACCCATTGCGCGGTAGAGTTGCCACGCCGCATTGCGTTCCTGGGGTACCTCGGGAGTGGAGAGGAGCATGTGGTGGCCGGCGCTGGCGCGGAGCATGTTACTGAGGAGCTCTCGTCCTAGTCCTCGCCCTTGGTATGCGGGGAGAACGTGTAGCTCAGAGAGTTCATAGTAATTGTCCATGAGTGCGGAGACACTGGCGGGGGAGTAGTCGACACGTTCCAGTCCCTGGCGAATTTTGTCACTCCACCAGGATCGGGGATCTCCGCGATAGCCAAAGGTGATGCCTACCAACGTGTCGTGAAGGGGGTCTGGTGGCTGTAGTGGGTTCTGTGGGAAGTGTGTGGCGAAGGCAGCATAGGCGGTCCATTCAGGATTGAGGATGGACTGTTCCCACGGGTCTCGTCGTAGTACTCGCCATTCTGGACCGTAGTTCATGGCCGTGAGGTAGACATCCATTGCGTCGCTGAGCCGTGCTTGCATGAGAGCGGGGGTGAGTCGCATGACTCTGGGGGTGGCGCGGAGTGTCATAGCTTCATTCCACCACGCATTGGACTGTTCTGGGGCGTGCTCTGCGAGCTTTTTTGTTACACCCCTCCGCTATTCTCGCAGTATCTTCCCCGCAGGATTGTGACGACGAGGACCAGCAGCGCTGACGCCACTACGACACAGATCATGTATGTGTCCCGCTTATTCCTCCATCAACAGGTCGCGAGGGGGAGCGCTGCAAGATGAGCCAATGAGGACGAAGGAGGCAACATTAATGACACCGAATCAGGCGAAAAGCAGTGCGGAGTATTTTTACTCGCGTGCTGCCGCGGAGGATCCGCGGGAGAGTATCCGCTGCAGCTATCTTGCGGCGGTGAAAGGTGCGGGGATCGTTCTTGCTGTCCATCCGCGGATTGCGAAGACCCGTCCGCTGACCCGGGATGTGTGGACGTTACTTGGTCGACTGTCAGCGGAGTGGGAGGAAGACATTGTCTACTTCCGTCAGTTAGCAACGCTGCGTCGGGATATCGAGATGGGGCTTTCAGTGGCAGTGTCTGCAGAGATGGCGAATGAGGTATTCCGTCGGGTGGGGCGCTTTCTTGATCGTATCGACGCCACAAACGAGGATATTCAGGCCGCCTAACGGACGGAGACAACTCTGCCACTTTCGTGGTGATAACCCGAATCGGCACGTACACTGGAGGTACTCACCATGAGGACATTCACTATGTAGAGGAGTTGAACGCCGATGGCACTCTCGGATCGTGAGCAGCAAATGCTCGATGAGATTGAGAGCGCACTCACCGAGGACGTTGCTTTTACTAAATCGGTACGCAAGGTGAATGAGGCCCCCCAAGATCGGTCGGTTATTCAGGGTTGGGCCATTATCGCAGTCGGTGTGGTGCTTCTGTTCGCAGGTTTCTTCGTGAAGATTGCGGGTTTCCCACTGCTCTCATTGGTGGGGTTTGGTCTGATGTTCTGGGGCGGTATTCTCCTTATCCGTCATTCCGACCAGAGCCGAGGCGTGGGGCGGAACAAAGCGTCGAAGCGTGCAATGTCCACTGCCGCCAAGTCGGCCTCGAGAGCTCCCGGACGCTCGAAGCGAGGGGGCTCTGGAAATGGGCTGGCCGATAGCTTCCAACAACGGTTCGACGATAGGAACCGCTAAGAGACACAATTTTATGGTGGCGGCATTACCGTCTACGCTCATGAAACCCCCGCACTTTGCGGGGGTTTTCTTGTTTCTGCACTGCCTAGTGCTGTGTTCAATTGCCTTTTATTGCCAGTCTGCGGCAGCGAGTGATCGCTGAGGGAGAGCGCGTTCAGATCTTTGGGTGATCCTCTCATACGCATGTTGGGAGGGCATTTTTGCCGTATTCCTGAATCCCCACTTTCCCCCACAAAATTTTCTTAAGAGTAAAGCTGACTAGCCTTTCCTTCTCAGAATTACTGTAAAATCGCAGTTCAAGCGTTTTTTATGAGGTAAAAGTGCTTCAAATTTCTCAAATGATCACAATTACTAGAGTTATTTATGTGAAAAATGTTAATAGTGTTACTTAAAAATGGGGACGCGCGAGGCGACCACAGGGTACTTGCCCCACCGTGTAAAAAGCCAGAATAAACGGTATTTTTCTGGAAAAAAATTCTGTACGACACGCAATTATTATTGTTGAGTGGGGGATAGTGGGGTAGAGTGGAGAGCGTTAGAAAGAAGTGGTAAATAATCGGGAAGATAACCCAGTCGGTAGTGGAAGGCGGTGGTCCGATGTTTCTCGGCACCTACACGCCCAAGCTGGACGATAAAGGGCGCCTCACTCTTCCAGCCAAGTTCCGTGACGAGCTGGCCGGCGGCGTGATGGTGACGAAAGGCCAGGACCACTGCTTGGCCGTTTATCCCCGGGAGGAATTCGCACAGTTGGCTCGCCGGGCAGCGCAAGCACCCCGGACGAAACCAGAAGCCCGAGCTTTCCTCCGCAGCCTGGCAGCGGGTACCGACGAGCAGTTTCCCGATGCGCAAGGACGTGTCACTCTTTCCGCCGACCATCGTCGGTACGCCGAACTCAACAAAGAATGCGTCGTTATCGGCGCTGTCGACTACCTGGAAATCTGGAACGCCGAGGCATGGGCCGAATACGCCGCCGCCAACGAACAGGCGTTCTCAGACGCACAGGACGACGCACTGCAGGACATCTTCTAACGAGGAGTCCCCCCGTGACACTTCCATAGCGGTTTACGCGGAGATGCCACCAGGCCTCTGACCGGCTGGCCCCTGACGTACTTCCCCAACGCCAGGTTCCGTCGGCCAGGGACCCGATGGCATCTCTTTATCTGCCTACTACCCCCTCTCCCACTTCGCAGAAAGGAGCAAGACATGTCCGATCGACATACCCCCGTAATGCTTGACCGCATTGTCGAGCTCCTCACCCCTTCCTGCAGCAAGCACTACAGTAAACGACCCATCATCGTTGATGGAACCCTGGGATTAGGTGGCCACAGTGAGGCCATCCTGCAACGTATCCCTAACGTGTGCGTCATCGGCCTCGACCGAGACACACAAGCCCTCGCACTCGCCACTGAACGCCTTGCCTCATTTGGAGAACGGTTCCTCGGTATCCACACGGAGTACCACCATATCGCCGACGTCATCGCTGCCTCGGATCACCCCCTTTGTCAGCAGGTCCAACAGCTAGGCATCAACGGTGCTCTCTATGACCTGGGAGTATCCTCCATGCAGCTTGATGATGATGGGCGTGGATTCTCCTACAGCCGCAATGTCCCCCTCGACATGCGCATGGATGCGACCACCGGCGTTACCGCAGCGGACATCCTCAACACCTACGACGCACGCGACCTTGCCTATGTGTTCCGCGTCTACGGCGATGAAAAGTTTGCCAGCAAAATTGCCCATGCCGTCGTCAAGGAACGCGCCATCACCCCATTCCAAGAGTCGCAACAACTCGTCGACCTGCTGTATCGGGTTATTCCAGCGGGCGCACGTCGAACTGGAGGACACCCAGCAAAACGGACATTCCAAGCCCTGCGCGTCGAGGTCAATCACGAACTCGACAGCCTGCAAGCAGCTCTTCCAGCCGTCCTCGATCTCCTTGCTGTGGGAGGACGGGCAGTCTTCATGTCCTACCAAAGCCATGAAGACAAACTCGTCAAAAGAGAATTCGCAGCCGCCTGTGCCTCCCGCACCCCGGTAGATCTCCCCATTGAGTTACCCGGTACCCGACCCCAGTACGCCCTAGTGAACCGTCGTGCAGAAAAAGCCGATGAAAACGAAATTGACCACAACCCCCGTTCCGCTTCCGTGCGGGTGCGGGTCATTGAACGCCTAGAGAGGGACGCAGCATGATCGAGACCTCCGCTCGGCCCCGTAGCCGTACGCAGCGCATCGATTCCCACCCACGGCACCGTACCGCATCTGCCCAGCGGGCAATTGATCGTCGCAACCGACGCCTTGCCCGTACTATGCAAGTCTCCACTGGTGCGGCCGTCCGCAATGGTGGAGCTAACAGCGTCGCATCTTCCGCAACCCGGGGACGCAGTCGCGCTTCGATTCAAGTCTCCATGAACCAGCACAGTACTGTGCGCCGCTTGCGCATCAGCAAGCTCTCTTTTGTGGCAGCCGTGCTTATCGTGCTGTTCATCGGAGTGGGCGTCTCCCTCGTCCTCTCCAGTTATGTGGCCAGCCAATCTGAATCAGTGGTTGCGTTGCAGCACACGAACAAAGAACTGAAGGAACGGGACGCACAACTGACCAAACAACTGCAGGAATCTATGTCCGCAGCGCAGCTAGCAGAGAAAGCTGCTGCTATGGGAATGGTGCCCAGTGGAGATGTTGCTACGCTACACAAGGTTCGGAATAACGTACAGGTGCTGGGCACCCCCAAAGCGGCAACGGGGCAAAGCATGCACAATATCAACCCACCGCTGCCGCAGCGAGTAGAACTCAAGGTAGAAGAAGCTAGCGAACCCCCCATCGAAAAGGTGAAGTTCGAGAAACGTCGCCCAACTGCCCCTACGGAGCGCGTCGCAGCCAGCCGTTAGCGCTCTCATTACACTGTGAATTTAGGCCACTCGTGAAAACGAGCGGCGTATGAGGACTACCCAAAGGAGCGGCAATGCAAGGAGGACGACCTGCCCCCCGGCGCTCGTCTGGCCCGCACTACACGCAGCCCGGGCCAGTGGGTCGTTCTCCGCATCACAACTACCGGACAGGCCCCGCCGCACAGAAAAGCTTGCGCGGTACCTTCCCCATTCTCAACCAGCGGCTTTCTAGCGTTTCTATGGGAAAAAGGCTGCGCGGCGGCGGCATTGTGCTGGTCGTGCTCCTCTTCTTCTTCTTCGCACAGCTCACCCGCGTGCAAGTTTTCGAGCGCCCACGTCTCCTGAAAGAGGTCCAGAACCAGCGCACCGTTACCCAGATTCTGCACTCACCCCGTGGCGAGATTCTGGATATCCATGGTACCCGTCTGGCCTACTCGCGAGACGCACGAAATCTCACCTTCCAGCCCTCAATCGTGCGGCAGCAGATGCAGTCCGCACGAGAAGCTGACCCAAGTGCCTCATCCTTCACCGAGTACATCACCGGAATTGCGAATATGTTGGCATCCGAGATCCCCGGTGTGGATGCAGAAGACATGATGACCCGTATGTCCTCAAACGAGTCATTCACCTATCTGGCGAAAAACGTCGATCCCGTCGTCGCCACCCGCGTCATTGACAAATACCCTCAGGTCGGGCAGGAATATCAACAAATTCGCGAATACCCCGGAGGGAGCCTGGGAGCCAATGTCATTGGTGCAGTGGGCGTCGACAATAACGGCATTCTCGGTCTCGAATCCTCCGAAAATACCCTGTTAGCTGGGAGGGATGGGGAGCGGACCTACGACCAAGCAACCGATGGCGCCTTCATTCCTGGGTCAGAGCGTAATGACATCGCCCCTGTTTCCGGCAGCACTATCACTCTTACCTTGGATGCAGACGTCCAGTATTTCGTACAAGCGGCAGTAGAGTCCGCCAAGATTAACTCCGGGGCACGCAACGCAGGAGTCGTTGTCCTCGACGCAAAAACTGGGCATGTGGTGGCGATGGCAAACGACACCACCTTTAACCCCGGCGCAAACCTGTTGCGACAAGCTGATTTCGATATGGGAAATCCGTCCATCACCAGCCCCTTCGAACCGGGCTCCGTCAACAAAATCGTTGCGGCCTCCGCCGCCATCCAATACAACGTGGCAAAACCCACCGAAGTGTTTCACGTTCCCGGACAAATTCAGATGGACTCCGTAACGGTACGTGACGCCTGGGTGCATGGTGTCGTTCCCTACACAATGACGGGTATCTTCGGTAAGTCCTCCAACGTGGGCACACTGATGATCTCCCAACGCGTCGGAAAAACCCGTTTCGCCGAAATGCTGCGCAAATTCGGGCTCGGCCACACCACCGGCATCGAGCTAGCAGGAGAGAGTGCCGGCGTCGTCCCCGCCTTACGACAATGGCAGGGAGGTAGCTTCGCCAACCTCCCTATTGGCCAGGGCCTCTCCATCACCCTGCTACAAATGGCATCTATTTATCAGGCCATCGCCAACGATGGCCTACGTATCCCACCCCGCATCATTGCCTCCATCACTAAACCCAACGGGCAAGTGGTTCACCAGGGCTCGCCTGCCGGCATCCGTGTCGTCTCCGCAGAAACCGCCCGCACTGTCCGCAATATGTTCCGAGCTGTCGTCCAGAGTGACACCGGCTACCAACAAGGCACTGGACCACAAGCCTCCGTAGAGGGCTATCAGATTTCCGGCAAAACTGGCACCGCCCAGCAAGTTGATCCACGCTGCAACTGCTACTCCAACAGTATGTACTGGATTACCTTCGCGGGAATCGCCCCTGCCGACAATCCCCGCTACGTCATCGCGATCATGCTCGACAACCCGGTCCGCGGAGTGCACGGCGAAGGCGGCCAGTCCGCCGCACCGCTCTTCCACGACATCGCCCAGTGGCTTCTCACCCGGGATAATGTGCCACTCTCGCCACCCGCCCCGCGCCTAATCCTGCAAGCGGGGTAAAACCGGTAGTCTTAAGAGCACAGAAACTGCGCAGCACGCCCGTCGGAAAGAACGATTATGCATACCCTCAAGGCCCTCGCCACGCTCTGTGACACCACTCTGGCACATGGGGATAGCGACACCCCTATCTCTGGAATCACCCTAACGTCCTCCACAGTAGAACCTGGCGACATGTTCGCGGCTCTCCCCGGCCTACACGTTCACGGTGCCCGTTTCGCTGCCGACGCCGCAGCCCGCGGTGCGTACGCCATTCTCACAGATCCGGAGGGTGCCGACATTATTACGGCAGCGGGTACCGATAGTCCGGCACTCCTAGTCGTTGACGATGTGCGGGCCGTCCTTGGTACCGTCAGCGCAGCGATCTATGACCATCCGTCAGATACCGTTCCAGTCATTGGCATCACTGGCACCTCGGGAAAAACCACCACTGCCTACTTCATCGAGTCCGCTTTTCGAACCGCCGGACATTCCGTCGGCATGATCGGTACCACGGGATCCCGTATCAATGGCACCCGCGTTCCAAGTTCCCTCACCACCCCAGAAGCCCCGGACCTCCAGCGTCTCTTTGCCACCATGCGAGATGCGGGAGTCCACCGTATAGCAATGGAAGTCTCCAGCCACTCGTTGCTGCTTGGCCGTGTTGCCGGAACCCGGTTCCGCATCGGCGCCTTCCTCAACCTGTCTCAAGACCACCTCGACTTCCACCCCACTATGGAAGCCTACTTCCAGGCGAAAGCCCGCCTTTTCACCCGCGATTCAGGTGCATGCTGCGACCGAGCCGTCATCTGTATTGACGACGAGTGGGGAGTCCGCATGCGAGACATCGCTGCGAAGTCCGGATGTGCCCCTCTCACAGTATCGACCACCGGCCCCGCCGACTATACCGCCGGACCCTCGACAGTTGCTGACGATGGCACGCAACACTGCACACTTACCGACCCACGTGGGCACGACCACACACTCACTCTGCCCATGCCGGGACGTTTCAACGTCGCCAATGCGCTCGTCGCACTGGCGGTGGCAGAACAAGCCGGGTTGACCATTGAGGACGCCCTCACCGGCATCGCGTCCGTGGTGGTTCCCGGCCGGCTCCAGCGCATCGACGAAGGACAAGACTTCCTTGCCGTCGTCGACTACGCCCACAAACCAGCTGCCGTCGCTGCCGTCATCGCCACCCTCCGTAGCGAGATTAAAGGACGCCTGGCCGTTGTCCTCGGGGCAGGAGGTGACCGCGACTCCAGCAAACGCGCCATCATGGGGCGAGAAGCTGCCCGAGGTTCTGACCTTCTCATCATCACCGACGACAATCCACGCTCAGAAGACCCTGCCACCATTCGCGCCGCCGTTGAAGCTGGTGCACTGGACGTGCCTTCCACCGAACGCGGAGAGATTCGCACCATCGGAGACCGTGCCGCTGCCATTCGTGCTGCTATCGCCTGGGCACAGCCTGGCGATGCTATCCTGGTCGCCGGTAAAGGCCACGAGACCGGACAGGAAGTGAACGGAGTTGTCCACCACTTCGACGACCGGGAAGAAGTCCAGGCTGCCCTACAGGAACGCCAGGCAGGCATACTCAATGCGGCCAACCCTAGCTGCACCAGTACAGACACCCCCCAGGTAGAAGAAGGAAACGCGTGATCCCCCTCTCCCTTGCACAGATAGCCACTATCGTTGGCGGCACCCTCAATGAGGCAGCCGACCCCCAGGCAGTCGTGGACGGTACTGTTGAATTCGATAGCCGGAAAGTAACCCCCGGTGGACTCTTCCTCTGCATCCCTGGGGCGCGCGTCGATGGTCACGACTATGCAGCTACCGCAATCGCAGCAGGAGCTGTAGCAGTGCTCGCCAGTCGACCCGTGGATGTACCAGCCATTATGGTGCAGCCACTCGGAAAGATCGACACCAACGCTACCGCCTTGGAAAATGACGAGGACGGCTCCGCTGCCGCTGTCCTGCAGGCGTTAGGGAAGCTCGCACGCCATGTCGTGAAGACCCTTGTCGCGGAAGAAACACTGACAGTAGTGGGTATTACCGGT
The DNA here is from genome assembly GCF_001293125.1 of Lawsonella clevelandensis. Lineage (NCBI taxonomy): Bacteria > Bacillati > Actinomycetota > Actinomycetes > Mycobacteriales > Lawsonellaceae > Lawsonella > Lawsonella clevelandensis. Next base: position 1,732,876 of record NZ_CP009312.1, read on the forward strand.
TCCTCCGGAAAAACAACCACGAAAGACCTCATCAGCCAGGTGCTTACCACGGGAGGACCTGTCGTTGCCCCTCCCGGCTCCTTCAACAACGAGTTGGGATTTCCCTGGACCGCACTGCGGGCCGACCGAGACACCCGCTTTCTCGTTCTCGAAATGTCAGCTCGAGGGATTGGGCATATCCGTGAATTGGCCGACATCGTGGCCCCTAGCATCGGTGTGGTCCTCAACGTCGGACACGCCCATCTTGGCGAATTCGGATCGCAGGAGGCCATCGCCCAAGCGAAAGGTGAGCTCGTCGAAGCGCTCCCTGCTGCTGCCTATGGTGGTTTCGCCGTCCTCAACGCTGACGACGAACGTGTGTCCCAGATGGCCCAACGCACTTCAGCACGTGTTATCACTTACGGTACGCACCCCAGCGCGGACTTCACTGCCGAAAATATCCACCTCGATGAGCTCTCCCGAGCCAGCTACACCCTCGTCACCATGGGGCAGGAATATCCGGTCGAGCTAACAGTTTCTGGTCAACACAACGTACTGAATTCCCTCGCTGCACTAATTGTGGCGCACGCCTGCACTATTCCCATGAAACGAGCGATCAAGGCCTTGCGTTCTGCCACCATTACCTCGGGCCGCCGTATGGAAGTACGCGAGCTCGCTGATGGCACCATTGTTATCAACGACTCTTACAACGCGAACCCCGACTCCATGCGAGCCGCCTTTACCGCACTTAGTGTGATGGCACACCCCGCTCCGGATACCCATCGGAGCAGCTGGGCGGTGCTGGGAATGATGGGAGAACTAGGGGAGGAGTCTGTCGCACAACATACTGCCCTCGCTGAGACGCTCGGTGCCTGCGGCATCGACCATGTGGTGTTGGTGGGGCGCTGCCCAGAGATGGATTCCCTATGTGACGCAGCCCAGGATATAGGAGTTTCCGTAGTGAGCGTAGATAATAAAGAGGACGCGGTCTCCTACCTTGCCGAGCATCGCCACCCAGGTGACGTGATCTTGGTGAAGGCATCGCAGGCCGTTGGACTCTGGACCATTGCGGACGCGGTAAGCGCTGCCGCCAATGGAGCAGCTGAGTAAAGGATCGAACTAGTGGCTCAAATTATTGTTGCGCTGTGCGTGTCAATCTTGGTCTCCATTTTGCTGACCCCAGTGCTCATCAAAAAGTTTCGGCAAGGCGGCATTCGCCAAGAGATTCGGGAAGATGGGCCACAAAGTCACCTCGTGAAGGCCGGCACCCCAACAATGGGCGGCTTGGCTATTCTGATCGGCATCTGGGCTGGTTATTTCTCCGGTGTCATTGTTGGCGCGGTGACGGGTCGCGGTGGTCCAGCAGCATCTGGTTTGCTCGTGCTAATGCTTACGACTTGTCTCGGTCTGGTTGGTTTTGCCGACGACGGCATCAAAGTGTTCAAAAATCGCAATCTTGGGTTGAGCCCCAAAGCCAAATTCTTTGGCCAGTTCGTCTCTGCTATTCTCTTCGCCACCCTGGCCATTTTCTTCCCCAATGAACACGGGCTTACCCCCGCCTCTAAGTTCTTCTCCATCACCCGGGATATTCCAGTCCTCAGCATGGCTGCCGGCGGTGGCATCATCTTTATTTTTTTTGCCTACTTTGTCATTACCGCCTGGTCGAATGCCGTCAACATCACGGATGGCCTAGATGGGCTAGCAGCAGGTTCAATGGCATTGGTGATGGGTGCCTACACTATCATCACCTTCTGGCAGTTCCGCAATGCGTGCTCCACCACCGGCAACGCCATTGGCTGCTACCAAGTGCGAGATCCGCTGGATGTCTCCATGCTGTGTGCCGCCGCCCTTGGCGCCTGCATTGGATTCTTGTGGTGGAACTGCAACCCCGCCAAGATCTTCATGGGAGATACGGGCTCTCTTGCTCTGGGCGGCCTGGTGGCAGGTGTGTCGATTGTCACCCGCACAGAACTGCTTATGGTCGTCATCGGTGCCCTCTTTGTTATCGAAATTTTCTCCGTGGTGCTCCAAGTGGGCTTCTACAAAGCTACTGGCAGACGCATTCTGCGGATGGCACCCTTCCACCACCACTTCGAACTGGGCGGTTGGAAAGAAACAACTGTCATTGTCCGGTTCTGGCTCATTGCTGGTCTCTCCGCAGGTCTGGGTCTTGCTGTGTTCTACGCCGATTGGCTCTCTAAGGTGGCGGTGTAAATGCCAGCGATGCCCCTCGATCTCACCCACCGGCGTGTGCTTGTCCTCGGCGCAGGTGTCTCTGGCCGCGCCGCCGTGCGACTACTTCAGCATATTGACGCCACTGCCGTACTGGTCGACGACAATGAGGCTGCACGTGCAGCCGCTGCAGAACTAGCGGTGGACATCTTCACCATGGCGGAAGCCGAAGCGTCACTGGCAGAGGTAGCATTGGTCGTTACCAGTCCAGGTATCCCTCCTCACCACCCGTTTTTCGCCGTCGCGCAGGCAGCCGGCGTTCCCGTCTGGGGTGATGTTGAATTGTGCTGGCACGTCGATAAAGCCAACCTTTGTGGCCCTTCCCGGGTATGGCTCGCCGTCACTGGCACCAATGGGAAAACCACCACAGTGGGAATGACTACAGCTATCTGCCAGCAGGCTGGAATGTCTGCGGTGGCCTGCGGCAATATCGGATACCCTATTGAGGACGCGCTACTCGATCCCAGCCATCCCAATGTGTTGGTGTGTGAGCTCTCGAGCTTCCAACTCCATTGGGCTCCCAGCGTGACACCACTTGCTGGAGCACTCCTCAACATTGACGAAGACCATTTGGACTGGCACGGCTCAGTTGACGCTTACGCCGCCGCGAAAGCACAGGTGCTTACCGGCCTCTACGGGATCGTGGGAGTCGATGACGCACGTGCGGCCGCAGCCGGAGAGGAATGCCCGGCACAGTTTGTGGTGGGCTTCCGAACCGGAGAACCGCTGCGCGGCCAGGTAGGTGTACACGAAAACGGTCTTTTCGATAATGCCTTTGGCCCAAATGAGGAAGCCCGCTTCCTTATCGAGTGCGCCGATATTCACCCGTCTGGTCCCGCCGGGATTCTTGATGCTGGCGCTGCTGCTGCCCTCGCCTTGGCAGCAGGAGCGATGCCGCAGGATGTGAACACTGCCTTGCAGAGCTTCGAGGTGGCTCCCCACCGTAATGCGGTGGTGGGGACGGTTGATGGCGTAACCTACGTCGACGATTCCAAAGCAACAAATCCACACGCAGCACGCAGCTCTATGCTGGGGTACCCCTCCATTGTGTGGGTCGCCGGCGGCCAATTGAAAGGTGCAGATATCGCGCCCCTCATCAGCGAAGTGGGGGAGCGGCTGCGGGGTGCCGTTATTCTGGGGAAAGACGGCGACCTTATAGTCGAGGCGCTCCACCGTCAGCTACCGCAGTTACCTGTAGTGCGGGTTACCACGGGAGATGACGGCACAGATACGCCGCCTCCCCCCGCAGAGACGGAGCAAGCGATGGCGGAGGCCGTCGCCGCCGCGCGTACCATGGCACAGCCCGGCGATATCGTGCTGCTGGCCCCCGCAGCTGCCAGTTACGACATGTTTACTGGCTATGGACAACGTGGCGAGCTGTTCGCCGCGGAGGTTCTCAAACACTAAGGCAGCACTTGCCACTTAGCGACCGGAGAAGGGAGGACATCATGGCGACTGAGTCCACTCAGCGTTCCGGCACGGCCGTGTCTGCGCGCAGTACAGACTCCGAAGGAACATCACCGCGGGCGGCAGATGGGTCAATCAAGACAAGCCTCCAGCGGTTGGCTGCCGGATTCCGAAACTACTACACCGGGCCATTGGCAGATGCCCACCTGATGGTGACGTTGTGCATTATCCTCTCCATCCTAGGCGTCGTGATGGTGCTCGACGCCTCCGGCCCCGCCTCACTACGCGACTACGGTAACTACTACTCCGTCTTCATCCGTCAATGCATCTTCATGGTCATAGGTTGGGTGGGCTTTTATGTAGCACTAAGAGTGTCGTTCTCTCTGCTACGAAAGATCGCGTTCCCCCTTTATCTCCTCTCCATAGTGCTGCTCATCCTGGTAGCGATTCCTGGTATCGGCCAGGAGCGCAATGGTGCACGCTCCTGGTTCGATTTCGGACCAGTCGCTTTCCAACCTTCTGAACTCGCCAAAGCCATCATCATTATGGTTGTTGCCCTCTATTTAGGGCAGCTCACCCCCATGTCGAAAATTGGTGACACGCTACGTCCGATTGGGCTCTTCATCCCCGTCATTGTGCTGGTCATTCTACAAAAAGACTTGGGTATGGCCGTCACCTTTGGCGTGGTGCTGTTGGCCTTTCTCTTCTTCGGTCGTCTCCCCGGTTCAATTATCTGGATCACGGCAGGCGGTGCCGCCGTCCTCTTCCTCATTCTGACGCTCACCACCGGTTTCCGAACCGACCGTCTGATTACCTACTGGCACCAACTCATCGGCGGGAGCTACGACGCCCAAGGCGTGGGCTACCAGGCGCGTCAAGCACAGCTGGCGCTCGCCGACGGTGGCTTCACCGGCGTGGGGCTAGGACAATCGCGAGCCAAATACTTCTATCTCCCCGAGGCTCCGAATGACTTTATCTTCGCCATTATTGGTGAGGAACTTGGGCTCATTGGCGCCTTTGTGGTGGCTGTTCTCTACAGCGCTCTCGGTTTTGTCGGTCTACGCATTGCTCGGCGGGTGTTGGACCCATCGTTGCGACTTATTGCCTGTGTGGGCACCACCTCGGTGGTTGTGCAGGCCTTTATCAACATGGGATATGTGGTCGGGCTTTTCCCTGTGACGGGTCTCCAGCTTCCGCTCATCTCGGCTGGTGGTTCCGCCACAGTAACAACTCTCTTCTTACTAGGTCTCATCACCAGCACCGCCCGGCATGAACGCGCTGCCATAGCCGCGATTAGTACGGGTAGTGGCAAGTTTGGGCGGGCATTGCGGCTGCCGGTACCCCCCGTTCACTCTGTGGATGACACGCCCGACTTCGGCCGCTTTAGCAACCTCGCCGCCTGGATGGTGGGAAAACGCTCTACTGTTGACACAGCGTCACGAAGTACTGACCCTCGGCGGTCGCGCCCACGCCCCGGCCCTCCCCGCGCGCCAACCCCGTCTGCGACTCCGGATTCTCCCCGTGGTTCTTCGGCCAGCCGGCAACCATCCCGTAACCAAGTAGCGCCGCATGGCAGTCCGCGGCCACGGGGAAATGAGAGCCCATCCGCTGATCCACGCTCGGGAGCAGCCCGTCCTCGCATGAGCGGGGGAGACCCAGCGCGCTCCTCCCGCCGCTGCACTTCTGACGCCCCCCTGCCCCCGTGGGAAAGCCGGCCAGATGGGCCACGTACGCTACCGCCGCTGGAGCGTCCGCACGGTAGGCGCTGGAATCCGCCCTCGCGAGGAAGTGACGGTGGCTCCCGATACGGTGGGCCACCCCCGGCTCAGCGCTAAGCTCACCGCACTGGACAACATGAGACGATAGGACACAGGATGACGACGAAGCCCCTCTCCGTAGTAGTAGCTGGCGGTGGAACTGCCGGCCACATCGAACCTGCTATGGCGGTCGCTGACGCCCTCACTGCACTCGACCCCAGCATTCGCATTACCGCTCTGGGAACAGAACGCGGTTTGGAAAAGGACCTCGTCCCCGCACGCGGCTACGATCTGCGGATGATTGAGGCAGTTCCTCTGCCACGTCGTGTCACAGCAGAACTCTTCCGCGTGCCGGGTCGGCTTACCCGGTCTGTGAAGCAGGCCCGCGCCATCATGGATGAGGTGGAAGCGGATGTGCTCATCGGCTTTGGCGGCTACGTCTCGATGTCCGCTTACCTGGCCGCCCGCAAGGGACGTCGCCACATCCCTTACGTGGTTCATGAGGCGAATGCACGAGCGGGTATCGCCAATAAAATTGGGGCCCGCCACGCAAATCGGATACTAGGGGCAGTTTCGGGCTGTGGATTCCCTATTGAGGTAGTGGGAATTCCTGTTCGCCCCGCCATTACTCAGCTTGATCGGGTGGCACTCCGCCAGGAAGCCCGCGAGTTTTTCGGACTTGACCAGGATGCCCCCGTCCTCCTCGAATTTGGTGGTTCACAGGGGGCCCAGTCACTCAACCGTGTCATGCACGAGGCCCTGCCGGGCCTTGCCGAGAAGAATATTGGCGTTCTCCAAGCCGTGGGGCCGAAAAACTACAGTTGCGCTGATCCGGCGCTGGGAGGTGCCCCGGATGGCGCAGAGGATCTTTTGCTTCCAGCTGGCATTATCGCCCGTAACGTTGCTCCAACTGGAGCCCCCGCACAAGTGCAAGTACCCTACATCTCTGCCATGAACCTTGCTTATGCGGCTGCCAATCTCGTCATCTGTCGTTCTGGGGCGATGACCGTTGCGGAAATCTCGGCGGTGGGACTTCCCGCTCTCTATGTGCCGTTGCCTATTGGTAACGGTGAGCAAGCCCTCAACGCGCAACCGGTCGTGGAAGCCGGTGGCGGCATCCTCATTGGAGACCACGATCTAACACCCCAACAGGTTATTGAATGGGCGGACGAACTCCTCACCACCCCCGACAAGTATCAGGCGGCGGTAGCGGGTGCTTTTAGTGCCGGTTCCCGCAATGCGGCTGATGCGGTTGCGCGGGCAGCCTGCGAGCTCGTCGACTACCCCCTTCCTACCGGACACTAGCAGGAGAGACCATAATGTTGACGGCTACCCTTCCTCCGGAACTTCAACACGTCCACATGATCGGCATTGGTGGCGCAGGCATGTCGGGCGTGGCCCGTATCCTGCTGGCCCGTGGCGGAGAAGTCAGCGGATCCGATGTACGCGACTCACGTGCATTGGTCTCGTTGAGTGCGCGGGGCGCTAAAGTCGCCGTTGGGCATGACGTCGTCAACCTCAACCTTCTTTCGGAACGTCCCTCGTGTGTCATTGTTTCCTATGCAGCGATTCCCGACACCAATCCGGAGCTGCGGGAAGCACGACGTCTGGGAATCCCCATTCGCACCCGCTCGCAGGTGCTTGCCCAACTCATGAAGGGCTATCGCACCCTGTTGGTGGCAGGAACCCACGGGAAGACTTCCACCACCTCCATGGCCATCGTTTCCTTCCAAGGATTCGGATGCGATCCATCCTTCGCGGTGGGCGGCGCCTTACACGAAACCGGTACTAACGCGCACCATGGCTCCGGTGACCTTTTCATTGCAGAAGCCGATGAATCGGATGCCTCCCTACTGCAGTACCGGGCGAGTATCGCCATTGTCACCAATGTTGAACCTGATCATCTGAACTTTTTTGGCACAGCTGAGGCATACTGCCAGGTTTTCGCCGATTTCCTTGACTGCATTGAGCCCGGAGGGGCACTAATTGTCTGCGTGGATGATCCGGGGTCTCGTACTCTGGCACTGTACGCAGCCCAGCGCGGCATTCGGGTGTTGGGCTATGGGACTGCGACGGAAGCAGCTCAAGCGCAACGCGACGGCATCCCCATGTGTGGTGTGCTAGAAGCCTGGGAGCCCACTCTCGATGGCTTGGCTGCCCGGATTCATCTGGCCGGGGATGACAGCTCACGTGAGCTGGTGTTACCCGTTCCTGGTGAACACATGGCTCTCAACGCACTGTCCACGCTCGTTGCTGTCCGCGAGTATGGGGGAGACGTGCGGGCTGCACTCGAAGCACTGACGCACTTCGGTGGAGTGAACCGTCGCTTCCAGTACCACGGACAAGTTGGCGGTATCCGCGTGTATGACGATTACGCCCACCATCCGACTGAGGCACGTGCAGTACTTACTGCCGCCCGCGAAGTTGCCGATGCGGACGCACAGGGTCTGGGGCATCCTGGGCGTGTCATTGTCTGCTTCCAGCCGCATCTGTATTCACGTACTGAGCAGTTCGCCACCGAATTTGCGCAGGCCCTCAATCTGGCCGACTACGCGATTGTGCTTGATATTTACGGTGCCCGAGAAAACCCAATGCCGGGCGTCACCAGTGAGTTGATTACTCGCCAGCTCACTATCCCGCACAAGTATCAGCCGGACTTCTCCAAGGTTCCCTACGACGTCGCCGCGATCGCAGAACCTGGAGACATCGTCCTCACTATGGGAGCGGGCAACGTTACCATGGAAGCTGACGCTATTATCGCTCTCCTGAAAGGCTAACTGTGTCCGAGGAACGTCGTGCAGCTCTCTCGCACGCACTCCGCACAGTCCTCCAGACTGTATTGGGGCTCGTCCTCGCTGTCACTATGGCCGTCGCAATTGTGCTCTTTACAACGCCTCTTTTCCTGGTGACGGAAACGTCGGTGACAGGCTTACGCGTGTTGTCTCAGCAACAGGTTCTCCGGCAGGCACAGGTACCCATGGAAACACGCATGGCAGAGCTGAGCACCCATGACGTAGCGCTACGTGTGGCAGCGTTGCCGCGGGTAAAACGCGTACGGGTGGAAAAAAGCTACCCCCACCTGGTGACAATTGCGATTACGGAACGCGTGCCGGTGGCGTGCTTTGCAGCAGGAGGCAAACTCTACGAGATGGACGCGGCGGGTGTCGCCATGGCGGTAAGACGCCCTACCCTCCGTATCCCGGAAATCGTGGTGCCCGATCCACTGCACAATACCCTGCAGCGGGAAGCTGCTCTGAAAACCGCACAAGAATTACCGCAGGACATTGTGCGTCGCGTCCGTACGATTGATGTCACCTCTGCGGCCATGGTGGTGTTACGGCTGCGTGATGGGCGGACAGTTGAGCTGGGTTCACCCACTCGTCTAGAGGAGAAAGTGCAGTCCATGCGGATTGTTCTGACCCAGTCGGGGACCACCTGGAATGTCTCCAACCCAGAGCTTCCCACTCGCCGTTAAGCGGGAAGATTGTTGGCAGCTAATTAATTACGTTTCTCCCGGTGTGTCTTCTTTGGACCACTTCCGAGGATCCTTATCCTTTACCCGCACTGGAGGACTCCTCTAACCTTCAACCTCAGCTTTAGACGGGAGAAGCTATTCCAATGACTACGCCACAACACAATCTGGCCGTCATCAAAGTGGTCGGCATCGGTGGCGGCGGAACCAACGCCATCAAGCGCATGATCGGCGAAGGCATGACCGGCGTCGATTTCATCGCTCTGAACACCGATGAGCAAGACCTCCTTGATTGCGATGCCCCCACCAAACTCGACATTGGGCAATCCACCACACGTGGCCTCGGTGCTGGCGCCGACCCCGCGGTGGGAGAGCGCGCTGCCCGCGATAATTCGCAGGATATTGAAGATGTCCTGACGGGTGCCGACATGGTCTTCGTGACCGCTGGCGAAGGCGGAGGCACCGGTACCGGCGGTGCCCCCATCGTCGCTAGCATTGCCCGCGACCTCGGCGCGCTGACCGTTGCTGTGGTGACTAAACCCTTCTCGTTCGAAGGGAAGCGGCGTGCGGAAAATGCCGCTAATGGTATCGAGAAGCTGCGGGATGCCTGCGACACTCTCATCACCATCCCTAATGATCGACTGCTTCAGCAAGAAGACAAGACCATCTCTATCAATGACGCCTTCTCCAAGGCGGATGAGGTGCTCTTTAATGGTGTGCAGGGCATTACCGACCTGATTTCCACGCCGGGTCTCATCAATGTCGACTTTGCTGACGTGAAATCGGTTCTGGCAGACTCCGGGGCAGCACTCATGGGCATCGGCCGCGCATCCGGCAATGATCGCGCCAGTAAGGCCACTGATGCCGCTATCAACTCGCCGCTGTTGGAATACAGCATGGAAGGCGCCAAAGGTGTCCTGCTCTCCATTGCCGGCGGTTCTGACCTGGGTCTCTTCGAAGCAAATGAAGCTGCCAGCATTGTCCGCGAAAAAGCTCACCCGGATGCCAACATCATCTTCGGTACTGTCATCGACGACTCACTGGGGGACGAAGTACGCGTCACCGTTGTTGCAGCTGGATTCGAAGGTGGGGAACCTCCTGCCCGTGTCTTCGATAATGAAGCCGCAAAGGACGAGGAAAACTTTGAGGAGGTTGCTGACAAGAGCTCCGGAATGAGCATCCGCCAGCGCGCCACCCGTGTCTCTGACGAAGACGACATCGATATCCCGCCCTTCATGCGGTAACGGACAGCTCTGCTGTTGAGGTGAACACGTCATGACTACGCCCCCCACTCTCACACAGACTGCCAACGGGCTACCACAGCCAGGCCGTCTGCGGGTGAGGCGTGTCATCACCACCCGGGCTGGCGGATATTCCACCGGCCGCTACCACGGATTGAACCTTTCCCTGGATGTGGGAGATAACCCCGTCACCGTCACCCGCAACAGGGAAAGGCTCGCTGAAAAACTTCAGCTTCCACCAGACCGTTTCGTCTACATGGAACAACTCCAAAGCCCCCATGTCAGCGTTGTCGAAGCAACCGCGGACAGTCGTTATCCCGATCCGATCCCGGCCACCGACGCGCTCGTCACTACCGCAGCTGACCTTGCTCTCGTCGTACTTACTTCAGATGCCGTCCCCGTGCTGTTAGGAGACGATGAAGCGGGCGTTATCGCTGCCCTCAATGGTTCGGCATTAGGAGTTCGAGCCGGGCTTGTTTCCGCCACCCTGGACGTCATGCGTGAGTTGGGGGCGGACCCACACCGAATGCATGCACTACTTGGCCCCTCCGCCACCGGTCGCAAGATGGTGGTCTCAGAGGCAATGGCGGCAGATGTGGAAGCTCACGTTCCACATACTCGCGCCCGGACAGCTACCGGGCAGCCATCTCTCGACTTGCGTCGCGGCGTAGCCTACCAGCTCGTTTCAGCGGGGCTCGCAGGTGTCACTGTGGATCCCCGCTGCACTATTGAAGACCTCGCCTTCTTCAGTACCTACCGGGAAAAGAAGACGGGGTGCCAGGCCGGCGTCATTTGGAGGAGCAGTACCAATGACTGACAACACCATTGCATCCCGCTATCAGGCGACGCTCGACCGCATCGCACAGGCCTGCCAGCGTGTGGGACGATCCCGTGAGGATATCACCCTCATGGTCGTCACCAAGTTCCATCCGCTCGACGAGGTCCTCGAACTGGTTCGTCTGGGCGTGCGAACCTTTGGCGAAAATCGCGAACAAGAGGCTCGGCAAAAAGCATACGACTTGCTTGAGCGTGATGCAGCTGAGCATGTGCTCGCTGGAATCCCCGCTGAATGGTCCATGATTGGGCAACTGCAACGCAATAAGTGCAATGCAGTGGCCCGGTGGGCGCATAGTGTCCATTCTGTCGATTCCGTGTCCCTGGTCAACGGTCTTGAGAGGGGGATGCAGCGGGCTCTCGACGATGGCTCCCGGGAGAACCCGCAACTGGGCGTGTATCTCCAAGTCAGTCTGGACGGGGATACTGCGCGCGGTGGAGCACTGGAGAGTGACATCGCAGAACTTGCCGATCTCGTCGACGACTCTGACCATCTTGTTCTGCGCGGACTGATGTCCGTACCGCCGTTGGATGCAGACCCCAGTGTTGCCTTTGCACACCTCTACGATCTCAGCCAGCAGCTACGCACCAACCATCCGTATGCCACCGAGATTTCTGCTGGTATGACGGGGGATATGGAGGAGGCTATCGCCCACGGTTCTACCTGCATTCGAGTCGGAACCGCCATCCTCGGACCGCGCCCCACCCACTAATCCTGCTTGCCTTATTGGCAAGCGTACAGAGACCCATCATCCATAACCCAAGATACGGAGGCACCCATGGGCTTTATTCAAAACGCGAAGGAATTCTTCGGCATGGCATCGCCCGCCGAACAACCCGACTATGTCGAAGACTATGTTGAGTCTGATGACTACGGCGACAAGTACGGTGACGGCTTCGGTTACGGCGACTCCTACCAGGACGACTACGCGGCCCCGACGCGTGCAGGCAGCACCCCGCTTCCTCCACTGGACCGCAGTCGCTATGGTGGACCGCGGCAGGCTGACGCCCGCCCCTACCCACCTGCCCGCCACTCCGCACAGATCACCACAGTAAGCCCTAAGAGTTACGCAGAAGCCGAGCTTATTGGCCAGCGCTTCCGAGACGGTAACCCAGTGGTGATGGACCTGTCGAAGCTGGATAGTGACCTTGGTCAGCGGCTCGTTGATTTCGCCTCGGGCCTAGTGTTTGCACTTAATGGTTCGGTAGAACGCATTGCTAAGAAGGTTTTCCTGCTGTCCCCGGCAGAAACTGTCGTCAATGACGGAGAACGGCTCCGTCTAGAACGGGATTACGAAGCATAACGCACCTCGGATTCCGACAGTCCAGCGGTTTGATGCGGCTTATAGCATGCTCCTATCCAGCGCTGACGTCGGCGAAAGAGGAAGTATCTCGGTAAGGTGAATCTGTGACTGTCTTTGCAACTGTGGTGTACTACCTGCTGCGTATTCTGTGGCTATTGCTCATTGTGCGCATCACGGTCGAGATGATCCACTCCTTCGGGCGATCGTGGTCGCCTGGGCCGAAACTGGCAGCCGTCTTGGAGGTTGTTTTTCGTGCCACCGATTGGTGCCTCGTCCCCATCCGGAAGGTGTTACGTCCGGTGGGAATTGGGGGAGTAGGGCTGGATCTCTCTCCTCTTATCGTGTTCCTCGTTGTCAGTGTTTTGGTGCCTCTCACTGTCAACTTGGGTGCAACACCAGTAACTCTGGGGAGCCTATTTTCGTAACTGAACTGGGCTTTCCTGCAGATTCCTAGGTGAGATAGTCGTTTCAGAACTAGGAGTCAAAAGGAAAAGTCCGCTAGGCTTTTCAATGAACTGCAGTTTTTTCATAAAGAACGCTGTCGTTATGGCAGTATTATGTGTGTAAACTCATGTGACTCGTGAGAAAAAGAGAGGGAGAGTTCCCATGCCTACGCTGACTCCAGCAGACGTCCACAATGTCGGGTTTAGTCGTCCGCCCATCGGCAAGCGCGGCTACAACGAGGAGGAAGTCGATCAGTTCCTCGACCTTATCGAGGTTGAACTGAGCCGGCTCATCGAAGAGAACTCGGACCTGCAGCAGCGCGTTTCTGAACTGACCACCGAGCTTGATGAGGCGCAGAATTCCGTCGCAGCCGCACAGCAGGAAGTTGATGCTGCCCGTAGTGACGCAGAGGCCGCTCGCGCTGCCGCTGCTAAGGCCTCCGTGGCTGCTTCCCCTGCCGCCCCTGCTCCCGCCCCTGCCGCCTCCTCCACGCCGGGTGACGTGGAAACCAACCTCAAGGCCGCCCATATCCTCGGTATGGCCCAGGAAATGGCAGACCGTCTTACTGGCGATGCCCACCGCGAAGCCGACGAGATGCTCTCCTCCGCACGTTCCGAAGCGGATCGTATGGTCACGGAGGCCAACGACACCGCTGACCGCCGGATGAACGAGACCGAAGCTGCCATTGCCCACATGGAGGCCGAGGCCGAACGCAAGCACACCGAAGTGATGGCCACCATCAACCAGCAGCGCTCTGTCTTGGAAGGTCGTATTGACCAGCTGCGTACCTTCGAACGCCAGTACCGCGCCCGCCTGCAGGACCTCCTCGAAGGCCAGCTGGCAGATCTGCGCGGATCCAACATTGGAGACAGCTTCTCCAACAACTAAATTTTCTCTCACTTCGAGAAACCGAGTCACACATTGGGTGACAGCAGGGCGGCAGAAGCACCGCCCTGCTGTTGCTGCATTTCTGAACCCCGCCTCCTATGGCGGGGTTCGCTGCTAGGGAGAACCCGCCTACTTCCTCCATTTAGCCGCCCCACATATAACTGCCTGGGGTATGATCGAGATGTCGACACGTCGGTCACATCCCAAGGAATGCCATGCTCATCCTCGCTCTCGTTTGCACCGTCATTGGACTCGCGCTACTGGTAGCTGCTCTTACTACCGGTATTCTCCCCCTCGCCTGGGCCTGTATCGGTGTCTGTATTCTTGGCTTCATCTTCCTTATTGTGGACATCGTGAAGAATCGGAAGAAGAAGGCAGACGACGAAGCCGCGGTGCTCGTCGATGGAGTACCAGCAGTTGAACATGCTGTCGAAACAGATGTACCTGCCCCCGATGTCGTTGAGGTCCCTACAGATAGATAGGTGTTAGTCGTACGGCCTATAGCCTTTTCGCAACCCCGCACGCATTGTGCGGGGTTTTGTGTGTGAACGAGTTATCCATTGTTCATCCGACGGGTAGGAGGTTTCGTGCAGCACTTATTGGGACTTTTGCGCGGGAAAACGTAGAATGAAGGCCTGGCAGTGATCCGGCTATCACCGGGGAGTCTCCGGAAGAACAGCGTCTAGCCCAGTAGAACCGGACGGGAGAGCCCGACATAGCTCCAACGAAGCGGGTTGTGGATGAGCTACAACCAAGCGGGGTGGTACCGCGGAGCTTACAGCCTCGTCCCCGTGTCCCGGACACATGTAGCTAGACACGAGGAGTAGCTCCGTCGATGAGCACTGATTCTCAGAAAACCACGACCGGCGTAGGCGCCACCTATCCCAAGGTCGATATGACCCAGGGTCGAGGCACCTCCAGCCCCTCCTTCCCGGAACTCGAGCAGCAGGTTCTGAAGTACTGGGAAGACAACAACACCTTCAAAACCTCCATCGCACAGCGTGAAGGCGCCGAAGAATATGTCTTCTACGATGGTCCTCCCTTCGCTAACGGCCTTCCGCACTACGGCCATCTCCTCACCGGCTACGTAAAAGACATCGTGCCCCGTTTCCGCACCATGGCTGGCTACAAAGTGGACCGTCGTTTCGGCTGGGACACCCATGGGCTGCCTGCCGAGCTGGAAGCGGAAAAGCAGCTGGGAATCAAGAATCGCGCCGAGATCGACGACATGGGGCTTGCCGAGTTCAACGCCTACTGCAAGAAGTCCGTTCTGCAATACACCCAAGAATGGAAAGACTACGTCACACGCCAAGGGCGCTGGGTCGATTTTGAGAACGACTATAAGACCCTCGACCTCGGCTACATGGAGTCCGTCCTGTGGGCATTCAAGACCCTCTACGATAAGGGACTCATTTACAAGGGCTTCCGAGTGCTGCCCTACTCATGGGCAGAGCACACTCCGCTATCCAACCAGGAAACCCACCTGGATGACGCCTACAAGATGCGTCAAGATCCGGCTATCACGATCACCATGCCGCTGTGTGTCCCAGCGGACCATGAACTCGCCGGAACCCCCTTTAACGGTGCGGCAGCCATCATTTGGACCACCACTCCCTGGACCCTGCCCTCAAACCTCGCAATTGCTGTGCACCCCAACGAATCCTATGTAGTGGTAGAGGTAGCGGGGGAGAAGGCCCCCGCGGCTCTAGTTGGGATGCGCGTCGTCCTCGCCGAAGCTCGGCTGTCTGCCTACGCCCGCGAACTCGGCAAAAAGCCGGAGGTGCTGGCACGGGTGACAGGCCGCGAGCTTGCCGGTCTGCACTACACTCCTGCCTTCGACTACTTTGCCGACAACGAGAATTCGTTCCAGATCCTCCCGGCTGACTATGTGACCATGGATTCCGGTACGGGTGTCGTTCACCAAGCTCCCGCCTTTGGTGAAGACGATATGGCTACCTGCAACGCTTTCGGCATCTCCCCGGTGATACCCGTTGATATGGACGGTAAGTTCACTGCTGACGTGCCGGACTATGAAGGGCTGCTGGTCTTCGATGCTAACCCGCGGGTCATCAAGGATCTGAAAGCTGCTGGCCGGCTATTCCGGCAGGAAACCATCGACCATTCCTATCCACACTCGTGGCGCTCAGGTGAACCTCTCATCTACATGGCACTACCCAGCTGGTTCGTTGCCGTTACCAAGTTCCGGGAGCGCATGGTTGAACTTAACCATGCGGAGATCAACTGGATCCCCAGCCATATTCGTGACGGGCAGTTCGGTAAGTGGCTCTCCAATGCCCGCGACTGGAACATCAGCCGTAACCGCTACTGGGGTGCACCAATCCCTGTGTGGGAATCAGATGACCCTCGCTATCCTCGTACGGATGTCTATGGCTCTCTCGACGAGATCGAGCGGGACTTTGGTGTCCGCCCCACCAACCTCCACCGCCCCGAAATCGACCAGCTGGTTCGCCCCAACCCGGATGACCCCACTGGTCAATCCATGATGCGTCGCGTTCCTGAGGTTCTCGACTGCTGGTTTGAATCCGGTTCCATGCCGTACGCACAGGTACACTACCCCTTCGAGAACAAAGAGTGGTTCGAGTCCCACTACCCGGGCGATTTCATCGTCGAGTACATTGGTCAGACGCGTGGCTGGTTCTACACGCTGCATGTTCTCGCTACCGCTCTCTTTGACAATCCCTCGTTCAAGACTGTGGTCGCCCATGGCATCGTTCTCGGCAATGACGGCCTCAAAATGTCCAAGTCGAAGGGGAACTACCCGAACGTTAACGAAGTGTTCGACCGCGATGGGTCTGACGCTATGCGCTGGTTCCTTATGTCCTCCCCAATTCTGCGTGGTGGCAACCTCATAGTGACCGAGCAAGGCATTCGTGACGGGGTTCGGCAGGCGCTGCTCCCGCTGTGGAACGCCTATAGTTTCTTCCAGATGTATGCTTCCGAAGAGGCTACTTTCCGTACTGACAGCAGCAATGTGCTGGACCGCTACATTCTTGCGAAGCTGGCGGAGACCCGGGACACCCTCACTGAGCAGATGATGAATACGGACATCGCCAACGCGTGCGAGACCCTTCGCCTCTTCATTGATGCACTCACCAACTGGTATGTGCGTCGTTCCCGCACTCGCTTCTGGGAGGGGGAACAGTCTAGCCAGGATGCCAAGCACGCGTTCGATACTCTCTACACTGTGCTCGAGGTAACGTGCCGTCTGGCTGCACCGCTGCTGCCGTTTGCTACGGAAGTCATGTGGCGTGGTCTCACCGGTGGCGAGTCAGTGCACCTCACCGACTGGCCGAAGGCAGATCTACTACCGCACGATACAGAGCTGGTGGACGCCATGGATCGTGTGCGTCTGGTGTGCTCAACGATTTCCTCTATCCGTAAGGCCCATAAACTCCGTGTGCGCCTCCCGCTGCTGTCTGCCACCGTGGCGATCCCGCATGTGGACGCGCTAGCCCCGTTCACAGACATCATTGCCGAGGAAATGAACCTGCGTGAGGTGAAACTTAGTGAGGATGTCGCCGCCTATGGCGGATTCCAGCTGCAGGTCAATGCAAAAGTGGCTGCACCGCGACTGCGTGGAGATGTACAGAAAGCCATTAAAGCGGCGAAAACTGGGGATTACCAGGTGCACGCTGACGGCACCGCTACTGTTGGCGGCATCGAACTCTTTGACACCGAGTACACCCAACGTCTCGTCGCACAGGATCCCGAGTCTACGGCAGCCCTGCCCGGTGGTGCAGGACTCGTCATCCTCGATATGACACTCAATGATGACCTCGAGTCCGAAGGCTGGGCCAAGGACCGAATCCGTGAGATCCAGGATGGTCGACGTGCCGC
The DNA here is from genome assembly GCF_001293125.1 of Lawsonella clevelandensis. Lineage (NCBI taxonomy): Bacteria > Bacillati > Actinomycetota > Actinomycetes > Mycobacteriales > Lawsonellaceae > Lawsonella > Lawsonella clevelandensis. The sequence goes on from NZ_CP009312.1 coordinate 1,750,292, forward strand.
TGGCCTCGACATCTCTGACCGCATCAGCTTGACTCTGGGAGTCCCCAGTAAACTACAAGCATGGGCAGAGCGACACCGTGACCTCATCGCCGGTGAAGTACTCGCCACAGAGCTGATGCTCACCAGCCCGGACAAGGGTGGAGAACTCGACCTGGGTGATGGCGTGACTGGTGCTCTGCACAAGGTCGCCGACTAGCCAGAAGTCCCTCCGTCGACATATCAAAGGGCCCCTCCCGGCGCTCCATGAGCAGGGGAGGGGCCCTTTGTGTCCCATCACTAGCCAGGTGAAACCTGGGTGGTTGACACTAACGGCCTATCAGAGACACGTTTTCGCCATTCTTAGCCAGCGTTTGGCGAATGACCAGAGCAGACACCAGCATGGTGATGCCCAGCGCAATTGCCAGTACTCCCAGGGCCCAGGCAATGCCGATGAGGGACGTGAAGGGCGAGATGAGGAGCAGCAGACCGATGATGATCTGGGCAATACCGCTGACAATCACCGGCCAGCCCACACCAGCGACGGCAGAGATGCTGCCAGCACCAATGTTGCCAATGCCAGAAATTAGTGCGACCAGACCAAAGATGAGAGCCAGTACCACGCTGAACGTGTCGGGGTTCACCGCTGCAGCGATACCGATGGCAAGGCCAACTACGCCAAAGAACACGCCAACACCCCAGACGGGGGACACTCCCTTCGTTGCGAAGGACAAGGCGATAATAGCGAGCGCGCCGATGATAATGCCGACGGCACAGGTGATGGTGACCACCTTCACGGTGCCACCCGGCCACGCCACGGCGACAATACCGATAAGGAGGGCAAGCACGCCCACAACGAGCCATGCACGCCAGAGAGCACGGGCCGCCTTTTCAATGAATTCCATTTTTTCTCCAAGCTAGGGCGACTGAGGGGATAGAAAGAGCGCCCACTATCTTCACTTTCCAGCATAACGGCAGGTTGGTGTAATTTCCGGAAATGCCTGGGGCGACCTCCGCTTCTCTCTGACAGCTGCCAATGCCTTAGACTGGCAGCGTGAGCAGCGCATATCCTTTGACCGACCATGATCTGGCCAACCGCCAGTATCGGTGGGTACTGCACTGTGATATGGATGCCTTCTTCAGCTCTGTCGAGCAGCTCACCCGCCCGACGCTGCGAGGACGCCCCGTGTTGGTCGGGGGACGGTCGGAGCGAGGTGTCGTCGCGGGAGCCTCCTATGAAGCACGAGCTCTAGGTTGTCATTCTGCAATGCCCATGCACTAGGCGGCCCGGCTGATCGAACCGCGGGGCGTCGTCGTCCCCACGCGTGGTGTGGTGTACCGCACCGTTAGCCACCGCATCTTCCGACTCCTGCAAAACTACGTGCCAGTGATTGAGCAGCTGTCCGTCGACGAGGCCTTTCTCGAACCGGCAGAGCTACGCGATTGTACGGGCTACGAGGTGCTGGAGTATTGCGAGATGCTCCAGAAGATCGTGCGCGAAGAGATCGGACTGAGCCTCTCATTTGGCGCAGGGGTGGGGAAGCAGTACGCAAAAATCGGATCTGGGATGGCCAAACCAGATGGTGTTCAGCTCATCCCCGCATCTCGCATGCACCAGATCCTCCGTCCCCTCTCCGTCCGTGCGTTATGGGGAGTGGGACCTGTCAGTGAAGCGAAGCTCCGACACGAGGACATCCTCACTATCGGGGATCTTGCTGACCTCCCGGAACGGGATGCCACTGCTCTCCTCGGTTCAGCAGTAGGGCGCCAACTACAGGCATTAGCGCGCGGGTTCGACAACCGCCCCGTCCACGAGCGTGCGATCGCCAAGCAAATCAGTTCAGAATCCACTTACCGCACCGACATCACAGACAAAGCCGGGATTATGGCAGCAATTGACGATAACGGGGATGATGCCCACCGCCGTCTCCTCCACGATGGACGGGCCGCACGAACCGTGACCGTCAAACAAAAACTCGTCAACATGACCATTGTCTCCCGCTCCGCCACCTTGCCCTACGCCACCACCGATCTGCGAACTCTCCTAACACTCGCCCACCGCCTTGCCCTAGACCCACAGCAGGTGGGGGCTTGCCGATTGGTAGGGGTCAGCCTTTCTGGGCTCACCAGCATTCAACAGGAATCCCTGTTTCCCGAACTTGACTGGGAAGTTCGGATCGAGGAAGAACGGGATGACGGCGCACTAGCCTCCTCCGCTTTCCTCCCTGGTTCCACGGGGCAAGGCGTGTATGGGTCAGAGCGCACCCTTCTCCATATGCCAGCCCGTCCCCGTTGGTCTGCCGGAATGGATGTTCTCCACCCTGAATACGGGTTCGGATGGGTACAGGGGGCTGGGCGAGGAAAAGTGACGGTCCGATTTGAGACGCGCACCACCGGTCCAGGCCGCGCCCGTACGTTCGCGGAAGAAACCGTCGACCTCACCCCTGCTGACCCACTCCTGTGCCTCGACTGGCCAGAGGAGGAACTCTACCGGCGTACCGAAGAGTGAACATTCGCACACTGTGCTGCCGCACGGAACACCTGCTCAATCTCCGCAGCCGCATAGCCTGCCTGCAGTAGTGCAAGCACCACCATTCGGCACTGTGGCGCCCGCAAGTAAGGGCAAAGGGGAATCTGAGCGGCAGCTAGATCGGCACCCCCGCCAGGGCAGCCATACACAGCCTCCACTTTCCCCAACGGAACACGTGTCGTCACCACCACTGCCACCTCAGGATGGGCAGCCCGCAGCTGGCATAACGTCCGGGCCGCAGCGACCGGCAGATTACCGCTGCCCAACGCTTCCACGACGACCGCCCGCACAGGATTATCTGGTGATGGAGTAGCCGCAAATCGCAACAGAGAACCGTCATCCCCAAAATCACTAGTCACAATTCGTACCAGCGGAGTGTCGGCAGCTAAAAGAGGTGTGGGGCGGAGTGGCAGCGTCACAGTGGGCAGAACTGGCATTTGCAGGCCAATCTCGGGGCTAACGCTGGCAAATGCCTCCTGCTGGTCGGTGGCGATCTTCACAACACCCCATGCGGGCAACACGCGGCCAGCAAAGACAACATGTACTGCAGCTGCACTATCGTCTCGCAACACAAAGTGGAGCGCATCTGCCAGGTTCTGTGGCCCGTCCGGGTTGACGCTATCGGCGGGGAATGACGCCCCCGTCACAGCGAGTGGACATCGGTAGTCGCCAAGTGGACAGACCATCTGCAACCACAGCGCCATTGACTCCAGGGTGTCGGTTCCATGCACCACCACAATACCGCTAGCACCGTTACGCAAAGCCGCTACCACAGCAGCCGTCACCGCATCGACATCAGCAGGCTGCAACTGTGAGGAATCTTTCTGGTAGATATCTACTACTTCTATCACGGCATCGCTAAGTGCGTGGACAACGGGGTGATCGGCGGGCAACGCACGTAGCAGATCGTGGCCTCTTAAGGCAGGTCGAATCCCACTGGACGTACCAGTAGGGAGAGGGGTAGATGCTGTACTAGAGATGGTGCCACCCGTCGTTAACACCACAATGCGTGGAGTACTCACTCTTTAAGAGTGTGGGTTTTACGCAGAAAGGTCAATAGCGACCTGCCAGACAAGGAAAAATGGAGCTAAGCGGAGAGATCGTCGAAAAACGAGTAATGTGACTGTAGAACGTTACTTTGGATCACAGTGGGAGCCTCATGACTGCACGACGCATCGGCGCGGCCCTCATCGCCGTTACCGCGGCGGTGTCGTTAACCGCGTGCACCACCTCCGTACCGCCCGAGGTACAAGCGAGCCGTAGCGCCGCGATGAGCTCCCTCAAACGTCCCGCTATCCCCGAACCCACCCTCAAACAGCTGCAGGCTCTCCTGGACCGGGCACTCGACCCCAAGGTCCCTGTTGACAAGAAACTCGACACGGTACAAGGTGCAGAAAAATCTCCGGAGCTTTTCAAAAAGATCACCCAGGCCAAGCAAGAATCGAAGGCGACCATTACGTTGTCTGGCCAGATCATCCCAGTCGACCCCACTACCCGCACTGTACATGTGGAAATGGCCATCCCCGGTCAACCTGCCCAGGGCAGCGAGGTAAAGTTCGTCTACAACAAGAAGAAGTGGAAGGTCTCCAAGTCCTACGTCTGCAACACCATCTCGCTCCTTATGCCGGATAGTGTTCCCGCAGTGTGCTCGACGTAGCCCCATTACCCCCACCACCACTCTCACCTCAGGAGAACGTGCCAAGAGTGCCCACCTCACAGAAGAAGCAGCCGCTCCCACACCTGCCTGCTGATGTCACCGCGCGCCGGGCTGCAGCTAAGCGGCGCAGTCTCTTCTTCGCCCTCGCCGGCATTATCCTCGTGGCCGACTACCTGACGAAAGCATGGGTGGTTGCGACCATTCCGGTGGGAGAAACCCACACCTCGTGGGGTATCCTGCACATCACTCATGTTCTCAACTCTGGTGCCGCTTTCAGTCTCGGGGAGAAATTCACTGTGGCTATCACGATCATCAGCATGATGATTATCTCTGCGGTAGCCTCTGCTCTCTGGCGCGCTACCAACGCTGCATGGGCAACCGGACTTGCTCTTATTCTGGGAGGGGCATTCGGCAACCTCTACGATCGACTTTTCCGCCCACCCGCACCCTTCTCTGGGCATGTTGTGGATTTTATTTCTGTTGGTAAGTTCCCCGTCTTCAACATTGCCGACAGTGCTGTCACCATTGGCGTCATCATTGTCGTTATCTGCATTATCGGGGGGAAGAAACTCACCGGTGTGCCCCGTCAGGATGGCTCTACAACCGATAACGCACAGGTGTCCGGGCATGAGTGACTATCGTGCAATGCCAGTACCTAACGGCCTCGTAGGGATACGTGCTGATGTCGCACTTTCTCGTCTCTTGGGTGTCTCGCGCAGTGCGGCCGCTACACTCGCTGAAGAAGGGAACGTCACCCTCGACGGGAGCACAATCGGAAAGTCTTTCAAAATGGTGGAAGGCTTCCTCGAAGTCACTCTGCCGGATCCCCCTCAACCTCTCACTGTCGTCGCGGAGCCTGTCCCCGGTATGCATGTGCTGTATGCCGACGACGATATTGTCGTTGTGGACAAACCTGCTGGTGTCGCTGCACACCCCTCCGTCGGGTGGAGTGGGCCGACCGTCATTGGTGGTTTGGCGGCAGCTGGCTACCGCGTAACGGCCTCCGGCCCGCCGGAGCGAAAAGGGATCGTCCATCGCCTTGATGCCGGTACCTCCGGCGCTATGGTAGTTGCGACCTCAGAGCACGCCTACACCGTTCTCAAACAGGCCTTTCGCGACCGCACGGTTGAAAAGGCCTACCATGCCATCGTGCAAGGCTACCCGGATCCGCTCTCTGGTACTATCGATGCTCCCATCGGTCGACACAGCGGAAACGATTGGCGTTTCTGTGTACGGGCAGACGGCAAACCATCCATTACGCACTATGACACGCTGGAAGTGTTCCGCCGGGCGACCCTCCTTGACATCCATTTGGAAACGGGACGTACCCACCAAATCCGCGTCCACTTCTCGGCACTTCACCACCCCTGTGTGGGTGACCCTACTTATGGGGCCGACCCCACGCTCTCCGCAAAACTCGGTCTAGAGCGACAATGGTTGCATGCCAAGAAATTGGGGTTTACCCATCCGGCGGATGGCCGATGGGTCGAGTTTGAGAGCGACTACCCCGAGGATCTTGCCATCGCACTCGAATCGCTGCGCGCCGAGAGCTAACTGCCGACGTGGCCTGCTGGGCGCTGATGATGCTGCGACAGTCTACTAGACTGAGCTACGGACGTTCACAGCAGCACGTCCGAATCACGTCTAACGTCGTTAAGCAGTCCCAGAAAACAGCTGCGCTGTTCAATATATACGCAGGACAGATTACTAAACCGATGATATCTAGGTAGGAGAGGAGATGGCAGTGGGCAACTCGTCATTCGTCCATCTCCATAACCACACCGAGTTCTCCATGCTCGACGGAATGGCCAAGATCGATACGCTCATGGAGGAGTGCAATCGTCTCGGTATGCCCGCAGTGGGGATGACTGACCACGGCAATATGTACGGTGCCTCCGACTTCTACAAAGCCGCCACCGCCGCAGGCGTGAAACCCATTATTGGTATTGAAGCCTATATCGCACCCGGCTCCCGCTTTGACAAGACCCGCCAACGATGGGGCGATCCCTCCCAACGCGGTGACGATGTTTCGGGCTCGGGCGCGTACACCCACATGACGTTGTGGGCAGAAAATGAGGAAGGCCTGCGGAACCTCTTCCGTCTCTCGTCCCTCGCTTCCTATGAAGGCCAACTCGGCAAATGGCCCCGTATGGACGCGGAACTTATTGCCCAATACGCGAGTGGCGTTATCGCCTCCTCCGGCTGCCCTTCTGGGGAAATCCAAACTCGTCTGCGGCTGGGCCAGGTGAAGGAAGCCTATGAGTCAGCAGAAAAATGGCAGAGTATCTTCGGGAAGGAGAATTTCCTTCTCGAATTAATGGATCACGGTATCGACATTGAGCGACGGATCCGTGAAGACCTCCTGAAACTGGGCCAGGACATGGGCATGCGGCCCGTCATCACCAACGACTGCCATTACGTCACCCAAGACCAAGCCCGGGCACACGAAGCCATGCTCTGTGTACAGACGGGGAAGACGCTGTCGGACCCCACCCGCTTCAAATTCGATGGGGACGGTTATTACCTCATTCCGCCGGAAGAGATTCGGGCACGCTGGGATAAAGAAGTGCCGGGGGCCTGCGACACCACTCTGTGGATCGCCGACCGTGTCGAGGACTACTCGAACGTGTGGAAATACCACAACCGTATGCCGAGCTTTGATACGCCGACAGGACATGACGCGGAGTCCTGGCTCCGCCACGAAGTACATAGGGGTCTCGAGTGGCGTTTCCCCAACGGAGTTGCCCAAGAGTACATCGAACGTGCTAATTACGAGATTGACGTCATTGTCCAGAAGGGTTACCCCACATACTTTCTGGTAGTGGCAGACCTCGTCACTCATGCCCGTGAACTCGGGATTAAAGTGGGGCCAGGCCGTGGCTCAGCAGCTGGTGCACTGATCGCCTACGCCCTGGGTATTACCAACATTGACCCAGTCGAGCACGGTCTGCTCTTCGAACGCTTCCTCAACCCCGAACGTCCGTCCGCACCCGATATTGATATGGACTTCGATGACCGGCGGCGCGGCGAGATGATTCGCTACGCTTCTGACCGGTGGGGGGCAGACAAAGTTGCTCAAGTTATCACCTTCGGCACCATTAAAACGAAGGCTGCCATTAAAGACTCCGCCCGTGTGCAGTTCGGGCAGCCCGGATATGCTATCGCCGATCGGATGACGAAGGCCCTGCCACCGGCACAAGGAGCGAAAGATATTCCGCTCTCCGGCATTATGGATCCGGAGCACCCTCGCTACGGGGAAGCTGCGGAGATCCGTAGCCTCATCGAAACGGACCCTGACGTTCGCCGCATCTACGAGACCGCCCGCGGACTGGAAGGAATGGTACGGCAGGCAGGTGTGCATGCGTGTGCCGTTATTATGTCCAGTGAGCCGCTCCTGGAGTGTATCCCGATGTGGAAGCGAGCACAGGATGGCGCTCTCATCACCGGATGGGATTACCCATCGTGTGAAGCCATTGGGCTGTTGAAGATGGATTTCCTCGGGCTCCGCAACCTTACCGTCATTGGGGATGCCCTTGAGAATATTAAGCGGAATCGCAACGGGGAAGAGGTCGATCTCGATCGACTCGAACTAACTGACGACAAATCCTATGAGCTGCTCCGCCGTGGCGACACCCTTGGGGTCTTCCAGCTTGACGGTGGGGGCATGCGGGAACTGCTCAAAAAGATGGAGCCCACCGGGTTCAATGACATTGTGGCTTCGTTGGCTCTCTATCGCCCTGGCCCTATGGGCGTAGGTGCCCACTGGGCTTACGCAGATCGCAAGAATGGGCGTACCCCAGTTGAGCCTATCTCCCCCGAACTTGATGAGCCTCTGAAAGATATTCTGGCGGAAACCTACGGTCTCATCGTCTACCAAGAGCAGATCATGCAGATCGCTCAGAAGGTGGCAGGCTACTCCCTTGGCCAAGCAGATCTTCTTCGACGCGCCATGGGTAAAAAGAAGCCGGAAGTGCTGGCGAAAGAATTTGATAATTTCCAGGCTGGCATGCGGGAGCGGAAGTACTCCGATGAGGCCATCAAGGTGCTCTGGGAGACCATTCTTCCGTTCGCCGGATATGCGTTTAATAAGTCCCACGCAGCCGGTTACGGGCTAGTGAGCTACTGGACGGCATACCTGAAAGCCAACTACCCAGCTGAGTACATGGCCGCGCTCTTGACCTCTGTTGGCGATGACAAGGATAAGACTGCACTCTATCTGTCTGATTGCCGGCGCATGGGCATTCGCGTACTACAACCCGATGTGAACGAGTCGATCTGGAACTTCGCCCCGGTAGGCCAGGATATTCGTTTTGGCCTAGGAGCCGTTCGTAACGTTGGCGAGCAGGCAGTCGAAGAGATTGTGGAGGCCCGCCAGGAGCGGGGGGAATTCACCAACTTTACTGATTATCTCGACAAGATTGGCCAAACAGCCTGTACGAAGAAAGTGACGGAGTCCCTCATCAAGGCGGGAGCCTTCGATTCGCTCGGGCATTCCCGCAAGGGCCTCTACCTTGTGCACTCCGATGCCATTGACTCAGTGGTAGGGACGAAGAAGGCTGCCGCAGCCGGCCAGTTTGATCTCTTTGCCGGATTTGGAGCCGATGCTGGCGATGCCGCTACGAGTGCGTTTGAAGTGCACGTCCCCGATGATGAATGGGATAAGAAGCATCGACTCGCACTCGAACGAGAAATGCTGGGCCTTTATGTGTCCGGCCATCCGCTGGATGGTCTAGAGCTTGCCCTGCACGAGCGGACGGACACTTCAATCGCGACCATCTTGGAAGGTGAGCTGCCGAACGGTAAATCTGTGGTGATCGGTGGCATCATCGCGTCGGTGGACCGGCGTGTGAACAAGAAGGGCGAGCCGTGGGCCATCATCCGCATTGAAGATCTGCAGGGTGGTGTAGAAGTGCTCTTCTTCCCGCGTCTGTACCAAAAGATCGGGATGGACATTGTGGAAGACGCGGTGGTGATTGTTACCGCCCATGTGAGCATTCGGGAAGACCGGATGAGTCTTTTCGGCGATGATCTCACCGTCCCCGACTTGGGTGGAGAAGGTGTGGCGCCGGTGTTTAATCTGCGTCTGACAACCCAGATGTGCACTCCTGAACTGCTCGCGCAGTTGAAGGACATCCTGACTCACCACCCGGGACCGTCTCCGGTGATGGTGACATTGGAAGCCGAGGGGAGGGTTCAGCGGTTGGCCCTGTCGGACGCATTGCAGGTCCAGAGCAGTAGTGAACTCATCTCCGATTTGAAGGCGGTTTTCGGCAGTCACTGCGTTTAGTGCGATAATGGGGTGGTGAACGAAGAACTCTCAAACCCCCAGGTTGTCCTACCTACTGCTGCTGATGTAGAGAAGGCTGCTAAGACAATTGGTGGAGTCGTAGAACGCACTCCGCTGCAGTACTCGCCGAGGCTTTCCGAGATTACCGGCGCCAAGATTTACCTGAAGCGAGAGGACCTTCAAGGCGTTCGCTCCTACAAGATTCGTGGAGCCTACAACGTCATTGCTCAGCTCAACGAGGAACAGCGCCAGGCTGGTGTGGTTGCCGCATCTGCTGGTAATCACGCTCAGGGCGTGGCATACGCGTGCCGGACTCTCGGTGTAAAGGGCCGCATCTTTGTTCCTTCCAATACACCGAAGCAAAAGCGCGACCGCATTATGTACCACGGTGGTGACGCCGTCGAGCTGGTCGTCACTGGTAACTCTTTTGATGATGCAGCTGCTGCCGCCTGGCAGGATGCACAAGAGTCCGGTGCCACGTGGGTCGCCCCGTTTGACGATCTTGGCACCATTGCTGGGCAGGGAACCATTGCCCGTGAGGTGGTGGAACAGCTTGCGGAGATCGGTGAAGAGCCCAGCATGTTTGTCGTGCCAGTGGGCGGCGGCGGACTCTTCTCTGGTGTCGTCACTTACCTCTCCGGAAAGAACCCCAAGACGGAAGTTGTGGGCGTTGAGCCCGCCGGTGCTGCCTGTGTCGCGGCCGCTCTGGATATGGGTGGCCCCGTTACGCTCGGGGATACTGATCCTTTTGTTGATGGTGCTGCGGTGAAGCGATGTGGCGACGTTACCTATGCGGTGCTCGATGGGCATCGGAAGATGATTGATCTCATCAATGTGGCAGAAGGCTCGGTCTGTACTGAAATGCTGGAGCTTTACCAGAATGAGGGCATTATCGCAGAGCCGGCAGGGGCGCTCTCCGTCACGGCCCTGCACCATTTGCGCTTCATTCCCGGAAGCTCGGTCGTCTGCATCATTTCGGGTGGTAACAACGATGTTTCTCGCTACAGCGAGATCATCGAACGTTCTCTCGTGGACCAAGGTCTCAAACACTACTTCCTGGTGAACTTCACCCAGAAGCCGGGCCAGTTGCGGAAGTTCCTCGACAGTGTCCTAGGGCCGGATGATGACATCACCCTCTTTGAGTATGTGAAGCGGAACAACCGAGAAACTGGTGCTGCGCTGGTGGGTATTCAACTGGGGACAGCCACCGGCCTGCACGCACTGTTGCACCGGATGGAGGAGAGTGGCATTGACTGTGAACGCCTCCTGCCGGGAACTCCTGCCTACGAATACCTGACCTAGCGGCGGGCTGGTGGCAGCGATGGACCTGTCGTATGGGGTGAGCTCTGGAGCTACCATTACGGCGGAGCTGGAGATAAAGCGGTCGCGGTTTCTCTGCTATCTACAGCGGACTGAAACTGAGCACGACGCCCGGGAGTTCATCGCGGAAATCCGTCACCTGCATCCCACTGCCCGTCATCACTGTACTGCTTTCCGTATTGGAGAAGGAACAGGGGAGGTGCGGGAACGCTCCAGTGATGACGGGGAACCTTCCGGTACCGCGGGTAGCCCGATGCTCGCGGTACTGCGGGGCGAGGGGCTAGTCAATGTCTGTGCCGTTGTCGTTCGCTATTTTGGTGGGGTATTGCTGGGCACCGGTGGCCTTGTACGGGCGTACACCGATGCAGTTGTTGCGGGGCTGGCAGCTGCCCAGCAAACCAAACGTATAGTGTCTCGGAGATCCGTGGAACTGTGGTCAGTAGAGGCGCCTATTGCTGACGTGGGTCGGTGGGAGGCTGATTTACGGGGCAGAGGCATCGACCTAGTGGACGTGATCTATGGGGTGGGGCTGGATGTTGTGTGCCCAGAAACAGGAGAGGTCTCGCGCCGTACAGACCCATTGGCCACGGTTCTTGTGGCGGCAGTAGCGCAGCGCGGCGAGGCAGAACTTCTTCAGGAATACATTTCCGCCCTGTCGGCCGGTTCTCGGGAACCGTACCGGACAGGGCGGAAAATGCGCGAGTGCCAACAGTAAAGCGGGGAGCTCGCTTCTTTTCTCTAGGTGGCAGATAGCGAGGAGGAGAGACGACTCGTCGCTATCACCAGGTAGTCTGTCCTACTGCAGGTAAGGCGGCACGAAGGTGCACGTGATCTGCTTGTAGTTACGACCGGTGAGCATGTTTTCCACAACCTGGTAGGTAACCGGGTCGTAGGTCATGCCGAAGTGGTCGGTAAAGTCGATGGGGCAGAGGTCCTGGATGACGATGTTGGTGACGCCCGGTTCCTTGATGAGGTCATGGGTGTAGGGGGTCACAACGTCGTCGAAGTAGGTGGTGATGACGGTGTACTTCACATCGGGCATGGTGATACCACCCTTTTCGAGTTCCTTGACGAAGCCAGAGCCCATAGTCTGCTGACCGTCAGCGGATAGATTGACCTTGTCAAAGAGCTTCTGCCACTGGTCGTTCAGACCGGCTGTGTCAATAGTACGACCAATGCCGTAGAGGGAGGAACCGTGGTTGGAAGCAACCAGACCAATGGTGTGGCGTACGGTCTTGTCGCCGCCGTACCACTTGATATAGGCGTTGGGGAGCGCTCCGCCGCCCTGGGAGTGGCCAACGAAGTCAACCTTCTTGGCACCAGTGCGCTTCATGACGTAGTTGACGAAAACGCCGAGGAACTGTGCGGAAGCCTTGATATCGCCGTTGAAGGGAAGAGCTTCGTCAATCTTGTTGGGATCGACGAAGGCACCCGGCATGGCGGGGCCTGGGTTGTAGTTAAAGGTGTAGGCGCACAGACCGGCCTTGGCCAGCATCGGACCGTAGTAGGCCCAGGTGGCGTAGGCATCTTCATTGGTGCCGGGGATGAGGATGATGGGGAGAGCATCCTTGTACCTAGGCTTGCAGGAGAAGTCGTTCACGCCTTTGGGGGCAGTGCCATTGTGCTCCTTGGAGTATTTGGATGCGGCGGGGAAGTTAGTCTGGATGGGGCCAATACCCTGGTTCGGCATGCCCCACTTGTCGGAGGTCTTGTTGCGAAGGCCGCCGAATTCGTCACGGGGGTAACCGGGGATACTGTTCGAGGAAGTAGCAGAATCATCAGATGCTGCAGTGGTGCTGGCGTACGCAAAGGCCGGCGAGATGCTGAGTGTCATTGCGGAAGCGCAGAGGGCAGCAGTAAAGCGATGGCTGAGAGAGGTCATGGGAAGTCCTATGTACGGTTATTTCGGGAGAGAAGAGAGGGTTTAGCGTTGTTTAGCAGAATGCTAAACCGACTCTGAGAGTCAATCTAGGCCGGCCCACAAGGTACTGCAACATGGTTGCCTTTTCATCTGGCAGCCACTCTGTACGCCTTCTTGTCAGATTGCTCTTTGCCGAGTTGGAAGACCATTTCTCCGCTCTGCGTAGTCATTTGACCAGTTGTCAGGTGCTTTTTGTGCGCGAAATAAGTGCGGCGCTACTGGTACGTTGTCAACCAGTAGCGCCGCAGAGCACGACGAGTGATTAGGGTTCCTGCTCGAGAAGTACGAAGGTGTGCGGGGGGAGAACCAGCAGGTTCGTCTCTTCGGTGCCCACTTTGCCCGTCACCAAGCCATCAGCAACGTCATCGGCGGCCAGGGGAATGGACACGGGGAAAGTGTCCGGATCACTGCTGCCAGCTGGTAGCTCTGGCGCTGCGGTAGATTCTGCGCCTGAGACATCACCTTCTACTCCTGTGGCGGCAGAAGTGTCACCAGCACCAGCGTCTTCCGGCTTTTCACCATTGGGCCAGGTGCTCCCCATTGATTCGGCAGGCATCTCACCAGTTGGGTGCTCCGGTACTTCTTCTGCCGTATTCAGAACGAAGTGCCAATCGTTGCCGTCTGCCTCGCACAGCTCATCGGGGATATGGAACGTGCATGGATCGTGTGAGGCGTTGAACAGCATGAGGAAGGAGGAATCGCCGTGGAGACCACCTAAGGGGTTGGGAGTGGCATTGGCGTGGCCATTAAGGAACACCATGATGCTAGCAGCGAAGGCGTTATCCCAATCCGCCGGCTCCATTTCTTTACCGTTGGGCGTCATCCAGATAACGTCTGGTAGCCCCTGGCTGGTGTCGTTAAGATGGCTTTCTGTGGGGGAGTCTGCGGGGACGCTCTCACCCGTAAAGAAGTTGCTCTGGCGGAAGATGGGGTGCTTGTGACGGAGCTCAATGAGAGCCTGCGTGAAGCTGTGCAATCCTGCCCACTGGGGGTCTTGTGCAGCCTCCCAGTCCACCCAGGAAATCTCGTTGTCCTGGCAGTAGACGTTATTATTGCCGCCTTGTGTGCGACCCACTTCGTCACCATGGAGCAGCATGGGAGTGCCTTGGGAGAGGAAGAGCGTAGCAAGCATGTTGCGCTGCTGCCGGAGACGTAAGGCCTGGATCTTAGGTTCGTCGCTGGGGCCCTCCACTCCACAGTTCCAGTTGCGGTTGTGTGACTCTCCGTCACGGTTATCCTCGCCGTTGGCGCCATTGTTCTTCTGGTTGTAGGTCACCAGATCGCGCATGGTGAAGCCGTCGTGGGCGGTAATGAAGTTGACGGAGTTGAAGGGGCGGCGGTTGTTGTGAGCGTATAAATCCGCGGAGCCAGTGAGACGCCCGGCGAATTCGCCGAGAACATCCGGGTTACCGCACCAGAACTCGCGCATCGTGTCACGGAATTTACCGTTCCATTCACTCCAAGGGTAGGGGAAGCCGCCCACCTGGTAGCCGCCGTAGCCCAGATCCCAGGGTTCTGCGATGAGCTTAACCTGCGAGAGTACGGGGTCTTGCTGGACAGCGGAGATGAAGTTGCCCCACATGTTCACCGCCTCATCGCCGCGGGCAAGAGTGACGGCAAGGTCAAATCGGAAGCCGTCAACGTGCATCTCTTCGATCCAGTAGCGGAGGGAGTCGAGGACGAGCTGCAGCGTGTAGGGATGGCGCATGTTGACGCTATTACCGCAGCCGGTGAAGTCGACGTAGGAGCTGGGGTTGTCCTTGCTGACGTGATAGTAGGCAAGGTTATCGATGCCTTTGAAGCTGAGTGTGGGGCCTTCAACAGAGCCTTCCGCGGTGTGGTTGTACACCACGTCGAGAATGACCTCGATGCCGGCTTTGTGGAAGGTTTTCACCATATTCTTGAACTCAGCTACCTGACCGCCGGGGTTCTTGAGCGAACTGTAGTCCCGGTGTGGTGCGAAGAAGCCGAAGCTGTTGTACCCCCAGTAGTTGCACAGTCCCATCTCGAGGAGGCGTCGATCGTGCAGGAACTGGTGTACGGGGAGTAGCTCGATGGCGGTGACACCAAGGTCGGTGAGGTATTCGAGCACGCTGGGGTGGACCAAGCCGGCGTAAGTGCCACGGATTTCTTCGGGTACGTCGGGGTTGCGTTCGGTGAGGCCTCGGACGTGCGCTTCGTAGATGACGGTGTCGGCCATGTGGTGTCGAAGGCGATGGTCATCCCCCCAGTTAAAGAAGTCAGCAACTACCACGGAGGTCATGGAGTAGGGGAGAGAATCTTCCTCGTTGCGGACGTCGGGTGTGCCAACCTGGTAGCTCAGGAGAGCGTCGTGGGGTTGATAGTCACCGTCGAAAGCCTTGGCGTAGGGATCGACGAGAAACTTGCTGGGATTGCACAGTGCTCCGTGGTGGGGGTCCCAGTCCCCGTCGACGCGGTATCCGTAGCGTTGGCCGGGCGCGATTCCAGAGACGTAGATGTGCCAGACATACCCATCGGTAGTGGTGATCGGAATCTGGTGCTCTGTGCCGTCGTCATCAATGAGACAGAGGGTCACACTGTGTGCTGCCGCACTGTACAGTGCGAAGTTGGTTCCTGACCCGTCGTAGAAGGATCCAAGAGGGGCGGGCTTTCCGGGTTTCAGAGAGCCAGTAGTGGGTGCGCTCATAGATGTCTCCTTGTGAGAGTTACTCCGGGGCGGGGTCTCAAAGGTGTGAGACCGTACTAGCGGGAACGGCGGCTACTTTCTGCGCTGCTACTGCTAGGGGTGGGCAGGATAGCGGTGCCGGGGTACGGGGTGGTGTTGAGATCTTTGCCGGGTTGGGTGACGGGACCCCATCCGGTGATCTTGTTGAGCTGGCGGGCAAATACGGGAACGAGGGACTGCACAAAGGAGTGCGTCATGTGGTGCATGTCGTGGTAAACCATGACGTTGCCGATAATGGCGGGACAGAGGTTGCCCGGACAGAGATCGTCGGTGAAGTCCATCAGGTGAACATTGTCGAGCCCGCGGGATGCCGCAATTGCCGGGTTCACCGGCGCCATAGCGAGATCACGGGGGATGCCACAACTGTAGGCATTACCACCGGATTCAAGGCAGTCGGGGACGTTGGCTGGTTGATCGTCGCGAGTTGACCAGGGGGTATCGCGAACGGCAATCATTTCGATGCCGTCGTTACCAAGGGCGCGCCACAGGTCAACGTAGTAGTCCGGAACCATGTCTGGTCCCACACCGGTGAGGGTAGTGGGGCGGGTGGCGGTACTGAAGACGTAGTCGTACTTCTTCTCGAGGATACGCTTGTAGACCTTTTTCCCCCACTCAAGACAGCTGTAGTAGGGTTTGCCGTTGGTGGGAAGATCGATCATGCCACTGATCATAAGCGGGCAGCCCATCTTGAAGTAGACATCGACACGGAAGTGCTCGCGCTGGCCTAGGATATCGAGGGCAGTGAGCCAGTGTTCTGCGTGGGAGCCTCCGACGAGAGCGATAGAGCGTTCTGCGTTGACGTCGCCGTAGACGCACGGGCGTCCTTTGTTCTGCCTCCATAGTTTGACAGTGTGGATTTCAGAATCTTCAAAGTTGGAGATGCATCCATCAAAGGATGAGAGAGGGAGGGTACGGTCCGCATCGATGGGGCGAGGTTCGTATGCCACGCCCTTGGGTACCGGCATTTTCTCGGTAATAGCGCGGGCGCCTGGGTAGTCTGCGGTGAGAACGAGAGTCATCTGTCCATCGAGGCTGGTTATGTAACGCTTCCAGGTGATGTGGAAGCCCACCAGGCAGAAGGTGAGGATGACGACCATGGTGCCGGCGATAGCTTTCCAGCTCAACCAGCTGCGCTTGGGGCGGAGGGCAGCTCCCAGCCGAGCATTCCAGGAGGGTTTCTCGACGTTAGTATCTTGAGCGACGACCGGGTGCTTTTTCTTCATACGCAGCGGTTCTTCGATGTAGTGATGCGTGAACCACGCCAGTACGAGGCTGACAACGACGACGAAGATGCCGATCTTGTTCGAGGGGTGCTGGCGTTTTAGCTGGGTGCACAGCAGGATGAGGATTGGCCAGTGCCACATGTAGAGGGAGTAAGCGAGGCGGCCGAGTTCGCGCAGCGGCTTGGAGGCAAGGAAGGCCGTGAAGGGGGCGTTGCGCCAGGTGAGCTCTTCTCCTTCGGGCGCTTGTCCGGCGATGATGAGGAAGACGGTGGCGATCAAGACGTAGAGCGTCCAGGGGCCAGGGAATTCATTGACGCCATTAAAGATGAGACCACAGGTAAAGATGGCGAAAAGTCCGATGACGGTAAGGAACCAGCGTACCCAGTGGTTACGTATCTGGATTTTGTGCATGACGGTGGCGAGGAGACCACCGAGGAAGAGTTCCCACATACGGGACCAGGTGTCGTAGTAGTTGAGCATCTGGTCTTCGCGGTGCAAGTAGAGAGCGTAGATGAAGCTCAGCACAGTACCGATGCCGAGAATGACTGCCATCGGGGTAAAGATTGATTTGCCGGGCCAGAAGCGGTGGAGCAGCCATCCGAGGCCACAGCAGAGCAGGATGATAATGACGTAGAACTGGCCTTGTACCGACATGGACCAGAGGTGCTGCAGGGGGCTGACAGCGGCGCCTGCCTGCGCATAGTCTTCGGATTGTTCGGCGAGTTTCCAGTTCTGGAAGTAGAAGAGGGAGGCGAGGACCTGGTCGTTTACGTTCGCCCAGCGGGTCCGGGGGAAAATGAAGATAACGCCGATACCGACGGCAGCGAGGACCACCACCATGGTGGGGAGGAGGCGTCGTGCGGTCTTCCAGATGGCACGGAGCGGGTTGAGGCTGCCGTAGCGGTCGACGTTGCGCATCTGGGAGCCGATGAAGAAGAAGCCGGAGAGCGTCAGGAAGACGTCCACACCACCAGAGACTCGACCGAACCAAATGTGGAAGATGACCACCAGCGCGATCGCGAGTCCGCGGAGACCGTCGAGGTCATAGCGGTAGGCATGTCGATGCTGGGGGATTGGGGGGCGCGCCGCAGGGCTAGATGGTTGTGGGGAAGAAGTGCTGTCGTTTCGTGCCATGTCTGTCGTAATCAGATTCTTCAGGGTCATGTGCGCTCTCCTAACGGAGTCGCGCCTGCTCAATATGCTTTTGCGGAAGGCGTTGCAAAAACGCAGTCGCTTATCACATCCTACCGTTACAGGCGGTTAAAACCTGCATTGGATTTGGGGCGGGGTCGATTGACAAGGAAGTTAAGGGGGAGTAAAACGAGCGGAGCATAATAGAACAGTGTTCAATTCTGTATGGAAGGTTGACGGACTATGACTTCTGTAGACGCCATCGTGACAACTGATCGCGACCATGTCTGGCACCCCTATAGCCCAGTTCCCGGCCCACCCCAGCACATTGTCACTGCTGCAGAAGGCCCCTATCTCACTCTCAATATTGATTCCGGTTTTCTTCAAGAAGAAACTCAGAATGCCCGGGTCGACTGCCACGTTTTAGACGGAATGAGTTCATGGTGGGCAGCTGCGTACGGGTATCGGAACCCCACCCTTGATGCGGCTGCGCACCATCAAATCGACACGTTCAGTCACGTCATGTTCGGTGGTCTCACGCATGAGCCGGCAACGACCCTCGCACATACACTCCTCACCCTGGCTCCTGCTGGGCTACACAGTGTCTTCTTCTGTGATTCTGGTTCTGTGTCGGTAGAAGTCGCCGTCAAGATGGCGCTGCAGTATTGGCGCTCCCACACCGACACGTCCCTGCATCGGAAAACACAACTCTTAACGTGGCGCGGTGGTTACCATGGAGATACTTTCACCCCGATGAGTGTGTGCGATCCAGAGGGTGGGATGCATACACTATGGCAAGGCATTGTGCAGCCTCAGGTGTTCCTCCCGGTGCCACCCGCGGACCAGGAGACTAGCCTCCGGCCCGGTCCATTGGAGAGCTCCATCGGAGAGTACCTCGCGGAGGCGGAACGGGTCCTCTCACAACGTGCCGGCACGCTTGCGGCTTGCATTATCGAACCGGTAGTGCAAGGTGCAGGAGGTATGCGCTTCCATCAACCAGAACTCGTGCGAGGACTTACTGAGCTGTGTCGCCGTCACCAGGTTCTTGTCATCTTTGACGAGATTGCTACGGGTTTTGGACGGACTGGCACGCTGTTCGCCGCTGATGCGTGCCGGTGCACCCCCGATATTATGTGCGTTGGCAAAGCCTTGACGGGTGGTTATCTCACAGCTGCCGCGGTACTTGCCACCCGCGACATTGCGGAGACAATCTCTACTGGTACCGGTGCACTCATGCATGGGCCAACCTTTATGGCCAACCCGCTTGCCTGCGCAATCGGTCAAGCCGCTTGCTCGCTAGCTGTGACAGCTGTCGAGGAGGGCCAGGCAGCGCGGATTGAACGAGAGCTACGGCGTGGCCTTGCGGCAGCATGTGATCTTCCAGGAGTCGCAGATGTGCGTGTAAAAGGGGCAATTGGGGTTATCCAATTGGTAAGTCCAGCTGCTCTCAATTGTGATGCGGCAACGGCAGCCGCGCTGCGGGAGGGTGTCTGGCTGCGCCCATTCCGGGATCTCATCTACTGCATGCCGCCTTTTATTTGCAGCGATGAGCAGATCGCCACCATATGTCGTGGGATGGTTGCGGCTGCACAAACTGCCACGGTGTAAACAGCGCAGACGCATCTTGTGCCTTGCAGAGAGTCTCGGAAACGAGGAGAAGAATGACGAAGATTGTTGTCGTGACGGGAACCAACACTGATGTTGGAAAGACCATCACCACCGCGAGTGCAATTGCAGCTACCCGTGTACGGGCCCCCCATCTTCAGGTAGGCCTTATCAAACCGGCGCAGACGGGGGAAGTGGCCGTCGAGAAAAACTCTCTCGGCTATACCGAGTGCGGAGACTGCGGGGATGTTGCTGTTGTGCGTGCCCTGTTGGGAGAAACTGCGGAGACACCGGCGCCCCTCCCGGTGTGGGAGGGGATACGGTACCCCGAACCACTAGCCCCGGATATGGCCGCGCGTCGCGCTGGAATGGAGTTGTGGGATGCGGCCCACTTTGCCGATGTTATTGAGGAGGCAGCCCGAGACGTCGATGTGTTGTTTGTTGAAGGGGCCGGTGGTCTACTGGTTGGGTTGGGAGAGGAGTCGTGCGGTGCACCGACTACGCTCGTGGAGATAGCACAGGAAACGGCGCGTCGAAACACCGCACATGAGGTGCTCATACTGCTCGTCTCTCAACCTCATTTAGGAATGCTGAACCAGTGCGTTCTCACCTGGCGCGAACTACAGCGCGCAGGATTGTCATTAGCTGGAATTGTCTTTGGGACGTGGTCAGAAAATCCTGATCTTCCGATGCGGCTTAATGCGGACGAAGTACTCCGACTGACGGGGGTGCCAGTTATCGGTAGAATCCCATGTGGGGTAGGGAAGTTCCAGCCGCAGCAGTCGGGCAGTGTGGCAGCAGCAGGTGACCAGTGGTGGAGTCAGCTTCCGTGGTGTGATTCCGGGGAAGCTTCTAGACAGTGAGCCCAGCCGTAATTGCGCTGAGACCAGCTGACAGAATATCTGCTGATGCGTCGGTGGACGTGTCTGTATCTGCTAGTTCTGCGAGTTGTCGGCGGGTTTGCTCATCGACGAGTGCTCCAAGAATGAAGAGCAGCAGTGCCCGGGCATGTACCTGTGGAGTTGAACTGACCTCGCTGACGTAGCTAGTCAGGAGATCTAACTGTGGGAAATGCGCAGTCTGGGCAGCGAGCGCGGCACTCAATAATTCGCTACCGTCCCGGAAGGAAAGAGCGCGGGTACGGAGATCCTCCGCCACTGTCGCCACGTGTTGAGCCCAGGCGGAGCTGGTGGTGAGGTGAATGGCGGGTAAGGGAGGCTCGAGGGAAGGACTATCGCAGGAGAGTATGTAGGAGCACACTGCACCGAGGAGTGCTTGTTTGTTGGGGAAGTACCAGTAGAGTGCCCCAGGCTGAACTCCTAGTTGGCGAGCAACCTTGCGAATTGAGAGATCCTGTAGGCCATAGGTCTGCAGGATATCAATAGCAGCATGCACGATGAGGTCACGAGAAAGCTGCGACATGGCATGTCCTTCATAGGAAGTAGAAATTGACGCTTAAACGGTGTTCAATGAGAGCTATGTCATACTGTAATTCTACGGCAGCAGTGCCACCTCTCGCCGATGTTGCAGCAGCGAATACAACACAGACTACAGTGCTCCCCGCCCCTGCAGAGCTTCCTGAGGATGTGTTAGAAAGAGCCCGCATCTACGCTTTAGACCTTGGTGTCGCACTTCCTGAACCTGACCTCGTGCACGTTCTTACCTTGCCGATTGACCGGATCCGAGAAGCCCTTGACCTCGCTCAAGAAGTCCGCGAGAAGTGGTGCGGCCGCGAAGTTGAACTCGAAGGAATTGTCAGCCTCAAAACTGGTGGTTGCCCCGAGGACTGCCATTTCTGCGCACAATCTGGGCTCTTTGAGTCCCCCGTACGCAGCGCCTGGATTGATATCCCAGCTGTAGTTGAATCTGCCAAACACACGGCAAAGACCGGTGCAGCCGAGTTCTGTCTTGTCGCCGCCGTCCGTGGTCCCGATAAAAAGCTGATGAGTCAGCTCAAAGCAGCAGTGGAAGCTATCCGGGCCGAAGTGGACATTCACATCGCCTGCTCATTAGGAATGCTGACTGACGAGCAAGCAGACGAACTGGCTGCGATGGGTATCCACCGGTATAACCACAATCTTGAAACTGCCCGTTCCTACTTCCCCAATGTCGTCACTTCCCACAGCTGGGAGGTTCGACGCCAAACGCTGGAACGAGTTCGCGACCGCGGTATCAAACTGTGCTGCGGCGGCATTATCGGCTTGGGGGAGAGTATCGAACAGCGTGCTGAATTCGCCACCCAGCTTGCCGAGCTCGGCCCCACCGAAGTTCCCATTAACTTCCTCAACCCCCGTCCTGGAACACCTTTCGAAAACCATCCCCTCGTCAGCATGGAAGATGCTCTTCGCACTATTACAGCCTTCCGATTCGCACTCCCGAAGGCCACTATCCGGTTCGCCGGCGGACGTGAAATTACCTTGGGGGAGGAAGGTATGCGTGATGGTCTAACGGGCGGTATTAATGGCTTTATTGCCGGGAACTACCTCACCACGCTCGGCTGCAGTGCGGAAAGTGACCTCGACATGCTCTCCGAACTTCACATTCCCATTCGGGAAAAGAAAGATGTGCCCTAATGCGCGCAGTAACCAGCACCGAATTGCGGGACCACCTGCTGCGCGGCAAACCCTATGCGTTTGATCCCTACCGCGGAACTGATCTTGCTCAAGGGGTGCCACGACCCTTTAAAGCCGCGAAACTGGGCCTTGAACCCTTCCGCTACTGCCCACTGTGTGGCCGTCGAATGGTGACTCAAGTTCTTCCCAACGGTTGGACAGCGCGGTGTTCACGCCACGGCGAGATATCGTCCTACCTGTTTGAACACTAGTAGAGCGATTTCCTACAACAGCTCTGTTGATCTTTACTGTGAGGGGTCTTCTGGCTTGGTGGCAGGTGGACGCAGTATGGCACTTGCATCCGTCACTTCACAGTGTGTATGGGCAAACCGGTAGAGGCGCGCCGGACGGCCTCCTTCGGCGCCGGGTGTTGTTGTGTCCCCCGTGGGTTCAATAACATGTCGACGCTGGAGGGTGCGTTGCAGGTTAGTGGCATCAACCCGGTAGTGTAGAGCAGCTTCATAAATGGCACGGAGTTCGGAGATCGTGAACTCTGGTGGGGATAGTGCGAACCCCAGATTGGTGTAGCCCAATTTGCTGACAAGTCGATGTTGCGCGGCAGCGATGATGTCCGCATGGTCGGCGGTGGTGTGCGGCAGTTGGGAGACCGGGATCCATGCTGTGTCAGCGGGTAGTTGTGGACAAGCAGTGGTGGGGATGAGCCCCAGGAAAGTGGCGGCAATGACGCGGCCGTCCCGCCGCCGTCCCGGATCGGAAAAGACGCTCAGCTGCTCAAGGTGAGAAAGGGTGTGGACGTCGACTTTCTCCGAGAGTTGCCGGCTCATGGATTCGGTAATGGTTTCGTCATCACGGAGCCAGCCACCAGGGAGCGACCAGACTGGGACATGACCGTTGGGGGAGTGGGGGTCTACGAGTGCACGTGCCTGTTGCCAGAGGAGGACGCAGAGCTCCCAGGCGTCATCGACACTGCGGCGCCTCACCTGGAAGATAGCTACTCGTACTTCCATTCTGCTGGTAACATTCCACATAGTTTTCGATTATAAGTCGAAAACCCCTCGAGAACACTCTCTTCAACCTGGGAGCGCACCATGACTGCCCACACACTCGACCATCTAGACTCGCCTCTCTTGTCTCAGATCACCACCAACGCAGCTGGCACTTATACCGGAATCGTCGGAGACGCCACCTGGGCAGCAGAAGTACGACGACTGGCTGACGCCCGCGACGCCGTCCTCCTTGCCCATAACTACGAGCTCCCGGAAATTCAAGACATCGCGGATTACACAGGTGACTCACTAGCTTTGTCGCGAGTCGCTGCCAACGATCCACACTCCACCATCGTCTTCTGCGGGGTACACTTCATGGCGGAAACCGCGAAGATTCTCTCCCCAGAAAAGCGCGTCCTTATTCCCGATGCGCGTGCCGGATGTTCTCTTGCAAGCTCCATTACCGCCGCAGAACTCGCCGCCTGGAAAGCTGAATACCCCGACGCGACGGTAGTGAGCTATGTCAATACCACCGCTGAGGTAAAAGCCATGACAGATATCTGCTGTACCTCTAGCAACGCTGTGGATGTCGTGCAATCCATCCCCGCGGACCAAGAAGTACTGTTCTGCCCCGACCAGTTCCTAGGAGCTCACGTCAAGCGGAAAACCGGACGCAACAACATTCACATTTGGATGGGGGAGTGCCACATTCATGCAGACATCAACGGTGACGTCCTCGCCGAAACAGCCTGCCAGCACCCCGACTCAGACCTCTACATCCACCCCGAGTGTGGATGCACGACCTCAGCTCTCTACCTAGCACAAGAAGGAGTAGTGCCGCAGGAACAGGTGAAGATCCTATCTACGGGCGGCATGCTGGAAGAAGCAGAAGAAGCAGGTGCATGCGGTGACCATGGAGAGGTGCTTGTCGCTACCGAAGTGGGAATGCTGCACCAGCTGAAAGCTGTCGCCCCCAATGTCACCTTTACCCCCATTAACCCCCATGCAGCCTGTCCATTCATGAAGATGATCACCCCTGCCGCACTACTCCGGTGCTTGGCCCTCGGAAAAGACGAGATCGATCTCGACCCAGATACCATTGCCGCAGCCTACCGTCCCGTCGACCGGATGATCTCTATCGGAAACAGCCCGGCCGCCCGTTAGCACTCACGGAAAGACATTCCTCCTATGGATACACCATGGACTATGCAGTGTGACCTCGTCATCGTTGGTGCGGGGGTAGCGGGTCTCTCCGCTGCTGTTGCCGCCCACGAGCAGGGGTTACATGCTGTTATCGTCGACAAAGGCCAATGGCATGAGGGTGCCCGAACGATCCCACGCTACCCCAACGCAGCCACCAAGATTGCACAAGGCGGCGTGGCCGTCACCGGTCTCCACGATACCGAGCTGGATACCAATCTTGACGATGCGCTCGCACTCCACGTGGCAGACACACTCGATGCGGGTGCCGGGCTCTGCGATGAGGAAGCCGTGACCTCCATCATCGAAGGCGGGGCCGCGGCAGTACAGAAACTCATCGATCTGGGGGGACACTTTGATGCCACCGCAGAGGGGCCACTGAAGCGGACTCGGGAAGGCGGCCACTCTGTCCGTCGCATCATTCACGCAGGCGGAGATGCAACTGGGGCGGAAGTGCAGCGGTCCCTTGAAGTTGCCTCCGCCGGTACACCGTGCCTCCAGAACGCCCGTGTTACCAGTATTTTTACCGACGCTGACGGAGTTGTGGGTGTCGGTGTACGCGACCCGCGTGGAGCAGGCTATATTGCTGCCCCATGTGTGCTGCTCGCAACCGGTGGCAATGGACAACTGTTTAACGTCACGACTAGCCCAGAAGGCGTCCGTGGGGAAGGATTGTCCCTCGCTCTACGAGCCGGCGCACGCGTGGCAGATATGGAATTCACCCAATTCCATCCCACTGTGCTCTTCGATTCGCAACGGACCGGTCGGCGCCCACTCATCTCCGAAGCTGTTCGTGGGGAAGGCGCATTGCTCTATGACGCGGCTGGAACTCGCTTCATGGTAGGCATTGACCCACGCCTGGAGCTGGCACCCCGCGATATTGTTGCGCGTTCTATCGCCTTGCATATGCGAGAAACGGGGGAGGAGTGCGCGTGGTTGGATGCCACCCATATTGACCACTTCCATGAACGCTTCCCCACAGTCACCGCGGGCTGCCAAAAAGCCAACATTGACCCGCAGATTCAGCGCATTCCTATCGCTCCTGCGGCTCACTATCAAAGCGGCGGCATTGTCACCGACGCTGCAGGACGTACCGATGTACCTGGGCTCTATGCTGCCGGGGAGTGTGCCCGTACCGGCCTGCACGGTGCCAACCGGCTTGCCTCCAACAGTTTGTTGGAAGGCCTTGTGGTAGGTGGACGTGTCCCCGTTTTAGCGGCAGCACGCTGTGCCGAGCGAGGCGCCATCAGCTCCCACACTATTGAAAAAGCCTGGCGTGCCGATACCGAGGTACATCAGCATGACTTCCCACTGGGAGACACGCCTGTTCAACGCCGGCGAGAGCGCCGCGCTTTGCAGCAGCTCATGAGCGCATATGTGGGTGTAACTCGGGATGCCGTATTGCTCACACAAGCCGCAGACCAGCTTGATTCTATGTATGCCACCCTGTCGCGGCGCATGCATGACACCGTTCAGCTCTGCCGCATTATTACTGAGGCGGCACTACTGCGCACCGAAACGCGCGGTGGCCATACTCGTTTGGACTACCCGACGCAGGATTCAGCACAGTGCGCCAGTCGTGTCTTCCGGCTTAGCCCGGATGGACATATTGAACACGAGACGTGCATCAATCCGCGTCCATAGTGCTAACCTCTGCACGCCTTCTCGAACCGAATGTAAGGACTTTTCATGACTATGAGCTTTGATGCTGAATACCCCGTCTTCCCCTTTACTCCGCAGACAGCTTTTCCCGTGTCGCGTGGCCCGGTAGCTCCCCCCAATCCAGCGGATATGGAGCGGGTTGTGGATATCGCTTTGGAAGAGGATCTGCGGCTTGGACCAGATGTCACGACACTGGCCACAGTGCCGGTGGACTCACGGGCAGTGGCCCATGTGCAGACCCGCGAGCAAGGTGTTATCTGCGGTATTCCGGTAGTGAAGGTCGTTCTCGACAAAGTCGTGGGTGAGGGCAACTACACTATGGAAGCGTTTTTCTGTGATGGTGACATCATCGAGCCCGGAGATACTGTGCTCACCATTACTGCACCCACTCGTGAACTATTGACGGCGGAGCGCACTCTACTCAACATCGTCACGCACCTATCTGGAATTTCCACTATTACCCGTCGTTGGGTGGATGCAATGATCGGTACCCGTTGTCAGGTGCGTGATACTCGTAAGACACTGCCCGGATTGCGTGACCTGGAAAAGTATGCCGTGCGCGTGGGCGGAGGCGTGAACCACCGTATGGCGCTTGGCGATGCGGCGCTGATCAAAGACAACCACGTAGTAGCGGCAGGGGGAGTTGTGGAGGCTCTGCGCGCCATTAAGGAGCAGTACCCCACCATCCCCACAGAGGTGGAAGTAGACTCACTCGAACAGTTGGATGCTGTCCTGAAGGAAGGCGTTGACCTGGTCCTACTGGATAATATGGATCTTCCTACCACTAGTATGGCGGTGCAGCGCCGTAATATGGGTGCCCCCCGCACCAAATTGGAATCGTCGGGTGGCCTTACGTTGTCAGATGCAAATCTCTATGCGCTGACAGGCGTTGACTACGTGGCGGTGGGAGGGCTAACGCACTCAGTGAAGGTTCTCGATCTCGGTCTCGATATGTAACGCGGAAGCTATGCGCTCATCATTCATATTAGGCTACCCTAATATATATTCGTTCTCGTGTCAGGTGCGGTCTATACTGGTAGCGACCCAATTATGGTGAATCACCCCCTTTGGAAGGACGCTCATGCTGGTACGCACTGACCTGCGCGGACGCACCCTTACCACTGCTCAACTACGAGCTGCAATGCCACGTGGTGGCTCCGACCCGAGCGCGGTAATGGATAAGGTAGCTGCACTTGTCCAGGACATCCATAAGCATGGAGCCTCCGCAGCACTCTCCTACGGCGAGAAGTTCGATGGTATTCGCCCCACCTCGGTTCGCGTCCCCGCAGCAGTTATTGACGCTGCCCTCGACTCCACCGACGACGCGGTGAAAGACGCTCTGAACGAGGCTATTCGCCGTATTCGCATGGTGCACGCCGCACAGCGTCCCGACCGTCACACCGTGACAGTGGTACCGGGCGGTACGGTCACCGAAAAGTGGATTCCGGTGGGACGCGTAGGCCTTTATGTGCCCGGCGGTAAGGCGGTTTACCCGTCCTCTGTCGTCATGAACGTGGTTCCTGCACAGGAAGCAGGCGTCCAGAGCCTGGTCGTTGCCTCGCCGCCCCAAACAGACAATGATGGTTGGCCGCATCCCACGATCCTGGCCGCCTGCGCACTGTTAGGTGTGGAGGAGGTATGGGCTGTGGGAGGGGCGCAAGCCGTTGCCCTGCTGGCCTACGGAGGCGTCGACACGGATGACGCAACGGTGCTCGAACCTGTCGATTTGGTCACTGGTCCCGGTAACGTCTTCGTCACCGCCGCAAAACGCCTTGTACGTGGTGTTGTCGGTATTGACGCAGAGGCCGGTCCGTCGGAAATTGCAGTGTTGGCAGACCAGACCGCTAACCCCACTTTCGTCGCTGCCGATATGGTGAGCCAAGCAGAACATGATCCGCTGGCCGCTTCTGTCCTTATCACCGATAGCGAAGAACTGGCTGACGCCGTTGACATGTATATCGACACAGAAGCCGGTAAAGATGTCACTGCAGAACGTATCAATACGGCGCTAGCAGGTCCCCAATCCGGCATCATCCTGGTTGACGACATGGAGCAGGGACTGCAGGTGGTCAATGCTTATGCCGCTGAACACCTCGAAATCCACACCGCTGATGCAGCAACCCTGGCCGACCGGGTACAGTCCGCAGGTGCCATTTTCGTCGGATCCTATAGCCCCGTTCCGCTAGGCGACTACGCCGCGGGTTCCAACCATGTGCTGCCTACCTGTGGATCTGCTCGGTACAACGCGGGTCTCTCGACCTACACCTTCCTTAAGCCTGTCCACCTCATCGATTACAACGAAGAGGCCCTGCTGGGAATCGCGGATGCCATCCAAACCCTGGCTAGCGAAGAAGTCCTCCCCGCACACGGAACAAGCCTGGAAGTCCGCAAGCAAGCCGCGGCAGCACGGCAGCAGCCATAGAGCTTCGGTGCCGCCAGCACAATTCCACACTTCTGCCCACCTACTGGAAAGACCAATCTCGATGAGCTCTATTGGCGCCAACGTTCAGTTGTCCGACCTTCCCCTGCGGGATGCCCTCCGGGACAAATCCCCCTATGGAGCCCCGCAGCTCACTGTTCCCTCCCAGCTCAACACCAACGAGAACCCGCATCCTCCCAGTGGTACCCTCGTTGCTGATGTGACGGCAGCAGTGGCAGAAGCTGCCCGCACGCTCAATCGCTACCCCGACCGTGATGCGGTCGAGCTGCGAACCGAGCTTGCCGCCTATGTCACCCGTCAAACAGGAGTTGAGGTTGGCGTGGACAATCTCTGGGTGGCGAACGGTTCCAACGAAATTCTTCAGCAGTTGTTGCAGGCGTTCGGTGGACCCGGTCGACGGGCGATGGGATTTGTGCCCTCCTACTCGATGCATCCCATTCTGGTCACCGGCACCACCACAGAATGGCTGCCACAACCCCGCCGCGCAGATTTCTCGCTTGATGTGGATGCTGCAATTGCCGCAATCCAGGCGGAAAACCCGGATATTGTCTTTCTGACGAGCCCCAATAACCCCACCGGTCAGAATCTTCCCAACGAGGACCTCCGCCGCATTCTCGACGCTACCAACAGCCTCATCATTCTGGATGAAGCCTACGGCGAGTTCTCTGCTGCCCCTAGCGCCTGTGAGCTTCTCGCTGACTATCCCGAGAAGCTGGTGGTGTCTCGCACGATGAGTAAGGCCTTCGCCTTTGCTGGCGGCCGCCTGGGATACTTTGTGGCAGCACCTGCGTTCATTGGGGCGGTCATGCTGGTGCGCCTCCCGTACCATCTCTCCACCCTCAGCCAAGCTGCTGCTCTGGCCGCGTTGCGCCACGCGGATGAGACGTTGGCTTCCGTCGCCGAATTGGTGGCAGAACGTGAGCGGGTTGCCGCTGAGCTTACCGCCCACGGACTGACGGTGATCCCCAGCGCCTCGAACTTCCTTCTCTTTGGCGAGTTTAAGGATGCGGCAGGTATCTGGCAGCAGTACTTGGACCAGGGGGTGCTCATCCGTGACGTCGGCATCCCTCGCTATCTGCGTGTCACCATCGGGTTGCAGGAAGAGAATGATCACTTCTTGCGCGCAACCGAGGCTGTATTAGGCGCTTAAAGGCACTGGGGGAGCTGCCTTTGTTCCCCACAAATGAGTTCCACTTCCAGTACAAACATGACAAAGTAGAGATATGACTGCACGTATTGGACGGGTGGAGCGCGTCACCAGCGAATCCACCATCACTGTTGAGATCAACCTGGACGGTACCGGGAAGACCGATATCACCACGGGTGTGCCGTTTTACGACCATATGCTGACGGCACTCGGCAAGCACGGTGCTTTTGACCTCACTGTCCATGCACAGGGCGATGTTGACGTGGATGCCCACCATACGGTGGAAGATACCGCCATCTGCCTCGGCCAAGCGCTCCGCCAAGCGCTTGGCGATAAAGCCGGTATTCGGCGATTCGGAGAAGCCTGCATTCCACTGGACGAGAGCCTTGCCCGAGTAGTGGTTGATGTTTCCGGCCGTGCCTACTGTGTGCACCGTGGTGAGCCGGCCATTATGCGCCACACCTTGATCTCCTCCCACGGTGGGGCGAGCTATGACACGGTGATGAACCGCCACGTGTTCGATAGTTTCGCCATGAACGCAGGAATCTGCCTGCACATTCGCGTCCTGGATGGGCGGGACCCCCACCATATTACGGAGGCGGAGTTTAAAGCGTTGGCCCGCGCACTGCGGGAAGCCACCGAACGGGATCCACGGATCACCGGCATTCCCTCTACCAAGGGTGCCCTCTAGCAGGGTTTCCCGACAGCTCCCACGATTCGGCTCAGCCGACTGACCAAGTACACTAAAGCCTATGAAACCACGCGTCGCTGTCCTGGACATCGGGTCCGGAAACCTCCGCTCTGCTGAAAAAGCTCTCGCCTATGTGGGTGCTGATACTTGTGTCACCAGCGACCCCACCATCGCCCTCAACGCTGATGGTCTGGTTGTCCCGGGCGTCGGTGCCTTCGGTTCCTGCTGGCAAGGTTTGCAGCGCGTCAAAGGTGATCGGGTAGTGGGACAGCGGCTCGCCGGCTCCCGCCCGGTGCTGGGTATCTGCATTGGTATGCAGCTTATGTTCGAGGCCGGTGAAGAATTCCCCTTCACGTCAGAGGACAATGAGGCCGATGGACTGCACCGCACTGACGGTATGGGGGAGTGGCCCGGTGTCGTGAAGAAACTCGATGCGCATGTGCTCCCGCATATGGGGTGGAACACCATTGAGGCGGCACAAGGGTCGCTGTTGTTCCGGGGTATCGATCCCGACACCCGGTTCTACTTCGTACACTCCTACGCCGCATTGGACTGGGAGATGGAGCAAGATCCAACGGGCCTTCTCACCCCCGCGCGGGTGAGCTGGTCCCAACATGAGCAGTGCCGTTTCATTGCAGCGGTGGAGAATGGGCCATTATCGGCCACACAGTTCCACCCAGAAAAGTCCGGTGATGCTGGTTCTGAGCTTCTTAAGAACTGGTTGAGTTGCCTTTCCTAACTTTCCTTCGCCCCCAGGGCGTGTATAAATCACCCTGAGGCAGCCGGAAATCCGTAACTGTAGAGCCGAATAAGGAAGACAATCGTGAGTTTTACTCTCCTCCCCGCCGTTGACGTTGCTGACGGCAAAGCAGTCCGCCTCGTGCAAGGTGAGGCCGGTTCCGAGACCGTTTATGGCGCACCCCGTGAAGCCGCACTAAAGTGGCAGGAAGATGGGGCCGAGTGGATTCACCTTGTTGACCTCGATGCGGCTTTTGGCCGTGGTTCTAACTACGACATGCTGCGTGAGGTAGTCGGAGAACTCGACGTCAACGTGGAGCTGTCTGGTGGTATTCGGGATGATGAGTCCCTGCAGCGAGCCCTCTCAACAGGCTGCCGGCGCGTCAATATTGGCACTGCGGCATTGGAAAATCCTGCCTGGTGTGCCCGCGTGTTGGCGGACAACGGAGACCGTGTCGCTATTGGTCTCGATGTTCGCGTTATTGACGGTGAACCGCGGCTCCGGGGTCGTGGCTGGGTGTCCGATGGGGGCAATCTGTGGGAGGTGCTGGAGCGCCTCAACAAGGACGGTTGTACGCGCTATGTCGTCACCGACGTCTCCAAGGATGGAATGCTGTCCGGTCCGAACCTCGAGATGCTCGGTGCCGTTGCCGATGCCACTGACGCAAAGATTGTTGCCTCTGGCGGAGTCTCCAGCGTGGCGGATTTGGTAGCTATTGCCGGATTGGAAGCTCGCGGAGTAGACTCAGCTATCACTGGAAAAGCCCTTTACGCAGGAAAATTCACACTTCCTGAGGCACTCGCTGCAGTGGGCGCCCTCGCTTAACATTCATATAGAGCCCGGTACGGTGACGGCAGTCGTCGACACCGAAATGGAAGGAAAGACTGTGACCCTCGCAACCCGCGTGATCCCGTGCCTCGACGTTGACAACGGACGAGTGGTGAAAGGCGTCAACTTCCTCAACCTCCGGGATGCGGGAGACCCGGTGGAGCTAGCCCGTGCCTACAATGCCTCCGGCGCCGACGAGCTTACTTTCCTCGATGTCACAGCATCCTCTGCAGGACGTGCCACCATGGTTGATGTAGTGCGCGCGACCGCTGAGGAAGTGTTTATTCCACTTACTGTGGGTGGGGGAATCCGAGCTGTGGAGGATATTGACCGGATGCTCCGTGCCGGTGCCGACAAAGTCTCCATCAACACAGCAGCTATCGCTAATCCGCAGCTGCTCACTGATGGGGCTCGCACTTTTGGGGCCCAGTGCATCGTGCTGTCGGTAGATGCTCGCACTGTCCCGGCAGGGGAGACACCCACTTCGTCAGGTTGGGAGGTCACCACCCATGGAGGCTCCCGTGGTACCGGTATCGATGCCGTTGAGTGGGCACGTCGTGGCGAGGAACTCGGGGCAGGGGAGATTCTCCTGAACTCCATGGATGCGGACGGCACTAAAGATGGTTTCGATCTGGAGATGATTAAGGCCGTGCGGGCAGCGGTCTCCATCCCCGTCATTGCCTCGGGGGGAGCGGGTAAAGCCAGCGACTTTGCCCCTGCTGTACAGGCCGGTGCAGATGCGGTACTGGCTGCCAGTATCTTCCACTTCGGTGAAGTGACTATTGCTGAGGTGAAGGACGCTATGCGGGCTGAAGGAATTACCGTCCGATGAGCAGTGGTCCCGACCCTATCGTCACGAGTTTGGCTGATCTCCGATGGAATGATCAGGGGCTTCTTCCTGTCGTGGTGCAGGATAATGAGACGGGTGAAGTGCTGATGATGGCGTGGGCCAACGAAGCCGCGCTGCAGTACACTCTGGATACCCGTCAGGCGACCTACTGGTCTCGTTCCCGCTCTGAAGTGTGGACCAAGGGACTCACGTCAGGGCATGTTCAGCATGTTGTTGCGGTATTCCACGATTGTGACGCTGACACAGTGCTCTATGTGGTGGAACAGACTGGTGCGGCCTGCCATACCAATACCAAGACGTGCTTTACTGCTCGTCCTTTACTCGCAGCTGAAGAGAACTACCCATTACGGCAGGATCTGCTGTACGGCACAAAGGAACGCTAGCGGCGAAACACCGCTTGTGGTGCTATTGTCCCAGGTTGATGGAGTGCTGAGTGATGAGGCGCTGGGGGAACGTGGAAATCCGGTTTTCAGTTTGCAAAGGTGCATCGCTACGCTGATTCTGTCAGATTCACAGCAGTAAAGGGAGGGACGATGCCGGGTTACCCCTCCGATCTGATAGACCTTGTGAAAGAGGACCTGGCACAGCGAGAAGAATGCCTCGACTACGCCACCATCAAGAGAATGGCGGCGGAGGCTCCGGCACCCCGCGATGGGTTAGGTGCGCTGCACCAGCCGGGGGTTTCTGTGATCGCCGAGATCATCCGGGCATGTCCCGCACGTGGCCCCCTGGCAGATATTCCTGATCCGGCAGGGCTAGCCCAGCTCTTCGTGAAAGCAGGGGCGCGAATTGTCTCGGTTCAGACTGAGCGCCATTACTACCGAGGCTCGCTGCTTGATCTCGACCTTGTTCGGCGGGCAGTCGATGTTCCCATTCTGGTCAAAGATTTCGTCGTCGCCCCATATCAGATTCACGAGTTGCGGTCGCACGGCGCCGATCTCGTCCAGCTCAACGTTGAGCTCCTTCAACAAGACCAGCTGGAAGCGCTTCTCGATCGCGTCGAATCCTTGGGGATGCATGCAGTGTTGGAAGTGCATTGCCCCGCAGAGGCAAGTCGCGCGCTGGAAGCCGGTGCTAAAGTCATCGCCATCAATGCCCGTCACCTAGGCACGAACTATATTGATCGGACCCTTTTCGGCGAGATTGCAACTGGACTGCCGGCGGAGGTTCTCCGTATTGGTGAAGCAGGCGTGCGGGGGCCTCGCGATCTTCTCTCTTACGCCGGGGCAGGTATTGATGCAGTGCTGGTTGGGGGCAGTGTCGTAACGGCGGACGACCCAGCTTCCATCATTAGTGATTTGGTGATTACCGGTGCACATCCGGCTTGTCCTGGCCGCGAATAGGTACGCTGGGGTAGAGCCCGACGTCCAAGGAGAGCCATGCCTCAACATTCCAGCCAGCTGCTGGCGTTCATTCCTAGCCCGCCGCGTGGTTATTTCTCACTTGGACCCCTTGATATTCACTTCTATGCCCTCTGCATTATCGTCGGAGCAGTAACTGGTTCGATCCTTGCGGCACGTCGCTGGGAGGCCCGCGGGGGTGACCGTAACGACGTCTACGATGCCCTCCTATGGGCTATTCCGTTGGGGATTATTGGGGCACGTCTTTACCACGTCATCACGGACTGGCATCTCTACTTTGGGGCCACAGCCCTACATGAACCCATCGACTCCCTGAAGATTTGGGAAGGAGGCCTGGGTATTTGGGGCGGTGTACTATTCGGAGCGCTGGGGGCGGGCATCTACTGTCATAGACACCATCTGCCGCTGACTGCTTTGGCGGATGCTGCGGCCCCCGGGCTTATCCTCGCGCAAGGCATTGGTCGCCTCGGAAACTGGTTCAACCAAGAGCTTTATGGACGCCCCACGACTGTGCCATGGGCACTGGAGATCTACGAGCGTTCACACGGGGTCTCCACCGGACAGCTCATCGGTACCTACCATCCCACCTTCCTCTACGAAATGCTGTGGGACTTCCTTGTCGTGATCCTCCTGCTGGTGGTGGATAAGAAGTTTGTCATAGGTTATGGGAGGCTCTTCGCCAGCTATGTGACGCTCTACTGCCTGGGACGTTTCTGGGTAGAGCTCATGCGTAACGATCCTGCTTCCCATATTCTCGGCCTGCGGGTAAATACCTGGGTGTCGGGGGTTCTCTTCTGTGCCGGGCTGGTTTATGTGCTCATAGCGAAACGGGGTCGGCGTAGCGTTGCCGAGATAGCCGCATTGTCGGCACGTCAGATGGGTGATGAGCAGGGCAGAGACTCGTCGTCATCCACCCATTGAACAGATGAACAGGGCGAATAGGAATCGCAATTAAGCCTGTGAATTCCCGTGTGGAGAGGAGAGTAATAGAGTTTCTGCCACGGAACCAGCTAGGATTGAAACTGTGAAGCGTCGAACTAAAATCGTTTGTACTCTAGGTCCTGCTGTCGCCTCTGCCGAAGCTATCCGCAAACTTGTAGATGCCGGTATGAATGTCGCCCGCATGAACATGTCCCACGGCGATCATGCCGGCCACGCCCAGAACTACCAGTGGGTGCGGGAAGCCTCCGAGGCTAGCGGCAAAGCCGTAGGCGTGCTTGCGGACCTGCAAGGCCCCAAAATTCGTCTGGGCCGGTTCAAGGACAACCGCACCGTCTGGGCCACCGGCGAAACCGTCACCATCACAGTGGAAGACTGCGAAGGCACCCACGACCGTGTCTCCACCACCTACAAGGAGCTCTCCTCCGATGCCAAGCCTGGCGACCGTCTCCTTGTGGATGACGGCAAAGTTGGCCTGGTCGTTGACCATGTGGATGGGCCTGATGTGGTCTGCCTGGTGACGGAAGGTGGCCCGGTCTCCAATAACAAGGGCGTCTCTTTGCCCGGTATGGATGTGTCTGTCCCGGCATTGTCGGAAAAGGACATCAGCGACCTTCGGTTTGCCCTGGAACTCGGTGTCGACTTCATTGCCCTGTCCTTCGTCCGTTCCCCCTCTGATGTCGAGCTTGTTCACGAGGTGATGGATGAGGTGGGCAGGCGTGTCCCCGTCATCGCCAAGCTGGAGAAGCCGGAAGCCATTGACAATCTTGAAGCCGTCGTTCTTGCCTTCGACGCCATCATGGTTGCCCGTGGCGACCTGGGTGTGGAGCTTCCGTTGGAAGATGTACCGATGATGCAGAAGCGCGCCATCCAGATTGCCCGCGAGAACGCCCGCCCGGTGATCGTCGCAACCCAGATGCTCGATTCGATGATCGAGAACTCTCGCCCCACCCGAGCAGAAGCCTCCGACGTGGCGAACGCCGTGCTCGATGGCACCGATGCCGTCATGCTGTCCGGGGAAACCTCAGTGGGTGCCTACCCCTTCGAGACGGTGAAGACGATGAGCCGCATTGTGCGCGCTGTAGAACGGGACCCGGAAGCGGTTCCGCTGTTGAAGCATCGTCCTCGTACTCGCCGTGGCGTCATCTGCCAAGCAGCCGTCGATATTGCCGAGCGTCTTAACGTTAAGGCCATCGTCTCCTTCACTTCGTCCGGTGACACGGTACGTCGTGTGGCACGCCTCCACCCGACTATTCCACTGATTGCCTTCACCAACTCCGAGGCGGTGAAGAATCAACTGGCGCTCGCCTGGGGCGCGGATTCCTTCCGCGTGGAGACCCTCTCCGATACCGATAGCATGGTGCGTGTTGCTGACCGTAAGCTGCTGGACATGCCAGGCTACGAGTACGGCGATCAGGTAGTTATTGTGGCCGGTGCTCCTCCGGGACGCTCTGGCTCCACCAACATGGTGCATGTGCACCGTTTAGGCGAAGAAGACCGCTAACACTAGCGCTCCTTCACGTGTCGTAAAGGGCCCCTGCAGGGGCCCTTTATTGTGCGCCTCAACTGTTTGGACAAGATTCACTTTTTTATCGACCGTGCTGAATGGACAATTGGGGCTTATACCCATACCCTTTACCTGGTGAGAGCATCTGGAATTGTCAAAGTAACCCCAGTCCTGCCCGACGAACTGCAATGTCTTTATGACCTTGCTTATAACCTTCGTTGGGTATGGCGCAGTGAAACCCGCCAACTCTTCCGTATCATCGACCCCGCTAAGTGGGATGCCTGTGGCGATCCTCTGCAGGTGATTCGCGAAACCTCCTCCACCCGTTGGGAAGAGCTCCTCGCTAATGATCGTTTCCTCGATGACTATGAGCGCGAATGCCGCAACTTGGAAGCCTACATGGCTGCCGATTCATGGTTCCAAGAGACTCATGACCCGGACGCGACTGGGCGCGCCAGCCGCGATCCCCTCACTGCCTACTTCTCCATGGAATTCGGTATCACTCCCTGCCTGCCCATCTACTCTGGTGGCCTGGGGGTACTCGCCGGTGACCATCTAAAGTCTGCCTCTGACCTTGGCGTTCCGCTGATTGGTGTAGGCCTGCTCTACCACAATGGCTACTTCACCCAGACTCTCTCCCGCGAGGGGCTGCAGGTCGAAAACTACTCGGATCACGACGCCGCCAACCTTCCCATCAAGCCGGTGCTCGACGCAGCGGGCAAGCAACTTGAAGTGTCTGTACGTTTCCCGGGCAAACGCTTCCTCAGCATCGCCATGTGGACCGCACAGGTGGGACGAGTCACCCTCCTGCTGCTGGATACAAACCTTCCCGAAAACGCTAAGGACCTCCGCGAGCTCACGGACCGTCTGTACGGTGGCGACGAAGAACACCGCATCCGCCAGGAGATTGTCCTGGGTATTGGCGGTGTCCGCGCCGTGTGCGCCTACTGCGATAACGCCGGTCTGCCGCGCCCGCAGGTTGCCCACTTGAACGAGGGCCATGCGGGATTCCTAGGGATCGAACGTATCCGCGGGCGCATGGACAATGGTCTCAACTTCGATGAGGCGCTCGCAGAGGTACGCTCGAGCAGTATCTTCACTACCCATACCCCCGTCCCCGCCGGCATCGACCGTTTCGACATGTCCATGGTGCGGCGCTACTTGAACCCCGACGACGATGGTGCCTCAAAGCTGGTGCCAGGTGTGCCGGTGGAACGAGTTCTAGCACTCGGTGCGGAAGGTGATCCCGGTCGCTTCAACATGGCACATATGGGGTTGCGCCTAGCGCAGCGGTCCAATGGCGTGGCCAAACTTCACGGCGTGGTCTCCCGCTCGATGTTCTCGTCTCTCTACCCGGGTTTTCCGGATGAGGAGTCTCCCATTGGCTCCGTCACCAACGGTGTGCATATGCCCACCTGGATCTCCCAAACGATGCGTCCTATTGTGAAGCGCATTGTGGGTGAAGGAAACCTCGCCACTGCGGATTCCTGGGATCATATTGACCGGATTTCGGATGAGGAACTGTGGAAGAGCCGGAATGTCCAGCGTGCCTGCCTGGTGCAGGCGGCGCGTAAGGCCGTCCGCCAGTCGTGGCTCGACCGCGGTGCTTCTGAGGCTGAACTGGGGTGGACCGATGACATCCTTAACCCCAACGTCCTCACTGTTGGTTTTGCCCGCCGCGTCTCCACTTATAAGCGTCTCACGCTGATGCTGCAGGATGCCGACCGCCTGCGCGAGATTCTCACCAACGAGGAACGCCCGGTTCAGTTCATTATCGCTGGTAAGGCTCACCCTGCGGATGGCGGCGGCAAGTACCTACTCCAGCAACTGGTGCAGTTTGCTGACCAGGCAGGTGTGCGCGATCGAATTGTCTTCCTGCCCGACTATGACATCGGTCTGGCCCAGATGATGGTGGCAGGCTGCGACATCTGGCTCAATAACCCGATCCGGCCGCAGGAAGCCTCTGGCACCTCCGGCATGAAGGCTGTTATGAACGGTTGCCTCACCCTCTCCGTTTCCGACGGTTGGTGGGACGAGATGGCTGACGATGAGCTGGGATGGACTATCCCCTCCGTCGAGAACGCTGACGCTTCCACCCGGGACCGTCTTGAGTCTCTCGCTCTCTACGACCTGCTAGAACGCCAGGCGGCCCCGTTGTTCTATGAGCGCAATGACGATGGTGTGCCTGGCGGCTGGGTGGAGCGGATGCGTAAATCCCTCTCCGTGTTGGCACCGAAGGTGTCCGCAACCCGCATGGTGCGAGACTACGTGACGGAATACTACCGTCCGGCCCAGGGTACGTATCTGCAGATGGTGGACGACCCGCAGGCCTCTGCGCACTTCGTACAGTGGCAGCAGAAGCTGCGTGCTGAATGGGATAAGGTAGCAGTGACTGCGCTGTCCTGCAATGATCAGGATGCGCTAGCAGCAGAGAAGGACATTGCGCAGTGCCAGTCTGTGGCAGCTGGAAACACCCTCTCGATGACGTGTTCAGTGAAACTGGGCAAACTTTCCCCCGACCATGTGTGTGTGCAGGCTGTCTGCGGTGCTGTTGATACAAACGACGAACTACATGATGTCCGGATGGTGACCATGAAGCCGGCCGCCAATGGGGATTTCCACGCGGAAATCCCGATGGTGAATCCTGGCAACGTGGGTGTGACGGTGCGAGTTGTACCCAAGCATCCGCTGCTTGTGAGCCCGGCAGAGATGGGCTTGTGCACTTGGGCCTAGCAATTACTTAAGCGCGGAACGCCTGCAAAGCTGTGTGGTGCTGTCGTCTCGTTATTACCGGCGAGGCGGCAGCACTTCATTTGTCATGGGGGGGGGGAGAAGCGGCGTGTCTCACCGCATCAGCGCTTTATTGGCAGTGGGGAAGAGTTGAGCACGGGGTGAGAGTGTTTCTCGCTGTCAGAGAACGCACAGGTGAGAGTTTTCTTTGCGGTGCTTAGAAGGCAGTTTTTCCCCACGCATGTAGATAGGGTGCGTGGCACACACCACATGCATTTGTTAGGCTGAACGCATGATCACCGCAGATGCCACCCCCGCACGCACCGCCGTCAAGGCGCTCCGTGGCATCTGCATGTGTATGTGTATGGCTGGCTGCCAGTCTCGAATGTGTTGCCGCTAAGTTTCTGAGCCCTGCTCCTTAGCATCCGCACACACCGGTAGCCATTTTCCTCCGCGTTTCCTTCACAAACGCTTGCCCCCTATAGAACTGCTCCGCTGCAGACTCACACACGAAAGCCTTACACAATGTCTTACGCCACTATCACCACTCCCAACACCAATTCCTCCGCTATCCATGCTTCCACAGCTTCCGCTCCGGCATCTCCCACTCCGGTTAGCCGTGCAGTGCGACGACGCAGCGCCTCCATCATTCCGCAGCCGTGGGTGAGCACAGGTGCCGGCTATGTGGTGGCCCCACAGCTTCACCTTGGAGAGGGTGCCGCCGCCCGCATTTTCCACCTCGCCCATACTGAGGAACCGCTGCAGCGAGATCGTGCAGCAGAACTCACGGGAGTAAGCCGCGCAACCGTCAACCGCAACGTCATCTCGCTGCTGGAAGCCGAGCTGTTGGAAGAACGCGAAGATTTGACTGAACTGGGTGCCATCGGCCGCCCTGCATTGCCTGTTACTGTTCGCACTGACAAGTACGCTGTCCTCGGTATCTACATTGGCCGCTGGACCGCCTCCGTCACACTTCATGACCTGCGCGGCAGAATCCTCGGCGGTAAGCATTTGCGGCAGGGTTTGGTGACGGGTACCGCCCCCGGGGCGCTCCTTACCGCACTGGAAGAGGCTGCACTTTACGTCCTGGGCTACCGTAACCAGCGCACAGTGCTGTGGACTGGCGTAGCCGTTGAGGCATCCGTCACCGCAGAGGGCATCGTCACCGATAGCGCAGCGGGCTGGAACGATGTGGCCGTTGGGCAGTACTTTGCCACTGGTCTTGGTCTCCCCGTCTCACTTGCTCCCCACGTCGAAGCAATGAGCGCAGCCGAACTGTGGAACACGTCCTCCCATGATGTGGCTGCATCTACCCTCTACGTGTATGCCCGCGAAACCCTCGGTATCGGCCAGGTCTATAACGGCCAGGTACACCATAGTGTGGCCAGCTCGGGTACCTTCGGCCACCTGGTTGCCGGCCCCACCACCTTGCTCGACCCGCAGGGTGAAGGCACGGTTGGCAGTGCAGTGAAAGACTCCGCAGTCGTAGCGGCAGCCCAAGCCGCTGGCCTACCTGTCGAGACTGTTGCTGAGTTGGTCGCGCTAGCAGAAGACGGCAATAGCGATGCGAAGACAATCCTACGAGAGCGTGCCGTTGTCCTCGGCGAAGCTATCTCGTCCTTGGTGAGCCTTCTCAACCCCACCCGTGTGGTGCTTGGTGGACAAGCGTTCACAGACTCCCCCGAAACTCTAAGCCTCGTTGCTTCCATCGCGCGGCAGAACGCCAAAGGGCTTGACATTCGTGTCACGGCAGCTCGCGG
This sequence comes from Lawsonella clevelandensis, assembly GCF_001293125.1. Taxonomy (NCBI): domain Bacteria; kingdom Bacillati; phylum Actinomycetota; class Actinomycetes; order Mycobacteriales; family Lawsonellaceae; genus Lawsonella; species Lawsonella clevelandensis. The sequence goes on from NZ_CP009312.1 coordinate 1,791,062, forward strand.
CAGGGTCCAACAGCAGGCGGCGGCGGCAGTCGCCATTACGGCAGTGGCCAATGATCCTTTGCAGGTCATAAACAAGAAGCAGAAGTAGCAGGAACAACATCTACGTTCGTTGCGTCAGGCCTCATGATCACCCCCAAGGATGGGGAAATCACCAAGAAGGATAACGAAACGGGGGAGGGTGAACCTCAAGCCTTTGCCACAGACCTTCTAGCCCCCTTACTCTCTTCGCCTCAGATCTTGCAGGAGACCGTCTATCTCGTTCCCTGAATGAGCATTTTGGGTAGCGAATCCAGTTAGCTCGGTTGCGCCTCTTTAGACGTCACCCTTTCCCTGTATAGCAGTAAGAGGAGGTGGAAAGAATGGGCTACAACAAGAGTAGTTTCAATTGCTTCGTCAATGGGGCGAGCTTTGAAAGAAGTTCGGGATGCACTGGCACAATTCACTGCCGAGGTGGATATTAAGCCAGGACATGAGGACGAACGGGAGCTGACCCTCCCCGGCGATGACGACAACTACATGGAGGCAGCTATCGCTTATAAGGCAACGAGTGGAACTCCTGGGGCAGACGTCAGATCATTGTTTATCATCGATGATTTCCGCTGGTGGGCTGATCAACTCTTTGAGTGCCTCTCAGGTGCCATCCCCATGAATCTCTACATGGAGCAGGACTCGATGGACCCTATGTTCCTGCGTAAGCGTATTAATGGCATCTACTCCTATGAAGAGCTAACAAAGACCTCCTAACGCTTTCATTACCCGAATAGAACCCCGTCACCCCCTATTGGGTGCGGGGTTTTCCTTTACCCGCCGCCTGTGTCTGCATATTTGCGCTGTGCGAGCCTTCGAGCTTTCCCGTATCTCCGCAGGGGTTATGGAGACACTCCCACGACCAGAGAGCGCCTGGCAGGAGACACCGCTAGAGCAGCTGGAGCGCACTGTCACCTGGGGAGTGCGGAAGATTAACGGGTGGGATGCGCTGGCTCTTGCCCAGTTCCTGGGAGCGTCGGGGAGTTTCGAGCGAAACATTCTCCAGCAGGCCAGGAAAACTGTCTTCCACAACACCCAACGCTCCGGTACCCGCTATGCCCGTATCCCTGGGCCTTATGCCTGCCCGTTTTGTCTGATGCTGGCCTCCCGGGGCGCCGTCTACCTCACAGAGAAATCCGCTACTTCGAAAACCAACGGTGGCAGGTTCCACGACAGCTGCCACTGTGTGGCCATAGAATGCCTCACCCAAGACGACGTCCCCTCCTCCATCCACGAACTAGAACAAGAGTGGAACAACACCGCCGGACACGTCACCACCGGCGAAAAAGACCAACAACGCGCCTGGACACACTACCTGCACTCCTCCCGCCCCTACCAAGTCCGCGCCGGACACACCATGAAAAACGTTATGACTGTGCGCCCTACCCCCAGTGTGTTGCAGGCGCCCGGGCAGATGCATCTTTATAAGAGGGGTAAGAAGTCCACTACTGTGCTTCATCGGAAAGCGATTAGTGCGGAGACTCTTCGCAAAGCAGGGGTCGTCAACGATGGAGGAAGTTGGCTCAAAGAAGAACGCGCACTCGTAGGAAGGCTACAAACGCGAAATACGGCCAAGGTGCAGGCAGTAGAGATCATCGGGCAAATGCGAGACGATGACCGCAAGAAACACGTGCTAGAGATCACCGGCGGGAAACAGCGCACACCGGACTACATCATCGGAGACGCCACCGCAGACCTTAAAACACTAAAAAGGCTACGAGGGAAAACTATAGACGAAAAAATACTTAAAGATCTAGAACAGTCTAGGTACCAAGCGTCTGTAGCTATTATTGATGCTAGGGAATACCCTGTAGAAAAAGAAGAGTTAGCGCGGCTCCTAGAAGATAGAATGCAAGAAGACAAGGTGCCGTCGGAATTTGTCATACTGGGGCAATATGATGGCAGAGAGTACGAGTTAGTATGGCCGTAGGGAGGTGGAGAGTATGAATTACAACAGTAGCAGCTTCGATTGCTTCGTTTATGGGGCAACGATGGAGGAAGTTTGCGATGCCCTCGTGAAGCGGTTTAATGCCGAGGTGGAGATTGAGCCGGGCTATGAAGATAGTGAGTGGGAGCTGACTCTCCACGGTGATGACGGCAACTATATGGAGTCTTTTATTACCTACGGGACAGCATATGGAGAGCGCGGAGTGGACGTCTGCACGGTGTTTTCCCTTGGGGATTTCCATTGGTGGGCTAACCAGATCTTCGAGTGCCTCACCGATGCTCTCCCCAACGATGTTTACATGGTGCAGAACTCATTAGACCCTATGTTTCTCCGTGAGCGTGTTAATGGTGTCTACTCCTATGAAGAGCTAAAAGCGTAGCGTTTTCGTTATTTGAATAGAACCCCGCACCTGCAAAGGGTGGCGGGGTTTTCCTTTACCCACCGCCCGTAGACGCGTGACCGCGCCGGGCGGTGTGGTGTATTGAGCACCCTTTTCAGCCGGGGGTTGTTGTGGTTGGGCAGTTGACCCACGGTGCGTGTGATGTGGGGTTCATGTTTGAGGAGAAGAAATCATGCCGGATTATGTGACACCGAATGATGTGGCTCAGATGGCTGCTGGTGAGCAGACCCCAGACAATATGCAAGAGGAGTGGTCGGAGGGGGAGAATTTACCCCGTCTGCCTCGCAGGGAGAGTGAGGTGGTTTTATGTTGTTGCTGGGCTTCCTCGCTTTTTTCGTGCGTTTTTGTGGCTACATTTTGGCTACATCTGGTGCATTTTAGAGCCTTTTTGTGCCCTTTCGTGCCCCCTTAAGCGCCTACCGTAAATATAGTGAAACCCCTGGTGAACCAGCATTTCTACCGATCTACCAGGGGCTTTGAAAAGTGCCCTCGGTGGGACTCGAACCCACACTGGACGGGTTTTGAATCCGTTGCCTCTGCCAATTGGGCTACGAGGGCAAAGCGCGAGGCGCTCAGTGCCTGCGGCTAAGTCTAATAGAGAACCCCGACGAGAGAAAAACTCTCCGCCGAACTCGATGCAGACCCTGTTGGTTCTTTGCGCTGAAATGTAATCCATGCGGCCTCATAGGACCTCCGTGCAGTGGGGAGAGTGTCTCCCGGAGAGTGGGGAGATTGTCTAAGCTGAAGGGGTGACTGCAGAAACAACCCCCACGCGTCCTGTCGTTTTGCTCCTCGATGGGCATTCCATTGCTTTCCGTGCGTTTTTCGCGTTACCTCCGGAAGGCTTCAGTACGAGCGCAGGACAGCATACCAATGCAGTTTATGGGTTCCTGTCTATGCTCACTAATCTCGTCTCTGAGGAGCAGCCAGACTACATTGTGGCTGCGTTCGATGAGGGGCGTGCTACCTTCCGCAACCGTGCCTATCCCGAGTACAAGGCGCAACGATCTGAGACCCCTGCCGAGTTCATTGGGCAGGTAGAGCTTATCCGGGAAGTACTGCAGGCACTCGGCATCCCCACTGTTTCTAGTGCCGAATATGAGGCGGATGACCTTATCGCCACGTTATCGCGCGTCGCCGAGGAATCCGGGAAACAATCCCTGATCTGCACCGGTGACCGAGACTCGTTCCAGCTCATTGACGACTATACAACGGTCCTCTACCCCACGAAGGGGGTGTCGACGCTGGTGCGCTATACGCCAGCACAGGTGAAAGAGCGTTATGACGTCACCCCGCAGCAATACCCTGATATGGCGGCCTTGCGGGGGGATCCCTCAGATAACCTCCCGGGTGTTCCCAAGGTTGGGGAGAAGACCGCAGCGAAGTGGCTCAATCTCTACGGATCTCTGGAGGAGATCATTGCTCACGCCGATGAGATCAAAGGCAAGGTAGGGGAGAATCTTCGCGCTCACCTTGAGGATGTGAAGCGGAACTCCTACCTCACCGCAATGGTGAGGGATGTTGATATGGAGCTCGATCTTGCAGATGCAGCCCGCACCCCAGTCGACGAGGTGCCCATCAACGAGGTTTTCGACAAACTAGAGTTCGGCTCCCGCCTCCGCGAACGCGTATTCGCAGCGTTCAGTCTTTCTCCTGACGCCGACGAAGTACCGAGCACTGAGGTTTCTCTCGCAGTCACCTTTGCTGAGCTCGACGGGGTGGCAGACTGGCTGGCTGAACATGGACAAGGCGAGGGAGTCTATGGGGTGGTGGTGACGGGTCCCGCCAGCATTGTGGCGGGGGATGTTGATGCCCTCGCTATCGCTAGCCCCACCGGTCAGCAGTTGGTATGCACGGCAGCATCCCTGAGTCCAGCCGATGAGGCCGCACTAGGGGAGTGGATGGCCGATCCTGCTGTGAAGAAGGCTTTCCACGACGCGAAGCGGTGTATACATTGCCTTGCCGGTCGCGGGTGGCGCCTCAACGGTGTGTACTTCGACACGTTGGTGGCATCCTACTTGGTCCGGCCCGGCCAACGCGCTACTAGTTTTGACGATGTTGTACGACGCCATACTGGAGCAGAATTGGTACCCCCGGAGGATGGGCAACTTAGTCTCCTCGAGATGGCTGACGACAACGACCAGTTCCGTGAGAATCTTGCAGTGCGGGCAGCCCACCTGCTGGCTCTCGTCGCACAACTGACTGAGGAATTGGATGGATATGGGGAAACCCGCCTCTTCCACGAGATGGAGATGCCCCTCGTGATGGTGCTCCAGCGGATGGAGCATGATGGTATCGCTGTCTCTAGCCGAGCCCTCCACGAGCTCGAAGATGACTTCTCTGCCCAGGCCGCACTGCTCGAGCGAGAGGCCTATGTAGCTATTGGTGATGACACTGTCAACCTTGGATCGCCGAAGCAGCTGCAAGCGGTACTGTTTGATCAATTGGGAATGCCAAAGACCAAGAAAACAAAAACCGGCTATTCGACTAACGCAGAATCCCTCGAAATGCTGTATGCGAAGACGGGCCACCCCTTCCTCGCTGCGCTGCTGGGGCACCGTGCAGCCACCAAGCTTAAAACCACAGTGACCGGCCTCATCAACTCGGTGAGTGACGACGAGCGCATCCACACCACGTTTAATCAGACAATCACCACCACCGGCCGTCTCTCTTCAACAGACCCGAATCTCCAAAACATTCCGGTCCGGACGGATGAAGGTAAACGCATACGCGAGATCTTCGTCGCTGGAGAAGGCTACGAAGGACTTCTCACCGCCGACTACTCGCAAATCGAGATGCGCGTCATGGCCCACCTGTCGAAGGACGAAGGGCTCATTGAGGCGTTCCAGCGGGGTGAGGATTTACACTCCTACGTCGGCTCTGTGGCGTTTGATGTACCGCTAGATGGAGTTACTCCAGAACTGCGCCGGCGGACCAAAGCGATGAGCTATGGCCTCGCCTACGGACTATCGCCCTACGGGCTGGCACGACAGCTTGATATTCCCGTCGCCGAAGCTAAGAGCTTCATGGAGAACTACTTCGAACGCTTCGGAGGGGTACGCGACTATCTGCACAATGTGGTGGAAGAAGCTCGGAAGACTGGATACACGGAAACTATGTTCGGCCGGCGCCGGTATCTTCCCGAACTGACCTCCAGCAATCGGGTTGTGCGGGAAAACGCCGAGCGAGCTGCTCTTAACGCGCCTATTCAAGGCACCGCCGCAGACATCATCAAATTGGCGATGCTGCGGGTGGATTCCGCCCTACACGACTCTGACCTGCGCTCTCGTGTTCTTCTGCAGGTACATGACGAGCTGGTGTGTGAGGTTGCGCCAGGCGAGCGGGAGGCGTTGCAAGCTTTGGTGTCGGAGTGTATGGACTCTGCTGTCGAGTTGGCAGTCCCGCTGGAAGTTTCGGTTGGTTTTGGGGCTACATGGAATGCTGCCGCGCATTAAGTGAACAGTGGATTACCAGCGTTAATGTAGCTTGTCTCACGCTGTAGTGAGCGGTAGTATTGGTAACTGCGTGTGTTCCGTCCGGGCTGCTGTGTTCCTTTCCGGGGTGCGGACGCAGGCAATGACCGTTCCATGAACACCTGATACATTCCGTAGTCCGGAGTTACCAACCCTATGACCACTACTAACAATACTCAGCAGGTAGCCGTCAACGATATCGGCACTGCTGAGGACTTCCTCGCCGCTGTCGACGCCACCATCAAGTACTTCAACGACGGTGACATTGTCGAAGGCACTGTCGTCAAGATCGACCACGACGAGGTTCTCCTCGATATCGGCTACAAGACCGAAGGCGTCATCCTTTCTCGTGAGCTTTCCATCAAGCACGATGTCGACCCCAGCGAAATCGTCGAAGTTGGCGACACCATTGAAGCCCTTGTTCTCACTAAAGAGGACAAAGAAGGCCGTCTGATGCTGTCCAAGAAGCGTGCTCAGTACGAGCGTGCTTGGGGTGCCATCGAAGAACTCAAAGAAAAGGACGAGCCAGTCAAGGGCACCGTTATCGAGGTCGTCAAGGGCGGCCTCATCATGGATATCGGACTGCGCGGCTTCCTGCCTGCCTCCCTCGTGGAAATGCGTCGCGTCCGCGATTTGCAGCCTTATGTTGGCAAGGAACTTGAAGCCAAGATCATCGAGCTCGACAAGAACCGCAACAACGTTGTGCTGTCCCGTCGCGCATTCCTCGAGCAGACCCAGTCTGAGGTTCGCTCTGAGTTCCTCAACCAGCTGCAGAAGGGCCAGATCCGCAAGGGTGTCGTGTCCTCTATCGTCAACTTTGGTGCCTTCGTGGATCTGGGCGGCGTAGACGGACTCGTCCACGTCTCCGAGCTGTCCTGGAAGCACATCGATCACCCGTCCGAGGTTGTCGAGGTCGGTCAGGAAGTCACTGTCGAGGTTCTCGATGTCGACATGGACCGCGAGCGTGTTTCCCTGTCCCTCAAGGCTACCCAGGAAGATCCCTGGCGCCAGTTCGCCCGCACCCACGCTATCGGCCAGATTGTGCCCGGCAAGGTCACCAAGCTCGTTCCGTTCGGTGCCTTTGTGCGTGTCGAAGAGGGTATCGAGGGTCTCGTCCACATCTCCGAACTGGCCGAGCGCCACGTGGATGTTCCGGATCAGGTCGTCACCGTCGGCCAGGAGGTCATGGTTAAGGTTATCGACATCGACCTCGAGCGTCGTCGTATCTCCCTGTCCCTCAAACAAGCTGACATCGACTACACCGAAGAGTTCGATCCCGCCAAGTATGGTATGTCCGACTCCTACGACGAGCAGGGCAACTACATCTTCCCCGAAGGCTTCGACCCTGAAACTAACGAATGGATCGAAGGCTACGAGAAGCAGCGTGAAGAGTGGGAGGACCGCTACGCAGAAGCCGAGCGTCGCCACCAGCTCCACACCAAGCAGGTGGAAGCTAACCGTATCGCTGCCGCTGAAGCTGGCGAAGCTGCCCCCGAGGGCGACTACACCGCACAGGCTCCGGCTGCTGACGAAGCCCACGGCTCCCTTGCCTCTGACGAGCAGCTCAACGCCCTGCGTGAGAAGCTTGCCGGCAACTAGTCGTTACTAGCGCGGACACGTACCCCGGTACTGTCTCACTACACGTTAAAACTGCGGAGGAAGCATCTTGCTTCCTCCGCAGTTTTTATCTTCATTTACTAGACTGGGTTCGGCAAAGTCAGACGGCTCACTACAAGGAGAGGAACGCATGTGATTGGCCTGTCTGGAGGAATTGGATCGGGAAAATCTACGGTGGCCGCAGTATGGCGAGAACTGGGCGCCACTGTAGTCGATGCCGATCACGTGGCGCGGGAAGTCGTTGCGCCAGGAACACCAGGGCTAGCAGCCTTAGCCGCAGAGTTTGGAGACGACCTAATTCAGCCAGACGGAACACTAAACCGGGCGCTCTTGGCGCAGCGTGCATTTGTGGATTCCGTGCACACCGAGCGGCTCAACAGCATTCTTCAGCCTGCTATCGCTGCACGCTCAGCAGAACTTCTTGCTGTGGCTCCTTGTCCACAGCTGGCTGTTTATGATGTCCCGCTTCTCGTCGAACATGACATGGCTGGCATGTTCGAGCATATTGTCATGGTGTTATCGCCAGCGGAGCAGCGTCTAGAGAGACTCGTCCACCAGCGTGGTTTGGCTACTGACGATGCTCGAGCACGCATGGCACAACAGGCCACTGATGCCCAACGACGGGAAATCGCCGACATCATTATCGACAATGATGGCACAGTGGACGAATTGAGAGAACGAGCCAGCAGTGTGTGGCGTTACCTAGAAAGCTGCTGTTCCACGTAGTCGACAATTGCGGGAGCACACCGCTCTAGTGTTTCCCGTGTTGTCACAAAATCTTGTGGACCTCCATACCAAGGGTCTTCTACATCGAGAATCTGGTCCGCAACCTCTGTAGTGATGATGCGCTGGGGGTTACAGACGTCGTCAAAGGTGCGGAAGAGCAAGACTGGGAGATTATGGAGCCCGAAACGCTGACAGAGTCGCTCCAGACCCCATACATGGCCGGTCGTCATTGCCAGGATGAGGTCAGCCTGCGAGAGCTCTGCACGAGTGGCCTGGTGCGCCCGGTGTACTGGGGTCGGATAGCCCGCACGTGCCAACTCTCCTTGTGCACGATAGTCGATACCGTTGCCGGTTTCTTCTTTGCTTACTCCCGCTGAGCGGATCTCAATAGTGGAGGGGTCGAGACCACGTGCTGCAGCTTCTTCTCGAACGATAATCTCAGCCATGATCGACCGGCAGATATTACCGGTGCAGATCATGAGAATTCGGTAGGGAGTGGGCATGGTGCAGTCTCCTTTGGGCGATAAACGAACGCCGCATCTCTTTCTCTCGGGAGGAGGAAGAAAATGCGGCGGCTCGTGGGGAGTGTCGTTAACGACGCAGGCTATGAACGCGGTCGGTAGATTCGCGCTCGACCAGCTTCATTTGTACGGTAGTGGTGAGGTGGCCGATATCGCGATGCTGGTGCCGGAGCTGTTCTAGCAGCTGGCTGAAGGCCAGTGAGCCTTGAGTACGCCGAGATGCGGTAACGGTGGTGAGAGCGGGGGTTACCAGTGCGCTCATGAAGATATTATCGGTGCCCACCACGGATACATCGCGGGGGACGTCAATGCCCACAGACTTTACGGCAATCATGAAGCCCATGGCCATGAGGTCGTTGTGGGCAATGACAGCGGAGGTACGGCGTTGCATCCATTCGCGGGCGGCAGCGGCGCCACCGGCGACGGTGGGGCGGCGCGGGGGTGTACGACGGATGGCCATCTTGCGGCGGGAGCACTGTTCGAGGAGTGCCTGCCACCGCTGGGCGTCATCGTAGGAATGGACGGGGCCCGGGAGGAAGGTGAGGGAGCGGTGGCCGAGATCGTACAGATGGGCGACCATTTCTTGGACGCCTTGGCGGGCATCGCTAATGACGGCGGGGACGCCGGGAACCTCACGGTTCAGAGTGACGACTGGGCGCTGCTTGGCCATTGCCTGGATGGCGGCATCGGGGAGACGCGGGGAGACCAGGATGAGACCTTCGGCGAGTCCCATGGAACGTTCGAGGGTTTCGCTGTTCTGGTCGTCGATCTCGGTAGCATCAAGCAGAATGGTCGAGTATCCAGCAGCAAGTGCCTCACGGCGGATGCCTTTAATAGTTTCTGCGTATGTCGGGTTGGCAATATCGGGAACCGCAACGGCAATGAGTTGAGTGGACTGTGCAGAAGTGAAGCTGACAGTTGCCGCCCGGTAGCCTATTTTCTCCGCAACTTTGCGAACTCGGGCTGCGGTTTCGGCATTGACACGTCCGGGGCGGGAGAAGGTGCGGGACACTGTGGAGGGTGCCACTCCGGCTTCACGGGCTACGTCATAGATGGTGACGCGCTTGGCATCACTGGAAGACTTACTCTTACTGCTCACGCGGATAAGTGTAGTTTAGTTGCCGTAGCTTGCCAAACTGGTCTTAGCCTTTCACCTGCGGTTCTTCAAAAGATGAAAAGTATTTTTCGAGATTTTGGCCTCACTTTCGCGCCAAAAGAGTAATCATTTTTGACTGCAAAAATCGGCACAAAAGTCAAGGAGTATTTAGATATTGTCCATAACATCACGCTTCAAAGCGGTCCACAATGGCGACTCCTGTACCTGCTGCAGACTAACGGCATGGCCGTCGCGATCACAGAGGGGAACCAACCAGTTGGGGTATTCCGTATCGGTACCCGGCACGTTTTCAGAACGCTGATCCGCCACGATGTCGACGAGGGCAATAGCTTTAGCAGTGGCAGGGGCGAGCCACATCAGCTGATGAATCGCCAGAACTTCTGCGTCGCTGCCAGGGAATGTGTCGCTGGGCCATACTCCCATGCGAGTCCCCATTTCTACAATGTCAGCACGGTTACGGAGATAATCCTGCCACTCAGCCTCTCGGGATTGTCCCAAGATACCCAAGCTGTCCCGCAGGTCTACCTGCTTTCCCGCAAGGTAAGCGGAGACAGGCGGCATGTCATGCGTACTCACCGTCATCATGCAGTCGCGACGGATGGTATCGGGAACACGTAGTTGGCCGTTGTCGTCGTACTCGTACCAGAGTACAGATGTTCCCCAAATGCCGTAGTGGGATAGTGCTTCTCGCACATAATCTTCAACAGTTCCGAGATCCTCGCCGATAATGACACAGCCGTGCCGATTCGCTTCGAGGATGACGATGCGCAGCAGGTCATCATAAGGGAAGGGAACATAAACACCAGCAGTGGGAGGCATTCCGCGGGGAATCCACCACAAACGGAAAAGACCCAAAATGTGGTCAATTCGTACCCCACCACCCGTTTCGCAGAGTTTGCGAATCATCTGAACAAAGGGAGCATATCCCGCTTCCTGCAGCGACTGCGGATGCCATGGTGGCTGATTCCAGTTCTGCCCCAACTGATTGTAGGCGTCTGGTGGAGCACCAACGGTTACCTCCGGCACCATCAGGGAGGAGAGGGACCAGACGTCGGCAGAGTGGAGCCCCACTCCGACGGCCAGATCGTGTACGATGCCGATACTCATCCCCGCAGCCTTAGCTGCCCGTTGCACATCCCGTAGCTGTTCCGTAAGAAGGAACTGTACCCACTGGTGGAATTTCAGCCGTTTGGCATGCTCCACAGATTTCTCTACTGCCCATGCAGAAGAGGGCCCATGGTCGCCCTCCCAGAGAATCGGATGGTCCTCCCCATACTCTTCGACCAGCGCACACCACAACGCGTAGTCCCGCAGCTGGCTTCCCTCCCGCTGGCAGAACTCCTCGAAAAGATCGAGGCGGAGAGTGTACATGCTGTCACCGAACAAGAGTTCTAGTGCGGCTATCTTCGCAGTGTGGACGGCACTGCGATCAAGTAGTTCCGGGGAGTGGTTGCGAGCTTTCAGGGGCGCTGCGAGCGTATCAATGGCAGCACGACACTCTGCCGATGCCGAGTGGTATTCCGGCAGATCCTCGATCGACAGCATAAGAACAGACAGGTAGCGGCGGGATCGGGGTAAATAGGGAGAGTTTTCTACGGGGGTGACTGGGGAACCCGCGTGGATGGGGTTGATGCTGACAAAGTCGGCACCTTGCTGGGCGGCCCATTGGCACAGCTCTTTGAGGTCGTGGCTATCTCCCATGGACCAGGACTGGTCACCGCGAAGCGCGTAAATTTGGGCTGTCAACCCCCATACGTTCTGCTGATCCGGAAGAACGTGGAGATGAGCAGGGGTCACGATAATGTGGGTGGCCCGATAGGTGACATCAGCTGAAGTTACCACCAGCCGGTGGTAACCCTGGGGGAGAGCAGCTGGCAGTTCGACAGCCAACACCGGATCGATCTTCTCTGGAAGTTCAATAGTGACGAGGCGCAGCGGGATCCGCGAACTGTCCTCCAAATGTACTTCCCAGTCGGCCAATTGCAGCAGATCCCACTCCGTCTGTGCTGCCGCGAGGGTCAGGTAGTGCAGTTTCTCCTCTTCCACCACAGCGGTGGCGGGGAGGCCCGCAAATCGTTGTTGAGATGACGCAGGAAGATGGGTCCCGAGCGCAGTCTCCACTGCCTTGAGCGAAACCGCAGAGTAGGGGTGCCATGTGTGGTCAGCCCCGCGGTAGCCGGCGGTGAGGCCCCACTTCTGGGAGGCGGCGTGCTGGTGCGTCATGTCTTTGATGCTACCGACCGGAGGAGAAAATGACTCCTGCGATGGGAACTGACAAGCCTGGTTATCCGTTTTAGAGTGGAGTAAAGGATTCCGTCCAGAGAGATGAATTCCCTCGTTACGTAGGAAAGGAAGTGGTGGAAGGGTGGCTAACCCATTGCCCGGGTGGGGAAAATACACATTTTTAGGGCCGGAAACTCTGTCCGTCGCCATCGATCCACGTACCGAGCGCTGTGAAGTATTGGAAGGGGAGCTCGCCGGAAAGCGCTTCAATTCCGCTGTGCGCGCAGCACGCGCCATTTTGGCGACCTATCCTGGGATTCTCACTGCTTTGCCAAGTGCAGAACAGATGGCATTCCCTGGGGAACTTTGGCAGAAACAGAAAGTTTCGGTGGACTCCCGCACAGCAGACTCTTCAACCAGTACAGTCAAAGTGACTGCCCCGATGAGGTGAATACTGATAATGCCCAACCAAGGAAAACAGGTCAAAGTAGCTGTTGAAGAATGGCTGCGCGACGCTGCCATTCCCGTCACGAGCGCTGCCTATCGTCTCTCAGATAAAGCTGCTCTGGCATTGAGTGCCGGCTATTTGGACCAGAATATGCGGGGGATTCTGCACGCGCGCTTACAGAAAGGGTCCACGACTCCGAGGACCGGAGGCGTGGAAGAGCTAAGCCGCATCGCCGCTACTGCCCACGAATGGCACGATGTCGCCAACGGTGACCCCACCACTGCACTCCGCAATGACAAGTTCATCACGGACGACGGCAAACTCATGGCGAATGATGTGCGGTCGGCACTGGCACATCGACGGTACCGTAAATACATGGGGTCGCTGGGTGGCTATCGTCGCGCCTTTGTCTCTGATCCAGCATTCGCCAAGTCGTGGATGGGACTGCGGGAAGAAAAACGCAACGGCATTTTCCTCAGTACGAACCAACGCAACACCATCTTTGATGCGCTCTGCCGCTGCGCCGTTCCGAGCAAGGTGGACTACGCCGAGAAAGTGGGCCCCTCCACGGACCGCTACCGACTCCGGACCTTTAACCGCACGGACCTTCCCCTCTGGGCATTTAACGCTGAGCAACAAGCGTTAGTGGAGAACCCAGAGGACCCGACGCAAAGTAGCTCCCCGTCCGCATCCCGCAGAGCCGTCACTAGTGCTGATGGGCATGGCATGCAGAGTTCTGGAGCTGCACCGACTCGCTCAGCGAGCGCATTGGACACAGTTCTTGATCGTGTGCCTGATGCCCTGCGGGGTGATATCAGTTCAATGCGCAAGATTGTCAACGATGCAGTCTCCGGCATTTCCCGTGTCATCGCCGGGCGTCCCGTGGAAGACGAGTCCTGGACCTCCAGCCGCGAACAGCTCCTCCGAGTACAGGCTGCCACCTTCTCCTTCGCCGACTCCTACGATGCTGCCCTCTACATTCTGGGTATCGTGATGGACCGCCTCGATCGATCACCTGCGTGGCACGGTGACGCACTCGCTACCCAAGCCTCGAGCATTGACATCACCGCCGAAGTGATGGAAGTAGCCAGTGATATTGTGGAGCTGCGAGACGTTTCTGCGGCACTGCGGAAGCGTGGTCTCCAGCACGGCGTTACCCACCGCAATCGCCTCCGGGAACTCGGAGAAGTCTGGACCGAACTTGTTGACCGTGTGGTTGCACTTGTCGCCTTGGCTGATGCGGTCGACATTGTCGATACCGAGTTGGTGCGCTGGAGTGACTACCGCTCCGTGGATGACTTGGATGACCGTATCGATAACCTCGTCGCACGCTCCGGATTCCGCACCACCTCCAACCAGATGGACCACTCTGTGCGCCAGGATATTGCCGAGTCGGGCAGGGTTATGGCTGTCGCCCGTTCCGTCATCGAACAGGAAATTGGAGTACTCGGTCGGGGAACACACAGCTAGCACAGTGGCGTTGGTTCGCTCCTCTTCTTAAACTGAAGGGAAATCCTCCGATACAGGGGATTGCCGGGAGGAGTATGCGGATTGCGAGAATACACCGCGCCACTGGTCTACCGTGTGGAGCCCGACGAGTCGATCGTCGATTCGCTCTACCGGCAGTCCGAAGAAGCACCTGATCGTGTGCTCTTCCAGCGGCCTGTCCTCTCCGACTGGGTTGACGTTTCCGCTCGCCACTTCGCAGCAGAAGTTCGTGCGCTCTCCCGAGGCTGGATTAGCCTTGGAATCAGGCCGGGTGACCGCATCGCTTTACTGTCACAGACCCGCTACGAGTGGATGCTCTTCGCCTACTCTGTATGGAGCTGCGGAGCAGTTCTTGTCCCTATCTACCCCTCATCCTCCGCAGAACAGGTCCATCACATTTTAGAGGACTCTGGAGCACAATTCCTTGTCGTAGAAAACCCCCAGCACTTGGGAACTGTCCTGCACAAGGACAAGCCCGCAACGCTGCGGGATATCTACGTCATCGATAAGTCCGCCACCGATCTCATCATCGCAGCCGGGCGTGGCGCAGTGGGATGCAATTTCGAACTTGACCGGCGTATCCGCTCCCTCAATGTGGAAACTCTTGCCTGCATCATCTTCACCTCCGGGACAACTGGTAACCCCAAGGGGGTACAGATCTCCCACGGAAATCTCCTCCACGAGATCCGGGCATTAGGCGGCCGGCCGGTTGCACAGGATCCTTTGCAACCGGGAAAACGGGTTCTCAATTTTCTCCCGCTCGCCCACGTCTTCCAGTTGGCAATTTCACTCATGTGCATCGATCGCGGCGTCACCCAAACCTACTGGTCTGACTTCAGCACAGTGCTCGAACAGTTCATGCGGTTCAAACCACACCTGTTCGTGGGTGTACCACGGGTTTACGAGAAAATCGCGGAGGCGATGCGCCGCAAGTCACGGATCGCCGGCCCGCTGGGTGAATGGCTCTTCAACCACTCCTACCACAGTGCCATCAACTACTCGCGGATCGCTAGCAAAACGCGGATTTCGATATCCATGCGAGTACGCCACCAGTTTTATGATCGTCTCATTTACCGCTCACTTCGCGATACTCTGGGTGGCGAACTGCAGTGGGTTGTATCCGGTGGTGGCTCCCTCAGCAGTGAGCTCGCGCACTTCCTACACGGGGCGGGAGTGAACGTCTATGAAGGTTATGGGCTTACCGAAACATCGGCCGCAATTACTGTCAATAGTCCAGGGGAGTGGCAGATCGGCTCCATCGGCCGTCCTCTTCCCGGCTGCTCCGTACGTATTGCCGACGACGGGGAGGTTCTCCTCAAAGGCGGTATGGTCACGAGTGGCTACTGGCATAATGACGATGCCACCACCGCCGCCTTCGATAACGGCTGGTTGCACAGTGGAGACCTCGGATCACTCGATCGCGAAGGTTACGTCTATATCACCGGGCGGAAGAAAGAAATTATCGTCACTGCCGGGGGGAAAAATGTGTCCCCAACCAGGCTGGAGACGGTGATCGACCGCTGCCCCCTCGTTAGCTATGCAGTCGTCATCGGTGATCGACGGAAATACATCAGCTGTCTCATCGCCCTCGATAGAGAAGCAGTGCGAGAATGGCTGCAGAGTAACGGCCGCGACCCCGACCTTCCCATCGACAAACTACAGCGCGACCCCGACGTGCGTCGCATTCTCCAAGATGCCATCGATCGAGCTAACCAACAAGTGTCGAGAGCGGAGTCCATCAAGCGGTTCAGGATTCTGCCACGTGACCTCACCGAAGAAGATGGCGAACTGACAGCCACCCTGAAGCTCAAGCGCCACGCCATCAACCTGCATTTCCAAGATGAAATTGAGCAGATTTACCGGGGTAAGCGACGCTAGATAGCGCGCGGTAGCATGGAGGAGACCCCATCCCTAGGCATGGAAGGATACGGCGTGGCCTTCGCGACCGAACACCCTGACCTCCCCGAATCCGGTTACCGGCCGGTCGGCGAGATCCTCCGTACCTCCCAGCCCTTCCACGTCAAAAGCCCCTTCCAACCCGCCGGCGACCAACCGACCGCAATCGCAGAGCTCGCCTACCGAATCAACCGTGGAGACAGGGACACTGTGCTGATGGGCGCCACGGGTACCGGAAAATCGGCCACCGCGGCCTGGCTCATCGAACAGGTTCAGCGCCCCACCTTGGTCATGGCCCCAAATAAGACGCTGGCAGCACAGCTCGCCAACGAACTACGCACCCTCCTGCCGAATAACGCAGTTGAGTACTTCGTCTCCTACTACGACTACTACCAACCCGAAGCGTATATCGCGCAAACTGACACGTATATCGAAAAAGACTCCTCCATCAACGAAGATGTGGAACGGCTCCGTCACTCGGCCACCATGAGTTTGCTATCTCGTCGAGACGTCGTCGTTGTCGCATCCGTCTCCTGCATTTACGGCTTAGGCACTCCCCAGTCCTACCTTGACCGGTCTATTCTGCTGCGTGTCGGCGACGAACTCGACCGTGATGAATTCATCAAACTACTCGTGGAGATCCAGTACGACCGTAACGACATCGCTTTTAGCCGTGGCGTTTTCCGAGTCAAAGGCGACACTATCGACATCATCCCTGCCTATGAAGAGCTCGCCGTACGCATTGAGTTTTTCGGAGACGAGATTGACGGCCTCTACTATCTCAACCCACTCACCGGTGACATCGTCCGCCCGGTGGACGACCTCCACATTTTCCCGGCCACCCACTACGTGGCCGGTCCGGAACGGATGAAAGAAGCCATCGAGGGAATTCAGCAAGAACTCGATAGTCGCCTGCAACAGTTGGAGTCCACCGGCAAACTGCTGGAAGCACAACGCCTCCGCATGCGCACCACCTACGACATCGAAATGATGGAGCAGATGGGCTTCTGCTCTGGTATCGAAAACTACTCTCGGCATATCGACGGACGTGGCCCTGGAACCCCGCCTGCCACATTGCTCGACTATTTCCCGGACGACTTCCTCACCATCATTGACGAGTCACACGTTACCGTTCCCCAAATCGGTGGCATGTTCGAAGGCGACATGAGCCGCAAACGCAACCTGGTCGAGTACGGGTTCCGGCTGCCCTCTGCACTCGACAACCGACCGCTCACCTTCGACGAATTCGAAGCACGCGTTGGACAGACCGTCTACATGTCCGCGACCCCCGGCCCCTTCGAACTTGAGGCATCCCATGGGGAGGTAGTCGAACAGGTTATTCGCCCCACCGGACTCGTCGACCCCAAAGTAGTCGTGAAACCCACCAAGGGACAGATCGATGACCTCCTCGGAGAAATCCGGGAACGAACCGCCCGAGACGAGCGTATTCTCGTCACCACACTGACGAAAAAGATGGCGGAAGACCTCACCGACTATCTCCTGGAGAGGGGAATACGTGTACGCTATCTCCATTCTGACATCGATACACTGCGGCGCGTCGAACTGCTCCGCCAGTTACGACTTGGTTCCTATGACGTACTGGTCGGTATTAACTTGCTCAGGGAAGGTCTCGACCTTCCGGAAGTTTCTCTCGTGGCGATTCTCGACGCCGATAAGGAAGGATTCCTCCGATCCCGCACCTCCCTGATCCAGACAATTGGTCGTGCCGCCCGAAACGTCAGTGGTGAAGTGCACATGTATGCGGACTCCATCACCGACTCGATGCGGGACGCTATTGACGAGACAGAGCGGCGTCGGGCCAAACAGATTGCGTATAACGAGGAGCACGGGATCGATCCGCAGCCGCTTCGCAAACAGATTACGGATATCCTCGATGAGCTCTATGACGACCTCGATGACTCCACTGAAACTTCTGCTCATGAGATGAAAAAGGGCTCTCGGTTAGCGGCTCGCACCCAACAACATGCGCAGCGCGGCAAACTCGATTCCGCGGGGAAGCGCGGTACTGGTGGGGATAGTGCGGTGCCGGGACTGGAAAACCTGGACACTGCACATATGCCGCGAAAGCGCATGGAAGCTCTTATCGCTGAACTTACAGACCAGATGGCGACAGCAGCGCGTGATCTCCAGTTTGAGATCGCTGCCCGCCTCCGGGACGAGATTGCGGATCTCAAACGGGAAGTGCACCACATGGAAGAAGCCGGAATCGAGTAACCGCCGCTGCTAGTTCAGCATACCGCCGGTCTCTCACTGCACTGCGGCAGTGAACTACTCCACCAGCGCAGACAGGCAGTAGGGGAGTTCCCCCTCATGGACCACGGCAAGCGCTTGGGTAGCACGCGTCATCGCCACAAAAAGATCGTTGAGACCTTGTGGAGACGCCTCCACTATTCCGACTGGATCAGTGACAATAACGTAGTCGTACTCTAGTCCCTTCGCTTCCTGCACTAGGGATACTGGTGCTCCCACAAGTGTTTCAAGCGCTTGCCCTGAAGATTCCTCCATCAGCGCACTCATCACAGTAGGGGATACCAGTATGCCGCAGCTACGGCGCTCTTCTGCGAAGAGGTGTGCGAGTTCCTGTACGGTGCGCTGCAGCACCGTACTCCAGCGCTCGTCACCACGATCAACGAGCTCCACCTCATGCTGCGAGCTGCGGATGGAACGAGGTAGGCGTGCCGTTGGATTGATTTCCGCCAATACGCCCTGACTCGCTTCCATAATCTGCCGGGTCGTTCGGTAATTGACCGACAGTGTGAACGAACACCAGCGGTTTTTCACATAGGGGGAGAGCGCGTCTTCCCAGTGTTCCACTCCAGCTGGGTTGGACGTCTGTGCCGTATCGCCAACAATCGTCATCCACCGGTTTGGTGAACGACGCATCACCATGCGCCATGCGAGCGGAGAGAGTTCCTGTGCCTCATCGATAATGACATGCCCAAAGGCCCATTCGCGGTCCTGGGCGGCACGCTCTGCAGTAGTGAGAAAGGAGTGATGCGTGTGGCGATCAGCCAGCCGGCGAGCGTCGATAATGTCATAGGCAGCGAGAATTTCGCTATCGGATTCATCCTCGAATTCGAGAGATGCAGACGCCTTGAGAATGTCGAGGGCATCCTGTGCATCCTCCACCATCTGCCGCCAATTATCACCAGAGGCAGCAGTTGCCCGGGCACGCGGTGGGCATCCCAACTGTTCTGCCGCCTCATCGAGGAGCGGTACGTCTGCTACAGTGAACGGGTTTCCCGTTGGCCGTAACAGAAAGTCAACATCGCCAGTGGGGAGAATACCCGTGCAGGCTTCTTCTGCATGTTCTCTTTCCGTGAGCAGCCGCTCCACCACGTGCTTGGCAGTCAAGATGGGCCAGTGTTCAGTGACCAGAGATTGTACTTCGGGGGAGTGCAGCAGGTCCTCCGTTAAATCCGCAATATCGGAGCGGGACAGCAGCATACCGGGGTGGTCCGGACGTTCGGGGTCGGTGCCAATCTCCGCCGCATAAGCCTCCACGATCTCCTCAACCAGCGTGTCATGGAACAACTGCCGTGCTCGATTATGGGGCCGCCGACTGGAGCGTGCCCGCCCGCGTGCCCGCCGAGTCATGCGGGGGGTAACAGAGAATGGTGTGCCATCAACATGGATGGTGATGGGTTCTTCTAGCACTGTCTGCCACGCTCGAATGGCCTGCTTGAGGACATCGACCATGAGCAACGACCCCTTGACTTCTTGCGTAGCTAGGCTATCTTCAGCTCGTGCAGTCACGCCAGGGAACATATCTCCCAGGGTCATAAGCACTACGCCTGTCTCGCCCAGTGAGGGGAGCACATGGTTGATGTAGCGCAGGAAGGTGTCGTTAGGTCCGATGATGAGTACACCAGAGCGCTCTAGGACAGAGCGGAAGGTGTACAGCAAATATGCGGCACGATGCAGCGCAACAGCAGTTTTACCGGTACCTGGGCCACCCTCCACCACGACAACGCCGCGATGCTCGCAGCGAATAATTTCGTCCTGTTCCCGCTGGATCGTCGCCACAATATCTGTCATATGGCCGGTACGGGGCGCGTTAAGCGCCTTTAATAGTGCGGACTCAGAAGCGACACCGTCCGCCATGTCCTGTGGATTGGGATAACCAGTGGGGGTATCGCCATGCATCAAAAACTCGTCCGAAAGGGACGTGAGTTTACGACCCAACGAATGGATAGTGCGCCGGCGCCACACCCCCTCAGGGCGCGCGGTAGTTGCCAGATAGTAGGGGCGTGCTAAGGGGGCCCGCCAATCTACTAACATGGGGCGACAGTCTTGGTCATTGTCCAGCAGACCCATGCGGCCGATATAGCGAGTCGCCTCTGCCTCTATATGAGAGTCGTCAATTGCGTCAGGAACGATGTCAACTCGCCCGAAGCAGAGCCCGGCCTGCGACTCGTCAATGGCACGAATCTGGGACGTATAGAGCGCGTTGTACGATTCTCGTTCACTGCGTGCTTGCGGAGTACCCCCAGATTGGGCTAGCACAGCCTGCAGTTTGGCCACAGTAGCTGCACGTTCTTCCTCTGCTAACTGGTAGATGGCCGCCAAATACTGCTCTTCGGCATCCCAAGAGTCGGGCAGAGGGAGGGGAGTCGGCACGAACACACTCCTTACACAAATAGCTGTAGTCACGTCATCTGCAGAGCAGCGGGTAACGCCACACAACAAGACAATCCATTATTCCAGATCCCTACCGGCGGATCACTACTACACCCACAGTGTACGTTTCTGACACCGGACTGCTGGCTACTAGCGAACATGCTGAGAGGTTGTTTGACGAGGTCGTTACCATGAAAGGGAGAAGCTCACAGAAGGAGGACAGATGGCGGAACGCCTGGTCGTGAGGGGTGCGCGCGAACATAACTTGAAAGGTGTTGACCTCGACCTGCCCCGCGATGCGTTCATCTGCTTCACCGGTCTTTCGGGTTCCGGCAAGTCCTCCCTCGCTTTCGACACCATCTTTGCGGAGGGACAACGCCGTTACGTGGAGTCCCTTTCTGCCTATGCGCGGCAGTTCCTAGGGCAGATGGACAAGCCTGACGTTGAGATCATCGAGGGGTTGTCCCCGGCAGTATCTATCGATCAAAAGGCGACCAATCGTAATCCCCGCTCGACAGTGGGCACCATCACCGAAATCTACGATTATCTACGACTGCTCTATGCGCGTGCCGGTACTGCACACTGCCCAGAGTGTGGTGCAGTTATTTCCCGGCAGACTCCCCAGCAGATTGTCGACCAAGTGCTGGAACTACCAGAACGGGAGAAATTCCAGATTCTAGCTCCGGTGGCGCGTACCCGAAAAGGTGAGTTTCACGATCTCTTTAGCCGTCTTCAAAGCGAAGGTTTCGCGCGGGTTCGAGTAGATGGGCGCATCTATTCACTGAGTGAGCCTCCTGTTTTAAAAAAGCAAGAGAAGCACGATATCGACGTCGTTGTTGACCGCATGATGGTGAAGGCATCAGCAAAGCAGCGTCTGACTGATTCCATTGAAACAGCGTTAAATCTGGCGAACGGCATTGTCGTCATCGAATGCGTTGACAAAGCTGAGGATGATCCGGACCGCATGATGCGTTTCTCGGAGCGAATGGCGTGTCCGAATGGTCACCGTCTCGACCTTGACGAACTGGAGCCCCGCTCGTTTTCCTTTAACTCCCCGTATGGCGCCTGTCCAGACTGTGATGGGTTGGGATCGCACATGAAGCTCGATCCTGCACTCATTGTGCAGGATGGGGACAAGAGCCTGTCAGAGGGGGCGGTTTTGCCGTGGGCGTATGGTGCTAACCAAAGCTACTTCCAAAAGCTGTTGGGTGGCCTTGCGGAGGCCATGGGCTTTTCTATGGACACTCCCTGGGATGAGCTCACCGCTGCACAACGCAAGGCAGTGTTGTACGGATCGTCTCACGAAGTGCATGTGAGTTATAAGAATCGGTTCGGTCGGCGCCGCAGTTATAACGCCCCCTTCGAGGGTGTCATTCCTTATATCAACCGTAAGCTCGAGTACACCGATTCGGAAAGTCTGAAAGATCGCTACCAGTCATTTATGCGGCCGGTGCCGTGTGAGTCTTGCCAGGGGAAGCGCCTGCGTCCCGAGATTTTGGCGGTTATTCTTGCTACGGATGATGGTCGTGAACTCAATATTGCGGATATGACTGATCTTTCGATTGACGAGTGTCTGGAGGTCATCAATCATCTTCAGCTCGGGAGTCGGGAAGCTGCGATTGCACACAGTATTATCAAGGAAGTTCGTGCTCGCCTCCAGTTCCTGCTGGATGTGGGGCTTAACTACCTGACACTGTCCCGTGCCGCAGCCAGTCTGTCTGGAGGGGAAGCGCAGCGTATCCGGCTTGCCACCCAGATTGGATCAGGGCTGGCGGGCGTTCTGTATGTACTCGATGAGCCGTCAATTGGGCTGCATCAACGGGATAATCGCAAGCTTATTGCTACTCTTAAACGCCTCCGCGATCTCGGAAACACCCTCATTGTCGTGGAGCACGACGAGGAGACTATGCAGGAAGCCGATTGGGTTGTTGACATTGGCCCAGGAGCAGGCGAATTTGGCGGAGAGATTGTCCATTCAGGGTCCTATGAGGATCTTCTGAAGGCAGAGAATTCGCTGACTGGTGCCTATTTGTCGGGACGGCGCACTATTCCAGTACCTGCTGTTCGGCGTCCAATAGATACAGATCGGATGCTTACTGTTGTGGATGCGCGTGAGAATAACTTGCAGCATATTGATGTGCAGTTCCCGCTGGGCGTGCTGACCTGCGTCACCGGTGTCTCTGGCTCTGGTAAGTCGACCTTGGTG
Organism: Lawsonella clevelandensis; assembly: GCF_001293125.1. Lineage (NCBI taxonomy): Bacteria > Bacillati > Actinomycetota > Actinomycetes > Mycobacteriales > Lawsonellaceae > Lawsonella > Lawsonella clevelandensis. The sequence goes on from NZ_CP009312.1 coordinate 1,813,793, forward strand.
AACGACATTCTTGCCACCGCCTTAGCGAATGAGCTTAACCATGCCCGGCAGGTGCCGGGCTCTCATAAGCGGATTGAAGGTCTGGAGCACCTGGACAAATTGGTACAGGTCGATCAGTCGCCTATTGGGCGTACTCCACGGTCCAACCCGGCAACCTATACCGGAGTCTTTGACAAGATACGTGGGCTTTTTGCCGCTACTCCTGATGCCAAAATGCGGGGCTACAAACCCGGTCGCTTCTCCTTCAATGTGAAGGGAGGACGGTGTGAAGCCTGTCATGGTGATGGCACGATCAAAATCGAGATGAACTTCCTCCCGGATGTCTACGTTCCGTGTGAAGTCTGCCATGGTCATCGCTATAACCGGGAGACGCTGGAGGTGTGCTACAAGGGCAAGAACATCTCTGAGGTGTTGGATATGCCCATTGTTGAGGCTGCTGAGTTCTTTAAGCCCATCACGAGTATCCACCGTTATCTCAGCACACTGGTGGATGTGGGCTTGGGATATGTGCGGTTAGGGCAGCCTGCCACCTCACTGTCTGGGGGTGAAGCGCAACGTGTGAAGTTGGCTGCTGAACTGCAAAAGCGCTCAACTGGGAGCACGGTATATATTCTTGACGAACCGACTACCGGTCTGCACTTTGAAGACATCCGTAAGTTGCTCGACGTCATCAACGGTCTGGTTGATAAGGGCAATACGGTTATTGTCATTGAGCATAATCTTGACGTCATTAAGTCTGCAGATTGGGTCATTGATCTCGGGCCCGAAGGCGGATCCGGCGGCGGTCGCATTGTGGCAGCGGGAACGCCCGAAGAAATCGCGCAGGTTCCGGAGTCCTTCACTGGGCAGTTTTTGGCAGAGATGTTTACCTCGTCGTAGAAGAGAGACTATTCGCGTGCTACGGCGAGTAGCGCCGAATTGGTATTCCCGGGCTTTTTCGGTAAACTAGTCACTAAGACCGTCTGAAGTATGCTTCAGAAGCAAGTGGAGTCCCATCCCACCAGTCGACGTCAGGAGCGTAGCTCCGATTGTTTCCTGGTCCGTTAGGTCCCTTCCCCGTATGCGTCGGGTGGTGAGGATAGTAACGGTCGATGGGCCCTGCCGGTAGCAAGACTGCCGCAGGGCTTTTTTCGTGGATGCTATGGGATACACTTCGGTCACCAGAATCCGAACTATTGAGGAGTCCCCATCAGCAATCAAGACGCCCGCATTAATGAGCGAATCCGTGTTCCCGAAGTCCGCCTGGTAGGTCCCAACGGGGAACAGGTGGGCATTGTAGGTGTGGAGCAGGCTCTCAAGCTGGCGTACGAGGCTGACCTCGACCTGGTCGAGGTTGCTCCCAATGCTCACCCGCCCGTGTGCAAGATTATGGACTACGGCAAGTTCAAGTACGAGGCTGCGCAGAAAGCTCGCGAAGCCCGCAAGAACCAGCAGCAGACCGTGATCAAGGAGCAGAAGCTTCGTCCCAAGATCGACGACCACGACTACGAGACCAAGAAGGGAAACGTTGTTCGTTTCCTCAATAAAGGCTCCAAGGTCAAGGTGACCATCATGTTCCGCGGACGTGAGCAATCTCGTCCTGAACTGGGCTACCGCCTTCTCGAACGTCTTGCCAATGACGTCGAAGAGTACGGCTTTGTCGAGGCTCGCCCGAAACAAGATGGCCGCAATATGACGATGGTTATTGCTCCCCACCGCGGGAAGAAGACTCGTCAGCAGGCTGGAGAAGACTAACTTCGGTTGGCTCTCCGCCCCATGGATCCCCCGATCAGCCCCTGATCACGAGAAGAACTGAGGAATAATGCCTAAGCAGAAGACCCACAAGGGAACCGCTAAGCGCTTCAAGAAGACCGGTAGCGGCAAACTCTCCCGCGAGATGGCCAACAAGCGCCACCTCCTGGAGCACAAGTCCTCCCGTCGCACCCGTCGCATTTCCGGCACCACTGACGTTGCCACCGCTGACGTGAAGCGCATTAAGCGCCTCCTCGGCTAACACTTAGCCAGCACACCAAGACTTTTTTATCCCCTAACAATCGACAGGATGACATCGTGGCACGAGTAAAGCGGGCAGTGAATGCCCAGAAGAAGCGTCGCACCATACTGGAAGGTGCCTCCGGCTACCGCGGTCAGCGTTCCCGCCTCTACCGCAAGGCTAAGGAGCAGACCCTCCACTCAATGACTTACTCCTACCGGGACCGCCGTGCCCGTAAGGGAGACTTCCGCAAACTGTGGATCGCACGGATTAACGCTGCCGCTCGCCAGAACGACATGACCTACAACCGCTTCATGCAGGGTCTGCGTCTTGCCGGCATCGATCTGGATCGTAAGGTTCTCGCGGAAATCGCTGTCTCTGACGCCGCTGCCTTCACTGCGCTGGTGGATGCCGCTCGCAAGGCACTGCCGGAGGACGTCAACGCCCCCGCTGCTGAGTAGCAGTAAAGCGCACGCCTGTGGTACACCATACTTCTGAACGACCCGTGGAGATCTTCACCGAACGAACTCCGCGGGTCGTTTCCGCGGCTAAACTTCACCGCCCAGCGCAGCGACGTAAAACTGGGCAGTTTCTCGCAGAAGGGTGGAATGCCGTCTCCGAGGCCATTCGTTACGGTGATGTCATTGATGTCTACGTCACTGAGGACGCCGCTGCACGCTTTGCCAGTACGGTGGTGAGCGCCCGCGATCGTCGCTTGCATGTTCACTACATCAGCCCGAAAGCAGACAAGCTCCTCACCGACACTGTCACGCCGCCTGGCATTTACGCTGTCTGCCAGTCGACAGTGACTGATCTGGCGACAGCTCTCGACCAACAGCCTCACCCACAGCTGGTGCTGGTAGGCGTTGACACTAATGATCCTGGCAATGCGGGGACAATGGTCCGACTCGCCGACGCCTTTGGTGCGGATCTCGTGGTTTTTGCTGGTCATTCAGTCGATCCCGAGAACACAAAGTGTGTGCGCTCATCCGCGGGCAGCATCTACCACCTGCCAGTATGCCGGGAGAGCGATACAGAAGCCGCCCTCACCGCGTTGCAGAGCTGCGGCATCCAACTGCTGGCGACAACAATGGACGGAGAAGTGCGTCTGGACCAGGCAGAGCAGCTGCTGAGCCGTCCCACCGCGTGGCTGATGGGCAGTGAAGCACACGGTCTCGACCCGGCTGTTGCCGCTCAAGCTGACCACACTGTCACTATCCCTATCCGAGGTCGGGCGGAGAGTCTGAACCTCGCCACCGCCGCCTCGATCTGCCTCTACACTTCCGCAACAGCACAGCAGGCGTGAAGCCCGGCCGGGTCATGCACTAGGCTAGAGGCTTGAAAGACGTTTATTCCAAGGAGAATCATGACGCAGGAAAACCAGCCCGCAGACCTAAGTGAAGAGACACTTAACAGTCACGCTGAAGCCGCTGCGGCTGCGTTTACCGCCGCCACCAATCTCGAGGAGCTTGCGGCCGCACGTACCCACCACCTCGGTGATAAATCCCCGCTTGCGCTAGCACGTCGCACCCTTGGCTCCATCGCAAAAGAAGCCCGAAAGGACGCTGGCCGTGCTGTGAACGTGGCGCGTGGCGTTGCTGAACGCGCATTCGGCGAGCGGAAGGCTGCCCTGGAACAAGAACATGCGGCGAACCTGCTGATCGCTGAGTCGATCGATGTATCGCAACCCTCCACCCGTCAACCTGTGGGGGCACAGCATCCGATCACGATGATTGCCGACCAGATCTCCGACATTCTCATCGGTATGGGATGGGAAATTGCTGACGGCCCTGAGGTGGAGACCGAACAGTTCAATTTTGACATGTTGAACTTCCTGCCGGACCACCCCGCTCGCACGATGCAGGACACCTTCCATATTGCGCCAGAAGATTCCCGCGTTGTTCTCCGCACCCACACCTCACCCGTGCAAGTACGCACTCTACTTTCCCGGGAACTGCCTATCTACATCGGCTGTCCTGGTCGTACGTTCCGCACCGACGAACTGGATGCCACCCACACCCCGGTGTTCCACCAGATCGAAGGTTTGGCTGTCGACAAAGGCCTCACCATGGCAGATCTGCGCGGCGTGCTTGACCACCTCGCCAAAGCGCTTTTTGGTCCGGAGACGAAGACGCGTATGCGCGCTAACTATTTCCCCTTTACGGAACCCAGCGCAGAAGTCGATGTCTGGTTCCCCGATAAGAAGGGCGGAGCTGGTTGGGTTGAATGGGGCGGCTGTGGCATGGTGAACCCCAATGTTCTGCTCTCCGCTGGTATTGATCCCGAAGAGTACTCCGGCTTCGCCTTCGGCATGGGCTTGGAGCGCACTTTGCAGTTCCGTAATGGCATCTCCGATATGCGCGACATGGTGGAAGGCGACATTCGTTTCACTCTCCCCTTCGGTATACGCTCCTAAACCCAGCACATATCCCTCAGACATCTATTCCACTCGCTTTCCCGCTTACAAGGATGTACCGTGTTCGTTCCCCAAAGTTGGCTCACTGAGACCCTCGACAAGTGCAACCCGGGCTGGTCTGTCAGTACCGCAGACCTCGACGCTGGCTTCGTGAAGGTTGGTTTCGAAATCGAGGGTGTTCCGCAGCCTCTCCCTACTATTACCGGACCACTGGTGGTGGGCCAGGTGATGGAGATTGAAGAACTAGAAGGCTTCAAGAAGCCTATCCGTTTCTGCCATGTGGAGGTCGGAAACGATAATGGGGAGCTACAGGAGATTATCTGCGGTGCGCGCAACTTCAAGCTCCACGACCTGGTCATCGTTGCACTTCCCGGGACTGTCCTCCCTGGCGGTTTTGAGATCAGCGAACGCAAAACGTATGGCCACATGTCCCGCGGCATGATGTGCTCAGCTACCGAGCTGGGTATTGGGCAGGACCACTCCGGCATTATTACCCTCCGGCCGGGAACTGCCGACCCGGGTAGCGACGCCTACGAACTGCTCCAGCTTGATGATGCTGTCTTTGAAGTGAACATCACCCCGGACCGCGGTTATGCACTGTCGGTACGTGGGTTGGCCCGCGAGATTGCGACTTCCTTTGGCCTCACCTACGACGATATTGCGGTTGCACAAGAGCTTGGAAATGAAGGAGAGGCGTGGCCCGTTACTATTGATCCGGAGACTGGTGCAGATCGTTTTATTGCGCGTCGCGTCACAGGTATTGATCCGCAGGCCGTCACTCCCTGGTGGATGCAGCGGCGTTTGCTGCTCTCCGGAGTACGTCCCATCAGCCCGGCGGTGGACGTGACGAACTATGTCATGCTGGAGCTCGGGCAGCCGATGCACGCTTACGATGTGTCGAAATTGCAGGGCGGTATAACCGTGCGGTGCGCTCAGGCTGGCGAGAAGCTCGTCACTCTCGATGATGTGGAACGAGAGCTGTCTGTGGAAGATGTCATTATCGCCGATGATTCTGGTGCCATCGGTTTGGCTGGTGTGATGGGCGGTGCTTCCACCGAGGTAGGTGAGGACACCACGGACATTCTCTTCGAAGCCGCACACTTCGATTCTCTTCATGTTTTCCGCACTGGACGCCGCCATAAGCTCAGCTCGGAATCCTCTCGTCGTTTCGAGCGCAAGGTCGACCCAGTCGTGTGTCGTGCTGCTGCTGACCGTGCTGCTACCCTCTTGATGGAGATCGCCGGCGGCACCGTAGAGCCGCTGCTGACCGATGTCGGCGATATTTCCCTGGCGGCGCCGATTGTCTTCCCCGACAATCGGCCTAGCGTTGTGGCTGGTGTGGATTATCCTGCTGGTACCACTCGGCGTCGTCTGGAAGAGGTGGGTTGCACGGTCGAGGACACTCCCGGGGAGCCCGGCATGCTGACTGTCACTCCGCCGACGTGGCGCCCTGATCTGCAGATGCGCGCCGATCTGGTGGAAGAAGTGCTGCGTTTGGAAGGGCTGGAACAGATTCCAGTAAGGCTCCCGCACGCACCGTCTGGTCGTGGTCTGACCCCGGAGCAGCGCCGTCGCCGGATTGTGAACAAGGCATTGGCATATGCCGGTTACGTGGAGATTCTCCCCACCCCCTTCATGTCGAACAAGGTGTTTGACGAGTGGGGATTGGCAGAGGATGATCCGCGGCGGACTGTCACCACTGTGCTCAATCCTCTCGATTCGGACTACGCATGCTTGGCGACGACCTTGCTCCCCTCGATGTTTGATGTGGTGAAGCGGAACGTCTCCCGAGGCCAGCGCGATCTTGGTCTCTATGGTGTGGAAGAAGTATGTCTTCCGGATGAGTCCACTCGCCCCATGCCCATGCTGCCTACCAATAAGCGCCCCTCTGATGATGAGATTACCGCTTTGATGGCCGCTCTCCCGCAGCAGCCTCTGCATGTGGCTGCGGTGCTTACCGGTCTGCGTGATCAAGCCGGTCCGTGGGGTGAGGGACGTGCTGCCGATGTGTGGGACATTATTGAAGCCGCACGTCAGGTCGGTCGGGCTGTAGGTGCCGAATTCCACTTCGAGAAGGCCGATCTGCTGCCGTGGCATCCCGGCCGCTGTGCTGCTGTTTATCTCGGCGATGAGCTAGTGGGCTACGCCGGTGAAGTCCACCCGCAGGTGCTTGAAAAGTGTGGATTGCCCGCTCGTATGTGCGCTATGGAGCTCAATGTGTCGGCTCTTCCTGAGGCATATCATGGACAGTCTCCAGTCGTCTCCCCCTACCCGCCGGTCTACCAGGACGTTGCATTGGTGGTGGAGAAGGATGTACCGCAGGCGGATATCGCGGCCGCCCTCTACGAGGGTGGGGGAGAACTTCTGGAAAGCGTCAAGCTATTCGATATTTATGAGTCGGAGCAGCTGGGAGCGGACAAGCGGTCCTTGGCCTTTGCGTTGAGCTTCCGGTCTACAGAGCGGACGTTGACGGAAGAAGATGCTTCCGCGGCCCGTGATGCGGCCGTGACGGTTGCTGCCGAACGTTTCGGCGCGGAGCTGCGGGCTATATAAAGACTTTCGGCACGGCTGGGGAACAAGGCGACGACAACGAATTTTAGTGGAATGATGTGTGCATGACCTTTATTTCACGAGAAGTTCCACGCGTCTTGTCTATTGCTGGCACTGACCCCACTGGCGGTGCGGGTCTACAGGCAGACCTGAAGTCTATTGCGGCAGCAGGCGGCTACGGTATGGCTGTGGTGACGGCGTTGGTGGCTCAGAATACTTGCGGCGTTCGTTCCGTCCACACTCCTCCTTTGAGCTTTTTGCAGGAGCAGCTTGATGCCGTCACTGATGATGTTGTTATCGATGCGGTGAAGATTGGCATGCTGGGAGATACGGCCATTACCCAGTTAATTGGCGAATGGTTGCAGCAAGTTAAGCCGCCGGTGGTTGTTCTCGACCCGGTTATGGTGGCCACTAGTGGGGATCGGCTTTTGACTGCCGAGGCTGAGGAGGCAATGCGTGGCTTGGTCGCGACTGTTGGTGACGTTGCTGACCTTGCTGTTGTGACACCTAATGTTCCAGAACTTGCGGTGTTGGTGGGGCAGGATCGTGCCGAGAGTTTGGGGGAGGCGTTAGTGCAAGGTGAACGTGTGCTGGCGACGACGCAGGCCGCTGTCCTTGTTAAGGGTGGTCATCTGGAGTCGGAAACAATGACTGATACGTTGCTCCAGCGGGACGCTGATGCTGCCACGTTTACACATCCCCATGTGGCAACATCCAATACGCATGGGACGGGTTGTTCGTTGTCGTCTGGTTTGGCGACTCGCATTGCACAATCGGGCGACGTGGTGCGGGCGACTCAGTTGACGACTGATTGGTTGTATGGTGCCATTTTCCATTCCGATCTTTTAGAGGTTGGTAAAGGGCATGGGCCGGTATTCCATGGCTGGGAGACGGATCCCAGCTGTCAGTAGTTATCCTGTGTTGGCTGGTAATGCCTCTTTTTCAAGCCATATGTCGGGTGGAGAACGGGTGGTAGAGACACCCCAAAGGTTTTGAATAATATTGCAAAATGGTGAATAATCAAAGAATGAGTATATCAGTCGCAGTTGCTGGAGCCACCGGATACGCAGGATCCGAGATTCTTCGTCTCCTGCTTACCCATCCCGCCTATCAGAATGGCGAGCTCACTCTTGGCGCCCTGTGCGCCAATAGCAACGCCGGCCAAAAGGTAGGCGAGTTTCATCCTCATTTGGCTCCGCTCGCCGATCGAACCTTTGTCGAAACCTCTCTCGAGACGCTGCAGGGACACGACGTCGTCTTTATGGCGCTGCCGCATGGCCACTCTGGCGCACTCGCCCACTCCCTGACTACTGTGGCCGCCGCTTCCGGACACGACGCCCCGCTCGTTATCGACTGTGCAGCAGACTTTCGTCTTCGTGATGCACAGGCCTGGGAGAAGTGGTACCAGTGCGAGTACCAAGGATCCTGGGCCTACGGCCTACCGGAACTCCCCGGGCATCGTGACGCAGTGCGTGCTGCGCGCACCGTTGCAGTACCCGGCTGTTTCCCCACCGGTGCTTCCCTCGCTCTGTACCCCGCGGTCCAGGCAGGCATTACCGATGGGAATCTTTCCGTGGTCTCTTTTTCCGGTACCTCTGGCGCTGGAAAGGGAGCCAAGGTCGCCAACCTCCATGCCGAGGTGAGTGGTTCGGCGAAAGCCTATAACGTCGCCGGTCGGCACCGTCATACTCCGGAGATCTTGCAGAACATGCAAGAGCTCACCGAACAAGAACTTACGGTGAGTTTTACCCCAGTACTTGCCCCCATGACACGCGGTATCCTTACCACCGCTTTTGCGACAACCCACGCCACCCTAGAAGAGGTGCAGCGTCTCTACGAAGAGGCCTATCGTGATGAGCCTTTCATCCAGTTGCTTCCCTATGGGCAGCAACCACAGTCGAAGTCTGTCGTGGGATCCAACAACGTACAAATTGCTGTCGACGTCGATACTGCTGCACACCGACTCGTCATTACCGCAGTCATCGATAATCTTGTGAAGGGTACCGCCGGCGCTGCAGTGCAGTGCATGAACCTTATGCTGGGATGGCCGGAAACCACCGGTCTCTACACCGTAGGTTTGGCTCCCTAACGTCTTCCAAAGAAGAGGAAAACCATCATGACTATCACCCGCACCGCTGGTGTGACCGCTGCACAAGGTTTTCGTGCAGCGGGGGTCGCTGCCGGCGTGAAAAAACACGGTGGCCTAGATATGGCCCTCGTTGTTAACGAGGGGCCGCAGCTCACTGCAGCCGGCGTGTTCACCTCCAATCGTTTCCAAGCCGCTCCTGTCCTCTGGTCGCGAGAAATCCTTACTGATGGAGAACTGCGTGCTGTCGTCCTGAACTCGGGCGGAGCCAATGCGTGTACTGGTGCAGTAGGGCTGGAAGACGCTAAAGAAGAAGCAATTCATCTCGCACTGCAGCTGACGGATGCAGGCATCCCCACTAACGCTGGACAGGTTGCGATCTGCTCGACCGGTGTCATCGGCGATCGACTCCCCATGCCAGCTATTTTGGGAGGAATCGAGGCTCTTCCGGGCCTCTTAGGAAATACCCCAGAGAAAGGGCTGGAAGCCGCAACCGCCATTATGACCACTGACACCGTCGCCAAGCAGAGTGAATACACCTCTGCTGCGGGATGGAAAGTGGGAGGCATGGTCAAGGGAGCTGGCATGATCGCGCCTAGCCTAGCCACCATGCTCTGCGTCATCACCACTGACGCTATCGCCAACCAGGCGGATCTCGAAGCTGCTCTCCGTTTCTCCGCTACCTATAGCTTTGATCGTCTCGATGTTGATGGCTCTACCTCCACGAATGACACTGTGCTGGTGATGGCAAACGGGGCGAGCGGAGTTGTCGCGAACCAGGCAGAACTCACTGAAGCTATTTTTGCAGTCTGCGATGACCTCGCTGACCAGATGATGAGTGATGCAGAGGGAGTGACGAAGTGCTGCATCATTACCGTCATGGGAGCAGAGACCGAAGCTGATGCGCTCACCGCTGCTCGCGTGGTTGCGCGCGACAACCTGGTGAAGACTGCACTCTTTGGACAAGACCCGAACTGGGGTCGTGTGCTCGCCACTTTGGGTGTTGCTCCGGTAACGATGGACGTTCTCAAGGTGACGGTAGCGTTCAATGGCAAGGAAGTGTTCGCCAATGGTGGCGGGCTACCTGATGCTCGCTCCATCGATATGACGGGCGATCGTATCCATGTCGAGATCAATCTTGGGGTAGGCGAGGAATCCGCCAGTATTCGCACTACTGATCTTTCGCATGCCTATGTTGAGATCAACTCGGCATACACCACCTAATGTGGGTACTACCCCTATTCACCTATCACACCATTACACGATAAAGAGGTTCTGAGGTCATCATGAATAGTGAGACCGACCAGGACGCGATTGAACAATCGCTCCATATTCCCGAACTCGCCCCCCAACAGCGTGCCGCTGTCTATACCGAGGCCTTGCCGTGGATTCAACAATTCGCCGGCAAGATCATCGTCGTCAAATATGGCGGAAACGCCATGGTGGATGACCGGCTTAAAGCAGCTTTCGCCAAGGACATGGTGATGCTACGCGCGTGCGGAGCTCACCCGGTTGTCGTCCATGGTGGGGGGCCGCAGATTAACTCCATGCTGTCCCGTTTGGGCATTGAAGGTGAGTTCCGGGGTGGATTCCGTGTCACCACAGATGAGGTATTGGACGTTGTCCGCATGGTGCTCTTCGGCAAGGTTGGCCGTGAACTCGTGGGCCTCATCAACAACTTCGGAGCCTATGCCGTGGGTATTTCCGGAGAGGATGCGCAACTGCTCACCGCTCGGAAACGTACCGTTCTCGTGGAGGGTGTACCCACTGATATTGGCTTGGTCGGCGATATCACGGAAGTGAATCCCGATGCGGTGCATGACCTTATCAACGCAGGCCGTATCCCCGTCGTAACGACGATTGCCCCTGACCCGGATGGGCAAGTCTTCAACGTCAACGCGGACACCGCTTCAGCTGCTTTGGCAGTTGCTTTGGGAGCAGAGAAGCTCGTTATGCTGACAGATGTGGACGGCTTCTACACAGACTGGCCGAATAGAGAAAGCCTTGTTACCCGTATCGATACCGATACTTTGCGAGGTCTGCTACCTTCCCTGGAAGCTGGCATGGTTCCCAAGATGGAAGCATGTCTGCGCGCCGTTGAGGGGGGAGTACCTGCAGCCCATGTGATTGACGGTCGCGTCGGGCATTCAGTCTTACTTGAACTTTTCACGGAAGGCGGTATCGGTACCATGGTGGTGCCCCCAACTTCTAGCCCTACCACCCATAATCACTCCACTCATCCTCGTGAGGACAATCTCTCATGACATCTGCCTCTCCCCTCCAGCAGAGCTGGACGAACACCATGATGAATGCCTACGGTACGCCTGCCCTCGGGCTGGTGCGCGGCAAAGGCTGCATTGTTGAGGACGAAAGCGGTAAAGAATACCTAGACCTCCTCTCGGGGATTGCCGTCAACTGTCTCGGCCATCAGCATCCTGCCATTATTGAGGCGGTCACCGATCAGCTGCATACTCTTGGGCACACCTCAAACTTTTTTGTGCATCCGCCAGAGGCGCATCTGGCAGAGCGTCTAGTCACGGCATTCGGAAGCGACCAACCCACCCGCGTCTTCTTCTGTAATTCCGGGGCGGAAGCTAATGAAATCGCTTTTAAGCTTTCTCGGCTGACAGGCCGCCGCCGTATCTTCACGCACCTTGATGGGTTCCATGGGCGCACTATGGGGTCGCTTGCCCTCACTGGCCAAGAGAAGAAACGTGCCCCCTTCGAGCCCATGCCAGCTGGAGTTGAATACTTCCCCTTCAACGATTTTGCTGCTTTGCAGGCGCTGGTGGAAAAGGACCCGGAGAATACTGCTGCCGTCATCATTGAGCCCATTATGGGTGAAGCGGGCGTCATGGTTCCCGATGACGACTATCTCCAGAAGATTCGTGATCTCACCAGCCATTACGGCATCCTCATGATTTGCGACGAAGTGCAGACGGGTGTCTACCGTACCGGAGACATGTTCTGTTCACGGGCACAGGGTGTTGTCCCCGATGTCGTGACGCTTGCAAAAGGCCTGGCGGGTGGTTTCCCCATCGGAGCAGTCCTTGCTACCGGTCCCGCAGCAGGCTTCTTCCAGCCGGGTTCTCACGGCACGACCTTCGGCGGTAATCCCTATTCGTGTGCTGCCGGTAATGCGGTGCTGGACACGATTGAAGCGGAGAAGCTGAGTGACCATGTGCGTGAGATGGGGGAGCGGTTTATGTCATCCCTTGCGGCTCTGCACCTTCCCCTGGTGGCGGAGATTCGTGGACGTGGCCTATTAATCGGCGTTGAATTAGCGGAAGCTATCGGCCCCTTCGTCGAACAAGCAGCCCGCGATGCAGGGTTCATTATCAATGCCGCCCGGCCTAACGTGCTCCGTATTGCACCACCGCTCATCATCAGCGGTGAACAGATTGATCAAGCAGTCGCTGCCTTCCCCGGCATTCTCGATGCCGCATTCCATGCCGCGGCTGCACAGTCCTAAACGACCAGTTGTTCTAACCCCTCACCTTTGACCGACTAGCCAAGGAGAATCCCCGTATGTTGCGCCACTTCCTCCGTGACGACGATCTGACCCCCGCCGAGCAACTCGAAGTTCTCGAGCTTGCTGATGCGTTAAAGAAGGCTCCCTACTCGAGCCGATCTTTGGAAGGGCCGCAGTCTGCTGCCATTCTCTTCGACAAGACCTCCACCCGCACACGCTTTTCTTTTGATACCGGCGTGGCACAGCTGGGAGGTAACCCCATCGTGGTGGAATCCGGAGTGACCCAGATCGGCAAGGGCGAAACTATTGAAGACACCGCCCGTGTCTTCTCCCGTTTTGTCTCTATCATTATTTGGCGAACCTATGGGCAGGATCGCGTTGAGGATATGGCTGCGGCGGCTACTGTTCCTGTCATCAACGCACTCACTGATGACTGGCATCCCTGTCAGATTCTGGCGGATCTCCAAACGATCCGGGAGAACTTTGGTAAGACGGAAGGCCTCACCCTCACCTACTTGGGTGACGGTGCCAACAACATGGCGAATTCGCTCCTGGTGGGTGGTCTTACTGCAGGTATGAACGTTCGTATCGGTGCCCCGGACGGGTTTACCCCGCGGGCCGACATCCTGGAGGCGGCTCGACAGCGGGCAGAGCTAACGGGGACAGAATTCCTCATCACTCACGACCCAGTCGAAGCGGTACAGGGAACCAATGTTGTCTACACCGATACCTGGGTGTCGATGGGGCAGGAAAGCGATGGCCTTGACCGAGAAGGCCCCTTCCGCCCGTTCCAGGTTAATGATGATCTGATGGCGCATGCTGCTAAGGACGCTATCTTCCTCCACTGCTTGCCGGCTTATCGGGATAAGGAAGTCACCAACTCTGTCATCGAAGGGCCCCAGTCCCGTGTGTTCGATGAAGCAGAGAATCGTCTTCACGCGCAGAAGGCCATCATGGTATGGCTGCTGGAGAAGTTCAATGCCTAAGACGGTAGGCGTTCCCGTCAAGAACACTATGGCGAGCACTCGAGCAGGACGGCAGGCCCGAATTATCGGCTTACTTATTGAGCATCGGGTGCATAGCCAGCCACAACTGTTGGAGCTGCTCGCTGCAGAAGGTATTGCCGTTACCCAGGCGACTCTCTCGCGGGATCTGGACGAGCTCGGTGCAGTGAAGCTCCGTGCAGTTGATGGCGGCCAAGGCACCTACGTGATTCCGGAAGATGGCAGTCCGGTTAAGGGGGTCGAGGGTGGTACTGCTCGTCTCGCGAAACTGCTCAGCGAACTGTTGGTATCTGCGGAAGCATGCCAGGCCCTGGTGGTGTTGCGGACTCCACCAGGGGCGGCACATTACCTCGCATCTGCCCTTGATCGGGCGAATCTTCCGGCAGTTGCCGGATGCATCGCCGGTGATGACACCATCTTTGTCCAGACTAGAGAGCCGTATAAAGGGGCCGAAGTAGCGGCTAACTTTGCGAAGCTCATCGGAAAACACCCACAGTAGGGTGTCTCCCTCCCGTCACAACTACAGATCATCGACGTTTTAGTCGATAATGGAAAGCGAGCGCGTCCGACGCTCTCCAAGGAAAGGAAACATTCATGCCAAAGCGTGTTGTACTGGCCTACTCCGGTGGCCTGGACACCTCCGTTGCTATCAGCTGGATCGGCCACGAAACTGGTGCCGACGTGGTCGCGGTCTCTATTGACCTCGGTCAGGGGGGCGAGGACATGGAGTCCATCCGCCAGCGTGCCCTCGGCTGTGGCGCGGTGGAAGCGGTGGTCGTCGACGCTCGCGATGAATTCGCTGATGACTTCTGCCTGCCGGCTATCAAGGCCAACGCCATGTACCAGAACCAGTACCCGCTGGTATCTGCGCTGTCCCGTCCTCTCATCGTGAAACACCTCGCGGCTGCGGCCAAGGAATTCGGTGCAGACGCTATTGCTCACGGCTGTACTGGTAAGGGTAACGACCAGGTGCGTTTCGAGGTGGGCTTCAACGCCCTCGTTCCCAACGCTGAAGTTATTGCCCCGGTGCGTGACTACGCCTGGACCCGTGAGAAAGCTATTGCTTTTGCAGAGGAGCACGACCTCCCCATTAATGTCACCAAGAAGTCCCCGTTCTCCATCGACCAGAACGTTTTCGGTCGTGCCGTGGAGACCGGCTACTTGGAAGACCTGTGGAACGCCCCGACCAAGGACGTCTACTGCTACACCGAGGATCCCAGCGTGAACTGGGCTGCTCCCGATGAGGTCATCATCTCCTTCAAGGAAGGCAAGCCGGTCGCTCTCGATGGCCGCCAGATGAGCCTTCTCGAAATCATTCAAGAACTCAACCGTCGCGCTGGCGCCCAGGGTATTGGTCGCATCGACATGGTGGAGGACCGTCTCGTTGGTATTAAGTCCCGCGAGATCTACGAAGCTCCCGGCGCCGTTACCCTCATCCGGGCTCACCGCGAGATGGAAAACGTTTGCATGGAGCGCGAACTTACCCGTTTCAAGAACCGCATCGAAGACCGCTGGACTGAGCTGGTCTACGACGGCCTCTGGTACAGCCCTCTGAAGGATTCCCTCGATGCTTTCATCGGCGAGTCTCAGAAGCACGTCACCGGCGATATCCGCCTGGTGATGCACGGAGGCAACATCAATGTGAACGGTCGTCGTTCGGACGAGTCTCTCTACGACTTCAACCTGGCTACCTACGACGAGGGTGACTCCTTCGATCAGACCCTCGCCAAGGGCTTCGTACAGCTGCACGGCCTGTCCAGCAAGATCAACGCGCAGCGTGATCAGCGTCTGGCTAACTAAGCACGTCACTCTACTCACTTTCATTCGATAAGGACCCCCATGAGTTCTTCCCCTCGTCACGAGACTAATAAGGGATCACTGTGGGGAGGACGCTTCGCCGATGAACCTGCACAGGCGATGGCTCTCCTCTCCAAGTCCACCCAGTTCGACTGGGTACTGGCACCCTATGACATCCGCGCGTCGAAAGCACATGCGCGTGTGCTCAACCGGGCTCAGCTGCTCTCGGACGAGGATCTTGCCACTATGCTGGCAGGGCTTGATCAGCTCGCTGCGGATGTAGCTTCGGGAACATTCCAGCCAGCTGATGATGACGAGGATGTGCATGGTGCGCTAGAGCGTGGCCTTATCGAGCGAGTAGGGCTGCAAGTCGGTGGGCGGCTCCGTGCGGGACGCTCCCGTAACGACCAGGTCGCCACGCTTTTCCGCATGTGGGTGCGAGATGCGCTCCGACGCGTCGGAGTAGAGGTTTTGGGTTTGGCTGATGCGCTTGTCGCCCAGGCTGATGCCCATATGGGTGTCATCATGCCAGGAAAGACCCACTTCCAGGCGGCGCAGCCGGTGCTCCTTTCCCACCAGCTGCTCGCACACGTGCACCCCTTGCTGCGTGATATCGACCGACTCAAGGATCTTGACCGCCGCACCGCCGTCTCCCCGTACGGCGGCGGTGCGCTGGCCGGTTCCACTCTCGATCTCGACCCTGAAGCCATTGCCGCAGAGCTGGGCTTCGCGGATGCCTCGGACAACTCCTTAGATGGAACGGCATCTCGAGATTTCGTTTCTGAATTTGCGTATGTGCTGGCGCAGATCGCTGTGGACGTGTCCCGTCTAGCGGAAGAGATTATTGCCTGGTCGACACCCGAATTCAGCTACGTGACACTGGCAGATGCGTGGTCCACGGGAAGCTCCATCATGCCGCAGAAGAAGAACCCCGATGTTGCGGAACTTGCTCGTGGCAAGGCCGGACGCTTGATCGGTAACCTTTCCGGCTTGCTGGCAACCTTTAAAGCATTGCCGCTTGCCTATGATCGCGATTTGCAGGAAGACAAAGAGCCGGTGTTTGACTCTGTCGCACAACTGGAAATGACTCTTCCAGCGATGGCCGGTTTGGTGCGCACGCTGGTCTTCCATGAGGATCGGATGCGTGAGCTTGCCCCCCGCGGATTCACTCTGGCTACTGACATCGCGGAGTGGATGGTGAAGCAGGGTGTCCCGTTCCGTCAGGCGCATGAGGCCGCGGGCGGATGTGTCCAGGTGGCAGAACAGCGAGGGGTAGAACTGGCAGACCTGACGGATGCAGAGTTTGCCTCCGTTGACCCCGCTCTTACGCCCGAGGTTCGCTCCGTTCTTACCATTGAAGGTTCGGTGGCGTCTCGTAAGACCCGTGGCGGAACCGCTGAGCCGCGTGTGCGCGAGCAGCTCGAGCGTGTGCGAGCGGCTATTGCTGCTGATGTTGCTTTCGTTGAATCACCCACCGTTCCTGCCGAATAGCGTTCTCTAGAAAGCTCTGCAGAAGAGAAGGAAGTGTCATGTCTACTGAGATTGATCCTGCATTACTCAAGATTTTGGCGTGCCCAGAGGACAAGGGGAGCGTGCTGTATGTTGCGGGCGAGTGTATCTACAACCCGCGTCTCCACAAGGCTTATCCCATCCGTGATGGTATTCCCGTCATGCTGATGAACGAGGCCCGCCAGGTTTCTGATGCCGAGCATGAGCGGCTTATGGGTGTCGCCATTGATCCAAGGGCCTAAATGACCCATCAGCACAAGAAGTTTTACGTACGTCCACCACTACTAGGAGTTACTGGTCATGGATAATATCATTGATGAACTGACGTGGCGCGGGCTGATTCAACAGTCCACCGATATCGACGAGTTGCGCGATGCTATCAACGATGGACCGATTACCCTATATTGTGGTTTCGACCCCACGGGTCCTAGCTTGCATGCTGGTCACCTGATCCCGCTGCTTCTTCTGCGCCGCTTCCAGAAGGCAGGACATCGGCCGATTGTGATGGCGGGTGGGGCTACTGGTCTTATTGGTGATCCGCGTGACGTGGGCGAGCGCGTTATGAATTCAGAGGATACGGTTGCCGACTGGGCAGAGCGTATCAAGAACCAGCTTGAGCGTTTTGTCACGTTCGATGATTCCGAAACCGGTGCGATTGTTGAAAATAATATGCATTGGGTGGGGGAGATGTCGGCTATTGACTTCCTGCGTGGTTTGGGAAAGAGCTTTTCGCTGAACACGATGCTGTCGCGCGAAACCGTCAAGCGGCGTCTCGAGACTGATGGCATTTCCTACACCGAATTCTCTTACATGATCTTGCAGGCGAATGACTTTGTTGAGCTTAACCGTCGCTACGGGTGTGTGCTGCAGGTGGGTGGCTCGGATCAGTGGGGCAATATTGTCGCCGGTATTGACCTTAACCGTCGTGTCAATAATGCCAAAGTGCACGGTATTACGGTGCCATTGGTGACGAGCTCGGACGGTAAGAAGTTTGGTAAGTCCACTGGTGGCGGCTCACTCTGGCTTGATCCAGAGATGACGAGTCCCTACAAGTGGTACCAGTACTTCCTCAACACCAATGATGCGGACGTCATCAAGTACTTGCGCTGGTTTACCTTCCTGACGAAGGAGGAGCTAGACGAGTTAGCTACCGAAGTTGAGGCGAATCCCGGTGCGCGCAAGGCACAGCGGTGTCTGGCTGACGAGATGACGACGTTGGTCCATGGGAAAGTTGCGACTGAGGCCGTGAAAGCAGCGAGTGCGGCGCTCTTCGGAAAGGGAGACCTGCGTGCACTGGATGGTGCAACGCTGGGAGCTGCCCTGCAAGAAGCGGGAGCAATCGACATCGATAAGGATATGGGTGTCACAATTGTTGATCTACTGATCGAGACAGGCTTGTGCTCCTCAAAGGGAGAGGCTCGCCGCACCCTTAAAGAGGGTGGGTGCTCTGTGAACAATGAACGGATCAATGACGAGTCATGGATTCCTGCAGGGGCAGACTTACTGCCGGGGAATTGGCTCTTGGTACGGCGCGGCAAGAAGAATGTGCGCGGTGTTCACATCAGGTAGCTGCAGCGATATGAAGTGCTGCTGAGCTAGTGTCTATGAATGGACAAAGGCCCCATCCGACTACATCGGGTGGGGCCTTTGTATCTGAATAACTATTAACCAGGTTTGGCTAGTGAAAATGTCAGTTAATAACAATCTTCATCTATTAATTTTGGAGGAACTCTCTAAATTATGATGGTAGATTATTTAAAATAGGAATTATTAACATATTCGGTAGTTATAGAAAACGTATATCGGGAATATGTATTACGAAGCAGTGAATCTGTTGAGAATCCGTATAAAACCATCACATTGTTCGGAAACCAGGTTTGAACAGCCGATTTGCTAAACCCTGGAACGGTGCGTAATCTTTAACAGGTCAGCGAGACGCGGACACCGACCCGCCGAGGTAATCGGAATGGTGAACGAGGCTGGACGCGAAGCTGATTCTTACGGATTACCTTTCCGTCTCGTACGAATCACCTCCACGGTGAGATACGAAAATTGCGGATCAGGATTTGACACTGATTCCGCTGAGGGGTAACTTAGAGAAGCGCTTTCCGCAAGGGGGCTAACGCCTGTATGCGGTGAGTGGATATGTTGTTTGAGAACTCAACAGTGTACTGATTTTATTGAATGCCAATTTTTTGTCTGCGCTCAACCCCCGTTGGGTGTGGATGTTTGTTTTCGAGTTTTTTGCTTGGATCTTTCTTTTTTGTTCTGATTGCGGCCTTTGTGGTTGTGATTGTGATCTTTTATGGAGAGTTTGATTCTGGCTCAGGACGAACGCTGGCGGCGTGCTTAACACATGCAAGTCGAACGGAAAGGCTCCAGCTTGCTGGAGTACTCGAGTGGCGAACGGGTGAGTAACACGTGGGCAATCTGCCCTGCACTCTGGGATAAGCCTGGGAAACTGGGTCTAATACTGGATAGGACCTTTCTCCTCATGGGGTTTGGTGGAAAGTTTTTCGGTGCAGGATGAGCCCGCGGCCTATCAGCTTGTTGGTGGGGTAATGGCCTACCAAGGCGACGACGGGTAGCCGGCCTGAGAGGGTGATCGGCCACATTGGGACTGAGATACGGCCCAGACTCCTACGGGAGGCAGCAGTGGGGAATATTGCACAATGGGCGGAAGCCTGATGCAGCGACGCCGCGTGAGGGATGACGGCCTTCGGGTTGTAAACCTCTTTCAGTAGGGACGAAGCGTAAGTGACGGTACCTGCAGAAGAAGCACCGGCTAACTACGTGCCAGCAGCCGCGGTAATACGTAGGGTGCGAGCGTTGTCCGGAATTACTGGGCGTAAAGAGCTCGTAGGCGGTTTGTCACGTCGTCTGTGAAATCCTAGGGCTTAACCCTGGACGTGCAGGCGATACGGGCTGACTTGAGTACTACAGGGGAGACTGGAATTTCTGGTGTAGCGGTGGAATGCACAGATATCAGGAAGAACACCGATGGCGAAGGCAGGTCTCTGGGTAGTAACTGACGCTGAGGAGCGAAAGCATGGGTAGCGAACAGGATTAGATACCCTGGTAGTCCATGCCGTAAACGGTGGGCGCTAGGTGTGGGGTTCATTCCACGGACTCCGTGCCGTAGCTAACGCATTAAGCGCCCCGCCTGGGGAGTACGGCCGCAAGGCTAAAACTCAAAGAAATTGACGGGGGCCCGCACAAGCGGCGGAGCATGTGGATTAATTCGATGCAACGCGAAGAACCTTACCTGGGCTTGACATATAGAGGATCGCTGCAGAGATGTGGTTTCCCTTGTGGCTTCTATACAGGTGGTGCATGGTTGTCGTCAGCTCGTGTCGTGAGATGTTGGGTTAAGTCCCGCAACGAGCGCAACCCTTGTCTTATGTTGCCAGCACGTTATGGTGGGGACTCGTGAGAGACTGCCGGGGTCAACTCGGAGGAAGGTGGGGATGACGTCAAATCATCATGCCCCTTATGTCCAGGGCTTCACACATGCTACAATGGCCGGTACAGAGGGCTGCGATGCTGTAAAGCGGAGCGAATCTCTTAAAGCCGGTCTCAGTTCGGATTGGGGTCTGCAACTCGACCCCATGAAGTCGGAGTCGCTAGTAATCGCAGATCAGCAATGCTGCGGTGAATACGTTCCCGGGCCTTGTACACACCGCCCGTCACGTCATGAAAGTCGGTAACACCCGAAGCCGGTGGCCTAACCTTTTTGGAGGGAGCCGTCGAAGGTGGGATTGGCGATTGGGACGAAGTCGTAACAAGGTAGCCGTACCGGAAGGTGCGGCTGGATCACCTCCTTTCTAAGGATTTGTTTTTTGAAGGCCTCACGCCGAGTGTGTGTGGGTGTCTTTTGGGTGGATCATTCGATAGCGCACCGTTTGTTTGGTGTGATCATTCCCCGGGGTGGGGGTGATGGTTGGTACATTGTTGGGTGTCTGAGGCAATGTGTCCTCTTTGGCGCTGGTGGTGTCGATGCCTGTTTGTGGGTGTTGGTGCTGCTGGGGCGTGTTGTTTGAGAACTATACAGTGGACGCGAGCATCTTATTCTTTGTTCTTTGTGAACATTTTCGAATTCATGCTTTTTTGTTAAGTGTGTAAGAGCACACGGTGGATGCCTTGGCATCAAGAGCCGATGAAGGACGTGGGAGACTGCGTTAAGCCTAGGGGAGTTGTCAACCGAGCGGTGATCCTAGGATGTCCGAATGGGGAAACCTAGCCACAGTGATGTGTGGTTACCTGCGCCTGAATATATAGGGCGTGTGGAGGGAACGCGGGGAAGTGAAACATCTCAGTACCCGTAGGAAGAGAAAACAACCGTGATTCCGTGAGTAGTGGCGAGCGAAAGCGGATGAGGCTAAACCATATGCGTGTCAAGCCGGCAGGCGTTGCGTGTGTGGTGTTGTGGGAGCAAGTGTGTGTGGCTGCCGTCGCACGCTGTTGATGTTGTCGTTAGCGGAAGTCGTTTGGAACGGCGCACCGTAGTGGGTGAGAGTCCCGTACGTGAAAGTGGCAATTATTGATGGTTCTTGTTTCCCGAGTAGCACCGGGCCCGTGAAATCTGGTGTGAATCTGTCGGGACCACCCGATAAGCCTAAATACTTCTTGATGACCGATAGCGGACCAGTACCGTGAGGGAAAGGTGAAAAGTACCCCGGGAGGGGAGTGAAATAGTACCTGAAACCGTGTGCTTACAATCCGTCAGAGGCTTTCGGGCTGATGGCGTGCCTTTTGAAGAATGAGCCTGCGAGTTAGTGGTATGTCGCGAGGTTAACCCGTGTGGGGTAGCCGGAGCGAAAGCGAGTCCGAAGAGGGCGTTGAGTGGCATGCTCTAGACCCGAAGCGGGGTGATCTACCCATGGCCAGTGTGAAGCGACGGTAAGACGTCGTGGAGGCGCGAACCCACTTAGGTTGAAAACTGAGGGGATGAGCTGTGGGTAGGGGTGAAAGGCCAATCAAACTCCGTGATAGCTGGTTCTCCCCGAAATGCATTTAGGTGCAGCGTCGTGTGTTTCATCTTGGAGGTAGAGCTACTGGATGGTCGAGGGGGCTTATCCGCTTACCGACATCAGCCAAACTCCAAATGCCAGGATGTGAGAGCACGGCAGTGAGACTGTGGGGGATAAGCTTCATAGTCGAGAGGGAAACAGCCCAGATCGCCGGCTAAGGCCCCTAAGCGTGTACTAAGTGGAAAAGGATGTGGGATCGCTTAGACAACCAGGAGGTTGGCTCAGAAGCAGCCACCCTTGAAAGAGTGCGTAATAGCTCACTGGTCAAGTGGTCCTGCGCCGACAATGTAGTGGGGCTCAAGTACACCGCCGAAGCCGCGGCATTCCAGTTTTTGGGATGGGTAGGGGAGCGTCGTGTATCCGTTGAAGCTGCAGAGTGATCTAGTGGTGGAGGGTATGCGAGTGAGAATGCAGGCATGAGTAGCGAATGACATGTGAGAAACATGTCCTCCGGATGACCAAGGGTTCCTGGGCTAGGCTAATCCTCCCAGGGTGAGTCGGGTCCTAAGGCGAGGCCGACAGGCGTAGTCGATGGATAACGGGTTGATATTCCCGTACCCGTATAAGCGCGCCCATGGTGAATCAGTGATACTAACTGTCCAGAAGCTGCTGCTTCCTCTTTTTGGGGTGGTGGTGGTGGATGCACGGGACCTGATCTGGTAGTAGCCAAGCGATGGGGTGACGCAGGAAGGTAGCTGTGCCAGGTAGTGGATTGCCTGGTGTAAGCGTGTAGGGTGACAGGTTGGCAAATCCGCCTGTTGTGTACCTGAGACGTGATGCGTAGCCATTGTGGTGAAGTCAGTGATCCTATGCTGCCGAGAAAAGCCTCTAGTGAGTTCTTATACGGCCCGTACCCCAAACCGACACAGGTGGTCAGGTAGAGAATACTAAGGAGTTCGAGAGAACTGTGGTTAAGGAATTCGGCAAAATGCCCCCGTAACTTTGGAAGAAGGGGGACCGGTGTTGGTGATCACTTTTTCGGTGTGAGCTGATGTCGGTCGCAGAGACCAGAGAGAAGCGACTGTTTACCAAAAACACAGGTCCGTGCGAAGACGTAAGTCGATGTATACGGACTGACGCCTGCCCGGTGCTGGAAGGTTAAGAGGACTGGTTAGTGGCCTTTGTGGCTGCGAAGCTGAGAATTTAAGCCCCAGTAAACGGCGGTGGTAACTATAACCATCCTAAGGTAGCGAAATTCCTTGTCGGGTAAGTTCCGACCTGCACGAATGGCGTAACGACTTCTCTACTGTCTCAACCACAGACTCGGCGAAATTGCATTACGAGTAAAGATGCTCGTTACGCGCGGCAGGACGAAAAGACCCCGGGACCTTCACTATAGCTTGGCATTGGTGTTCGGTTTTGTTTGTGTAGGATAGGTGGGAGACTGTGAAGCTCAGACGCCAGTTTGGGCGGAGTCGTTGTTGAAATACCACTCTGATGAAATTGGACCTCTAACCTCGGACCATGATCTGGTTTAGGGACAGTGCCTGGTGGGTAGTTTAACTGGGGCGGTTGCCTCCCAAAGAGTAACGGAGGCGCCCAAAGGTTCCCTCAGCCTGGTTGGCAATCAGGTGTTGAGTGTAAGTGCACAAGGGAGCTTGACTGTGAGACTGACAGGTCGAGCAGGGACGAAAGTCGGGACTAGTGATCCGGCACCGGCTTGTGGAAGCGGTGTCGCTCAACGGATAAAAGGTACCCCGGGGATAACAGGCTGATCTTCCCCAAGAGTCCATATCGACGGGATGGTTTGGCACCTCGATGTCGGCTCGTCGCATCCTGGGGCTGGAGTCGGTCCCAAGGGTTGGGCTGTTCGCCCATTAAAGCGGCACGCGAGCTGGGTTCAGAACGTCGTGAGACAGTTCGGTCTCTATCCGCCGTGCGCGTAAGAAACTTGTGGAAGGCTGCCCCTAGTACGAGAGGACCGGGGTGGACGAACCTCTGGTGTGCCAGTTGTTCCGCCAGGAGCATGGCTGGTTGGCTACGTTCGGAAGGAATAACCGCTGAAAGCATCTAAGCGGGAAGTCTGTTCCAAGATGAGGTTTCTCACCACCTTTGCGTGGGTAAGGCCCCCAATAGACGATTGGGTTGATAGGCCGGATCTGGAAGCACAGTAATGTGTGGAGGTGACCGGTACTAATGGGCCGAGGGCTTAACATTTTAAGTTTGTGTTTCGCGTTCACTGTATGGTGTCTGAGATGGCACGCTGATTCCCTGTTTTGGGGGTTTGCCGTCTGAATAGTGTTTCGGTGGTCATAGCTATGAGGAGACGCCCGGTCCCATTCCGAACCCGGAAGCTAAGCTCATACGCGCCGATGGTACTGCACTCGGGAGGGTGTGGGAGAGTAGGTCGCCGCCGAACTTAACTTCGACTACGGGGAGTCTCTGCGAGACTCCCCGTAGTTTTTGTTATATGGGCTTAAAATAAAGCTACACACGGTATCTTCACCAAGGATGAGCAATGGCAGAGAACAACAATCACCAGGGACGGCGCCGCGAGAATCGCTCCGGAACAAACTCCTCTGGGCGCTCATATAAGGGGCGGTCCGCCAACCGTTACAGCAACAATCGCTCGGACTGGTCGGGGCGTCCCTCTAACGAACGCTCTCGTCGCTCTAACGATCGATACCGTACCTCGCACGACGAAAGCTGGGACAGTAATCGCACTGGGCATAACGAGAAACGCAATAATAGTCGTTTTGACGACAAACGTCACCAGGATCGTCGTGGCGGAAATCGCGGTCTGCGCGATACCCGTCAGTACAATACGCGCAGCTCGCACGCACCTCGGGGAGGAAAGGACCGTGACCGCCACGCCCACGGCAGTCCCCGTAACCGGCCAGTTAAAGGGCCTCAGATTCCCGAATGGGTTGACCCAAGTGCACTTCCCGGCGATATTCGTCGTGAGTTACACATGCTGTCCAAGGAGAATGCCGATCGGGTTGCGTCCCATATGATTGCCTCCTATGGGCTCATCGACGACGATCCTGATGCCGCCCTTGCTCACGCCTATGCTGCCCGCGACCATGCTGGTCGTATCGCCGTCGTACGGGAGCATGCTGGCATCATCGCCTACCTCACCGGACATTGGCAGGAGGCTCTTGGAGAGCTGCGCACTGCCCGTCGCATTGGAGGAGGCCCGGGCCTTCTCAGCATTATGGCAGATTGCGAGCGTGGGCTTGGGCGTCCCGAACGCGCAATTGACATACTCAACAGCGAATACACCGCCTACCTTGACGCAGATGGGCGCGCTGAGCTTCTTATCGTCGTAGCCGGTGCTCGGGCTGATCTGGGGCAGCATGATGCCGCCATTGTTGTGTTAGAACAAGGTAATCTTGATCCCACGCAGACGGGCGAAACCGCCGCACGTTACTTCTACGCCTATGCTGACGCGCTTTTGGCCGCGGGGCGCCGTGATGAAGCTATCCCGTGGTTCCGGAATGCGGCCTCAATTGATGAGGAAGCAGTAACCGATGCGATGGAGCGCCTCGAGGAACTTGAGAGCTAGGACCGATCCTTAGTGATAACGTCCAACTACGACTGCTATCTCGTTGACCTGGACGGCACTGCGAACGTTGGCGACCTTCCCATCCCGCATGCCGTCACAGCACTTAATGCGCTAGGGGATCGTGTCGTCTTTGTGACCAACAATGCCTCCCGTTCCCCCGAAACAGTGGCACAACGTCTTACTCGCATCGGATACCGTACCGACCCTCGGCACATCCTCACGAGTGCACAATTAGCATGTCAATTGCTTCGCGAAGAGCTCGCCCCCGGCACGGAAGTTCTTGTTCTGGGAGCTCCCTACCTCGAAGAACTTATTCGTCAATCCGGATTCGTGACAGTGCGAGACGAAACTCCAGTCACTGGAGCCGTCGTACAAGGACATTGTGACGACACTGGATGGCGGGAGCTCTCCTCGGCAGCCCGTGCTATTCGACAAGGCGCACGTTATTTTGCGACAAACCGCGATACGAGTCTTCCCAGTGAGCGTGGTTTGAACGTTGGTAATGGCGCAATGGTGGGCGCCGTCGAGATTTCCACCGGTGTACGAGCCACGACTGCAGGGAAGCCGTCCCCCAGAAGTATGCAACAGGCTGCTCATCTCGTCGGTGGACAGCACGCTCTAGTCATTGGCGATCGGCTGGATACCGATATTGAGGGCGGGGTCAACGCAGGATATGACACGCTTTGCGTCCTGACCGGAGTCATCACCGTCCCCGATATCTGTAACGCAGCGCTGTCGCAGCGCCCCACATTTGTACTACCCAATCTCAGCTTCATTGCAGAAATTCTGACAGTGGATACTCGGCTGCGTCTCGACACTATGCCTACCTCATATTCCTCCTCTCTTGTTGAATTGGAGATCGACACGCAGGGGAAAGCCATCGTGCACTTTCCCGACCATGCGGCGACATCGCGAGACAAGCTTGCCGCTCTCATCCACCAGGCATGGCACAATAACCACTATGTGTACACCATCGTCGGGGCAACCGCGGACGATATGAAGGAGATCCGCACATGGAAGAATCTGTGACTCCACCGACCCCAGCAACAGTGGCAGCTCATGTACATGGTTTCTCTGGAATGACCCCGGATACGGTACGCCAGGAAGTGGCGGACTATTTGTCCGCAACTGTTGAGAATGCTGACGACATCGCAAGTGTTGTAGAGATTTTCGGAGCTGCGCACGATGTGTTGACGAATGCTCTCGATGCCGTCGAAGACGAACTGGACTAGTCTCGCGTACTCAAGGAAGAAGGAAAGTATATGGCGCCTCGTCTCCGCGCCGACGCAGAATTAGTGCGCCGCAAACTTGCCCGCTCCCGCGAGCACGCCGCAGAGCTGATCAAGACGGGTCGAGTGACGTGCAACGGTCTCCCGGTGAAAAAACCTGCCAGTATCGTCGACCCTAATGCGGCCCTCCTCGTCGAAGAGTTGGAAGAATACAAATGGGCTAGTCGTGGCGCACATAAACTGCTTGGTGCGCTGGACGCATTCGGGCCGCAAGGCTTAACTGTAGCGGGGAAACGCTGCCTTGACGCGGGTGCCTCAACAGGGGGATTCACCGATGTGCTGCTTGCACATGATGCCGCACATGTTATCGGAGTTGATGTTGGGTACGGACAAATGGTGTGGAGGCTACAAAGCGATCCACGGGTCACAGTGCTCGATCGTACCAATGTCCGCTCTATTAACGCTGATGTCCTTGGGGGGCCGGTAGACCTCGTAGTGTCGGACCTTTCCTTTATCTCCTTAACATTGGTCCTTGAGGCTTTATTGGCCTGCTGTACGCAGGGTACCCAGATGATGCTGATGGTGAAACCGCAGTTTGAAGTTGGAAAACACAACGTTGGAGCGGGGGGAGTAGTGCGCGATCCCGCACAGCGCCACGCTGCGATATGCCAGGTTGCACAGCGAGCTCTCGAACTTGGAATGGGTATTCGGGACATTGCCGCGTCTCCACTTCCAGGACCATCTGGGAATGTCGAGTACTTCCTGTGGATTGACGCGCACCCTTCTCCAACCACCTCGATCGGGCCTGGTAAAGAGCCTGATCAGCAGCAGGGTAAGATGCCATTGTGTATCCTGGGTACGAATGAGAAAGCACTATCCGAGTTAGCTGCCCTTGCAGCTAGTGCAGTAGAAAAGGGACCCCAGTAATGTCGGAGTCACAGCCCCCTACGCGCAGCCATACAGGTTTTGTTCCCAACCGTGTGCTCATCGTCGGATACTCCTATGATGCCCCCCAGATCGCCACTGAGGTCGCTGACTATTTGCGCAGCAAAGGTATTAGCAGCAGCATTCTCGACAAAGACCCCTGGAATGAGCCGCCGGGTGCTTACTCAGCATCCATTATCGATGGTGCACGCACTATTGCCGCCTCAAGTGATCTCATTATTGTGTTAGGAGGCGACGGAAGTTTCTTGCGCGGTACCGATTTGGCGCATGGAGCGGACATCCCGCTGATCGGTATCAATATGGGGCACGTTGGCTTCTTAGCAGAGTTGGAAGCCGATCATATTTGGGATGCTCTTGACAGACTTGTCGAAGGGAACTTCACCATCGAAGACCGGATGACCATAGACGTGGATGTTATTTCCGGTGATCGAGTGCGTACAGGAAGCTGGGCTATTAACGAACTCAGTTTGGAAAAGGCGAGCCACCGAGGCATTCTCGAGGCAACCTTGGCTATAGATAATCGGCCGGTATCGAGCTATGCCTGTGATGGAATGTTCGTATCCACCCCAACTGGCTCGACCGCCTACGCCTTCTCCGCAGGGGCCCCAGTAGTGTGGCCTCAGATGGATGCAATGCTTGTTATGCCGAATAACGCACATGGTCTCTTCACCCGTCCCCTCGTTGTTTCTCCCGACTCTCTGGTGACCATTGATGTAAACTGTGGCCGCGGTCTAGCGATGGCTTATCTCGACGGTTACCGCGGAATACGAGTGGAACATGGGGAACGGATTCTCGCCCGCAAAGGATCCCGCCCAGTTCGTATGATTCGCCTCGACACCAGCCCATTTGCGGACAAACTTGTGCGGAAGTTTCATCTTCCGGTAAAGGGATGGCGCGATGTTTTACGCCATACAGCCCCCCACAAAAATGATCCCATCGGTTAACCTAGCGTTGTGTTAAGCGAACTACGGATCACCAACCTTGGCGTCATCGCGGAGACAGACGTCGAACTACATAATGGTCTCACTGTTATCACTGGCGAAACTGGCGCAGGCAAGACAATGCTAGTCTCCTCCCTCCAGCTTCTCACTGGGCAGCGTGCTGATTCTTCAAAGGTGCGGCATACAGCCCCCGGGGAGACCAGCGAGGCACGCGTGGAGGGCCGTTTCGAGGCCGCTGCTCTTCCCTCCGGGGTAGCTGACCAGACGCGTAGTGTGGTCACGGAATGCGGGGCACAAGCGGATGATGATGGATCTGTTATTGTACTGCGCACCGTGCGATCTGATGGACGGTCCCGCGCGCACCTCGGAGGACGTAGTGTACCTGCCGGTACATTAGCGAGTTTTGCGCAGCCCCTCCTTGCCATTCATGGTCAACATGACCAGCTTCGGCTGCTAAATTCACGCCAACAGCGGGAGGCTCTCGACCGTTTTGGGGGAGACGAGGTTCGTGACCTGCTGTCGTCGTATCGTACCGTGTGGCATCACTGGCGTGAACGTAGCCGCGAGTTACACGAACGGCAAACGCAAGGTCAACAGCGTGCGCGTGAGTTCGCACAGCTGACACAGGCTGTTGATGAGATTGAGAAGGCAGCACTCTGTGCAGGCGAAGACTACCAATTACAAGAAGATATTCGACGGCTGATGGACGCAGACGAGCTGCGAGAAACAGCGAGCCGTGCGAATTATCTTCTCAGTGGAGATGCCGCATTTCTGGCGGTGGCTGACCAGCAGCCAGGGTGTGGCGTAGAGAACCCACCGGCAGCGATTGACGCAGTAGGTCAGACGCGCGATGCACTGCACAATAGTAGTGATTCGACACTGCATGACTGGTCTGAACGACTTGATGAAGCACTTTCTATTATTGAGGATGTTTCCTCAGATCTTCATGCTTACTTAGAGGAATTGAATGTCGACCCAGCTGTGCTGGAGGAGAAACTAGCACGTCAGGCGATGGTGAAGGCCATTGTTCGGAAGTATGGTGTTGACGTCGACGCTGTGCTGCGCTGGAAAGATGAGGCAGAATCACGTATTGCGGAACTCGATACGTCTGAAACGACACTCGATGAGCTTCGGGATGAGGTTGCAGTCCTACGCGATGAGCTGCGTGATGTGTCCCGCGCATTAACATCAGCTCGGAAAAAAGCTGCACGGCGTCTACAACATTCGGCTACCGCTGTTCTACATACCTTGGCCATGGAGAAAGCGAACTTCAGCATTACTGTCGCACCTCTTGCCGGCGTTGACGCACGTGCTGATAGTGCCCGTAGTTTTGCGGATTCCGGTGCTGACGATGTGACCTTCCTGCTGGCGGCTAACGCGGGAGCCACCCCACAGCCCATTGCGAAAGCTGCCTCCGGAGGTGAGCTTTCTCGTGTGATGCTGGCACTTGAAGTGGTTCTTGCCCAAGACGACTATGGTCGCACACTCATTTTCGATGAGGTCGATAGCGGTATCGGCGGTTCTACGGCGCTAGAGATTGGCCGTTGTCTTTCCCGCTTAGCTCGCATCCACCAGGTTTTAGTGGTGACGCATCTGCCGCAGGTCGCAGCGTTTGCAGATCATCACCTCACCGTTACTAAAGATAATTCGGGTACATCAGCGGAGACAACAGTCGTAGATCTCGACGATGAGGCACGCATTGCTGAGTTAGCGCGGATGCTGGCGGGAATGGGGGACACGGAAACAGGTAAAGCACATGCGAAAGAACTGTGGGCAACCGCATCGAGCCTAAAAAGCGCTGATTGGCCGACCTAAACTCGGCGCGCCTCTCTCCATCCAGGCACTCGTTCCGAAATAATGGCAAATATGAAGTGGCCTTTTTCCCGTTCCGATAAGAACCCTGATCCTGGCATCGCCGGAATTGCACGCGTCGATAGCTCGGTAGCCCGTGTGCTGCGACGTGTCGAGCCTGGAGATATCGTTGTCATCAACGAACCGGATCTCACTCAAGCTGCAGCAGAAGACCTTATCGCAGCTGGAGTGGTAGGCGTCATTAATGCTTCCCCGGCACTGTCCCACACCTATCCCACCTACGGAACGCTAGTTCTGCTACAGGCTGGAGTAGCTGTAGTAGACCAAACTGGAGTGGACGTCTTCGACGGGGTCCGCGATGGCCGGACACTGTCGATGGATGCAGGCACCATCTGGGTAAAAGGTGAAGCAGTTGCACATGGTAATGCCCTCACGCTTCCCGCTGTTTCCCAGCAGATTGAGGATCGTCGGACTCGGGTTAATGATCAGCTGGCCGCGTTCGCCGGTAATACTGCAGAATTTTTGAGGACGGAATCACCCCTACTTCTCGAAGGAATGGGAGTTCCCGAAATTGACTGCGACATGGCCGAACGAAAGGTTGTCATCGTCAGCTGCAGCGAGTCAAGTGCTGCCGAGCTGGAATCGATCCGGTGGTTCATCAAAAAGAATAAACCGGTTTTGGTGGGAGTAGGTGCAGGCGCAGAACTTCTCGTTGATGCCGGCTATAAGCCAGATCTTCTGTTGGGGGACCCCCACACTATGACTAATGAAACACTGCAATGCGGTGCACAGCTCGTCCTCCCCGCTGCCCCTGATGGACACGCCGAAGGTCTGGAACGTGTCCAGGACCAGGGAGTTTCTGCCATTACCTTTCCCGCGGTAGCAGATGCAGAGGAACTTGCCCTCCTCTTGGCAGACTACGGTGAGGCCTCCCTCGTTGTGTCAGTTGGGCTGACCATGACATTGCAAGACTTCCTGGACCCGGACTCTATGAGTACCGGCGCGGCAGCTTTCCTCACTCGCCTGAAAGTTGCCCATTGCCTGGTTGATGCACAAGCACTGAGCTCGCTTCGCCCCGACCAGTCCGTGAGCTGGTGGGCCGTCCTACTAGCGCTACTTAGCACCGCCTTTGCGACCCTGGTGGTCTACCTGTATGGGTTCCCCGAGACCGCGGGGGCATCCACCATTATCGATAACTGGAATAGCTTCGCGACAACGGTCCAAGGCTGGTTCTAACCGCACCACCTCCGCAGAACTCTAAGGGAAGACGCATTATGAAAAAGGGAAACGGAATCGCACTCAGTATCGCTGCGGTGTGTATTGCGCTGGGCGCGGGCATCATTACCGGGGGAACGTTGGTAGCGCCACAAGGTTCGCAAATGGGCACGGCCGCACATGTCACAGAAGAAGCTGTACCAGAGGTCCCTGCACGCGCACTTGCTGGCCGAAAAGTCCTCATTATCGCGACACCTGCAGCCAACCGTGACACTGTTGCAGTCATACAAAAGCAGGTGACGGCAGCTGCAGGCCGGGTGACGGGACTTATTACCCTAACCCCTAAGTTTACTGCCACCGAAAACGATGCTGAGCTGTCCACTCTCATCACCAACGCCCTGCCCCAAGGGATTGAGCTTCCCACCGATCGAGATCAGAATTCTGGTCGGCTGACTGGAGTTATTGTGGGCTCCTTGGCCGACAAACCCAACAATCCGGTGGGGGATGAAGCACGATCTGCGTTCATGGATCGACTTGCTGCCAACGGATTCATCACCCAGGATAGCTTCTTGGGTAAAGCCAACTCGGCCATCCTTATTTCCGGCGGTGCAGCTAACGGAGCTGCCCCTAACTCTGAGGACGGCGCGCGTGGGGTCACTATTGCGAAAGTTGGACAGGGCCTGGCGGAGTGCAAAGTGCCTACCGTTGTGGCAGGTGCTGCGGGTGCCGAACAGGTGAACGGTCCGCTCTCCGCAGCACGGATGCTGACTGTGAAAGGGCTCGCTACCGTGACCAACGCCAACAAGAAATCCGGCCAGGCAAACATTGTGTTACGAGTTACTGAGCTTACTCAAGGAATGTGACCGGCATAACTTTTCCATGCTAGCCTGAAATCCCGTAGGAAAAATGTGTTCTCTGCGAGAGACACACTCAACATACGGGAGTTCTCGTGCTGAATAGCAAAACCGCCAAACGCGCATGCAAGCACATCATTGTCACCGGCGGCGTCGTTTCGTCCCTCGGAAAAGGTCTGTCCGCCGCTAGCCTGGGGCAACTTCTCATTTCCCGCGGCCTCTCCGTAACCATGCAGAAGCTAGATCCGTACCTCAACGTTGACCCGGGTACCATGAACCCCTTCCAGCACGGGGAAGTCTACGTCACCGAAGACGGTGCAGAAACAGACCTTGATCTAGGTCACTACGAACGCTTCCTCAACGTCCCAATGTCGCAGCGAGGGAACATCACCACCGGACGTATCTACACCAACGTTATCGCCAAAGAACGGCGTGGTGGCTACCTCGGTGGAACCGTACAGGTCATTCCGCACATCACAGATGCCATCAAAGAAGCCATTCTCGCTATGGAAGAGCCAGACGAGAATGGTGTGGCACCCGATGTCGTCATCTCCGAAATTGGTGGCACCGTTGGTGACATCGAGTCGCAGCCATTCCTCGAAGCGGTGCGCCAGCTGCGTCATGATGTCGGCCGCGAGAACATCTTCTACATGCACTGCGCTCTCGTCCCCTACATCGCCCCCTCCGGCGAACTCAAGACCAAACCCACCCAACACTCTGTCGCCACCCTGCGCAGCATTGGTATCGTGCCCGACGCACTTGTGCTTCGTGCCGACCGCCCGGTTCCCACTCCGCTCAAAGAGAAGATCGCTCGTATGTGCGACGTCGACGAAGAAGGAGTTGTCTCCTGCCCAGATGCCCCGTCGATCTATGACATCCCCAAAGTCATTTATGACGAAGGCCTCGATACCTACGTCATCCGTAAACTAGGTCTGCCCTTCCGCGATGTTGACTGGACAATTTGGGGCGATTTGCTCGACCGCGTCCATAACCCCCAGCGTGACGTCACTATCGCCGTCGTTGGCAAATACATCGATCTCCCCGATGCCTACCTCTCCGTTATCGAAGCCGTCCGTGCCGGTGCCTTTGCCGAGCACGCAAAAGCTCATATCAAATGGGTTCCCGCCGATGAATGCGAAGATCCCGCAGCAGCAGCTGTACTCTTCTCCGATGTCGACGGCATTGTCGTCCCCGGGGGTTTTGGTGTTCGCGGCATCGAAGGAAAAATTGGCACCATCCGCTACGCACGCGAGCAGAAGATTCCGCTCCTCGGTCTGTGTCTTGGTCTGCAATGCGTCGTCCTCGAAGCAGCCCGGGCTGCCGGAATTACCGACGCATCCTCCACAGAGTTTGATCCCAACACCGCTCACCCCGTTATCCATACCATGGCCGACCAGGAAGACATCGTAGCTGGACATGCCGATATGGGGGGCACGATGCGCCTCGGCTCCTACCCGGCGGTACTCAAAGATGGCTCAATTGTCGCAGAAGCATACGGCACAACCTCTATTACGGAGCGGCACCGTCACCGTTTTGAAGTTAACAACTCATACCGCGATGACGTCGAGAGCGTGGGCCTGCATATTTCTGGAACCAGCCCAGATGGCACACTGGTAGAGTTCGTCGAATATGACCGTTCGATTCACCCCTTCCTGGTCGCCACCCAAGCCCACCCCGAATACAAGTCGCGGCCTACACAACCGCATCCGCTGTTCCACCAGCTCGTCGTTGAAGCGTTGCGCTATCATCAGGACAAAGACGGCGTTACCACAAACGATACCCTTGCTTCTCCGGAAGGCGACACCACTGACATCGCCCCAGATGTAGCGGAGTGACTCGTTTACGCTGACGGCAGGACAGCCCCGCAAGGAGGCCACCATGGCTACTGCACCTGGATCGCATGACTTCACAGTCATTGACTCAGAAACCCTCTACCAGGGTGCAATACTGGCGCTTCGGAAAGATCACGTACGCATGCCGGGTGGTGGTAGAGCGGCGCGAGAAGTGGTGGAGCATTTCGGGGCGGTCGCAATAGTAGCCCTCAACGACAAAAGGGAGATCCTCCTGGAACGCCAATACCGGCATCCGGTAGCGCGCCGTCTCTGGGAACTTCCCGCCGGCATCCTCGACATTCCCGGAGAAAGCCCACTTACGGCGGCACAGCGCGAACTCCAGGAAGAGACCGCGTACGCCGCTCACCACTGGTGGGTCATTGCCGACACCATCACGTCACCTGGGTTCGCGGATGAGTCCGTTCGTATCTTCCTCGCGCGTGGCCTCTACCAGGTGGAGCGGCCAACACCAGAACAAGAAGAAGCTGATATGGAGCTTCAGTGGGTACCGTTGCAGCAGGCTGTGCAGCGCGTCTTCTCTGGCGACATCATCAACAGCATTGCAGTGGCGGGCATTCTCGGAGTGTCCCAGTGCCTCGCGGCGGGTGGAGAGGAGATCCTGCGGCCTGCCGATGCGGAGTGGGATTCGCGGGCATGGCGTTTCGCACAACGCCGCGATAGCTAGCACGGACACTGATGGAAGGAAGCACTCATGGTAGACCTCGCCAGCCAGGTAGAGGCATACTTCGATTTTCTTACCGTCGAACGAGCTGCCTCCCACAACACGCTACAAGCCTATCGGCGTGATATTGACCGCTATGCTGCGTTTCTCGCGCTCTATCCGATCACCAACCTTGCAGACGTCACGCAAAGCCATGTTGAAGAGTTCCGTGATTCTCTCATCACTGGAGATAACCGGCTAGGGTGTGCACCCCTAGCGACCAGCTCGGCTGCGCGCATTATGGTGTCTATTCGAGGTCTCCATAAGTTTGCGTTGCGAGAAGAATTTACCGTTACCAACCCGGCAGCCATGGTGGCACCCCCCAAACCCCCGCAGCGTCTCCCAAAAGCACTGCCCGTTGACACAATTCTCCGACTCCTAGAAGGTGCAGGAGATGGATTCTCCCCGGATCCGGTGCGAGCGCTACGCGACCGCGCACTGCTGGAGCTGCTCTATACCACTGGAGCTCGCATCTCCGAGATCACGGGACTCGATATTGGTGATCTGGATGTCGAGAACGCCGCCGTGCTGCTCCACGGAAAGGGCGATAAAGAACGCATTGTGCCGGTAGGCGGACCTGCCCTGCGTTCCTACCAGGAATATGTGGTGCGCTCTCGTCCTACTCTGTCTCGCGGGAAAACCCACGCCGTGTTCTTGAATCTGCGGGGCGGCCGGCTGAGCCGACAAAGTGCCTGGCAGATTATCCAGGAAGCAGCGAAACGAGCGCAGATCACTGACGATGTTTCGCCGCACACCTTACGCCACTCCTTCGCCACTCACATGCTCGAAGGCGGTGCAGATGTGCGTGTGGTCCAGGAATTGTTAGGGCACTCTTCGGTAACTACCACACAGCTCTATACGATGGTGACAGCGGAATCTTTACGAGAGGTTTGGGCAGAGGCTCATCCCCGAGCACGGTAGGCTGGTAGGGAAAAGGGAAAGGAGAACTCCACCATGGCAGTTCGGTCGCAGGAGCCTGAGAAGGGCAGTGCCGACGACGGCGCGACGAGCGGGTCCGAAAAAATCGGCCCCACTGGGCGACCACTTCGCACAATCCCCACCCCGCAGCCAAAGACAAAGCATGGCCCTGCCGTTGTGCTCTCCATGTGCAACCAAAAAGGGGGAGTCGGCAAAACCACGTCCTCCATTAACCTGGGAGCATCGCTCGCCGAGGCCGGACGCCGTGTATTGCTTGTCGATCTCGATCCACAAGGCGCGCTCTCGGCAGGCTTGGGAATCCAAAGTTATGACCTGGACACAACGGTCTACAACTTACTGGTGGACAACTCCGTGAGCGTCGATGAGGTTATTGTACGTACCCGCACCGAAAACCTTGATGTCATCCCCGCTAATATTGATCTTTCTGCCGCTGAGATTCAGCTTGTCTCAGAAGTGGGGCGGGAACAGTCCCTTTACCGGGCTATTTATCCGGTGATGGATCGCTATGACTACATTTTGGTGGACTGCCAGCCGTCCCTCGGTCTCCTTACCGTTAATGCCCTAGCGTGCTCCGACGGAGTCATCATCCCGATGGAGTGCGAGTTTTTCTCCATGCGTGGTCTTGCCCTTCTTACCGACACTATGGATAAAGTCCGCTCTCGCCTCAATCCACGACTGTCCCTTACCGGCATCCTCGTCACCCTCTATGATGGTCGTACTCTGCATGCGCGGGACGTAATGGCGCGTCTCATGGAAGCCTTTGGCGATACCGTGTTCGAAACTGTCATCACGCGTACAGTCCGGTTCCCTGAAACCTCGGTGGCTGGTGAACCTATCATTACATGGGCTTCCTCCTCACCCGGTGCACAGCAATACCGACAGCTTGCAGCGGAAGTTATTGAACGAATTGAGCGCTAAGCGGTGAGCGACGATGGTTTCCGGCTTCACCTCAGGAACTTCGAAGGTCCGTTTGATCTGCTCCTCCAGCTGATTCAAGATCGCAAACTCGACATCACCGAGGTGGCGCTGCACAAAGTAACAGATGAGTTCATCGCGTATACCCGCAGCCTCAGCGAAGAAAAAGGCCTTGATGCTGTCACCGAATTCCTGGTCGTAGCAGCGACCCTTCTCGACCTCAAAACTGCACGATTGCTCCCGCAAGGCGACATGGTCGACCCTGCCGATCTGGAACTGTTGGAAGCCCGCGATCTGCTTTTCGCCCGCCTCTTCCAATACAAAGCCTTCAAAGAAGTCGCCCAACTCTTCGCCCGCTGGCAGCAGGATGCCCCGCATCGCTATGCCCGCTCAGTCGCTCCCGAAGAACGCTTTCTTCATCTCCTCCCACCCGTTTCATTGGGTATGAACGCTACAGCGTTCTCCCAACTGGCAGCCGTTGCTTTCCGCCCCAAACCTGTGCCCAGCGTTAGTACCACACACGTGCACATTCCTGTTGTCTCTGTGGAACATGAAGCGCGTCTCGTTCTGCGTGCCCTCTCCCAACTCCAACTGGGAGACCGCATGGAG
Source organism: Lawsonella clevelandensis (assembly GCF_001293125.1). NCBI lineage: Bacteria > Bacillati > Actinomycetota > Actinomycetes > Mycobacteriales > Lawsonellaceae > Lawsonella > Lawsonella clevelandensis. The sequence continues at coordinate 1,851,146 of NZ_CP009312.1, forward strand.
TTCCGCCAGCTGGTGGCGGACTGTTCGCAAAGCATGACAGTCGTGGGGCGTTTTCTCAGTCTGCTCGAGCTCTACCGGCTCAAGGCGGTCGATTTTGAGCAGGAGGAGCCACTCGGAGATCTTTACGTCGAGTGGACGGGGAAACCCTTTGATGAAGATTCCCTCAAGAAGGTGATGGGGGAGTAGGAGAGAAGCAGTGACGACCATGGATAACTATGACCACGCTAGCGATGCGTTACACACTAGTTTGCGAGGTGCTATCGAGGCGGTTGTGCTTGTTGTTGATAGCCCCATCAGCGCCGACGATCTGGCCGACGTGGTGGACAGTGACGCAGACACCGTCACACAAATCCTCCATCAATGGGCGGACGAACTTACTGCTGCCCAGAGCGGTATCGATCTGCGGGAAATGCCGGAAGGATGGCGGCTCTACACCCGCGCTGACTACGCACCCTACGTTGAAAAAGTTCTTCTCGAAGGAGCGCGTGGCACGCTCTCACGACAAGCACTGGAAACCCTCGCAGTGGTCGCCTATCGGCAGCCTGTCACCCGCTCACAGGTGTCAGCAGTACGTGGGGTTAATGTTGATGGAGTTATGCGTACGCTACAAGCGCGTGGACTCATCGTCGACAATGGGCGGGATCCCGAAACCGGCGGCATGCTCTTCTGTACCACCTCGCTCTTCCTCGAAGAGCTTGGGCTAACCACTCTTACCGCTCTCCCGGACCTGGCTCCACTGCTGCCGGCGGTAGAACGCATTGATGAGATTGACGACGAAGTACGGCAGACTGTTGAAGCTCGCCGGGTTAAAACCACCTCATCCGATAGTGAACCTGCTGCCGCAGGCGATCCGACAAAGAGCGCTGAACCGGGGCAGGAAGACGCGGATACTACTGCCCAGTGACGTCACACCCCTAGTACACCTCGCATAATTCGAGTCCGCGGCCGGTTCTATGACAAAATGGGAAAGACACTAGCGTCGCGTCGACAAGGACCGAGGCTTGATTGGATCATTGAGAAAAGAGAACATTGTGAACCGACCCGCTCGCCGTGATGGCACACCGGCAAGGAAGAATCGCCAGGAAACCTCTGGCCGTGCCGTTAAAAATTCTTCTCAACCCGCCCACTTTTCTCGTTCTGCACAGCAGAAGCGCACCTCCGCATCCAGAAAAACTCGTTCGACCGGAATCGTTACTCCGCAACGAGGTAACAAGAACCCGTTGCCCCGTACATCTTCTGCCCGACCAAGCCGCCACCAGATGGTGACGCCAGACAACCCAGTCAACGTACAGGACCCGTCACCGCGTTGCCCCCAGGAGATTCGCCTACAGAAGTACCTGGCGCAGGCTGGGGTAGCCTCCCGCCGCGTCTCAGAAGAGCTCATTGCCGCCGGTCGCGTACAGGTGAATGGTGAGGTTGTGCGACAGCAAGGGGTCAAAGTCAACCCCGCAAATGCGATTGTCCACGTTGACGGAGAACGTGTCATCGCCCGCGAAGAACACGTTTATCTAGTGTTGAACAAGCCACGCGGCTACCTCTCCACCATGGCCGATGACCAGGGACGCCCGTGCGTCGGAGACATCGTCGCTGAACGCGTCCACGCTGGCCAGCGGCTCTTCCACGTGGGAAGGCTGGATCAAGACACGGAAGGCCTGCTCCTTCTGATGAACGACGGAGAACTGGCGCACAGGCTGATGCATCCCTCCTATGAGGTACCCAAAACCTATCTCGCTACAGTACGAGGAGTCATGGGACAACGCGATGCCCGCAAACTGCGACAGGGGATCGTCCTCGACGACGGCCCTATTGCTGCCGATGAGCTACAGATCATGGACACCCTCGATGGGAAGACGTTGCTCCGCGTTGTCGTTCATGAAGGACGTAACCGGATCGTACGTCGCATGCTCGCCGAAATCGGATTCCCCGTTATCGAGCTTGTACGGACCCGGTTGGGCGGAGTAACCCTGGGGAATCAACGCTCAGGTTCCCTTCGCAAACTCTCCAGTAAAGAAGTCGCATCACTCTATGAGGCGGTTCACCTATGACTCTCTACATTGCTGTTGATGGCCCCAGTGGTGCTGGCAAATCCACAGTGTGCCGTGCAGTTGCCCGCGAGTTGGGAATGGCCTACCTCGATACGGGTGCTATGTATCGCATCATCACTCTTGCAGCTCTCCGGGCTGGTCTCACCCCAGACCAATCCCCGGCGATTATCGATCTTCTCGACTCCATCGATATTTCGGTGTCAGCAGACCCTGAAGCAACACGTTTCTACCTCAATGAGGAGGACGTTACGGCGGAGATTCGGGAAGGTGAGGTAACGGCACAGGTGTCCGCCGTCTCCGCTATCCCAGAAGTCCGTGAAAGACTCGTCGAGCTGCAGCGTGAGCTCGCTCGCACCGGCAATGGTGCGATCGTCGACGGTCGGGACATCGGAACAGTCGTGTTGCCCGATGCGCCACTGAAGATCTTCCTCACCGCTTCTCCGGAGGAACGCGCGCGTCGTCGCGTAGTGCAGGACCGTGCCGAAGGACGCGAGGCACACTTCGACGATGTTCTCGCTTCCGTAATTGCCCGTGACAAAGCAGACTCGACCCGTGCAGTCTCACCTTTGCGCAAAGCCGAGGACGCGATTGTCGTTGACTCCACAGGGAATGAATTTCCGCAGACGGTGGCGATCATCACCCAGCTTGCCCGCGAGATACAGTTCACACAACCGCACACTGCACGTGACACACAGGAGGCAACGACGGTGGAGCCCACCGAGGATCTGAATGAGACTGGCGATGCGGCATGGGACAACAGTAATGACGCTCTATCAGCGCAGCATTACGATGCTGACCTCGATGAGTATGATGAGTCCAATGAAGAAGCCTGGGAACGCCTCGCTGCAAAGTACCTGGCTGAGGAGGAAGAACACCGCGGTTATGACGAGGAACTGCTCCCTGTCGTCGCGGTCGTCGGTCGGCCGAATGTGGGAAAGTCGACACTCGTTAATCGTTTCATTGGCCGGCGGGAAGCTATCGTCGAAGACTTCCCGGGAGTCACACGCGACCGCAACTCCTACGAAGCGCTCTGGAATGGACGTCGCTTTATGGTGACCGACACCGGTGGTTGGGAACCCGACGCCAAAGGTATGCACAAAGAGATCGCGAACCAAGCAGAACGTGCAATGAAGACGGCAGATGTTATCGTGCTCGTCGTCGATGCGACAGTTGGTGTCACCATCACCGATGAAATCGTGGCGCGGAGTCTCTTACGATCTGACATCCCCGTTTTGGTTGCTGCCAACAAATCCGACTCGCCCAATGCTGACGGTGACGCTGCTGAATTCTGGGCACTTGGTCTTGGTGAACCACACCCCATCTCCAGCTTGCATGGTCGCGGCGCTGCCGACCTTCTCGATGAGATTGTCGAACTTCTCCCGGAGCATCCACGCCGGGGAGAAACCTCCCTGTCCGGAGTGCGACGCGTTGCCCTTGTCGGCAAACCGAATGTTGGTAAAAGCTCGCTTCTTAATAAGCTCTCTGGCGATAGTCGTTCGGTTGTCGATGATGCCTCTGGCACGACCGTAGACCCGGTGGACTCGATCGTGGAATTAGATGGTCGCTTGTGGCACTTCGTTGATACGGCTGGTCTGAGGAAGCGAGTAGGACAGGCACAAGGGCATGAGTATTACGCTTCATTGCGAACAACGGCTGCCATTGAAGCCGCAGAAGTCGTCATTATGCTCATTGACGCGTCCCAGCCCATCACTGAGCAAGACCAGAGAGTGGTTAATATGGTGCTCGATGCCGGGCGTGCCGTCATTCTGGCCTACAACAAGTGGGACCTTGTGGATGAGGATCGCCGCTACGAGTTGGAACGGGAGATTGAGCGTGACCTCAAACAGTTGAGCTGGGCCAAACGCGTGAATATCTCTGCCACCACGGGACGCGCATTGCAGAAACTGGTGCCAGCTATTGATGAGGCACTGGAGAGTTGGGACAAGCGCATTTCGACAAGCCAGCTGAACCAGTGGCTGAACGAGGTCGTTGCTGCGACTCCGCCGCCGATGCGTGGCGGACGCCTACCCCGAGTCCTCTTCGCCACACAGGCTGCCACACGCCCCCCCACTTTCGCTCTGTTCACCACGCGTTTCCTGGAAGCTGGCTACCGTCGTTTCCTGGAGCGGAAACTGCGGGAGAGTTTTGGTTTCACTGGTTCGCCTATCCGTATCAGTGTACGGGTTCGTGAAAAACGCCGGAAATAGGGGAGCGCAGCCACTGCATATCCTTTGTGACAACTCCAAATGTTCATATGGAAATAACTGTCTTGCAGGCGATTGGGAAAATTACTGCTTGTCGTTATAAGGTATAGGAGCTGTTGCAGACAGCGGACGGGCTATGGCGCAGTTTGGTAGCGCACTTGACTGGGGGTCAAGGGGTCGTGGGTTCAAATCCCGCTAGCCCGACAATGAGAACACCGGTCCGCGGAAGTGGGCCGGTGTTCTGAATATTTGGGAAAATTCTGGTGGTGTTCGACTACTGAAAAAGGTCCTGAGGCGTCATCACGCAGATAGCGGAGCAGCCTCAGCATCATTTCATCTGGTTCTTATCTGTCGAGCACATCAATGCCGCCAAAAGAATCCCTCAAATCATTCTTAGAAATGTCGTTTTCTCTTCCATATCGCTAAACTAGATCCGTACCCTGGCAACGCGGGAGACGCTCAGCACCCAGCGGGAGCGACACACGGGGCCAGTAGATCGACAGAAGAGGAGTGCCCGTGAAAGGCTTCGGAAAGTTCTGGAAACTCTTAGGAGCTTCGACCTCAAAGAACCAAGCCGAGGCTGAATCCGCAGTCTCTCTTTCTCGGGACTTCGATGAATGGGCAGCCTCGCTTGCCGACGAGGACTTCGCTGACGCAGCACACGAGCTTGACTTGCTCTCAGACGAAGCGCCGGAATACTCGAAATTCTTCGCGTTGGTAAGGGAAGCGGCTGATCGAAGCTTGGGGCTTCGACCGTTTGACGTCCAGTTGGAAGGCGCGCTGCGATTGCTCGAAGGCGACGTCATCGAGATGGCCACTGGCGAGGGTAAAACTCTTTCGGGTGCCATCGCCGCCGTGGGCTACGCCCTGGGTGGTCACGCCGTCCACGTTATCTCTGTCAACGATTATCTAGCCCGCCGCGACTCCAATTGGATGGAGCCGCTTTTTCATATTCTGGGCTTGCATTCTGGTTGGATCAACGAATCCTCGACTCGCGCTGAGCGGGAAGCCGCCTACGCCTGTGACATCACCTACGCACCCGTCAACGAAATTGGATTCGACGTACTGCGCGACCAACTCGTTACCCACGAGGGGCAACTCTTGGCGCCTCGTGCAGATGTTGCAATCGTTGACGAAGCCGACTCCGTGCTGGTCGACGAAGCCCTTGTGCCGCTAGTTCTGGCAGGCTCCACAGCTGGGGAGATTCCCTCCGAAGATGTCGTTGACATCGTGAAACAACTCCAGCTGCATCGCCACTACGAGACGGATGCAGAAAAGCGCAACATCTACCTCACCGATGAGGGATCGCGTTTTATCGAGAAACAGCTCGGCGGTATCAACCTTTACGATGATGAGCACGTCAGCACCACTCTGGTCCAGGTGAACGTCGCTCTGCATGCTCACGTACTGCTGCAACGCGATGTGCACTACATTGTCCGCGGTGACGAGGTGAAACTTATCGATGCTTCGCGAGGCCGCGTCGCTGAATTACAGCGTTGGCCCGACGGTCTACAAGCAGCCGTGGAAGCGAAGGAAGGTTTGCCGATTTCCGAAGCTGGTGAAGTCCTTGACACTATCACCGTACAGGCGCTCATCGGGCGCTACTCGACAGTATGCGGTATGACCGGTACGGCTATCGCCGCGGGCGAACAGTTCCGCCGCTTCTATGACCTTGCAGTATCGCCTATCGAACCGAACACGCCGTGTATCCGTGTCGACGAAAAAGATCGTGTCTACGACACCGCTGCGAACAAACAGGCCGCCATTATTGTTTTCATCAAGAGCGTGCACGAGAAAGGGCAACCCATTCTGGTGGGAACCCAAAACGTGGCAGAATCTGAAGCCCTCGCAGCTGAACTGGCTGCAGAAGGGCTCACTTGCAATGTGTTGAACGCTAAGAATGACGCTGCGGAAGCTTCGGTAATTGCCGAAGCCGGAGCATACGGAGCTATCACCGTGTCGACGCAGATGGCTGGGCGTGGAACCGACATCCGCCTGGGCGGCTCGGACGAAGCGGACCGACCCAAGGTGGTGGACGTGGGAGGTCTTTGCGTCATCGGTACTTCCCGTTACCGTACTGAGCGACTCGACAACCAGCTGCGTGGTCGCTCTGGTCGACAAGGGGACCCTGGTATGAGCGTCTTCTTTGCCTCCATGGAGGATGAACTGGTCGCCACTGGCGCCCCCGATGCAAAATGGCCGGGAGCGACAGACCGCGCTGGTCTTTTCACTACTCCAAAGGCACTACGGCTCGTTAACCACGCACAACGTGTCACTGAGGGGCAGATGCTGGATATCCACGCCTATACCTGGCGGTACTCCCGTTTGGTGGCAGACCAGCGAGCCATTGTCTCCGAACAGCGTGACCGTATCCTCGCCACAAATGTGGCGTCCGAATACATTGCCTCGCATTGCTCTGACAAGTGGAGCGAGGTAACGGCCAAGTTCTCTGTAGAAGACGCAGATCAACTTGCGCGTAATATCATGCTCTTCCACCTTGACCGTGGGTGGGCTGACCACCTGGCCTACTTAGATGACGTGCGGGAGAGTATCCACCTGCGCGCACTAGGACGCCAGAACCCGCTGGATGAATACCACCGTATCGCCATCGAGGCCTTTGAAAACTTCATTGAGCGTGCTGAAATTCGCGCCGAGGAAGCATTCAATAAGCTAGATCTGTCAACCGGCCTCCCCGACCTCGAGCTTGCTGGCATGGCACGTCCGTCCACAACCTGGACGTACATGGTGCACAGCAATCCGCTCGCACAAGACGGAGATACTGGATTCTCTAGCTTGGGCGGAGTATTCCGCTAACACAAGCCGATGAGCCCGCGGGACTCATCACACAACACACAACACGAAAGGCACCCCCATGCCAAGTACTCGGCTGCAGGAAGTCTACTCGACCCTGGTTGCTAACAACCCGGGCGAAAGTGAATTCCACCAGGCTGCGAAGGAAGTTCTCGAATCGCTTGAACCGGTCATCAAAGAACATCCTGAATACACGGACCGGGCACTCCTGGAACGCATTATTGAACCGGAACGCCAGATCATCTTCCGTGTTCCGTGGATGGACGACAAGGGCGAATACCACGTCAACCGTGGCTATCGTGTCGAATTCTCCAGCGCACTCGGCCCCTACAAAGGTGGTCTCCGCTTCCACCCCTCCGTCAACCTCGGCATCATCAAGTTCCTGGGCTTTGAACAGATCTTCAAGAACTCCCTCACTGGCCTTTCTATGGGTGGCGGCAAAGGCGGCTCCAACTTTGACCCGAAGGGCAAGTCCGACGACGAAATTATGCGGTTCTGCCAGTCCTTCATGACCGAGCTGCAGCGTCACATCGGTGAAAACGTCGACGTTCCAGCTGGCGATATCGGTGTTGGCGGTCGCGAAATTGGCTACATGTACGGTCAGTACAAGCGTATTCGCAACAGCTTTGATGCGGGTGTTCTCACCGGCAAAGGTATTAACTGGGGCGGCTCGCTGGTTCGTACCGAAGCAACCGGCTATGGCTTGGTGTACTTCGCAGCCGAAATGCTGAAGGACGCTGGCACCAACATGGATGGCAAGAAGGTCATTGTGTCCGGTGCGGGAAACGTCGCCATCTACGCCATTGAGAAGCTCCAGGAACTCGGTGCAGACGTTATCACTGCGTCCGACTCCTCAGGTTACGTGTACGATCCTGATGGCCTCGATCTTGATCTGCTGAAGCAGGTCAAGGAAGTCGAACGCGGCCGTATCAAGGATTACGCGGACAAGCGCCCCAGTGCGACCTTCGTCTCCGACGGCTCCATCTGGGACGTTGAATGTGACGTCGCCCTGCCGTGCGCTACGCAAAACGAACTCGATGGCGACGCAGCTGCCAAGCTCGTGAAGAACGGCACCAAGTTTGTTGCCGAAGGTGCCAACATGCCCTGCTCTCCGGAGGCCATCGACGTCTTCAATGCGGCGGGGGTTCGGTTTGCCCCCGGTAAGGCTTCCAACGCTGGCGGTGTCGCTACCTCCGGCCTGGAAATGGAACAAAACGCCGCTCGTAGTCACTGGTCCTTCGACCAGGCGGATCAGCGCCTCCACAAGATCATGGTGGATATTCACGACACCTCGATCGAAACCGCTGAAAAGTATGGTTTCCCGGACAACTACATGATCGGCGCGAATATCGCCGGCTTTATTAAGGTTGCCGATTCCATGATTGATATGGGTGTTATCTAGATAATAGAAGTAACCCTCTGTCTTCACGATGGGCGGTACATGGCGTATCCCATGGCGTTGTGTACCGCCCATTCGACAAGAACTTCTCACGATAGATATAAAGAAGGTGGCCGCCGTGGCAGCTGCTCGTAAACGAGATCGAAAACTTGAACTAGATAGTGAGCGCGTTCATGAGATTCTGCGCGATGCTGTCGATCTCGAACCAGTTGTTGACGGTCATAAGGCACTGGCAGTACCACCGGACATTAAACGCGACGTTCCCCCGCCTCCACCTCTTCCTGAAGAAGAGTCCGTTGACCCCGCATCTCTTCGTGTCTTTACGGTCCCCAACCTTATTAGCCTGATTCGTCTTTTTTTGGTACCAGTCTTTGTTTGGTTGCTGGTGGGGAAGCACGATTACATCATGGCTTTTGTGGTCCTTATCATCGTCGGTGTGAGTGATTGGGCAGATGGGAAGATCGCCCGTTTCTGGCATGTAGAATCCAAGATCGGTACGTATCTGGACCCCGCGGCAGACCGGCTGATGACGGTTGCTGTTCCTATCTCCATGGCGATCGTCGGCTTTATTCCGTGGTGGATGGTCATCATCATCGTCTGCCGTGATGCATTTCTAGCTGGAATGATCTTTGTGTATGAACGCCGTGGGCTTCGCATGTCGGTCATTTACCTTGGCAAACTTGCCACCGCTAGTCTGATGGTGGCGTTCCCCATGTTGTTGTTGGCATATTTGCCAGTATCGTGGAACGACTGGGTGATGCCTCTTGCTTGGGCCATTTTCATTTGGGCATTTGCCCTCTACATTTGGACAGGAATTCTTTATGTCTATCGTGGATATCTGCTGTTCAAGAAGGTTCCGGTGTTGACTCCAGAAGAGAAGGCACAGTGGCAGGAGGACAAGCGGATTCTGCGGTAGAGAGGCCTTAATCTGACGGCGATTTAGGGAC